>JAFQRA010000004.1 GCA_017410325.1 Clostridia bacterium | reverse complement strand
TTACAACAATCGCAGAATCAAGCTAAAATTAAATGGCTTGACACCTGCTATGCACAGATCTCAAGCCATTTTAGCTGCTTAATATTCAATTTGCACAAGTTTTATTTTAAAACTTTGTCTAACTTTTTGGGGTCAGTTCACTACTTTAGTTCCCAGTCTTTTATATCCTTAACCTCGTTGTACATTGCAACGTAGCTTTCGTGGCGGGATTTCATAACCTCGCCGTTTTCAATTGCCTCACAGATTTTACAGCCCTTGTCGGCAACGTGAGTACAGGTTGAAAATTTACAAAGCCCGAGGTAAGGCAGAAACTCTTTGAAGCAGAAAGGCAGATTTTCCT
The DNA here is from genome assembly GCA_017410325.1 of Clostridia bacterium. Lineage (GTDB taxonomy): Bacteria > Bacillota > Clostridia > Oscillospirales > Acutalibacteraceae > UBA8612. The sequence goes on along the minus strand of JAFQRA010000004.1, from coordinate 102,663 downwards.
TTCTTATCATAAGCTTTGTATCCATCATATCAATTGCGGCAAAGCCCGGTGTATCGGCAATATAACCGCCGCCGACCTTAAACAGCTCAACCTGACGGGTCGTATGCCGTCCCCTGCCGAGCTTTTCGCTTATTTCGCCCGTTTCAAGCGCCAATTCGGGAATGAGAGCGTTTAAAAGCGTTGATTTACCAACACCGGAATTACCGGAAAACACGCAAATATTGCCGTTGATGGCGTTTCGGATTTCATCAAGCCCCGTACCGTTGGCAGAAGACACCGTATATGTTTCAAAGCCCGATTTTCTGTAAATATCCGCAAGGCCGCCGTCGGATTTAAGATCTTCCTTAGTAAAAACAATTGCACATTCAATTCCCTTGTCCTGTGCAATGGCTGTCATTTTATCAATAACAAGTGTGCTCGGTACAGGGTCGCAGGTGGAAGCAAGAACAAAGAGCTTGTCAATATTTGCAACGGGCGGACGGATTAGAAAGTTCCTGCGCTCAAGAATTTCATCAAGCGAGCAATAGCCCTCGTTATTCACCGTTATACGCACGTTGTCACCGGCAAGCGGTGTTAACCCTTTGCGGCGGTGAATCCCCTTTGCCTTACATTCGTATATTGTGCCGGCGGCCTCTACATAGTAGAAGCCGCCAATTCCTTTAATTAAAACACCGTTCAAAGAACTCATCCGAGTACTCCCTTGCCGATAACGATTACAATAGCCGTTGAAGTTGAATACTGCTTGTATCTGTTAAGTCCGTTAAGCTCCGGCTTCTGTCCGATAACCTTGCCTACCTTTGAAGTGTCAAGCGTTGTCTGCTCTTCAAAAGTAATATTATAGAAGCCCTGGTCATTGAGAGCCTTTTCAGCCGCTTCACGGGTTTTGCCCTCAACATTCGGAATAATGCTCATTGCTCCGTAATAGAACGAATCGTAATAAACGTCATCAATTGTTTTTTCATCGGAAATTACAATCGGATCAGCGGTAAAGTTAATTTTACAGCTGTAGATAACAGAGCCGTCAATTTTAACGATAAGCGTATCATCCTTTCCGGAGCCGCTTACGCTGAAGGAATAGGTGCTGCTGTTGAGAAGCACTTCAGCGCTTGCGCCGTCAACCGCAACATTGTTGAGGTAAACCTTTAGCGAGCCTGCGTTGCCGTTTTTGTACGGCAGACGAACAGACAAATCAACGGATTTTGTCGGAGCCTTGCCGGAGCTGACCTTGATATCTACCTTTTCGCCCTCGTGAATGGGGTCACCTGCCAAAGGCAACTGTTCAATAACCGTGCCTGCGGGAAGCGTGCTGTCTTCAACTGTAACCTCACCGAAATCAAGGTTTACGGATTTAAGAAGATCAAGCGCAATTTCCTGAGTATAACCGACTATTTCGGGTGTTTCTATAGCATCTGCATCAGTATGAGAGGAAACATAGATTATAACAGTTGAGCCGATTGCAGCTTCTTCACCGTGTTCGGGGGATGTATTTATTACAACACCCTCTTCAACGCTTGTGTCAAAAATCATTTCATAAGACGTAACAAAGCCTGCCGCCTCAAGTGTCTGCTTTGCAATGAGATAGGACTGACCGTAAACGTCCGTAACAAGTGCGGTTTTATTTGTATTGATGGTCAGAAGTATTACATCGTCCTCATCAATTTTTTCGCCTTCTTCGGGGCTCTGTTTTATAACCGCACCCACTTCTTTATCGGCACTGTATTCATATTCTATTTCTATATTGAAATCCTTATATTTAGAGCTGTCTTTGATTTCCGTTTCATAAATCTTACCCATAAAATCTGGCACCTTCAGCTCAGATGACTTGAAAACATCCGTAAAGAAGAACAAAACGGCAAGAATAACAACAAGCACTGCACCCAGACCCGCAACGGCACCGGTAAGAATAGGAATGAGCTTGCTGTTTGAGCGTGCCTGCTCATCATCAATTTCGTCGATGATTTCTTCGTTATTAATATCGGTTTCGTCATCTGTTGCGACAGGTATTTTATTTGTTATTTTTTTGCGGTCAATGAACTTTGTGGGCTCATTGTCAACAAAATACGAATAGTCAAACTTAATATCCGGATTACGCTTGTATTCATCAATATCAAGAAGCATCTGCGCTGCTGACTGGTAACGCGCTGAAGGCTCCTTCTGCATTGCATGCATGGTAATCTGCTCAAGAGCGACAGGAATTGCGGAATTTCTCTCACGCGGACTGTCGGGCTCATTCTGCAGCTGCATAAGTGCAACGGAAACAGCACTGTCCGACTGGAAAGGAAGTGTACCTGTGAGCATTTCATACATAACAACGCCGACGGAATAAATATCTGCCTTGGCATCGGTAAAATCGCCCTTAGCCTGTTCGGGGCTGATATAGTGAACAGAGCCGATTGCACTGTCAGACATAGTGCGTGTATCGCTGCGATTAAAGCTGGCGATGCCGAAGTCGGTAACCTTGATACTGCCGTTTTGCAAAAGCATAATGTTCTGCGGTTTAACATCGCGGTGAACAATACCTTTATCGTGCGCGTGCTGAAGGGCACGGAGAATCTGCGTAACAAAAAGCACGGCTTCTCTGGGCTGAATCACCTTTTGCTGCTGGATATATTCTTTAAGAGTTATACCCTCAATATATTCCATTACAATATACTGCAGTCTGTCACCGAAGCTGACATCGTAAACTTTTACAATATTGGGATGCGACAGCACAGCAATATACTTGGATTCGTTTTTGAATCTTCTGCGGAATTCTTCGTTTGAAATGTATTCTTCCTTAAGGATTTTTACCGCAACAATTCTGTCATCAATATTGTCGTAGGCTTTATAAACAACGGCCATTCCGCCTACGCCTATAATTTCATGTATTTCATATCTGCCGTCTATGCGCTTACCAACGTAGTTTTCCATTATTTACGCCTCCTTAAGATGCAATTGCTACAACCGTAATATTGTCTCCGCCGCCGTTGGCATTTGCCATATCGACAAGCCTCTCGGCATATTCAAAGAAGCTGCCGTGTGAAACTGCGTTGACTATATCTTCATCGTTTACAAAATTTGTAAGACCGTCTGTACACATAAGAAGAATATCACTGTCCGTAATATCTTCTTCGCAAAAATCAACGCTGACCGTTTCTTCAACACCGAGAGCACGGGTTATTATGTTTTTACCGGGATAATTCTTAGCTTCATCACGCGTAATACTGCCGTTTTCAACCAAATCCTGAACAACGGAGTGATCTCTTGTAAGCTGGCGAAGCAAGCCGTTTTCGGTAACAACATACGCTCTGCTGTCGCCTACGTGAGAAATATAAGCAGTTGAATCCGCAACCAGCACTGCAACGCAGGTGGTACCCATTCCGTTTAAAGCGTCATCCTTTTGTGACATATCAAACAGGCAGGCATTTGCCGAAACTATAGCCGATTCAAGCAAATTCCGAATTGATGAAGGCCTCATACCGTTGCGGTAGCCCTCATCAATAGAATGGGAAATCATTTTGACCGCTTCGGAGCTGGCAACGTTTCCGCCGGCAGCACCGCCCATTCCGTCGCAGACAACTGCCCAGGCAACACCGCCGGGAAGCTCACCTGCGGCATAAGAATCCTGGTTATTGCTGCGTATCAGACCTGTATCTGTTTTAGCTGTGATTTTCATAGTGCAATTTCGGCGCAGATATTATATCTCTTGCGCCTCCCCTTTCTTATGGAGTTATGCAAAATAAATATCTATATTAATCAAGCCTTTTTATGCTTGCTTCTTAACTGACCGCAGGAAGCATCAATATCGCCGCCGAGGCTTCTGCGCACGGTAACGTTTCTTCCGCTTTTTTCAAGAATTTCGGTAAACCTCTTAATCCTTTCGGCTGAGCTGGATTTAAGGCCCGATTCGGTAACATCGTTAGCGGGAATAAGGTTTATATGTGACAGCGTACCTTTAAGCTTGCCTGCAAGCTCTTTTGCACATTCATCGCTGTCATTTACTCCCCCGAACATTGCGTATTCATAGGAAATCCTGCGTGAGGTTGCTTTGCTGTATTCACGGCAGGCCGAAAGCAATTCATCAACACCGTACTTTTTATTGACGGGCATAAGACGCGAACGTATTTCATCGTTAGGCGCATGCAGCGAAACGGAAAGCGTAAGCTGTAAATCCTCCTGCTGAAGCTTTTTAATGCCGGGAATTATTCCGCAGGTTGAAAGCGAAATGTTTCTCATACCGATATTAAGTCCGTTATCGGTATTTACCAGCTTTAAAAAACGGATAACATTGTCATAATTATCCATAGGCTCGCCCATACCCATCAGAACTATATGGGAAACTCTTATGCTCATATCGTTCTGTGCGGCGTGAATCTGGCTGAGAATTTCCGAAGCACTCAGGTTTCGCACAAAGCCGCCGACACCCGTGGCGCAAAAGGCACAGTTCATACGGCAGCCAACCTGAGTTGAAACGCAAAGAGAATAACCGTATTTGTACTTCATCAGTACACTTTCGATAAACTCGCCGTCAATGAGTCTGAACAGATATTTAACCGTTGAATCGAGCTGTGAAACAGATTTTTTTTCGACCTCACAGCCGTAAATATCGAACTCATCTTTCAGCTTTTCACGAAGCTCTTTAGAAAGATTGGTCATTAAATCAAATGACATTACGCCCTTTTCCTGCAGCCACTGCCACACCTGCTTTGCACGAAAAGAAGGTAAGCCGAGTTCGGAAAAAGCAGAGGAAAGTTCAGCCTGAGTCATAGATTTGATATCTCTTTTCAAAAGCCTAACTCCTCTCAAATACGGCTATAAAAAAGCCGTCAGTAGAATTATTGTGCGGCATAAGCGTAATCATACCGTTATTTGTATATACATTATCCGTAATATCGGAAATATCTTTAATAGTAAAGTCTTTGTTATCTTTCAGAAAACGCTCGCATACTCTTTCGTTTTCGGCAGGATTGAGCGAACACGTTGAATAAACAAGCCTGCCGCCTTTTTTCAGATAACGCGCCGCATTTGAAAGAATTGTAAACTGCAATTCCGGAAGCGCCGAATTTTCCTCAAGAGATTTATGGCGGATTTCAGGCTTGCGGCGGACAATACCCAGGCCCGAACAAGGCACGTCACAAAGCACCTTATCAAACTGCGGCATATCCTTATTAAAAGCCGAGGCGTCACTGCGAAGTACATCGATAATATTTATGCCGAGCCTGTTTGCACCTTCTTTGATAAGCGCAAGACGGTGGCTGTGTATATCGCAGGCAAGAATTCTGCCGCGGTTTTCCATATACTGTGCGCAGGTAAAAGCCTTGCCGCCGGGTGCCGAACAAAGGTCAAGCACTGTTTCGTCGGGCTTTGCTTCAAGAGCTTTTGCACAAAGCTGTGAAGCTGCATCCTGAACGTGGAAAAAACCGTCTTCAAAGGAGGAAAGCTTTTCAATACTGCCGCTTTTTTCAAGGTTAAGGGCATTTACAACAGTTGATTCTTCTGCAGTAACACCATCTTTTTTGAGAAGGGCTGTCAACTCTTCCTGCGAGGTTTTTAATGTGTTTACCCTGATTGTCAGAGGCGGTCTTCCTGCGCAGGAGGACATAATTCCGACCGCGTTTTCTTCGCCGTAGCTATCTATCCATAAGGCAACCAGATTTTCGGGGAAGGAATATTTAACGCTGTAATATTTAAGCTTTTGTGTTTCATCAGGCAGAACAAAGCCTTCATTTGAAACGGCACGCAATACGGCATTGGTAAGACCCGAAGCAAAGGCACAGCCGTTTTTCTTAACAAGAGTAACACTCTCGTTGACAGCGGCAGAAACGGGAATCTTATCCATAAAAAACAGCTGATATGTACCAAGCCTCAAGGCGGTAAGTACCTGCGGCTTGAGCTTTTTCAGCGGTTGCTTAAGGTGGCGGGAAAGGCAGTAATCAAGCGAAATAGACCTTTCAAGAACGCCGTAAACAAGTGCACTTACAAGCGCGTTGTCGGCACCCGAAAGATTAGCCGAACAGAGAAAGCTGTCCAAAGTAAGGTTTGAATAGGATTTGTCTCTTTCAATCTTATTTAAAATTTCAAAAGCGGTTTGTCTTGCAGTTTTCATCTGTTTCTCCGTGACGAAAAGCGAATTACAAATCTGAGCAGGTTAGCCAGTGAAACAAGCAGCGCCGTTACATAAGTCATAGCGGCAGCGGTAAGCACCTTTCTGGCACCGCCTATTTCTTCCGTGCCGAGCATATTTGTATCTTCAATAACATCTATTGCTCTTTTGCTGGCATTGAATTCAACGGGCAGTGTTGCAAACTGGAACACTGCAATCAGTGCATATAAAAGCAAACCGACAGATACCAGCGGCTCAAAGCCGAGAAAATAGCCGATAATAGCAAGCGGCAGACCTAATTTTGAGCCGATGTTGCAAACCGGTAATATAGCATTTCTGATTTTAATGGGAACATAGCCCTGTGCGTGCTGCGCCGCGTGTCCCGCTTCATGGCAAGCTATTCCGATAGCGGCAACACTTGTGCTTGCGTAGACACCGTCAGACAGACGAATTACGTTTGATTTCGGGTCAAAGTGGTCAGACAGAGTACCTGAAGGCGAACGTTCAATTCTGACATCCGTTATGCCGTAGTGATAAAGCACTCTTGCGGCCGCCTGCTCACCCGTAAGACCTCTTGCGGAAAGCACCTTTGACTGCTTGGTAAATGCGGATTTCACCATAACCTGAGCAACGAGCGAAAGAATCAGCATGGGTACAACAAGCAGAAAATAATACTTATCCCAATATAAAAACCCCATAATTTCTCCTCCTTTTAAAATAAAATTACAATAATATTGTTCCTTTTTCTACTTTAAAACCGCGCAGGAAATCTGCGGAAGAAAGCTTATTTTTACCTTGTGCCTGAAGCTGTGTAATTAATACGGTATAACCGTCTCCGCAACAAACCTCAAGCTGTTTTTCGCTTGAAACGACCTCGCCTGCTTTGCCGTTGAAAGCATTTCCGAGCCTGCAGCCGAAAAGCTTAACGGGCTTTCCGTTAATAACCGTCGTAGCAACGGGCCAAGGCTCAAGACCGCGGATGTGGTTGTGTACTTCCTTGGCAGGCTTTGACCAGTCAACGGGTGAAAGTGATTTATTAAGCATTGATGCATAGGTGGATTTTGAATCATCCTGCTTTTGAGGATTCAATTCACCCTTTAGCATTGCATCAATTGTTTCCATAAGAACTTCTGCGCCGAGAACCTTGAGCCTGTCAAAAAGCTCTCCGGACGTTTCGTTTTCTTCAATTTTTGTTTTTTTGACAAGAAGAATATCGCCTGTATCAAGACCTGCATCAAGCTGCATTGTTGTGACACCGGTTTCCTCCAAACCGTTGATAACGGCCCATTGTATCGGTGCCGCACCGCGAAGCTCGGGAAGAAGCGAGCCGTGAACGTTGACACAGCCGTATTTCGGAATATCAAGAATTTCCTGAGGAATAAGCTTGCCGTAGGCAACAACAACAATAATCTCGGGAGCAAGCTCGCGCAAAAGCTGAGCCGCATCACCGCCTTTAAGGGTTGCAGGCTGATAAACGGGTATATTGTATTTTTGTGCGCAAACCTTAACCTCAGGCGCAGTAAGAATCTGTTTTCTGCCCTGCGGCTTGTCGGGTTGTGAGAATACGGCAACCACCTCGTGCTCACTGCTGACAAGTGCTTCAAGACAGTCGACAGCAAAATCAGGTGTGCCCATAAAAACTATTTTCATATCTTTTTCTCCGATTAATCCTGGTTGGGTGAAAGATTATCGGTGTAAAGAACACCGTCAAGATGGTCAAGCTCGTGGCAGAAGGCTCTCGCCTTAAGACCGGTACCCGAATAGAAAAACCATTTTCCGTTCCTGTTCTGTGCCTTAACCTTAACACTCATCGGGCGAACGGTAACACCGCTTTCACCGGGCAGGGAAAGACAGCCTTCAACCTCCTCCTGCACACCCTCACGCTCAATGATTTCGGGATTTACAAGCTCCATAAGCCCGTCACCGCAATCAATAACGACTACCCGTCTGAGTACACCGACCTGAACGGCGGCAAGGCCGACACCTTCCGCCTTGTACATAGTGTCAATCATATCGTCAATGAGAGTAGCAAGTCTGTCATCAAAATCCGTAACTGCTCTGCTCTTTTTTCTGAGCAAGGGGTTTTCTTTAGTAATAATGTTTCTGATAGCCATTGTTAATCACCTTTTATAATATGCTCTCGGGATTGATATCCGCAAAAACATTTACATCGCCAAATTTTGTATCCTTACCGAATTCAATAAGAAGCTGTGAAATAAATTCTCTGAATTCGGGTGAATTTTTGCATTTTACAATCATTCTGTATCTGAATTTATTGCTGATTTTTGCCAGTCTGGGCTGCAAGGGGCCTAACACAATAACTTTTTGTTTTTTATACTTTGTTGAGGCAAGCTCCTTGAATCTTCCGAAAAACAAGCGCGATACCATACGCACTTTGTTTTCATCCTCACCCGAAAAGCCGATAACACATAAATCACAGTAAGGCGGATAGGTCAACATTCTGCGCATTGCAATTTCATTTTTAAAGAAAGCATCGTAGTCCTGCTTTGCCGCCTGCCGAATAATTTCATTTTCGGGTGTAAGAGTCTGAATTATCGCTTTTCCCTTAGATTTTCCTCTGCCTGCTCTGCCGACAACCTGTGTAAGCAGAGAAAAAGTTCTTTCCAGTGAACGGAAATCATCGTTATAAAGCTGCTGGTCAACGGAAACAACGCCGACAAGTGTTACGTTTTCAAAATCAATTCCTTTGGCAACCATCTGTGTGCCGAGAAGAATATCATATTCACCGTTTGCAAATGCCGTTAACGCCTTTTCGTGTGCATTTTTGCGCATTGTGGTATCCTGGTCCATCCGCAGAATACGCGCCTCGGGAAACAACTGAGCTAACTCGTCCTCGACAAGCTGAGTACCGAAGCCCGCATACACAAGCTCCTGCTTTTCACATTCGGGACATTTATCCGATAAGGGCTGTGAATAGCCGCAATAATGGCACATCAGCCTTGAATTTGCGTGATGATAAGTCAGCGATATACTGCAGTTCGGACAGGTAACAACGGTTTTGCAGGCCTTACACGAGGCAAAGGTATTGTACCCTCTGCGATTGATAAGAAGAATTATCTGCTGCTTTTTTTCTAGCGTATCCCTGATTGACGAAACAAGCTCGGAGCTTAAAGTATTATCGCCCTCATAGGCCATATCAACCGTTACGACCTCGGGCAAGGTTGCACCGGCATATCGCTTTTTAAGAGTATTTAATGTATATATACCCTTTTGTGCACGCGCAAAGGTTTCAACATCGGGTGTCGCAGAGCCGAGCAAAAGCAAAGCACCGTTTTCTTCACACCTGAAGCGTGCAACCTCCTTGGCGTTATATCGGGGAGTTTGCTCGGATTTATAGGTGTGCTCCTGCTCCTCGTCAATTATAATAAGACCAAGATTTTTCAGCGGAGCAAAGACCGCCGAGCGTGTACCGATTACGACGTTGACCTCGCCTCTGCTGACCCTCTTCCACTCATCCGTTCTTTCTCCAAGGGAAAGTGCCGAATGGAAAACGGCAATCTTTTCGCCGAAATATGAACAGAATCTGTTGATAATCTGCGGAGTGAGGGCAATTTCAGGCACCATCATTATTGCCGATTTACCGCTGTTAATTACCTTTTCAATAAGCTTGATATAAATCTGCGTTTTACCGCTGCCGGTAATGCCGTAAAGCAGGGAAATGTTCTTTTCGCCGCCGTTCATCTGCGCAGAAACAGACTCAAAAACCTGCTGTTGTTCTTCGCTGAGAACGATATCGGGCATAGAGCTTGAAATTTTACCTTCAAGCGGACTTCGATAAATCTCATACTCAACCTGCTCAACCAAGTTTTTGCGTTCAAGTGTTTTAACTACAGCACCAGTAACGCCCGTGAAATAGCAGATTTCTTTCAGACTTGCTCCGCCTGTTGAGCTGAGCAGCTCACATACACTTTTCTGCTTTGCTGTAAGAGAAGTGTCTAGCTTTTCAAGCTCGGTCACCTCAACGGTAAGCCTGTAAAGAGACTGTGTTTTGTCAGCAACATTTCGCTGTGCATCAACGTTGCGGAGCAAAGCACCTTTTTTGAACATTTTATCGAGTATAAGTGCGTCCGACTTAAACCCGAAAGCAGACAGAAGCTTATTTTTTTCAACGAAACGGCAGGTTTTCAGAAGCGAAAAATATATTTCTTTTTCATCAGAAGGTAAGCTTTCCGCATTATTTTCATAATTCGGGTCAGCGCCGTAGCAGTAATTCAGCTTAAGTCCGATACCCGTAGGTACAATACAGCGGAATGCTTCAAAATAAGTACAGAAGGTTCTGTCCTTCAACCAGAAAACAAGCTTGAGTAAATCGCCGTCTATAAGCGGTTCATCGTCTTTTATCTGTAAAATATTCTTTAATTTTGCATCAGGAGCTGAGTCATTTATACGCAGAATCAAGCCCTGTCTCCCTGCGTTTGATTTACCGAAGGGAACTAGGACTCGTACACCGGGCTTGGCTTTTTCCGCCATATCAGCCGGCACTGCATAATCGTAAAGCTTATCGAAGTGATAAGCCGTATTTTCAAGAGCAACTCCTACGGTAAGCATTAAAGATTTCTGATTTCTTCGGGCTCAACAAGAACGCAGTCGCCGTTGATAAAATCGTTGAGTGCAAGGCTTACGGGCTTTTCAATAATTGTTTCGCCCTGAGCGTCTGCAGCCTCGCAGATTTCTCTTGCACGCTTGGCTGTTGCGATTACAAGAGAATAACGGCTTGTGCGGCCCTTAAGTACACCGCTGAGGTCGGGATTGAATTTCATTTCGGTTCTTTTTGTTTCAGACATTGTTATTGTCCTCCTTGAGATTTTTAAGAATTGTATATACTTCATCGGTTGCTGTTCCGATATCGTCATTTACGACACAGTAATCAAAAAACCTACTGTGAGCAATTTCACCCGGTGCAAGAGCAATTCGCTTTTCAATTACCTCGGGTGAATCCGTCTGCCTGTTGCGAAGGCGCCTTTCAAGCTCTTCAAGCGAAGGCGGTAAAATAAATATACCTACAGAATCGGGGCAAGTTGCCCTTACCTTTGAAGCACCCTGTACTTCAATTTCAAGAATAACGGTTTTACCTTCGGCAAGCCACTCTTCAACGGGTGCCTTGGGTGTACCGTAGTAATTTCCGTTATATTCGGCATACTCTATAAAGCCGTCGTTATTGATCAGCTCTTCAAATTTTTCGCGGGTTACAAAGTAGTAATCCACACCGTCCTGCTCTGCGTTTCTGGGCTGACGCGTAGTCATTGAACGGGAAAGCATAAATTCATTTTCCGTATCTTTTTTGAAAAGCTCACGCAGAATTGTGTCTTTGCCGCAGCCGGAGGGAGCAGAAAACACAACAAGTATTCCTTTTTTATTACTCATCGGTATCACCGTCCTCATCATCAATTCCGTCATCATACTCATTGAGTCTGTTTGCAACGGTTTCCGACTGGAGATAGGTCAGAATTACGTGATCGCTGTCTGTTATAATCACAGCTCTTGTTCTTCTGCCGTGAGTTGCATCAATAAGCATTCCCCTCTCCTTGCTGTCCTGAATAATACGCTTTATCGGTGCGGATTCGGGGCTGACGATGGCAACAAGACGATTGGCATTCACAAGGTTACCGAAGCCGATATTAATAAGTTTCATATATTTTTCACCTTATTCTATGTTCTGTATCTGTTCTCTTATCTTTTCAACCTCGGCCTTGATTTCAAGAACACGCTTTGTTATATCAACGTCCTGACACTTGGAGCCGATAGTGTTTGCCTCTCTGTTCATTTCCTGTGCAAGGAAATCAAGCTTTCTGCCGACGGGCTCGCCGCTGTCAAGCAAAGAATGAAGCTGGTCTATATGACTGCGAAGGCGTACCGTTTCTTCTGCCACGGCAACCTTATCGGCAAATATCGCGGCTTCGGTGAGCAGGCGCTGTTCATCAACATTAACGTCTCCGAGAAGCGTTTTCATTCTTTCAAGAAGCTTCTCGTTATATTCTTTGACAGTCTGCGGTGAACGTTCTTCAATAAATTCAACGTTGCCGATAATAACACTGCTTCTTGAAATAACGTCTTCTTTGAGTTTGCCGCCTTCAATCTCACGCATTTTAATGAAGGACTCAATTGCTTCAAGCGCAACAGCTTTTACGGCTTCCCAGACAGCATCCTCATCGGCCGCCGCCTTGCGGACAACAAAAATATCGTTACTGCAACGGCAAAGCGAAGATACGGAGATATCATCCCTCAAAGAATATCTTTCGGCCAGCTCTTTAAGAGCCTTATAATAGCCGCCTGCAAGCGAATGATTAATTTCTACAATACAATCATCAGTATCAAGTGCGCTAATCATTACATAGCACTCGATTTTACCTCTTGCAACAAGGCTCTGAACAAGCGATTTGAGCTTATCATCAAGAAAGCCGTATGTTCTGGGGGTTTTACAGCCAAACTCAAAACCCTTATGATTAACACTTTTGATTTCAACGGAAATGCTCATTCCGTCAATTTCTTTCTGGGCCCTGCCAAAGCCCGTCATGCTTTTAACCATTGTATTTCAATCTCCTTGAGATTATTTTCAATATAATATATCAGAAATTTTTTTATTAAGTCAACAAAATGACAATTATTGACAATTCTTACTGCAGCCGCAGCAGGAGCCCGTAAGCAGGAAAGGAATTTCTCCGACCAAAACGCCGTTTTCGTTTCTGAATCCTAACATTGCGGCAACATTACGGAATTCTTCGGGCTGATAAACGCAGCTGTAGCCGTCACGGTTGGCGGCAGCGTTCAACGCGCTTCTGATAAGTCCCTCTGCCGTCTCATCATCAACAGCCTGAATGTTCACAAGCACAGCCTTGGTTTTTTCAACGGTAAGCAGAACTCTGCCGGTATTCCTATTATCTTCAAAGGCGTTGTAAACAACGATATTATCCTTTATATCGGGCTTGAACTCAATCATCATAAGCACCTCTCTGCGAAGCCAGCGTAAGCCTGCGAACTTCATCGGCGGTAAGCTCACGCCACTTGCCGGGCTGAAGCATACCAAGCTTTACGGAGCCGACAGCTGTTCTTTTGAGTCTTGCAACCTCAATACCGAGTTCCTCGAACATTCGGCGAATCTGGCGGTTTCTGCCTTCGTAAAGTATGACTTCACAAACTACCCTGCCTTCTGTTTTTTCAAGAATGCGTAGTCCCGCAGGCGCGGTCATTCTGCCGTCAATTTCAATGCCGTTGTGGAAGGCGTTAATCTGCTCGTCCGTAATTTTCGGGCGTATTGTAACCCTGTAGGTTTTAGGCACGTGCTTTGCAGGATGTGTCAGAGCATTTGAAAAAGCACCGTCATTGGTCATCAGAAGAAGACCTTCCGATTCTCTGTCAAGTCTGCCGACGGGATAAATTCTGTCAGGAATATCGCTTACAAGCTCGGCAACACACTTTCTGCCCTGTTCGTCAAGCATAGTCGTTATATAACCGCGGGGTTTATGAAGCATTATATAGATTGGCTTGTCCTTAACGGAAATAAGCTTACCGTTAACGCTGACCCTGTCTTTTTTTGGATTAACTTTATCGCCGATATGAGCAGTCTGACCGTTAACCTTTACCTGACCATTTTCAATATATTCCTCACATTTTCTGCGCGAAGCAATACCGTTGTCGGCCATAAATTTTTGAAGTCTAACTTTATTGTCGGGCATAGCTTACAATTTTACCTTTCTCTGCAGAAAAAACCGGATATTTTTTCTGCTAATCTTTTTAAAAGCGAAGGTTTTTTGAAAACCTCCTGCGTTATTGATTTTACATCATCTTTAATTTTAACCGGTACGGATTTAACAGTTTTACCGTCAACCGATATGCGCACTTCACCTGCTATATCGCCCTTTTTTAACGGAGCTATAAAATAAGGTTTAACAATTATCTGTGCGGAAATCCTGTCCGGACTGCATTGCGTGGCAACACTCAACGGCTCGGAAAGCTCAACATCAGCCTTTTCAGCCTCACCGCCGTACACAGTTACCTGCGGCAAAGAACAATAGAGAGCTTTCAGCGAGACTTGTTCAAAGCCGTACTCAAGCAATGCTTTATGATCCTGCCAGTCGTTCGGTGCATTAAGCGTCACGCAGACAAGCGTTACACCGTTTCTTTCGGCGGCTGAAACAAGACATCTGCCGCTTTTCTTTGTAAATCCCGTTTTAATGCCAACAGCACCGTCAAAGGTTTTGAGAAGCTTGTTATGGTTTGATAAATAACGTGTATACGGCTCGTTTCCATAGCAAAGCTCGGCCTGCACCGAAGAGCAGGCCAAAAGAAAATCGGAATTTGTGATTGCTTCGCAACCAAGCAAAGCCATATCAAAGGCCGTTGAATAATGGTTTTCATCATCAAGGCCCGATGGCGTTACAAACGAAGTATTATGCATACCTATCTGTACGGCGCGGTTATTCATCAGCTTTGCAAATTCGGCAATGCTGCCCGAAATTGATATTGCAGCAGTGTTTGCCGCATCATTGCCCGAAGCCAGCAGCATACCGTACACAAGGTCGCGGTATGTCACTTTATCGCCGGGTAACAAGCCCATTGAAGTGCCTTCAACAGCCACCATCTGTTCGGTAACAGTAACCTGTTTCTGCGGCGAAGCGCACTCAAGCGTGAGCAAAGCGGTCATAATCTTTGTGGTGCTTGCCATACCTCTTTGCTCATGCTCATTTTTACCGTAAATCAGTTCACGGCTGTCTGCAGCCATAACTACAGCACTTTGGGCAGAAACGCTAGGTGAATCAAGCGCGGAACAGCCAAAGCTGAAAACAAATAACAATAACAGAAATGATGCAGTTTTTCTCAACATCGGATCACCCATATATAAAACATTATTTATATATATGCGTTATCCGATTGTTTTTTTACTTAAAGAACGGTTTCGGAAGCTGCAGTATCTTCCTGAGTGTTCTTATTCTTGTTGATAAGACCCGAAACGGTATCAACAACCTCGGGAACAAGGCCGACAATCTTTTCGGCAGTGTTGTCGCCCGAAGGAACAGATTTGATTGTAACATTGCCGTTGTTGATTACAACGAATGCAACGGGAGTGATGGTTATGCCTGCACCGCCGCCGCCGCCGAAGAGCTCTGCATTGGACTTTGAGGGGAAATCGGAACCGCCCGAAGCAAAACCGTAAGAAACCTTGGAAACGGGAATGATTGTAATACCGTCCGCGGAAAATACGGGCTCACCGACTATTGTCTTTACATCGACAAGGTCACGGATTTTTTCAATTGCTGTACCGAGAATTCCTGCTGCTGACTGATCTTTCATATGTTTTTATCCTCCTTGATATTGTTTGCGTTTTGTGTTTCGGAATCCTTGTTAACGGGCTCCTTAGGTTTATTTTTAAGCAGTTTGAAAACCACTTTAAATAACAGTTTGAATGCTAACACCACAACGGCGGTAGTAGCGAAAATCGGCCTAAAGGAAAGCACGACGCGGAATACTGCTGTTTTTTCCGCAACCATAAAGTTCGGCCTTACCGCACAGTCGTATTCCTTGACATTACAAGTGCTTGTAATAAGACCCATTGCAGGAAATACAGCCGCACAGGTCTTTCCGTAAAGCTGTGCCGTTTCTGCGGCGTCAGCTGAACCGACGGTCATATATAACTTAAGCTCACGGAAAACGAAATGGCGGAATATTGTGCCGAACATACCGTTAATGGCGTTGACGGTATCCTTCAAAAGCTGGAGTACACCTGAAAAGCCCTGATTTTTATAGAAAGATACCAGTATATTATCCTTCTTTTCCTTTTCGGGCTTTTCTTCGGAAGGCTCTTCCTCGTTTTCTTTTTTCGGTTCTTTTTCCTTTTTCGGCTTTTCTTCTTTTTCCTTTTTAGGAAGAATATGAAGCTTTATAAAAAGCCAAGAAATGTCGAGCATAAACTCTTCGTCATAGGTCATATAGACCGTAAACCTGATTGATAAAATCAGCACAAAAAAGGCTATAATGCCCAAAATTATTGCGAGCGCAGTCAAGCTGACACCTCCCCTTTATTATGTAAAGTCTTCGTTGAACACCGTGTCCTCCTCTTCGGAGATGAGTCCTTCTGCAGAAAGAACAACGGTTTCGGGTGTGTTTTTCTTATCGGGAGTTTCCCTTGGCTCAACAAGTGCTTTCTGCAGCTGTTCCTCACTCTTTTCGGGGAGCGGAGGCAGTTCACTCAAATCCGACACGCAGAAGCTTCGGAGAAAATGTGCCGTTGTACCGTAAATAAGCGGTCTGCCCGGCAGCTCAAGCCTGCCCTTTTCTTCAATAAGGCCGCGCTGACAAAGCGTAGCAATAACGCCCGAGCAGTCAACACCTCTGACCTGCTCTACAAAGGACTTTGTAACAGGTTGATTATACGCAATAACTGCAAGCACCTCAAAAGCGGCACCTGAAAGAGGCGTGTTGCGCTTAAGGTCGAGTATCTCTCTGATAAGCGGTGCATATTCCTGCTTTGAGCAAAGCTGGAGCTTGTCCCCGAGCTTTTTCAGGCAAAGTCCGCTTCCGCTTTCTTCAAGCTTATTTGACAAATTTACGGCAATGCTTTCAACCTGTTCGCTGTCACATTCAAGCACTTCTGCAATTCTGATAATTTCAAGCGGTTCACCCGAAGCAAACAGTATTGCTTCGAGAGCAGAGTTCAATTCTTTTGCGTTCATTGTGTTTCTCCTTCCGCAATAAGTTCAATGGTTGCCGATGTTTTTTCACCGTCAATATAAATCTGCTTGGATTTGACAAGTGAGAGAATGGCAAGAAAAGTTGCTACCATTTCAGAGCGTGAGGTTGATTCTTCAAACAGATGCTCAATGCTCTTTTTTTCGCCGATTTTAAGCTTGGCAAGTATAACGCTTACTCTTGATCCGACTGAAACTATTTTTGCCGCAACAATTTTTGTAAAAGCCTCTACGGGCGGCGGCAGTTTACGCATACTTTTGCCTATAGCGGAAATATACGCTTTAAGCAGTTCATCGGGTGCGTGAATACGTGTATAGGTCATATCCGCTTCAATCTTTTCGGGCGGTGTTTCAAGGAAATCAAAGCCGTTGGCGATTTTTGCGAGCTTGCCTGCCATCAGCTGACAGTCGGCATATTCACTCAGCTCGCCGCGAAGCTCTTCTTTCAGCTTTTCCGCATCATCATAAACGGGCAAAAGAGAAACTGTTTTGATATAAACAAGCCTTGCCGCCATCTCCAGAAATTCGCTGGCTATTTCCATATTCTCCAGCTGCATTGCACGGATATATTCTATATATTGGTCTATAAGCTCAGTAATAACAACGTCGTTAATACTGACCTTATGCTTGCTGATAAGAAACAGCAACAGGTCAAGCGGACCTTCAAAAACTTCGGTTTTATACTGTATCGGTTCCAAAATTTATACCCCTTTAAATAAGTCTGAACGGAAGACTTGCCACAAAATTAAGTCCGTTGAAAACAAGATTTGAAATAAAACCGAGCGGCGTTGACAGAATACCGGTAAAGAGTAAAAGCATTATACCAATCATAATGTAACGCTCATACTGCATTATCTTAAAATAAATCTTATCGGGAAGTATCACACTTAAAATTCTCGAACCGTCAAGAGGCGGAATAGGAATAAGATTGAAAACGGCAAGGTTAATATTAATGCTTGCGCAGAAGAAAAAGAAATAATAAACAATTGCAATAAGAAGCGACTCGGAAGCAAAAATCAGAGTGATGTTCATAAGAATCAGGCTTATAAACGCCATAAGCAGGTTTGAAAGCGGGCCCGCAAGAGAAACAAGAGCCATACAACGCTTTGCATATCCGGGGTCATATCTTGGTGTTGCACTGTAATAATAAATACTGTCGTGCTCTGATGCATTCTTATCTCTCTTACGGAAATTGCGCATATTTACGGGCACGGGCTTAGCGTAGCCGAAGCCTACAAGGAATATCATAAGTGCACCGATGGGGTCAATATGAGCCATTGGTGATATTGTCATTCTTCCCTTAAGCCTTGCTGTGCTGTCACCAAGCTTGTTGGCAATATAAGCGTGAGCAAATTCATGTATCGGCAGAACACAGAAAACAACGAAAATACGCACGCCGATATCCATTATAAGCTGCATTTTTTCTGTTGAGTCCATACTGCTCATTCTCAATAAGTCAAATATCATTTCAAATACTCCGTTTTCATTTAGTTTATTAAATCCTTTGCAACAACTGCTCTGTCGTTGCCGGAAAAATCCTTGATAACTTTAACATCGTTAAACTTCGTTTTAAATACAGCGCTTACACTTTCGCCCTGTTCTTCGCCGATTTCAACAGCAATAACACCGTCCGGCTTGAGAAATTCAGTCCACTTATCGGCAATTACCTCATAGAAAATCAGACCGCTTTCTCCGCCGTCAAGCGCCATTAAAGGCTCTTTAAGCACCTCGGGCTGCAGCGAAGAAATAATGTCCGAGCAGATATACGGCGGATTTGATAGGATAATATCCGCCTTCTCCTCAAAGCCGTTACACTCAAAAATATCACCAAGCAAAGGCTTGCAGCCGCAGGCGGTATTGTGAACGATGTTCTTTTTGAGAAATTCAAACGCCATTTCGGACTTTTCAAGCATATATACGCTGCTGTCGGGTATTTCTTTTGAAAGCGTAATACCAATACAGCCGCTGCCCGAGCACAAATCGTAGCATACGGGACTTTTCTTGTTTTTCAGCTCGTTCAAAGCAACATCAATAAGCAGTTCGGTTTCGGGCCGCGGAATTAGAACACCTTCGCCAACATAAAACTCTCTGCCGTAAAACTCCCATTTGCCGAGTATATATTGAAGCGGCTCGTGAAGCAATCTGCGCCGAGCAAAACTTACCGCCTTATCAACAACCGATTCATCAACCTCTGTATCTGAGTGCAGCCTCAAAGCAGAATTTGTACAACCGATGATATCGGCGGCTATGCAGTCAGCCTCAAAGGCGCTTTCCTCACCCGAGCAAGGCTCAAGAATAGTTCTCAGCCTTTTTCTCAACTCATTCAGCTTCATTGTTTTCGTCGGAAATATCCGTATTTTCTTCTGCTTTTTCGGTTTCTTCAGGCGGATCGATAACAGCCTTGATAGCCGCGATACCGACCTCGATAATATCGTCTTCGGGCTCCTTGGTAGTAATCCTCTGCATCATAAGACCCGGTGCCGACAGCGCTCTCGTAAAGAAATTGTCGTGCTTGCCGGCAAGTCGGATACATTCGTAGCCGATGCTCATTATAAGCGGAAGAAGAAGGATTTTAACAATAATCCACAGCCAGCGTATATCACGGATTTCGGGCGCAATAACGACAACAAGTGACGAAACAACAATACTGAGAATAATCGTTATAAAGATAAAGCTTGTGCCGCAGCGGGGATGAAAGCGTGACTGTTTGCGGACGTTTTCAACCGTCAGCTCAAGGCCGTGCTCAACGCAGAATATTGATTTATGCTCTGCACCGTGGTACTTGAAAACGCGTTTTATATCGCTCATCTGTGAAACACCCCACATATATGCAACGAATATAATCATTCGCATAACGCCCTCGATAAGCGGACGGAAGCGGTCAAGACTGCCGTTTGCAAGGTGGTCATTGATAAGGTCTGTAACCAATGTGGGGAGATAGAAGAACATCAGAAACGCAAGACCGAAGCCGAGCACCATTGCGATGACACCGATTACCGCCATCATCTTCGGGCCGAAATGGTCGCTTAACCATTTGTCGAGCTTTGACATTTCCTCTTCGTTCATTTCGTTGGAATCAAAGGCGGTTTTTTCGGCGGACTCCATCATACACTTGTAGCCGAAAAGCATCTGTTCAACAAAATTGACAGGGCCTCTGATAAACGGTTTTTTCAGAATTTTGAATTTATCCGTAACGGATTTAAACTCTTTTCTCGTAAGGTCTATTGACCCGTCGGGCATACGGCAGGCCATAGCCGCACCGTACGGACCTTTCATCATAATTCCTTCAATCAGCGCTTCGCCGCCGACACCGGAATATTTTATTTTTTCTTTTTCGCTCATATTTATCTTTCCTTTCCGGGTTAACTGATATTTTAATCGTTCATAAACTCTTGAACATCCAAGGACTCCAGCGGAAATGAAACCGTAATTGTTGTACCTTCATTCAGCTTGCTTTCAATTTCCATTGTACCGCCGTGCATATTGATAATTTCATCTGCAACCGCAAGACCGATTCCCGTACCGTGAACGGACAAATTGGCACGGAAGAACCTTTCTTTTATATGGGGAATATCGTCTGCGGAAATGCCGCAGCCGGTATCCGAAAAACGGATTACAAGATTACCTGCAAGTATCTGTGCCGTAACCGATATTTTACCGCCGGGTTTATTGTATTTGATGGCATTGTCGAGAAGATTAATGAATACCTGTCTTATTCTGCCAGCATCACCGTACATTGCAAGAGTGAGCTGAGGCACATTATAAGTAAATTCAAGCCCTTCACTTGCCGCTCTGCTTTTCATTGAAAAAATAGCATCGTCAAGCTCTGCAAGAATATCATATCTGCTGTTATTAAGCCGCATTTTTCCGCTTTGCATTCTTGAAAAATCAAGCAGCTCTTCAACCATTTCGGCAAGACGCTGTGATTCGTCGATAATAACCGACATACCCCTCTTTGTTGTTTCAGGGTCAGAATTATCAAGCTGAATCAATGTTTCGCCCCAGCCCTTTATCGCGGTAAGCGGTGTACGCAGCTCGTGGGAAATTGTTGAAATAAAATCATTTTTAAGCTCTTCCGCCTGACCTAGTGCCGAGGCCATATCGTTGAAGGTCGAACCGAGTTCATCAATTTCATCGTGCATACCGTTACTGTCCACACGGGCAGAAAGGTTACCCTTGGCAATTTCTTTGGCGGTATCGTTAATATGAAGAACGGGTCTTACAATTGAACGGATAAAGAAACTGCCCGTAGCAAGAACAAGCAGCATAACGCAGGCGGCCAGCAAAGCGATAAATACCGTTATGGTGGTCAGTGTATTATCTACCTCTTCAAGCGAACAGATATATCTTATTGCGCCGCTGTTACGCCCGTTTGAATCGGGTAGAACGGCAGTCACTGCCATAACCTTTTCGCCGCTTGAAAGCTTACCCGTCCACATACCCTTATCCGAATCGGAAGCAAGGGCAAGGTCATAATCAGGCATTGTCATATTGTCCTGGATTTCAAATCCCGAAGCGGAAACAACCGGTCTGCCGCTGCTGTCGATAACCCAGACATCCATCATATCCTTGTCGGAAAAGTTTTCAACAAAATTTATGGCACCTGAAACAAAGGTATCGTTACCCGTTCCGATATAATTTGAAAAATAGCTGTTTACAAGGTCAGAAGCGTGTGAGTCAAGAGTCATTTCAACGTAATTGTAGTAGTACCCTTTAACAAGAAAGACGGCAGTAACGGCTACCAAAAGAATTATACCGGCAATAACACTGAAAGCACTGTATAACCAGCGTTTTGTAACACCGCTGAGTTTACGCATCTGCCATCCTCCTTTCATTTTAAATACCGACAGACTTAATTAATCCATTTATATCCCATACCCCAGACTGTTGTGAGGTGACGGGGTGTTGACGGATCATCCTCAATTTTCATACGCAGGCGGCGAACGTTAACGTCAACCACCTTTTCTTCGCCGACGTACTTGTCACCCCAAACGTGGTCAAGGATATCGTTCCTGTCAAGAGGCCGATCGGGATGAAGAAGAAAGTACTCCATAATCTGAAATTCAACCTGTGTCAGTTCAATAAGCTCACCGCGTCTCGTGAGTGTTCTGCTGCGTAAATTCAGCACAAAATCGCCGCTGCGCAGCATATATTCCGACGGGTCGGGAATAGGCACAGCCTCACCCTTGAATACGCTTACGCGTCTGTATAACGCATCTACTCTGGCCATAAGCTCAGACGGAGAAAAAGGCTTTGTAACGTAGTCATCCGCGCCCATAATAAGTCCGGTTACTTTATCAATTTCCTGCGTTTTTGCAGTAAGCATTATGATACCGATGTTATGGTTATGCTGTCTTATCTGCTTACAAACCTCAAGTCCGTCAACAACGGGCATCATTATATCAAGCAATACTATGTCAAAGTTTCCGCCTTCGGCATAATAGGCTTCAAGCGCTTTTTCGCCGTTTTCCGTATCAATAACTTCATAGCCGTTACGTTTGAGATTTATGACAATAAACTCACGTATTGCAGATTCATCTTCTGCAACCAATATTTTTTTCAAATTCTTACTCTCCCCTTTCCCGTGTATTAACTGTTAAGCGAGAAATACTTCACAAGGTCAGTCGGCTCAATGTTGTAGTCAGACAGCTTTTCTCCGGCATTGCAGACATAGACTTTATCGCCGGTTGTAAGCAGCACAACGGAAGATTCAGACTGATTGCGGGCCCATTCATCCGTTTTGTAAGTACAAACTTCAAACAGCTCGTTCCCCGCGTCATCAAGGAATACCCAAGCCGATTTATTTTTAACTGTTAATTTACCGTCAAGTACGGCAGGAACATAAATACGGTAATTGTCACGGATATTAACGATATAACTGCGTTCTTTAAAGAAACCGCCGTTATTATAGTCGTACCATACAAGCATATAGCCTGACAAAGTATCGGAATTTTTATATTTGGCAATAGGCTCACGCTTGGGAATTTCGATTATTCCGTCAGCATCAATATCAAAGCTGTAAAGATTACTGCTTCTGGCAGTCACAAGGCCTTCGTACTGAAGAGACGGTGAAATAAGCTCAACAAAGCATTTCTTTTCAGCATTCCAAACCAGAATTTCGGTAATCAGCTTATTATCGCGAAGCAAAGCATCGGCAAATATTCGCGTGTCCTCGGAATCGGACGGCTTGTCAGCTTTAAGAGATGTTACGCTGCTGATTCTGTCGTCAAGCGAAGTTTCAGCCACAAGCACTACCCTGTTCTGTTCGTTAAGACTCATAAGGCGGATGTTGGTTCTGTCATTCTTTTTTGCAGTATCGGTATAAGTCAATATAAGCTGCTTTTCACCGTTTGAAAAAATATCCGCAACGCAAAGCAGATTGTAGTTTTCCGTAGCACAGGCGGAAAAATTGATTTCATTGCCCTTTCTGCTGCTTGAATATACCGTAAGTGTTTTGTTAACCTTATCCTCAAACAAATACCAGCTGACAAGCATATCATCGCCGCCGTCGTTGTTGAGGTCGTAAAAATCAACCGAATATACTCCGCTGCCGTTACCCGCAAAATCGGACACTAACTGCCAGCCGTTACTGTTTTTTTTGAGCACGCACATTCTGACAACGGCGGTATCGTTGTTGTTTACATAGAAGATAATCGCTTCATCGTTTTTATCGCCGTCAAGATCATGCAGAGTAATTGCAGAGTGGAAACTGCCCGAAGCCGGAGAACGAAGCGAAATATTGTTGCCGAGATAGGTGTCGATTGATTTTTCAAGCTCCTGTTCGGTCGCGGTCAACGGCGGACGCATAAGAGTTTCTATAGACTTAAGTTCAAGTGAACAGCCGGAAAGTGCCAGCAACAGTGCAAGAAGCACGGGAACGGCAAATCTTAACCTCATTCAGTTTCCCTCCTTTCAAATAACTCGTGCGGATTTACTGAGAAACTACAACACTGTAACTGCCGCTAACCCAGCAGTCTTCGCTGTTTTTAACCGAAACTCTTGCGGAAAATTCCTGCTGTGTTGCAGATAAATCAGCACCGCTTAAGTCTACGGTTGCAAAAAGCTCAGACGGTGTGACGACCGAAAGCGATGCCTCGGGGCCGACAACCGTGACACTGCCGACAGATCTTACAACAGATTCAACATTATAGCTCTGAGGTGCATTTACAAAACTGATATTTTCCGCAGGCACGGTAAGTGTCTTGCTTTTGCAGCCCGTTACGCTGACCGTAACTTCAAAATCGTTAAAGGATTCAAGCGAGTAAACCGAAGGAACGGAATCGGCAGAAACAGTAAACACGTTTTTGCCCGGCTTAAGCTGTGCAAAATCGATGGTAGCAATCGCAATGCTTTCAACAGTGTTGCTGCCGTCAATCCCCTGAATACCTGCGTTAAACTGTGCAGGGTTAATCGTATAGCTGAATGGCTCATCTATATAAGCGGAAGGTGCATTTTTAAAAGTGACCGACGTAGGTTTATTTACAACATAATATACCGGAACCGTAACCGTAACATCGGAATTGCCGTAATTATACGAAAGATAATGCAATACCGCACCGGCTTCGTTGTACGCATTGATTTCTGCCGCCTGTGTTTTTGTTTGTGAAAGAGGCTTGTCAATATTTATTTCGGCAAAAACACTCTTTACTGCACGAACCTCAGTGGCAGGGCCCGAAATAACAACGGACTCAGCCGAAAGTACGGGGTCACCGGCAACAAAGCCCTTTTCAACAAGCTCATCATCGGCATTGATTCTGGGTTCAAGATTAAAATCCTGTTCCATATAGACATCAAAGAAAACCTCAATGAATTCGTCGGACAGGCCGACAATTTCAAATTCGTCTGACTCTTTGACCTTGGAAGCCTTGAGAGTGAGTGTGTGCTTGCCTGCAGAATCAACGTAAGCCGTCTGCGCAACAACCTTGACGGAATTTTTATCGGCAACGGAAGAAAGTATATAGCGCTTGCCCGATACTTCAACGTCAACCGAAAATTCCGACTGACCGAAAATTTCCAAATCAAACTGTGCAGGTACACTATTAGCAAGGTCAAGCGTAACGGGAACGTCCTTGATAACTGCCGTATCAACGGGGCTGAATGAAATAACAACAAGCAGCCAGATAATAACTGCAACCACAAAGGAGAAAACCATAAGAACCTTGTTATCATAAAAAAGCTTATGGGTTATGTTTGCTATTCTGTTCATCAGGCTCTCTCCTTTCACTTTTTCTTGAATATGTTTTTGATTTTATCAATAAGCTTGCCGGATTCATTCGTTTCTTTTGTTATAAGATAATTCTGAAGAATGTCACGAAGCTCGGCTGAGGAAATATTGCGCTTGATTCTGCCCTTTTCAACTATTGAAATATAGCCGGTTTCCTCCGAAACAACAACCACAACCGCATCGCTTTCTTCCGACATACCAAGTGCGGCACGATGTCTTGTGCCAAGCTCTTTGCTCAGCTCATTGTTTTTTGTAAGCGGCAGAATACAGCCTGCGGCAGCAACTCTGTCCATTCGGATAATGGCGGCACCGTCGTGAAGAGGGGTCTTGGGGAAGAATATGGTTCCGATAAGCTCTTCCGTGGCGAGTGCATCAACCGTTGTGCCGGTTTCGATAATGGAGCCCAGAAGCGTCTGACGTTCAAAAACCATAAGAGCACCGATTTTCTTTTCGCTCATCGTGCCTGCGGAACGACAGACCTCGGTAATCATATTGTTGATTTTATCATTGTGGAGCTGTCTTGCGTTTTTGCTGTAATTGAAGGGAGAGAGTGTGGAAAAGCTTCGCCTGCCGACGCTTTCCAGAGCGTGACGAATTTCGGGAGAAAATATAATTACAAGGCAGACGATTGCATTGGTGGCAACGCTCCTGAAAAGATAAACGCTTGCCTGCATCTCAAGCACGGTGATGACAACATAAACCAAGCCGAAAAGAAGAATACCTTTGAAAAGCTGAATGGCTCTTGTTTCGCGCACGAGCTTTACAACGCTGTACACAACAAAGGCGACGAGACATATATCTAAAAAATCAGAAAAGCGAAAGGATGTTATGACACCCGCTGCCTGCTGAAAAAAACCGACAATCTGTTCAAAATAAGTCATTTGCATATCACTCCATTCTTATTTGCTCATTGTACCACAATAATAATTATAATGCAAATAAAAATAAGCATTTTAATATATTTTTAATATTCACGCAAATAAAAAGGGAAAGTATACTCAAAAAGCACACTTTCCCAATGGTTTTTATTGAATTATGCCATCATAGAGCGGATAATTCTCTCGCACTCTGCCTCGTCCATAAGCTTGGGAACGGGATAGAGCGGATTACCCTCAATCATCGCACGCTTTGCAATTGTCGGAATATCCTCTTCCTTGATGCAGTCAAAGCATGACGGAATCTTCATTCTTTCGTTCATTGCGCAGATTTCATCAATAAACATATTTGCCTTTTCGGCATCTGACTTACCGTTGGTGTCGAGACCGGCAAGGTCAGCAAGCTTTGAAAGCTGTGTATAAATTGTATCGCCGTAATAGCGCAGTACATAGGGCAGGATTATCGCATTTGCAAGACCGTGAGGAACATTATAGAAGCCGCCGAGATTATGAGCTATGGCGTGAACGTAGCCGACGTAAGCCTGTGTGAAAGCAATACCGGCATAAAAAGAAGCGTTGAGCATATTGTCACGTGCATCTATGTTCTTAGGCTCGTTGTATGCTGTTTCAAGGTTTGCAAAAATCATCTTGACAGCTTTTTCGGCAGCCTCGATTGTGCTGGGTGTATTGCTCTTGCCGATATACGCCTCAACAGCGTGTGTAAGCGCATCCATACCCGTTGTGGAAGTAATGTGAGGCGGAAGGCCGACGGTAAGCTCAGGGTCAAGAACCGCAACCTTCGGACGAAGGCAGGGGTCATTGATTGCAAACTTTTCGTGTGTGTCGGGGTTAACTATAACAGCGGCAAGAGTTGTCTCAGAGCCCGTACCTGCCGTTGTGGGAATGGCGTAAAGAGGAGGAAGCTTTGCAAGAACCTTGAGAGTGCCTCTCATTTTCGGAATCTGCTTACCGGGTGCGGCAACACGTGCGGCTGCAACCTTTGCGCAGTCCATCGGTGAACCGCCGCCGAAAGCAATGACAGCCTGGCAATTATGATTTATGTATATATCCTTAGCCTCTTCAACATTGGGTATAGTCGGGTTAGGCTGAGTGCCGTCATAAATCACAAAATTAATGCCCTTGCTTTCAAGGCCTGCCTTAAGACTGTCAAGCAGACCAAGGCTGTGAAGAACCTTATCCGTTACTATCATAACGTTGTTAATCCCTTGACTCTTGAGCAGAGACGGCAGTTTTGTAACACTGCCGGGCCCTTTGACAACCTGAGGACCGGTCCAGTCAAGAACCTTTGTGGCAACTCTGAAGGCTGCCTGATAAGTTCTGCAGTATGCACCGTAAAGCTTGTTCATAAATATTTCTCCTTTATACAGTTTGTATATTTTATGACATTTAAATTACTGAAAAAACGATATAAGTGCAGGTATGCCGTACGAAATAACCGACATAATAACGCCCGCAATAAATACACCGACCGCAATAACATAAGTTGATGTTTTAATTCTCATATCCATAAGTGCAGCTACAAGCGCACCCGTCCAACCGCCTGTACCCGGTAACGGAATTGCAACAAAAATGAGCAGACCCCATTTACCGTATTTTTTTACCGATTCACTTTTGCGCATCGAACGAATTTCAAGCTTTTGAATAACCTTACCGAAAAAAGGCTTATCCCGCAGGAACTGAAATATCTTACGAATAAACAACAGAATAAACGGAATAGGTATCATATTGCCGATGTAGCAAATAATAAATGAAGGTATCAGTTCAAGGCCGAGAATGCTCGCGGCAATCATACCGCCGCGCAGTTCAAGAATCGGAAAAAGTGATATAACAAAAACTATAAGTTCTTCGGGAATTTTATTCTGAAACAAATCTACAAAGTAAGTTGCCAGCTGTTCTGACATTATTTAACCACCTTATTTTTCTATTTCACCAATTCTTAACAGGAATTCATGTGCCTTTTCGAGTATGGCCCTGTCATTTTCAAATTTAAGTGTTTTAATAGCTTTATCATAATTAAGCCATATATAATCCTCTATTTCCTCGTGCTGAATGATTGTCTGAGTATCCGAGGTTTTGGCAACGAAAATCGAAACTGATTTTTCAACCTTACCCTGAATAGTATATTCAGATTTTGAAATAAATCCGGGAATTATCTGAATACGGATTCCCGTTTCTTCAAGCACTTCTCTTCGGGCGGTTTCTTCTTTTGTTTCGCCGCGCTCAATATGACCCTTGGGGAAACCCCAGTTGGCACTGCGCTTGTTTTTAATAAGAAGATAACGCACCTCACCTGCTATCATTCTGAAAACAACTGCACCGCAGCTGCTTTCATAAAGGCATTCCAGATTATAATTTCTGCCCGTGCCCTCAGCAAATTCAATTGCCGGCTTAACATCGTTGACAATAAAACGCGTGCTTTTAGGTGCAACCACCCAAACCTTAACACCGTTTTTACGGGTGATAATGGCGATAACACGTCCGTCAAAATTTCGCACAGGATGATCGATGCCCATAATATAAGCAAACTGATCATTTCCTGCGAGAGAATGGCCTTCTACTCTGCCGTAATTGAGCTCGTAAATATAGCCCTCGGTCTCATTTTGGGTATTGATTGCATTAGTAACATTTACCCTTACGTACTTACCCAACATTGGCCTTCATCTCTCCTCTCCATATCTTTAGACATATAGATTAATTATATATGCAATAATTATTAATTACAAGTAATATTTTGAAATTTTTTAACGTTTTGAAAAAAATATCTCCCTTAACCCGAACAAAACATCGGATTAAAGGAGATTTTATCATATTCAGTCAGATGCGAGCTGCTTGATATAGCGTTTAAAGAACACTACAGCCTCGCCTACCGTGCTTTTGGGCAGGCGCTCGTTGGTGCCGTGAGTACAAAGAAGAAGCTTTGTATCAGCAATAAAAGGCGAATATCTGTAAATATTTTCACACACAAGCTCATAGTGATAAGCATCCGTGCCGCCCATTACAAGATACGGCGCAACTATAGCCTCGGGATAGTCGGAAACGGTTATGTTTTCAATTGCCTTGAAAGCCCTGCTGTCTGTCGGAGAAATGGCAGAAGGCTCTTTTGATTTGAGGCACTTAATCTGAATATCCTTATTTTTAACAACCTTTCGGATGTGCTCTTCAATATCCTTTGTTGAACAGCCGGGCATACCGCGGAAGTTAACAACAATACTTGAACGTTGAGGAAGAACATTTGCGGCAGGACTGCCCTGAGCCATAGTAACACCCGTAGTTGTACGGATAAGGCTTGCGGCAGGCGGAATAAGCTTCATAACCTCCTTGATTACAGGGTTAAGCAGCTTGAGATTACAGGTTATAAGCTTTGCAGGGTAGCATACTCTTCTGCCGACACTGTCGAACAAATCCTTAACAAACGGAAGCATTTCAGCCTTAAACTGATTATTTTCAAGGTCCTTTATAACATCGGCAAGCTTACCAAGACCGCTGTGTTTAGGCGGCTGCGAGGAATGACCGCCCTTGGTTTCAACGGTAATTTCAAAATCGGCATAGCCCTTTTCGGCAATTCCGATACCGGCAATAAAGCCGTTAATAATACCCTTGATATTGACCGGCAGAATTGCACCGCCCTCGTCAATAACGCAGTCCAGCCGTACTCCCCTTTCTTTAAGCAGGCGTGCTATTTCACCTGCACCGGAATTTTCTGAGGCAACAATTTCTTCATCGTGACCGAAGCAAAGATAAACGTCTCTTACAGGCTGATAGCCCTCTTCAAGCAGAGTTTCAACAGCCTCCATAACGCAGATAAGATGATTCTTCATATCCATGGCACCCCTGCCCCAGATAAATTCGTCATCTACATCGCCGCTGAACGGCTCGTGCTCCCAATCCTGCTCTGTCCCCTTTGAAACAGGAACAACATCCTGATGCGAAAGAAGTGCTATTGCATCAAGCGAAGAATTCGTTCCCTTCCAACGGTAGAGAAGGCTCGCCTTTGATACAACTTCTCTTTCAAGATTCTCAGCAATAAGCGGATATGAGTCTTCAAGAAATTTGTGGAATTTCTCAAACTGTGACCAATCAACCATATCACTGTCCGGATATGAAATTGTAGGAATCTGAATAGCACCGCTTATGTGCTCAATTGCACGCTCAACATTACAGTTTTCTGCGGGAAGCGGTGATGTTTCGCGCTTTTCGGGTTTAAAGGCGGCCGCACGAACACAGTTTACGGCAGCAGCCGCACCAACGGCACCGAGAACAACCTTTGCTTTAGTCTTCATAATCTATCTCCTCAAATCAAATAAAAAATTTTCGTGAAAGCCAGGCTCTGAGCCGCTTGTTTTTAAGAACAGAAAGGAAAAAAGCAACAAGAGCAAGACAGCACGCGGCTATAATTATCGAAACAACGGGCAGAAGCGAAAGCTCATAATAATATCGGAATATGAGTTCAATTCCGAAAGAAGCAACCGCAGTCTGCAACAAAAGAGAAGTAATAAGTATTGGCCAATCGAGCTTTTTATGCTTTATCCACTCTGCAACAGAAAACGCAAAGGCGGCAGTTACCAGTATAAGCGGCAAAGCCAGCTCGAAAAGCCAGCCGTGGCCGTGTTCCACGGCATAGAAAACCGCAGTATACAAAAACACACCGACGGCATCTATCGGCACGATAATATAGCTCTTCGGCTTTTTAAAAAGGAACGGAAACACGAGCAGCAGCCATACCAGGGCGCTCGTAGCATTGATATACGTGGCCCAAAGATATCCGAAATTGAACAACAGGTTAATGACAAGACACACTATGTTAGGAATCAAAAACACCATTGAAGCTATAAAGGCACCGTATCTGCGGCGAACCTCCGCAGGGATAACAACACGGCTCGGAAACGGCGGAACAGCTTCCTCGGGCGGTATCAAAGCATTGGGATTGATAACGGGCGTTGAACACAGCGCACATTTTTTTGCGCTGTCGTCAAGCTCAACACCGCAATTGACACAATATGACATCTTCCGTTCACCTCCTGTTACTTTCTATTTTAACGTGTGCTCCCATCTTTACAAGAGCAGTAAAAAAGCGCTTTTCAATGTCGCTTTCCTCGAAAATGTTTGCAAAATCAATAATAAACTTGTCTTTAACTCCACAGCCGCCGCAGCGCACTGCATTCAGCCGCCCGGGGCCGGCCATAACTTCAACACAGTCAACAAACTCCAGCATATCCTCGGGCAGATCAATTTTACCCAGGTTGGTAAACAGTACGGTTGTAGCCTTCTCGCCCGTAAAAAGCGAAGCAATACCGATAGCCAAATCCTTAACAACAAGCGGCATAACACGCATAAACGGCGAATTTGCAAGCTTGAGATTG
Source organism: Clostridia bacterium (assembly GCA_017410325.1). Lineage (GTDB taxonomy): Bacteria > Bacillota > Clostridia > Oscillospirales > Acutalibacteraceae > UBA8612. The sequence continues at coordinate 71,398 of JAFQRA010000004.1, read as the reverse complement.
GCCGTGTTCATAGCTCGCAAAGTTTTTTCATTATTAATATCACGAAGTGAAAAAATAATGTGTCTGAGCACTTCTTCAAACGTATAATCGCCGAGCAGCGGATCGATATCGAGCAGATAGTAAAGCGAAAAATTGCGCAAAGTATGAATACCGAAGGTTTTACGCAGGCTGACGGGAATCTGAACGCAGACCTTCTTCTGCTTGCGCTTTTCTTCCTTCTGTTTTTCATAATGTACAAACAAAAGAAGAGCTCCGATAAATTCAGTTACTGTCGCACCGTAGCTTTTGGCAAGAGCTCGGACATCGTCAAGCGAAACTATACCGCGGGTAATGTTAACCATATGCTTTGGCGCTTTTGTGCCCTTGGCGTGGTAAACGCTTGAAATTCTTCTGCTGACCTTTCCCTTGCTTAAACCGCATTTTTTGTACGGGTCCTCAAGCTCTTCGGGAGTTGCGGGAAAAGTGATATCCAGCACATTGCCGCCAACGGAAATATTATAGCCGCAAAGGCGAAGATACTGCGCGGCAAGCGTGCACACGAAATAACAAGCACCTAATCCGTCCGTTAAGGCGTGATAGAAATCACCCGAAATTCTGTTTTCATAATAGTAAATCCGGAAAAGATAACCGCGGTTTTCCTTGAATTTTACGCGGTGACAGGGATTTACTATATCAGGCTGAATTTCAGGTATACCGTTCGGATTTTTTTCAAAATAATGCCAGAACAGTCCGTTTCTGATTCTTACGTCATAGCACGGAAAACGCGGCATAACGTCTGCCAATGCCTGCTCAAGAATATCGGGGTCAATCTTTTCGGTAAGCATAACGGAAAAACGGAAAATGTTTGACCAGCGTGAAGTATTTTGCCCGGGAAATACCGTTGCAGCATTGTCGAGCTTAAACCATTGCTTATGTTTCGGCATATTCCGTTTCTCCTTTCTTAGGGTGGCGAGAATAATCAGATTCCGTTTTTTGCGGGGCGGATTTCCGCCATCTCATCGTTAAAATACTCGTAAATCCGTCAGGATTTACTGCGTTTTGTGCCTTGATATGACAAAAATCCGCTTCGCAAAAAATCTTCGACCAAAAAGTACGAATTTTTGATGGATTTTTGGATGTTGAGGATGCCGACAGGCTGTCGCCTTTCAAATCCGAAACGCCGAAAAGCCGCAAAAATTCACGCTTTTGGGCAGGTTTGGATTATACTCGCCACCCTAAATTACATTTCAAAGAGGCTTATCTGCATACTGTCGGGAAGGCCGTCAAGCGCACCGGCTTCTTTCAGCGCAGCAATTACGCTGCTTGAAACGCCTGCCCTGCGCTGAAATTCATCAACGCACATAAACGCACCCTCACCGTCATCTCTTGCGGCGGCAAGTGCTTTTGCGGCGTTTTCGCCCGTACCGTTGAGTGAAGAGAAAGCAAGTCTGATTTTTCCGTCCTCAATCTTGAAAACGTGAGCATCGGATTTATAAATGTCAATAGGCAGAAACTCAACGCCTCTAGCCTTCATTTCAAGAAGCACCTGAAGGGCCGTATACTGCGAAAGCTCCTTTGCCGAAGCCTCCTTACCCTTGTCGGTAATTTCCTTCATCTTGCGTCTTACCTGCTCCTTGGTGCACATAATAAGCGAAGCGTCAAGGTCATCACCGCGAACGGTAAGATAGGCGGCGTAATAAGCAACCTTATGATAAATCTTGTACCACCCAAGGCGCAACGCGGCAATAACGTAGGCCGCGGCATGAGCCTTCGGAAACATATACTTGATTTTCATACAGGAGTCAATATACCACTCGGGAACATTGTGCTTTCGCATTTCGGCAAAGTGCTGTTCCGTAAGCAGTTTGGTTGCGTTACCCTTACGCACGATTTCCATAATCTTGAACGCCATATCAGGCTCAAGACCCTTGTGCATAAGGTAAACCATAATATTATCTCTTGTTCCGATAACGTCGGAAATGGTACATACGCCGTTGTGAATAAGATCCTGCGCATTACCAAGCCAAACGTCCGTACCGTGTGAAAGGCCGGAAATCTGCAACAGGTCGGCAAAACCCTTGGGCTGTGCTTCAAGAAGCATCTGACGCACAAAGCTTGTACCCATTTCGGGAATGGAAAGCGTACCCGTTTCACAGTCAATATCCTCTGCAGTAACACCAAGCGGCTCGGGGCTGACGATCATTTCATAAAGCTTTCTGTCACAAACATCGGCATCAAGAATGGATATGCCCGTAAAGTCCTCAAGATATTTATAAAGTGTGGGAACATCATGGCCGAGGTTATCGAGCTTAAGTATTGTATCGTGTAATGCGTGAAAATCGAAGTGAGTTGTTATTGAAGCGGCTGAAACGTCGTCCGCAGGGTGCTGAACGGGAGTAAAATCCTCCGCCTCATAGCGGTTGGGAACGATAACCATACCGCCCGGATGCTGACCCGTTGTGCGCTTTATACCGGTACAGCCCTTGCAAAGTCGGTCGGTTTCAGCGTTATGTACGCTTCTTTCGCGCTCTTCAAAATATTTTTTAACAAAACCGAAAGCAGTTTTATCGGCAACGGTACTTACCGTACCCGCTTTAAAAACGTGAGTAATACCGAACAGCTCTTCGGTGTATCTGTGTGCATAGAACTGATATTCACCTGAGAAGTTAAGGTCAATATCGGGTGATTTGTCACCCTTGAAGCCAAGGAAGGTTTCAAACGGAATATCGTGGCCGTCACGAATCATCGGAATACCGCAGTGAGGACAGTCCTTGGGCGGCAGGTCAAAACCCGAGCCCACCTCACCGTTGAGGAAAAATTCACTGTGTTTACACTGCTTGCAAAGATAGAAAGGTGCAAGCGGCATAACCTCGGAAATACCTGCCATTGAAGCGACAAAGGACGAGCCGACAGAGCCACGGGAACCGACATAATAGCCGTGATCTTCGGAGTTTTTAACAAGCTTCTGTGCAATCATATACAAAACGGCGAAACCGTTTTTGATAATTGAGGTGAGCTCTTTTTCAAGACGCTGTGCAACATATTCGGGAACGGGATCACCGAACATATTCTTTGCTCTTTCCCAACAGATTCTGGTAAGCTCCTCCTCTGAACCGGGAATATCGGGCGGAAAGTTGCCGTTGGGAATGGGAATAAGCCTGTCAACAGCATCGGCAATTTTACCGGGGTTGGTAATAACAACCTCTTTTGCGGTTTCTTCGCCAAGGTAAGCAAATTCGTCAAGCATCTCCTGCGTGGTACGAAGATAAAGCGGTGCCTGTTTGTCGGCGTCCTTAAAGCCCTGGCCCGACATAAGTATGGCTCTGTACACGCTGTCTTCCGCATCAAGGAAGTGAACGTCACAGGTTGCAACAACGGGCTTGCCGAGCTTGTCCGCAATATGTATAAGCTTTCTGTTAAGATTTTCAAGGTCGGAATAGCTTTGTATATGCGGAAATTCAGATGAGTCGAGCAGGAACGCGTTGTTGCCCAAGGGCTGAATTTCTATATAATCATAGAACGATGCTATTCTGAGCAGCTCTTCATCCTTTTCGCCGCGAAGCATAGCTCTGAACAGCTCGCCTGCCTCACAAGCACTGCCCACGATAATACCCTCGCGCAATGCTTCCAATTCACTCTTGGGTATTCTCGGGCGCTTATGATAATAATTTAAATTGGATTTTGATATAAGCTTGTACAGATTTTTAAGACCCGTGTTGTTCTGTGCGATAAGGATAATATGGTACGACGGAAGTTTTTTATAATCTTTTTCTTCGCCGTCAATGTCATTGACAAGATAACCTTCCATACCGAAAAGCAGCTTAATATCACTGCCCTTTGCGGCTTTAACGGCATCGGGATAAGCCTGAACAACACCGTGATCGGTAATTGCTATGGCTTTATGTCCCCACTTTACAGCGCGCTTTACAAGGTCTTTTACATCCGCCATACCGTCCATGGCCGACATACGCGTGTGCATGTGCAGTTCAACACGCTTTTCAGGTGCATCATCAGTTTTGGTGAGCTTATCAATCAACGCCATTGAACGCACGTCAACCGTGTTTTCACGGGCATATTTATCGTACATAACCGTACCGCGAATAAGCACGGTCATACCGTCTTTCAGTTTTTCATTAAGATACTGTGTGCTCATATTGTCGCCGAAAATTTTGGCCGAATATGAGGCAGTTCCGTCATAAAAATTAAAAGTTATAATTCTGTTTCTGCCGTCCTTGGTGGAACGGATTTCAAGAGAAAATACATCGCCCCAAACAAAAACGGTACCGCTTTCGGGAGTAATATCTGCAATCGGAACAGGATGTCTGTCCGACTGAATTTTTTCGCCGTAAATGATTTTTGCATAATCGGTACATATAGGAAGGTCTTCAAAGGTCTTTTTAATCACCTTTTCAACAGGCTTGTCCTTAACAACCTTTGAATCCTCTGCACGCTGCATTTCTTCCACTGTCATTTCCTTGACAGCCGCACCTGCAACTATTTCAACATTTACGTCAACACCGTAAAGCTCTTTGATAATAGCTGCAATATCCTTGTCAGCCTTCATACTGCGGAGAATTGCCGCTCCGGCCGACGAAACGGTAACCTTATAAACGTTGCCGTTGAGTTCACCGACAGCGTCGTTCATAAATCCGTTCGCCGAAGAGACACGCTTTTTAAGCAGTGTGCTGACCTTGTCTATTTCTATAATTATGCTTTTGCCTTCTTCAGCCTGCTCAACAACATTGAGACTGACCGTTGCTTTATTAAGCTTTAGCGCACTGCATAACGCTGCTTCAAGAGGACTTACATCAAATCCTTTTGAAACAGCATCAAGCACCTCGACGAGCATAATTCTCTGCGAGGTGTTAACCTTTATTTCAATATGTTCAAACTCTTCTAACCGCTTTGTAACGTCCGAACCTATACTCGGGTTAAACAAAGCAGCAAAATCCTTACCTGTCATATATTCGCGCTATACGCCGTCAGCGTATCCTTTCGTTACATTTTTTCAATTTCAAGCAGTAATTCTTCAACCAGCTTTTCTTCGGGAACCTTTCTGATTATTTCGCCTTTTTTAAATATCAGTCCGCAGCCGTCGCCGCCTGCAATGCCGATATCCGCTTCCCTTGCTTCACCCGGACCGTTTACGGCGCAACCCATTACAGCCACTTTGAGCGGCTTTTTACAGTCTGCAAGTGCATTGGTAACCTTTTGGGCAATATCAATCATATTAATTCTCGTTCTTCCGCAGGTGGGACACGAAACGATTTCAACACAGTATTCTCTTAAGTTAAGAGCCTTAAGGATATCAATACCTGCCTTGATTTCTTCAACGGGTTCATCCGTCAAGGATACTCGGATTGTATCTCCGATGCCGTGAACAAGAAGCGAGCCTATGCCTGCGGCAGACTTGATAATACCCATATGTTTTGTGCCTGCCTCAGTAACACCGAGGTGAAGCGGATAACTGCACATCTGAGCTACGGTTTCATAAGCACGCACGGTATTGCAGACACTTGATGATTTAATTGAAATAACAATATCGTTAAAATCAAATTTTTCCAATAATGAAGCGTGGTACATTGCGCTTTCAGCCATTGCCTCGGGTGTCGGACCGCCGAATTTTTTCAGCAGTTCTTTTTCAACGGAGCCGGAATTAACGCCTATTCTTATCGGCACACCTGCGTTTTTACAAGCATCGGCAACAGCCTTTACCCTGTCTTCAGAGCCGATATTGCCGGGATTTATGCGAATTTTGTCAACACCTGCACTTACACATTCGAGGGCAAGCTTATAATCAAAATGAATATCCGCAACAACGGGAATTGAAATATTATTTTTAAGTTCGCCGATAAGTCTGACCGCTTTCATATCCGGCACGGCGGCTCGGACAATATCACAGCCTGCCGCTTCAAGCTCTTTTGCCTGGGCTATACTGCCCTCAAAATCATCGGAACGGCGGTTAAGCATCGACTGAACGGCTATCGGCTCATTAGCGCCGATATATATATTACCGATTTTAACGCGTGAAGTTTCTCTTCTTTCAAACATCTCGTTTTCCTCTTACTTTCAGCCTTTAATAAATTTGAAAATATCGCTGAAGGATACAACCGCCATAAAAATTAGAAGCAATATAAGACCGGCCGCATGAATCCAGCTTTCGTATTTCTGCGGAACAGGCTTGCGGAAAATCATTTCAATAAGCATAAAAAACAGTCTGCCGCCGTCCAATGCAGGAACGGGAAGCAGGTTAAAAACGCCTATATTAATCGAAATAAATGCCATTATATTTATTAGGGCGGAATAATCGGTCGTTTTCTGCGAATCCTCAACGGTTTCGGCAATTATACCTACCGTACCGATAACGCCTGAAACGTCCTTAATTCCGTATTTGCCAGAAACGAGGTCGCCAAGGCTCATCCATACCATACGCGCAACGGAAACGGTCTGTTTGAGTGCGGCTGAAGAAACAGTCAAAAACGTCTTATCCACGCCGACAATAGTCATATCATAAACAATTTTTGTTTCGCCGTTTTGTTCAACAGTTGTAAATTCAACGCCCTTGATTTCTTTTTTTTCACCGTTTCTTTCAACAACAAAATCCATCTTACCGTCTTCATCGGTAAACATAAGATAGGAAATGTCATTATCCGAAAAAACGTGTCTGCCGTTGATTTCTTTGATTATATCCTTAGCCTGCAAACCGCTTGCTTCAAGCTTAGACCCTTCTTTAAAAGAATGAATCTGTGTTGTGCCTACCAGATTCTGCTGTGAAATCAGCACGGCAAGAAGAACGGCACCCAGAATAATATTCACTACGGCACCTGCAAGCACAACAAGAAAACGCTGCCAAACGGGCTTATTACAGAAAGCTCGTTCATCGCCGCTGTTCTCGTCTTCACCCTCCATACTGACAAAGCCGCCGATGGGAAGAAGGCGCAGTGAATACTTTGTTTCCTTGCCCTTCTTTTTGAGTATGGCAGGTCCCATACCTATTGCAAACTCGTTGATTTTGATTTTAAAAAGTCTGGCTACGCTGAAATGGCCTAATTCGTGCGAAATAATAATTACACCAAAAAACAGTATTGCGAAAATTACGGGCCAGGCCTTAGCCCAAACCGCCGAAATTGACAAAAGCAACTTATTGCTTCCTCCTTAATGTATCATCAATTACTCTTTATTATATAACAATTATATATTGCCAAGCACAAATTCACGTGCCCATCTGTCTGTTTCAAGTACATCACTTAAAGTATATTCGCTGATTTTCGGAGAATTCTCAAAAGCCTTACCGACAAGACGCGCAATGTCAAGGAAGCCTATTCTTCCCTCGCGGAAAAGCTCGTTCGCCTTTTCGTTTGCCGAATTTACAGCCGCGGTACAAAGACCGCCTTTTTCAATTGCGTTTCGGCAGATATTAATACATTCAAAGGTTTCATAATCGGGCTCATCAAACGTGAGAGTTTTCCATTCTTCAAGTCTTAGCTGCCTGACAGGTGAAACAAAACGATCGGGATAGGTTAAGGCGTACTGTATCGGTATCCTCATATCAGGCACACCAAGCTGAGCAATAACGGAATTGTCAACGTATTCAATCAGCGAATGAACAATACTCTGCCTGTGAACTATAATATCAACAGCTTTAGGTGCAACATCGAACAGCCATACTGCCTCGATAAGCTCCAATCCCTTGTTCATCATTGTAGCAGAGTCAATGGTTATTTTAGCGCCCATACTCCAATTGGGATGCTTGAGTGCGTTTTCAACCGTAGCGTTTTTCAGCTCATCTTTAGTTTTACCGAAAAAAGGTCCGCCCGAAGCAGTAAGTATAATTCTTTTTAACTCTTTTTTATCGTTCATACCCTGCAACGCCTGAAAAATTGCGGAATGTTCACTGTCAACAGGCAGAATATCCACATTTTTTTCTTTTGCCAGCCCCATAACAAGCTGACCGCCCGCAACAAGAGTTTCCTTGTTGGCAAGCGCAATTTTACAGCCCTCATTAATTGCGGCAACCGTAGGCTGAAGACCCGCCATACCAACTATACTGTTAAGAACAACGGCTTGAGCATTATCGGCAGCGCACTCACAAACACCTTCAACACCCGAAAGTACCTTTATATCGGTATCTGCAAGGCGAACTTTCAGCTCCTTTGCCGCAGCTTCATCAGCCATGGCAACCTTTGAGGGCATAAATTCACGGGCTTGCCTTTCAATAATATCAACATTTTTTGCCGCGGTAAGCGAATTTATTCTGTACCCGTGAAGTCTTGCAACATCAAGCGCCTGTTCACCGATTGAACCGGTTGAGCCGAGAACGGAAATTATTTTTTCTGACATAATTATTGAATTTCCTTTCAAAAATCAGCAAAAAGCGAAGCAGCTTACAGCCGCTTCGCCGCAATTACGTTACTTATACGGTAGCTTCAAGATAAATATAGAGCACTGCATACATAAACGGTGCAACAAAGCTTATGCTGTCCATTCTGTCCATAATTCCGCCATGTCCGGGGATAAGGTTACCGAAATCCTTGATGCCGTAGCTTCTTTTGATTGCGGAAGCGGTGAGGTCGCCAAGTGTACCTACAAGCGGAACAGTAACAGCAATTATAATCATCAGCCATACGGGAATCGGGAAAGGCTTGTAGCAAACAGCATTACAGATAAGCAGAGCAATAATATTGATAACAGCAGAGCCGACTATGCCGCCGATAAGTCCTTCAACCGTCTTTTTTGGGCTTATTCTCGGAGAAAGCTTATGCTTGCCGAACTTTACACCGGCAAAAAGAGCAAATGTATCGGAGAAAACCGCACCTGCAAGACAGAACCAAATGAGAAATCTCATATGTCCTCTTGTGAGAACGTCACCGTACTCTCCCACCATATTTCTCATCTTAAGAAAACAGACCAATGCGCCGGGTATAATCATACTCGAAAAAGCCGTAAGAGCAACGTGATTAAAGGTTGTTTTGCCGAAGTCGATAAGAGTCAGCATCAGCATAGCAACAAAATATATCATCAACGCCAGAACGGGATTGACCGAAATACCCAGTTGTTCCGAATAAGCCAAATATGTAATCTCAAGGGCAGAAAAGCCAATGCCGAAAACATACATAAGCTTGTTGACAACACCGAACACTTTCATTAACTCGTAAACCGACATAAGAGAAATGGCATAAACCATAACATCGGGCAACGGAGAGAAAGTGAGAACAACAATAGCTATTCCCAATAATCCGAAGGAAAGACCGCTTATTACTCTGGTTTTCATAAAATCACCTTACACACCGCCGAAGCGTCTGTGCCTTTTTGAATAGTCTTCAATAACCTTGTCAAAATCTTCTGTTGTAAAATCAGGCCAGAGCTTATCAGTATACCAGAATTCAGAATAAGCCGCCTGCCAGATCATAAAATTTGAAAGTCGCTGTTCGCCGCTGGGGCGGACAATAATATCCGGCTCGGGCTGACCTGCCGTATAAAGACCGGAGGTTATCATATCCTCGGTTATGGCGTCGGGGTCAAGCTCACCCGCCGCAACACTGTGCGCAAGGCGCTTGACACTGTGAAGAATTTCAGCCCTGCCGCCGTAGTTAACGGCTATATTAACCGTTGTCTTAGTCTGATTAACCGATTCATTTTCAGCTGTATCAAACAAATCCAATATATCTTCGGGCATACCTTCACGCTCGCCCATATAATGCATATGCATACCCTTCTTGGCATTCTCTTCCTTACGGTCCTGAGCTTCGTGAAGGTAATCGCGAAAGATATTCATTATTGCGGAAACCTCCTGCGCGGGACGTTTCCAGTTTTCTGTAGAAAAAGCATAGAAGGTCATACTCTTGATACCGATATCACAGCCGTATTCGCAAATTCTGCGAAAAGCATCGGCACCTGCCTTATGCCCTTCCGAACGGGAAAGACCGCGTGAGGTAGCCCACCTGCCGTTACCGTCCATAATAAAGCCTATATGACGAGGTAATTCAATACCCATCTCAGATCTCCATAACCTCTTTTTCCTTTGCTGATGCAATGGAATCAATGTCCTTGATAAACTTGTCGGTTGTGTCCTGAATTTTCTTTTCGCCCTGCTTAAGGTCATCCTCAGTGATTTCAGAATCCTTCTGCATTTTCTTGAGCTTGTCAATGCAGTCACGGCGGATTGAACGGATAGCAACCTTTGAATCCTCAGCGGTTGCACGAACCGTCTTTACGATTTCCTTACGTCTGTCTTCTGTGAGAGGCGGGAAAGTAAGGCGGAGAACACTGCCGTCATTCTGAGGATTAATACCGATATCGGAAGCCTGAATTGCCTTTTCGATAGTGCTGAGAACGCTCTTGTCCCAGGGCTGAATTGTAAGAATTCTTGCCTCAGCAACGGAAACGGCGGCAAGCTGGTTAATCGGTGTGGGTGTGCCGTAGTAATCTACTCTGATTTTATCAAGAACGGCGGCGGAAGCTCTGCCCGCTCTGATAGAGTTATACTCGCTGTTAAGAGCGTTGATTGTTTTGCCCATTTTTTCTTCTGCGAAACTGAATACGGTTTTCATAATTAAATTCTCCTTATTTATTATTCTGTTACAAGTGTACCTATTTTTTCGCCCTTGATAGCACGGATTACGTTATGCGGATCCGTAAGGTCAAAAACAAGGATATCAATACAGTTATCGCGGCAAAGCGAAGCGGCCGTACTGTCCATAACCTTGAGACCCTTTGTAAGAACCTCCGTGTGGGTAAGTGTGTCGTACTTAACGGCATCGTCAAACTTGTTGGGGTCTTTGTCATATACACCGTCAACGTTGGTTGCCTTGAAGTAGACCTGCGCTCCGATTTCGGCAGCCCTGAGCGCCGCAGTAGTATCCGTTGAGAAGAACGGACAGCCTGTGCCGCCGCCGAAAATAACTACCCTGCCCTTTTCAAGATGTCTGACAGCCTGCTGTTTATTGTATGTTTCGCAAAGCTGAGGCAGTGAAACGGCAGACATAACCCTTGCATCTACACCGACCTGTGAAAGATAATCTCCCAAAGCCAATGAATTCATAACGGTTGCAAGCATGCCGATATGGTCAGCTCTTGTTCTGTCCATATTTTCGCTTGAACGGCCGCGCCAGAAATTACCGCCGCCGACAACTACGCCGACCTGAACACCAAGGTCGCAACACTCTTTAATAACGCGGCAGACAGAAAGCGTTGTCTCGTTGTCAATGCCGTGTCCCTTGGCACCGGCAAGCACCTCACCGCTTACCTTTAAGAGGATTCGTTTGTAGGACATTTTAACTCATCCTTTCACAACTTATGATTTATCCCTATTATTTTACTTGAAAAAAAGTAATAAGTAAAGAGAAACTTTAAAACTTTTATAGATTTTACCAAAAAATCAGTTAACCCTGAAGAAATTAAGCGGCTCAACGGTGATACCGCCTACTGTAAAGGGCTCGTTTGTATAGTTTACATACACCTTTGTCGTTGATTCAAACTCGGTGCAATAAACACCTTCCGCCACCTTGAAATGGTCTGTAATTCTGGAATCTCTTAAATCCGCAAAAACTTCAGAAGACTGATTATAGCAGTTATATATTGATGCAAGCCAGTTATCCGTTGAAAAAATCTTACTGTATTCCTCGCTTTTGTCGAGGCTGTTATTCGTCAGAACAAAAGACGGTATCGCACCGTATTCAATACAGCGCAGAAACTCCTGCTTACTGTTGTTTGAAATATTTACAGGTGCACCGCTGAATTCAACAATACCGTGCAATATAAGCTGCACGAAGGGAATTGAAATATAGCCTTCACTCTTTATATGTTTGCAGCTCATCGGAATATCACAGACAATATCCGCATTTTTAAGCGAATAGAAATTGCCCTTCTGCACCATAACGATATTCTGTGTTGCAAGGGGTGAAATTTCATCGTTAATAATCGAAGCCGCCGTCTGACGGTTAATTCCGCCGGTAAAATCGGTATAAAGCCTTTCGCCGGCATCGGTTACACAAAAGCCAGTTGAATCAAAATCCGTAAATTTCTCAAGAGCAGACAAAACCGTCCGTTCCAGACCCGAAAGCTCAGTATAATACGTTTTTGATGTTTCACTTGCAAAACCCGTCTTATTAAAAATTGTTTCTCTGTCAAAAGTTGTTTTCGGCTCGATAAGATTGCCGACAGCGCTATTACCCGCATTACTGCCGCTTAACAAAGAAATATCAACAAATACGTTGAAATTAAGGCCGGCGGCATAGTCATTCAGTGCGCTGAAATCCTTTTCTCCGCCAAGCGATGAAAGAAGCTTGGCGTTGCGTATATTTTCGGCGTCAAGCCCACCGCTTAAGGCACCGCTGTAACGCAGATAAACATTGTCAATACCCTTTGATTTAATGCGGTTGAGAATATCCTGCGCCTGAGAATAAGAAGTGAGTTTTTTATTAAAGCCGAAAATACCGTCTTTTTTTGCCTGACCGATAACGATTATAACTATAGGCATTGCTTCAGCGGAAAGCAGACCTGTAGAAGAAAGCGTGTAATTTCTGATAAACTGCTCTCTGCAGGCCGCCGCAAGACCTGAATAGGTTGCATCGGCACCGCTCAAAAACCTGTAGCATATTTCAATTGTATCCGAATAAACACATTCGGAGAATATTTCATCGTCACCGTCAATCTGCGACGGTGTAATAACAAAGCTTGCACCGACACGGTTAAAAGCGCTTGAGTTATGAGCCTTTGCGGCATTAATTTGAGCAACGGCATCACCGTTTTCGATTATAGCCGCAAAAGCATCGCTGCCGCTTTTAAGACCGAAGGCAGGCACGATTGCCTCCAAGGCGGATGCACCGCCGATATCATTGCCGTAAACGGCAACGCTTACGGGCTCCAGCGCTTCATCACTGAAGGTATCAATCAGAGCACCGCTTCCGTCGGGAACGAGCAGAAAATCACCCTCCTGCGCATCAACGGTTGCACCGAAATGCTCAAGAAAACCTATTTTCACAAGAACATCATCTTTATTGCCGAGGTTAACCCAATCCAGCGAGGCGTAAAGGCAGCCGTCCTTCAGCGTATAGCAGACAGATACCTTAAAGAGTATATTATCACCTGCCGCCTCGGAATAAGCTTCATCGGATGCGGCTGCATCAATATCCTTAATAAGCGCAGGCATATCTGTAATATAATATACTACCGTAAACCCATCCTTGGTGTTGGCCCGAAAAACGGTGCCGTTGGAAACGCAGCAATCCTGCGAATTGAGAATATATCGGCTTGAATTATGTACAATTTCAAGACTGACAATTTCCGCCTCATCAGATAGAGTTTCACCTTCAGAGTATTCAGGAAGTGCAGACCAAAGCTTACTGCTGTTACTGTTTCCGTTAACTCTGATACCGACCGAGCTGCTGTTTTCATCAAACAAAAGCGTAATCAGCCCCGAAGTGGATATTTCCGTAAGATTATCCGGATTAAAGTAATGTGCAGACAAATCCGTAGCTTCGGGATACGCAACCGGGGCACCGACGTTAAGCTTAAGCAGCGAATCCGCTTTACCTGCGCAACCGCAAAGACACGCCAGCAAAGCGGTTATAACAACCGCACAGCAAAGCCTTAACGCAAGCATATATTTTTTTGATGATTTTCTCATAAAACTGTTCCCCTGTAAGATTAAATCTAGGTGTTTCCGGCAAGAATACTTGCAGGTGATAATATTGAAAAAGCTTAAAGAATATTCGTTCATTTACTGCCTTGGTGCCGTATTGTACAGCGGAATTGAAATAGCATTTCGTGGATTCACGCATTGGACAATGGCACTTACGGGAGGCCTTGCATATCTTTTGATTTATATAACAAGCTTTCGTATTAAAGCAAAGGGACTTTTCATCCGCTGTCTGTCGGGATGCGGAATCATTACTGCTCTTGAATTTATTGTAGGCTGTATTGTAAACAGAAAGCTTCATATGAACGTGTGGGACTATTCCCAAAGGCCGGGGCATATCCTCGGACAGATATGCCCGTTATTCTGTGTGATTTGGTTTCTTCTGAGCATTCCTGCCGTTCTGCTTTCATTCTTTATAAAAAACAGACTCTTTTCACCGTGCAGACAGAAAAGCTGCTTTTATCAACTGTTTTTAAAATAGTTAACAATTCCGTTTACGGCACCCTGCGCCAAGGCGCTCTGATTTTCATCAAGCGTAAGCGCCTTACATTCAACAACATTGGTGACATAACCGAACTCAATAAGCACGGCAGGACATTCTTCCACTCTGGTAACCTTAAAGCCCTTGAACGCACTTCCCCTGTCAACCTTTGAAGCCATTGAGCTGTTATTGGCATAAACAGTATTTTTATAAGCGCTGACTATTCCCTTGCTCATACTGTCCGCAAGCGGATATGAATAGCTCTTGTAATAATATGCCGTGGTACCCGACGGTGACTGACTTTCGGAAGCATCGCAGTGCACCGCGACAAAAATATCGGGATTTTTGCTTCTGCACGCGGCAGCTCTTGATTCAAGGCTGATAGTCTGAGTTGCAGAGGTACGGGTCATTATGACCGTTGCGCCGAGCGCCTCAAGCTTAGCTTTAATCTTGTTTGCAAGGGCAAGGTTAATTGTTGCTTCATAAACATTTTTGGAGCCTACAATAGCCGCACCAATAGCACCGGGGTCGTTTCCGCCGTGACCCGCATCCAGCATAATTACCTTACCCGCAACAGCCGAAGAAGCTCTTTCTTTAATCGAAAACGTCAGGGTGCCGTTACTGTTATAATAATACTTTATGCCGTAAAAGCCGCCTTTTTTATTCAGATACAGACGAAGTGTCTGTGTTGTGCCGTCATTAATCCATTCAGCCTTTTTGATTACGTTGCTGTTGAATTGAGGTGCAGCATCAGTTTTAGTTGTATGGTAAAAAACTATATCGACATATTCAGCCGTAAAGCTCTTGACGCTGTAAGGCCTGCCTGCAGTCTGTTCATAAAACGACTGCGGCTTTTCACGCACGTTGAACGGAACCTTCCACCTTGTTGTAAAAGTAATATCCGTTGATGAAGAGGTCTTCTTCACGCCGACTGTCTTAATCTCATTCGCGGGCATATTGTAGCCGCTTGAGAGATACTCAACATCGGTTTTGTAAACTCTTCTGCCCGAAGCGAGAACATAATAGTTGATTCCGCTGTACGAAAGAGTACCCGTTACGTAATCAATCGTGCCTTCCGGAAGAGGCGTGAAATATGGCACCGATACATCGTTAGTTGTGGTGTCAGGAAGAGTTTCGGCAAGCGAAGCTTTTACAACAACCATTTTAGACTTACCGCTTACACCGTTATTCTCATAAGGAGTCAAAAGCTCAAAAATCTGCGTTGGTGAGGAGGGTTTTTCCGTAGTCGTAGGTAATGTTGTTACAGTATTAGTAACCGTCTGTGAAGAACCGTCTTCCTCCGAAGAAGAATTTTCAGAAGTATCATCGGTAACGGGCTGAGCCGTTGTACTGACGGGAGTTGCGGAAACTGTCGTATCGGGAGGCAGTTCAACAACAGGCGGCGCTTCAATCTTAGCGTTAACTACTACGGAAGCACCGGAAACCGTCTGCGTAACGCCGGAATAAGAGGCGTTGATTTTGATTTTGCCGATATTCTGTTCGGTGCTTTTACCCTCAGGCAGAACATAGCTGCCGACAAAATAAGTATAGTCGGAGCTGTCGTCAGCCGTAGCATCATCGCTGAATTCATCGGAACGCTTTAAGCTTATCGTTTTTCCGTTAATAAGTGCGGTAACCGTTGCGGATTTGTGAGCAACGACAGCTATGTCAAGGCTTGAGCCGCCGATTGCATTAACCGTACCCGTCGGAGAAACCGACCTGATAAGCTCCATATCGTACGTTATTTTGTAAACAACGGTTTTGTCCTTGTGTTTGAACGTATAAATATTCTCACCCGGCTTAAGCTGAACATCGGTTGAAAAATAGCCGTCGTCAATCATTTCAATCGTTTTGCCGTTTAAAGTAAGGGGCTGAGAAATATCGCCCGTACCGACAAATGATACTGTGGATTCATCGGTTGTAAAAGATTTCTTTTCGGGTTTTGAAATAATCAATTCCTTGAAAAAATCCTTCATTATACCCGTCTGCATATATTCAAGAATTGCATCTGTAATACCGTTGGTGTTTCTTTCGAGCACACCGAAGCGGTAAAAACCGAAGCCCGAAAAATCGAGTCGGGTAACGGTTTCAAACTGAGACAGTATTTCTTCCGGCTTTTCAAAGCCCTGGTTATTGCCGACAAGCTCAACACGCATACCGAAAACGGTATCGGCAACCGTGCCGTCAATAAAGCTTGAAAGATATGCGGAATAGTCACCGTTGACCGCGGCAGAAGGCGTAAAAATATCAACCATCTTGTAATCGAAAACGCCTGCGGGACAAACGGGCTTGTACGAATTTACGGCGGAAGAATATACGCCGAGATATGTTTCCGGGCCATTCTTACGGAAAGCCTTTGAAGCAGTACGTATTTCCCTGTCCGAATAGCCTTCTGAAAAGTCGAGCAGAACCGAGTCAATTCCGGTACCGATTAACGCCTTGACAGATGCCGTATCTGCGGCGCCGCCATCAAGCACCTGAGAAGCATCCGTCAAAGCAACGGTATAAAGGCCGAAATCCTTGGCAAGTGCAACAAGCTGTGTCAGCTCTTCAACACTGCATTCGCTGAAAACGACGGAGTTCATGCCCCATTCAGCTATTCTGCTCAAGGCATAGCTTGCCGACTCAATCTGTGTAAAATCGGCACCTTTCTCAACAACGACAAAGTTCAGCCCGCCGTCAGGCCCGCTGACGGATATATCTTCTGCCGTAACATCCGCCTGTGTCGTGTTTTCGGTTTCATCTTCACCGTAAGGCAGCCACGCGGTAATTTTTTCACCGAAACCGCCAAGATAAAGCACCAGCGCAACAATACCCGCAAGCATAACCGCTATGCAAGCGGCCATCCCTGCTTTTCTAACCGTTTCTCTTTTCATATCACTTACTCCCAATTATCCGTAACACATTGTCAGTGTTATTATAATAATTATAGTAAGTATAACATATAATTTTTCTATTTACAAGAAAAATAAAAAGCTTCGGCAATAATTTATTATTTTATCTTTTTTACGTAAGAGTATGAAAACAGCGCATATCCGCCATATCCGATTGAATTTATGTATTTCGTTTGTCCGGAAATAACGTCATTATCGTTAACCCATTCATTTTCTCCGCTGCCGGCACCGTTATCAGCTTTGCCTTGTTTATACGAAGCCAGACCGCAAATTATTTTTACGTTGCCTTTTTCCGCCAGCTTTAACCATTTATCGGCAATTTTTTTAAAGGGCATTTTTTCGTGCTCAAAGCCGTAATAAATCTGCGGAACAATCCAATCCGCGTATCCCTTTACGGTGCACCACAATTCAACATCAGCAAAATGTACAGTCTTATTTTTTCTAATATCACCGGCGGGGCTTATACTGAAAACAGCATCGGTTTTAGCCGAATGAACAAGAGAATATAAAGCCGAAACAAGGGAATTTACATTTTCGCGCCGCCAATCGTTTTTACTGAGCTTTCCTCCGCAGTCAAGGTATGCTTCATAAGCGGCCTTATCAAAATTATTATCTGTTTGCGGATAGAAATAGTCGTCAATGTGTATTCCGTCAACATCATAATTTTCAAGAATTTCCCGAACACCTTCAAGCACCTGTTTTTGAGCTTCAACGCTTGAAGGGTCAAGGAAAACTCCCTCTTCGCAAGAAAAAGCAAAGCCTTCAATTGCTTTAGAAATTTCCGCAGAAGAATCATAAGAAACACGATAGGGGTTAATCCAGGCGTGCACCGAAACGCCGTAATCAGCGGCAGTATCAACAATTATTTCCAAAGGGTCAAAATTCGGAAGCGTTCCGGAAGAAGATTCGGCAAATTTCGACCATTCAAAAATTTCGGACGGATAAAGCGAATCGCAAAAAGGACGTACCTGAACAAACAGAGTATTGATATTTTTAATTTTACAAACTTCAAATAATTCGCATACTTTATCGGAAAAATATTCACGTGTCCCCTTTTCAAACATCTCCGACAGCTCGTAGCAGCTCAGCCACATTGCCCTTATCTGTTCATTATTCGGCGTATCGCAAGTTACCGCTTCGGTTTGAGAGTCTTCGTTTTGATTGCTTACCGCACAAGACGGTAAAAGAAATAAACAGCAAATTACAGCTAATATACGCTTAAATTTTAACATAATAACACCCGTTGTATTGACATTTCAGAAAAATAATTATATTATTAAAAAATAAAATTGCTTATGAGGAATATTTATGAAAGAATATTTGTTTTATGCTGCCGTAATATATGCGGCAGTTGGAATTGCTTCCGTAATATTAACAGCTTACGACAAGGCGGCCGCAAAAAAAAGGAAAAGAAGAATCCCTGAGCAGGTGCTTTTCTTCTGGGCAGGCATCGGCGGTGCATTGCCAATGCTTCTTACAATGAAGCTAATCAACCACAAAACAAGACATAAAAGGTTTATGCTTGGCTTACCTGCAATTATTATTGCGCACACCTTGCTTGCAATATTTTTAGCGGTAATAATTATGTAATCTACATAACAACGGCGGTTGCTTCGGTCAGCAACCGCCGTATTTTATTGCTCATTTGCTTTTGCCTTGTCCTGTTCGGGAGGAATATACGGCACAACGGTCTTTTTCACATCTACCCTGTCGTACATTTTCATAAAGCGAACGGAAACTCGGGACATATTGCCGCAGCAGGGACACCTGAAAACAGCTCTGAAAAACCTGTTGGAATACTTCCATTCCGTCTGCCTGTATGCATTCACACGGCAATCGGGACAAAAATAAGTCAGCTGCTTTTTGTCGACAAGCGGATTTTTAAGGTTACTGATGGGATGCGGCTTAAACGCAAGCTTTGCATAAAAATCCGATGAACAAACTCTTATATAATCCCTCAGCTCGTCCCAATCAAACACTTTTTTGAAGCATTCGGCGCTCAGACGGCTGTCATCCAAAGCGCGGTGGTGAGAGTAATCGTCATCATCTATTCCGAGTAATTCAGCGGCCTTTCCGAGACCGACCTGCTGACCCTTCGGTGTATCAAGCTTGCGCTGAACGAAGCTCTGCAAGTCAACATAATCGGTGAGAAAAGGAATAAAAGCAATACCGTTAAGGTACTTATAATTCTCGATAAGTACCCTTATATCACCGTCGCCCCAGGTAAGAACAACGGTCGGCTCTGCGCCAATCCATTTTCTGAAAGACGAAAAAACGTGCGTAAAAGGCTCGCCGCCGAGAACATCATCGTTCGTAATATGGGTAAGCTCTTTAACGCTGCCTCTCAGGCGCTTGCCTATAGTCGGCTTTACGAAGCTGGAAAAGCTGGAAAGCTCATTAAGGTTTTCGTCAAGCTTAACGGCACCGATTTCAATTATTTCATTTATAAAACCGTTGATTTTACGGCCGTAAACATTATTCCATTCAAGGTCAAAAACTACATATTGCATTTTTGAAAAAAGTCACCACACTATTCCTTGCTGTATGTTTTAACAATCTGTAAAGCCCTTTCGCAGATTGCTTCGCGAAGCTCGGCGGGAGAAATAACCTTGATATCCGCACCATACTGCAAAACCCACGAAACAAAGCCCTCCCCCGTAATTGCGGTAATTTCCGCAGTAAAAGAGTCGGCATTCTGCGATTTGAATTTAATATTTTCACCGAAACGGTCAACAATTTCTTCAAGAATTCTGTTTGAACAGCGAAGTGAAACACGCTGCTCCTGACCCGAAAACATATTGAAAAGCTTGCCAGCATAATCAGCGGAGTCAAATCTGTCCTTGTATCCCGAAACGAGACTGAAATGTCTCGCAGGCGTGTTAAGCTGTTCCACACCCTTCATTCTGTCAAGGCGTGTGTGCATAAGATTGTTGTAATTGGGATTATTGCACACAAGATAATAATGGTCATTGGACCATATAAGTGCATAGGGGTTTACGGTAAATTCTCGCTCGGTCAGCTCAGCTTCAAGCTCATTGGAAACGACGAGATGCGAATAAGTAAAGCGCACCTGCTTTTTGGCAAGAATAGCCTTATGAAGAGTATCAATCGTGTAATAAATCTCTTCGTTTTTACGCTTTCTTGAACGGTCGATATAAACCTGTGATTTGAGTCTTTCCGCTTGCGGCCGGCTCAGAAGAGAATTGATTTTGCCGACAAGAGCATCCGTCTTTTTTGCAGTTATGAATTTTGCCGCCTGAACCGCATCACTCATAAGGCGCACTTCCGCTTCCTCAAAATCGCGTGAAGCGAGAAAATAGCCTTTTTTAGGGCTTCTCGTGCAGACAATATCCATACCGGTTTCACGCAGTGCATCAATATCGCCGTACAGGGCCTTACGCTCGGCATCAATGCCCATATCAGCGAGAAATTCACAGATTTCAACAGCAGAATAGATATGCTCTTCATCTGTATATTTCTTGAAGAATTCAGCCGTAGCAAGCAGGCGCTGCTTACCGTTGCTCATCAGCGACACCCCCGTAAACATAGATTTATTTATATAATGCCGTTATTGCAAAGTCAATCTTCTTCAGGAAGATTGAGAACGAGTCCCAAAACATTCTTTGCCGTGCGCTGCATTTCACCCAAAGCTATACCGTCGGGCTTTCCGTAGGTTTCAAGCAAGGTACCGTCAGGCTTTTGCTTTGAAGTTCTGCCGCCGCCCGGCATAAGCACGTCAACGCCCGCACGAACACGGTAGCCGTTATTGCGTACCGACGCAAACTCGGGACTCCTGCTTTTTCTCATCCACCAGTCGGTCATAACCATACCCTCATAACCCCATTCTCTGCGAAGAACGGATTCACAAAGCTCATAGTTATAGTGTCCCCAGACGCCGTTTATCTTATTGTAAGAAGTCATAATACACTTGGGCTTTGCTTCTTTTACGCAAATTTCAAAGCCCTTGAGATAAATCTCACGCAGTGCTCTTTCACTTACTCTTGAATCGTTGTAACAGCGGTTTGTCTCCTGATTATTACAGGCAAAGTGCTTCGGACAGGCACTTAAACCGCTTGACTGTATCCCTCTTACAACTGCGGCGGCAATTTTACCGCTGACCAGTGGGTCTTCGCTGAAATATTCAAAATTTCTGCCGCATAAGGGATTTCTGTGAATATTCATACCCGGTGCAAGCAACACATCAGAACCCCTGTCAAGCATCTCCTTGCCGACAAGAGTATATAAGCTTTCCACCAGCTCTTCATTCCACGAGCAAGCAAGAAGTGTGCCTATGGGCAGAAGAGAACAACTGGCCTTCAATCTGATACCCGAAGGACCGTCCGTTGTTGTAACCGGACGCACACCCTTTTCCCGCAGTGAAGGCAGAACTCCGCCCAGAACACCTGCGTTACCGAGTGCACCCAAGGGGCTGTTCATTCTGTAATCGCCTCGGCTTATTGCTTCAAGCTCGTCAAGGCTAAGTTGTGCAACAAAATCGTCAAGCGGTACCTTGCCCGATTTTACATCGCTGAGCTTATAGCCCCTATCACCCGTCAAAGCAATATCTGACGGAATATTACTTTTGATTAAAGCTCTGATATCCTTTTTATTTACCGTTACGGGAGACTTTGACTTGTCAAGGCCGTCAATTCTGTCAAAAAGTTCGGCGGGAGCAGAGCACTGTGTAAGCTGTTCAATAAGTTTTGTTTCGCTCTCAAAGCCGGAATATTCGCAAGCCGAAACCGCATCGGTACCGACATAAATTTTATATTTACCCTTTTCCTGCACCCAGGCATTTCTGCAGCCCGTTATGCCCGAATCATCGTAAGAAGCATAGGCATTATTCGAATAGGAAATAACCAATTCCTGCTCCTCGCCGGGAGCAAGAAGCTTAGTTTTTGCAAAGCCGACAAGCTGTTTGCCGGGCTTTGCAAGCGCAGTATTTTCCGCACCGTAATAGACCTGCACAACCTCTTTGCCGCAGTATTTTTCGGAATAATTTGTAACTCTTACCGTAACATCCGTGTTTTCTTTGCCGATATTTACCGATATGCACTCAACATCGAATTCCGCATATCCCAGGCCGAAACCAAAGGGGTACAGCACTTTATCCCCACCGAATGTGGAAAAGTAACGGTAGCCGACAAAAATATCCTCTTCATAATTATTGAATTTCTTGTTTCCGAAATTATTACTGCTCGGATAATCGGCATAGCTCTTTGCGATTGTATCAGTCAGCTTTCCGCAGGGTGAAGCCTTACCGCAAAGCAAATCTGCCAGAGCATTGCCGCTTTCCATACCGCCCTGCCAGGCAATAAGAATTGCACCTATTTTATCGCCGAATTCACAAAGCTGTGAAAAGTCCATAACACAGCCTATGTTGAGTACAACCGCAACCTTTTTGAATTCGGCCGTTACCTTGCGGAGCATATCGAGCTCTTCAACAGTCAGGTAATAACTGCCCTTTTTGAGAATGTTTTCTCTGTCCTCACCCGATGACCTGCCGATAAAAACAACGGCCGCATCGGAGTTTTGCGCCGCGGATTTAACAGTTTTTTCGTCAAGCGGCATTTCAGGCAGGAAACGCGGCCACATACCCCAGACTGAGTCGAAAACGGGGTTTTCTTCACACCATTTTGTGTAAATATCGGCAAGCTCGGTATTCAGAGTAATGCTCTCACAGTTCCTTATACCGTCAAGATAACTGACCCTGTACGGTGCGCTTACGTCGCCGCCCGAACCGTAACCGACAAAAAACGTATTGACCTGAATTCTTCCGAAGAGAGAAACTCTTTCGTTTTTACTAATAGGAAGAACACCGTTATTTTTGAGCAAGACGGCACCTTCCGCCGCGGCGGCACTTACAAGTTCGGGCATACCGAGGGTAACCTCGCCTTCGGCAAAGCCTGTACCCTGAGCCTGTGCAAGTGAGTTTATTTTACGGGCAACAAAGCCCAGCGCTTTCGAAATAATTTTCATAAAACAACCCCAACGTTACTGTAAATTTAATTTATATACCGCTTTAATCCTCGACTATATTTCTGACCTTTTCCGGAACAGGAATATTTGCAAATCCGTAAAAGCACCTTGCGTTTTCACCGAGGAACAACAGTTTATCTTTTTCAGAAATCTCGTTTGTTTTCTCAACGAAATCAAGACTCATCTTATATGTTATTGCAGTCATTGTTCTGGGATAGTCGCTGCCCCACATCAGTTTTTCATAACCGACCATATCAGCCGCTGTTCTGATTGCGCTGACAGCCGACGGATACGGATAGAATTCAGCGTTGAAAAGCCAGGTTATACCTCCGCTTTCAATAAAAACATTTTTATTTTCCGCTAGTCTGATTTGTTCCGTCCAACCGCTGCGGGTAACCATTCCGAAATGACCCACGGCAATTTTAAGTTCGGGAAACATACGGGCTATTTTATGCACCATTTCTGTTTGCTCGGCACCGTCAGCAAGGTCAATTGAAATAAATTTGCCCATATCGTTTGCAGCTCTGAACGGCTCAAGATGATTGAGCAGATTTTTATCAGTAAGTCGGCCTGCACAAATTTTAACGCCGTCAAAGCCGCTTATGCTTCCGAGCGGTTTTTCTTCATATAATACACAGATTTTAATTCTGTCGCTCTTGCAGGAAAGCAGATATTCGTCCTGATTACCGTCAATATACTCCTGGGTAATTACGGCGCCGCTGACACCTGCGTAATCCATATTTGCCAGAAATCTTTCAACGGTATTTTCTCCGTCGGTCATAAAGGGAGGCATCATTTGTCGTATTTCGCCGCCGAAATTACTCTTACCGCCGCCGATATCGAATACGGGACTGCCGTTGACAATGCCGTTCTGTTTTTTCCACAGGTGTGCGTGTGCATCAATAATCATAACGTTACTCCGTCTTTAAAAATTGCAATTTCTCTGTTGCCGAGTGTTTCGTTCTTTGCAGGCTCGCCGTCACATATACGCTGAATCAGCTTCAACAGCTCTTCGGCTTTCTGATTTTTATCCGAACCAAAAGCGGAAAAATCAATCCAATGAGGTTTATTGCTTGCTATCATATCGTTTGAGGCGATTTTTACCGTAGGCACGGCACCGCCAAGGGGTGTTCCTCTGCCGGTTGTAAACAGCACGAGATGACAGCCGCAAGCAGCTAAATTTGTTACGGAAACAATGTCGTTTCCGGGTCCGTTGAGCAAATTCAAGCCCGGCTTTACCGCGGCTTCACCATAGTCAAGAACGTCAACCACGGGAGCCGTACCCCCCTTTTGGACACAGCCGAGAGACTTTTCTTCAAGCGTGGTTATTCCGCCCTCTTTATTACCTGGTGAAGGGTTTTCCGAGACAGGCTGACCGTGATTTTTGAAATACTGCTTGAAATCATTAATCAGCTTTACGCTTTTATCAAAAACCTCTCTGCTGACACAACGGTCAAAAAGCACGGTTTCCGCGCCGAACATTTCGGGCACCTCGGTAAGCACGGCAGTACCGCCCATAGCACAGATTTCATCCGTAACAAGTCCGACTACTGCGTTTGCGGTAATACCAGAAAAGCCGTCAGAGCCGCCGCATTTGAGACCGATTTTAAGTTTTGAAGCATCTACAGCCACGCGGGTATCGTTTGCCGCGTTGCGCTTTAGTTCTTCTATGAGCTTTATTCCCTCTTCAATCTCATTGCCGCAAGACTGAACGGACAAAAACTTCACTCTGTCATCGTTAATTTTTCCGAGAATTTTTTTCATCTCGTCAATGTTATTGTTTTCACAGCCGAGCCCGAGCACAAGCACACCGCCTGCATTGGGGTGTTTGATAAGGCCTTTGAGAATAAGCTGAGTTATTCTCATATCGTCACCAAGCTGACTGCACCCGTAAGGATGCGAAAAGCTGATTGCACCCGTTTTTTCGCTCAAGGCCTTTGCCGCACTGTTTACACAGCCTACAGTAGGAATTATCCAGATATCGTTTCTTATTCCGATATCACCGTTTTCGCGTATGTAAGCGTTAACCGTAAACGGCTTTTTTGAAGTCAGCGGTGTAAGCTCAGGCGAATATTCATAGGAAAGAATATCACCGAGTTTGGTTTTCATATTGTGGGAATGTACAAGCTCTCCCTCGGATATATCTTTGGTTGCAATGCCGATAGAAAAACCGTATTTAACTATATCTTTACCCGTTTGAATGTCGCACACAGCGATTTTATGGCCGTTTGAAAGATCAACACATACGTTGTCCTTACTGCTTATTCTGACAGTATCCATTTCATTGCTTCCTTTGCACCGAGTGCTTCGATTTTCTCATAATAATAATTTACCGTTTGAGTAAGGTCGGAAATATCCGCTTGCCACAACGCGGTATTTTTCAGTATATCCTCAACACTTTCATTTTTCATTGTTTCAACCGCCCGTTCATTATCTTCGGGAAAATCATTTTTATAAAAATAAATCAGGTATGACAACGCAAGAGTTAGACCTTTCGGATATACACCGAATTTTTCTTTATATTCAAGTATTGTCGGCAAAACGCGAACAGAAAATTTACTGACAGAATTAAGCGCAATTGAACGCCACTTGTGCTGAATAAACGGATTCTTAAAGCGGTCAATAACACTTGCCGCAAAAGCTCTGCTCTCCTGCGTTTCACCTATTGTCGGCAGTATTTCATTATTCATAATGCTTTCAAGAAACGCAAAACAAGTCTCATCCGCCATAGCTTCACCCACCGTTTCAACGCCCGATAAGAGCGCACCCGCAACAAGCGAAGTATGGGCACCGTTAAGTATTCTGACCTTGATTTTTTTGTAGGGCTTTACATCTTCGGCCCAAATAACGTTGAAGCCTGCTTTTTGAAGGGGTAATTCATTTTCGAAATTACCTTCAATTACCCACAGATGAAAAATTTCTGCAGTATCGAGGTACTTGTCTTCAGTATGCTTTTCGGCTGTTTCATCGTTGGGATAACCCGTAACAATACGGTCGACAAGAGTATTTGCAAAAGTGTTATTATTTATTATCCAAGCCGTGAATTCTTCTTCAAGCTCCCAGTGCTCAGCATATTTAAGAACACATTTTTTAAGTTCATCACCGTTATTGTCAATCAGTTCGCAAGGCAGAAATACAAATCCGTTCAGGCCGTTTTTATAACGTCTGTAAAGAAGCTGTGTAAGTTTTCCCGGGAAAGATTTACACGGCATGTCCGAAAAATGACAGCACGGGTCAAACTCAATTCCCGCTTCTGTAGTGTTTGAAATTACAAAACGGAAATCCGGATTATCTGCCAGTGCAAGATAATCCTCAAAGCTTTTATACGGGTCTACACAGCGTGATATCGACTCAATGAGGCTGTGCTCACATTTTACTTCACCGTTTACCAATCCGCGAAGATAAAGGTTATATTTACAGTCCTGTTCTGTCAGGTCTGCAACCCTGCCGCCTGCTCTGGGCTGAACAATAACCGCCTTGCCGTCGTAAAGCCCGTTTTTATTCAGTTTATCCAGGAAATAATCGAAAAAGCCGCGCAGGAAATTACCTTCGCCGAATTGAATTACCGTTTCTTTCATATCAGTCACCGATTTTAATAAGTAGTTTTGCAAGCGTACCGTCGTTATTTGCAAGAGCTCTGAAGGCATCCAGCGCATCCGACATATCATACACACCGCTTACCATTTTCATTACGTCAGCCTTACCCGAAGCGACAAGCTCAATGTTGCTGATAAAATCCGCTTTCAGCGCATTTCGGCTGCCGTGAATATTAAGCTCCTTTTTAAGAACAACGGAATGAACGAAATTCGTTTCTCTTTTACCGTTACCGATAAGAATTATATTTGCCGCAAAAGCAGCACTGTCAATACAGCCAAGGAAGGTTTCAGGCGCACCGCAGGCTTCAATGCAAACGTCAAAGCCGTTGCCGTCGGTAAATTCTTTTGTAAATTCTTCACGCGATTTAGTTTTTGTGTTGACAACTGCATCGGCACCGTACTCAGTAGCCAAAGCAAGACGGTTGTCAAGAATATCGGCTACAGCAATTTTTTTGCACTTCTGCTTTGCCGCAAGCAGGGCAAACAAACCTATAGGGCCTGCACCGATAACAAGCACAGTATCACTTTCTTTTATTTCGGCACGCGATACGGCGTGCTGTGAAATTGAAAACGGCTCAATAAGGGCAAGCTCCTTTGCGGAAAGACCCATACCGGGGTATATTCTTTCGACAGGCATGGATATGTATTCACAGAAAGCACCGTCACGCTGGACACCCATAGTCTGATTATCGGTACAGCAGTTGACAAAACCGCGCTTACAGGAATAGCATTCGCCGCAGTTGAAATACGGATTACAGGTAACGATATCCCCCGGTTTCAAGCCTTTGTCGTTTTCGGGAATTGTTACGATTTCGGCCGAAAACTCGTGACCCGGTATTCTCGGATAAGTGGTAAAGGGCTGATTGCCGGTAAAGGAGGCAACGTCCGCACCGCAGATACCGACATATTTAACCTTAAGAAGTGCCTCGCCTTGCTTTACCTCGGGCATCGGAATATCTCTGATTTCAATTTCATTGGGATTTGGAATAACAATTGCTTTCATTTTAATTTTCCTCGTCAATATATTCTTTGTTCCAGATTACACCTGTTTTAAGCGGCGCACCCTTGCAGTAAATTTTGTTTTCGTAAGCATAAAGCGGATTGCTTGTAAATTCTTCTTTGTCAATAAGCTCAACAACCTCGTCAAAACGGCTGTCAACAAGAATTTCTATAGCCTTTTCCATGTGTGACTGCCTGAAATTTATCGAAGCAAAAATCAAGTGGTTTTCAAACCCAAAGGGCATAGTATCGTACTGTACCTTAGGGCCCAGAGAAAAGCTGTTATAAATTCCGTTACAGCCCAGAACCCTGTGCTCAAAGGCTATTCGGTGTTCAACGTCGGTGCCGCTCGTGCCGATAAACATTGTTGCTCTGCCGCCGAGCATTTCGGTTAATTTTTGCGCGGTTTCTTCTTCGCTGAGATTTGCCGTGCAAAGATAATCCGCACCCGTTATCTCTTTTGAAAAAACAACCTTTTTACTTGCTTCATCACTTCTGCCGACAAAGATAATTTTTGCATCGGGGTGGTTTCTTCTTATCTGGTCAGCAATAAACAAACCCGTCATACCAAGCCCGAAGACAACCGTTTTTTCGAATATTGAACTTTTGGCTGCAGCCCTTGCCTCGGCTTCGGAACACTTTCTTTTCGCCATTTCAACGCGGAAATTCTGTGCCTCGCCAAGGTCCTCCATACGCTCCAGCTGAAATACGGCACAGGCATACGGGTCGGCAAAGGAAAGCCTTTTAGCTACCGACAAAGGCAGTTTTTTTATACCCTCATATTTTTCGGGCAGATGAAGAAGCATATCGGGATTAAAATAGTTCTTATCGCAGAAAAGACCGTCTGCACCGTCGCAGCCGTATTCAAAATAAGTTTCGTCTTCGGTATATCTCGTCGGGTCAAAGCTGTCACCGCCGCGGATAAGCACAATCGCAAAACGGTTTTTATCGGGCACCCATACAACACCCTCGTGTCCGTTTATCAGCCTGTTTTCGCCCTCGGGAAATTTAGCGCCAAGCCTGCCGTCACGGCCCATTTTCATAAGCTCGTAATCGGTGCCGCAAAAGCCCTGAAAAACAGGATAAGCCGCAATTCCCTTGTGCAATGGCTCACCGCGAAGCCTTTGCCTTTCGGGATTAATAAGATTTATTTCGCCGTATTTCACGGGTAAATCTTTATCATTCTGAAAATATGTACCGTAAGTTTTCATATTTTTCACCAAAAAATAATATATTTATGTTTATAATAACACTTATAAAAACATAAATCAATTATTATAAAAAATAAACATTGATGTTCATATAAAAAATAAACATTGATGTTCAGTAAAATCAAAGCTGATATTTACACTTGCGTGTTGCCATAAATTACCGACTGTGATATAATTATAAAGAGAACAATTATCGGAGGACGAATATATGGCAAAGATCATAGGTGAAAAAATACCCAATATTCCGTGGCAGAACAAGCCCGAAGGCTACAGATACCCCGTTTGGCGTTACGACGGCAACCCCATAATCACAAGAGATAATCTCTATATGGCAAACAGTATTTTCAACTCTGCGGTTGTCCCCTACGGCGAAGGCTTTGCAGGCGTTTTCCGTGTTGACGTAATAAGCCGTGACCACACGCTTGTAGTCGGCTACAGTAAGGACGCAATAAACTGGGAGCTAGAAGAAAAGGTGATTTTCCGCGGTTATGACCCCAGACTCTGCCTTATCGACGGAAAGTACTACCTTTCCTGGGTTAACCTCACTCCCCACGGTACAACAATAGGTATCGCTTATACAACAAATTTCAAGGAGTGGGTACAGCTTGAAGACGCCTGCTACCCCGTAGCAAGAAACGGTGTGCTTTTCCCGAGAAAAATTAACGATGAATACCTTCTGCTCATCCGCCCCTGCGACAGAGGCCATACGCCGTACGGCGATATTTTCCTCAGCCACAGCAAAGATTTAACATATTGGGGCAAGCATCGCTTCGTTATGAAGCCCGAAAAAAATTGGGAAATGACAAAAGTAGGTGCAGGCCCAACACCCATTGAAACAGACGAGGGCTGGTTGATGTTCTACCACGGAGTACTCACAAGCTGTAACGGCTTTACATACGCCATGGGTGCAGCCATTCTCGATAAGGACGAGCCTTGGAAAGTGCTTCACCGCTGCGACAGTTTCCTGCTTGCACCGCACGAAATTTACGAATGTGTCGGCGATGTGCCCAATGTTGTTTTCCCCTGTGCAGCACTTGCTGACAGCGAAACGGGCAGAATTGCTATTTACTACGGTGCCGCCGATACTAGCGTTGCTCTTGCATTCACAACCGTTGATGAAACCGTAAAATTCATCAAAGAGCACGACCTTATAAAATAAAGCTATGCCGTACGATAAAAAGCCTGAAATGATAATCTTCGATGTAGGAGGCACGTTATTTGACGACGGCCCCTGCAAACCGATTGACGGTTTATCGCATTTAAGACTCGCGGCAAGCAACCCCGAGGTTACCGACGACAACACCTTAGCTTTGTTATGGGATAAATATATGAACGATATTTCCTCTCTTAAATCAAAGTCAGGTGTTTCGCTCGATATGCCGCTGACGGCGCCTCTACGCTACGTGTCAATGAAAACCGGCCTTCGTTTCGATATATCAACCCCTGAACAGGAAGAAATATTCGACCGATACAATTCATCCAGAAAAGTAATTGACGGCATACCCGAACTGCTTGATACGTTACATTCTCTCTCAATACGCACTGCGGTAATAAGCAACAACGCTATGAGCTCAGCAGGTCTTTCGCTCGCTCTTAAAAGCTGGATACCTGATGAAAGCTTTGAATTTGTGCTTACAAGTGCGGATATTCTTTACTGTAAGCCTTGCAAGGATATTTTCCTTTCCGCCCTTGTTTATGCAGGTCTCGAACCGAGTGATTGCTGGTACTGCGGCGACGGTTTTGTTCCCGATGTTATCGGCAGTTCAGGTGTCGGCATTACACCCGTTCTGATAAACACCAAAGCCGAAAATGAGCTTGAAATCAACCAGGTTAACGGCAGCGAATATATAACCGTGAACAATTGGTATGCTTTAAGAAATTACATTTTAAAAATTGCCGAATAAAACAAAAAGTACAGGTGCACTGAACGCATCTGTACTTTTATTTTATGTATTTTATTTCGTTACACCGTAAAACTCAAGCAAGGCAGGCATAATCACGGTATCGGTATATTCAAAACAGGTACTGTGTCCGCCGCCTATAATCATCAATTCCTCTGCCCCGTCAATAGAAGCAGTGATTTTTCTGGAATGCCAGCGCTGTATCATATCGTGCTCACCGTAAATGTTAAGAACGGGAACTTTAATTGTTGCCAGGTCATCAAATGTCAGCTTCGGCTGACCTACCATCATACCCTTTATGTCTCTTCTGCGTGCGGTTTCTGGATCGCCCGACAGCCAAGCTTCGATACAAAGAACTATCCACTGATATGTAATCTGAATCTGATCAAAGGTATTAGTGCCCCAAGTATTAATGTTTGAGCCCATTGCAACAAGCGAGTTGACACGCTCCTGATGGTTTACGGTAAAAACAAAGCCGAGATTACCGCCGTCACTGAAGCCGAAAATATCGACCTTATCAACATCTAGGTAATCAAGAATTTTAACAAGGTCATTTGCCATAGTTTCAAAATTCATTGTACCCTCTACCCAATCGGAATTACCAGTACCTCTGGGAGAAACGGTAATTACTCTGAAATGCTCTGCCAGACCCGGCAAAACACTTCCGTCAAGCGAATGCATATCGCCGCCGTTGGGAGGAAGCAGCAGCAACGGTCTGCCGTCAGCAACACCGTAAATGCCGTATTCAATATCAGCATCACCGCAATCGACGAAACCGTATTCAAGCATTACGGGATTCTGAGCAGCAGAAGCATTAAAAGCAGTAATACAAGACAGCAGTATAGAAACTGTAATTAAGATTGCAATAATTCTTTTCATATATTATCACCTTAAACGTCATAACCCGCAGAAAAGCTGCGGGTTATACATTATTTTATACGAGAGGAATATCCGTTTCGTAGAGGTCAAACCAATTGTGTGTTACATAATTTCTTGCTCTGAAAAGAACGTGGTTTTCATATACCTCCATCTGATAGCCGCGGCCGCCGAGAAGCGTACCGTAACGGCTTAAAAGACCGTAGGAGGGAAGATTTACATAGTGAACGCCGTTCTGTGTCTCAATGCTTGAAACGCCGAATTCTTCACGGGTAAAATTACCGTTGAGGCCGAGATGAAGATGACCGCTGATGAAGAAAACGTTCTCATACTTTTCAAGAATTGCTCTTACCTGTGATGAATAGGGCTCATCCATATCGCCGTCATCCCAAACAGTTTCTTCGCCGTGTGTACCTGCAAGCGGCCAATGGCTGATAACAAACACGGGGTCTTCACCGTTAGCTGCTGCCGCCAATTCAGCGTCAAGGAAATTGAGCTGTTCCTCGTAAAGGTCGGGATGGTCCCACGAATCGTCGGATTCATCGGTAAGAACAATAAACTTGTAGCCGTTGATTTGAGTGCTGTAGTATGATTTCTCAATACCGAGACCTGTATGTGCGTTGAACTTGTCTACAAAATACTGTCTCGCTTCTTCATGAGTTTTTTCTTCAACGTGGCCGATATCGTGGTTACCCATCGAGATTACAACGTTACCGTCCCAATTCTTATCTAATGTAGAAAAGAACTGGTCAATTGATTCTTCATCGCCGTAGTTGGTAAGGTCACCCGAAACAACGACAACGTCAACAGGTGTTTTGGCGTTACCCATATCTCTCAGACCAATGCCCATAAACCAGGCAAGAGGTGAAAAAGCAACGTCAAGGTGAGTATCTGAAATTATTGAAGCGTTAAGGAGTATACCCTCCTCTTTTGCCTCAAAGGGTGAAGGCGCAAGCGGACTCAAAATCGGCAAAGAAGCCATAAGTGCCGCCACTATTGAAGAAAAAAGCTTAATGATGAATGTCATAAAAGTTTATACCTCCTGAGTTGTGTTTATAATTTCAAGATCCTTGAAGGACAGCAAGGAGCTTGTTTTATGTACAATAGAAATTATTCCATTATCCGATACAGTAACTACGGTGCCGCCGTCAAAGCCTGGCTGATATCCGGAAGCTATACCTATTTTCATAGTGTATGTAAGGCGGATAGCGTCGTAAAGAACAGAAAAATTATTCATATGCTCATGTCCGCAGAAAACAAAATCAGTGCTTCCGACCTGTTTCATAGCCGCAAAAAGACCGTTATCAATCGGATTACCTTCCGAATCACGGTGGCAGCAGATTTTTTCATTCTTCTCGCCGTAAGCAAAACAGCCTTCGTTCCAGCGGTTATTATTGCTGTCCCAGGCAAGGTCATAGGCATACTGATAATCAGCCATAGGTATATGCATCCAGGCACTTGTCTGAACAGATTTACCGCAAACCTTCTCTACGCCCTCGGCCGCCCACTTATACCACTCAACCTGCAATTCGTTAACATGTGAGCGGTGCGTGTCCATAAATATAAGCGATTCGACAACATTCAGCGACCCGTCATCATTCTGCTCAGCAACATTCACAACATAGTTGCCGCAGCCCATTCTCGGATCCCCCTTTTTAAGAAGGCAAAGCTTACTGTTAAGCATAATATCGGCCAAATAATTCAGGTCACAGTTGCCCTCACCGTCGTGATTGCCGAAAATCGGTGCCCAGGGCACGCCAAGGCTGTCCATAAAATCGGTAACGCGCTTGACCGCGTAAACAGTTGAATCCGTACAGACGATATCGCCCGTAACGGTAATCAAATCCGGGTTTACTTCCTTGACGAGTCTTTTGGCGGTTGCAAAAGCTTCAAAAGCCGTAAAGGCTCGGTAATCATAATCCGAAACGTGAATATCGGTAAGATTAAGAATAACAAAATCCTTATCTTTCTCTTTAATAACAACAGATGTATCCTCAAGGCGGTATTCGGCAGCCGGGTCAAAGACCTCGGTGCTTACCTCTCCGACGTAATCTGTATTCATAATTTCATTCTTATGAATCAAAGCGTTAATCGCCTGAGAAAGACCCGTCATTTTTTCATATCCTTCCGAATTCACGCTTACTGTGCTTACTGAAAAAACAGACATAATTGTACACAAGAATATAGATATTATAGTTTTCATTGCTTGCTCCGTCAAGATAAAGTTATAAATATATCTTCTGCCATACTTCTGAAGCTGAGAAGAACGGTTCTTGAAGCTGTATCGTACTCGCAGGAAATATCAACATCGGTTCCGTCTGAAAGCTTTGCCGTTGCAGCTTTCACCGCAAACGGTACTCTTATTCGCATATACGCATCATAATCGTATCCGCCGTGAACCTTAAGGCTGACCTTTCCGTCAGCTTCCGACATTTCAAACACACGCACGCACGTACCGATTACTCGGAGAGTTTCGCTGTCTATCAGCGACAAATCGTACAGAAGCGCGTTTTCATCGGGCTTTATAACCTTTTTTTCGGTAAGCTCAAATCTCTCCGTGAACATATCTGCAAAGCAGCCTTCAAGCTCAAGCGGATTATCATTTACACTTTCGTCGAATACTGCCGCAGCGATATAAGTGCCTCTTTTCTGAATGATGCTGTTCTTTTCGCACCAGTTATAGCCCTTCTCTGCGGCGGCAGATCTGAACAGCTTTCTGTATTCGTCTGCCTGCTGCTTTGAATAGCAAAGCTCGGCAGGATTCTTTTTCCACGTGTATACCTTGCCGTCACCGACAGTAAATACATCCTGTTCATTCCGTGGCTCAATACCGAGAACTTTAAAAAGATGCTGAGCAGGCGAAGAATACTTGCCCGTCCACCAGCTGTTAATACCGTGGTACGGGTCACTTCCGTCACCGACGTAAATCAACGTACCGCCCTCACGCACCCAAGAGGCAATGGCGTTGTTGACATTCGGGTAATCGGGCTTCATAAATTCGTAGCTGAGCACCAGAACATCACAGTCATCAAGATAGCCGGTATATCTGTTTGTGTTATCAAGCAGCACGGAGCGCACGGGCATTCCGTATTTGAGCAGCGGCAGACTAAGGCCGTAGAAAGACGGAAAAGCATTGCTCTTTATGAACTTAAGCTGTTGCTCCCTTGTGCCTTTACCTTTGAATAGTTCGTTTTCAAAAGCCCGTAGCTCGTCTTCGCCTTCACGAAGCACGGTGCCGACTTCCTCAGCGGCAGGTGCAAGCACATTATCAGGATAATCGCGCTGATAAAGTGCCGTATCGCTGATGAGAACACCAACCTGCAAATCACAATCGGGCTCGGCACATTCCATATCGCCAAGCGTCTGGAAAACTCCGTTGAGCAGTGTTTCATATTCAGGCGGAATCGTTACGGCATCGGGTGCATCCTTTGGATACTTGTTTGTCAGCACTCTGTTGGGCCACGGACAGATTTCATATTGATTAATTTTAGGATGAAGAAGTGAAGCTGTTACAGTTTTAAGATAGTTATATCTGTAATCGTTCCAATCAAAAATCGGGTTATCCTCAATGGGGTCGTGTAAAAACCACATCGTTTTATCGGTACACTTTACAAGCTCCTGCATAACGGAATATTCAAGATAAGCGGTTTCAAAGGTACGCTCCTTGATTTTACCCTCAAAGCAGTTGGGCTCGCGGGAAGTACCTGTCCACACCTGTGCAATGAAACCGTCCACCGAGGGAAGCTGGGCAAGCATACCCTCGGGGCTCATAATTTTCCATTGAGTATAGTTAAGCAGACTGTGTGTAGGGACATAGAAGCGAAGCACACGGTTATATTTTGTAAGTGCATATTCTTTCAGCGCACAGCTAACACGCTCAATCGTTCTTTTATAAAGATACGCCTTGAGCTTTGCGCATTTATAACGGTTGTCAAGGCTTTCGTGAGGCGGCTGCCACTCCTGCTTGTAGTAGAGCAGATATTCACGCTTGAAGGCTTCGGAATAGCCGCCTCTGTCCCAGAATTCGGGCTCCTCAACGTGTATTGCAACCGCACCCGCATCAACTACCCTTTTGAGGTTTTCGGTCAAATAGTCAGCAAAAGATACGGTGGGTACCATATACGGAGTCTGATAGCCGTGAACGATTTCGTTGCCGTAACGGTCAAGCTGGGTTTCATCCTCGTGAGTTCTGCCGTCCCACTTACCCTCATAGATATAGTCAACGTAGCTGCCCCAGGCAATACCCGTCATCATATGGGCAACATAGCCTCTTTCCGTGTATTCGCCTATGCGCTTTTCAATTGACTCGTTTAGGCGGTAACACATTACAAAATCACATTGCAAATCAAGCTTATTGTAAAAATCGTCACCGGCCTGATAGCCTGTGCGTTCTTCTCTTTTATCCCTGATATAAGCCATATAAATACCTCTGAATTAAGCCTGTGCAGTTTCTTCCTTACCGAGGGTCTCGATAAGATTTTCAATATCCTTATTCATTTCGTCTTCCTTGGCAATAAGAGCACGGCGCTCGTTAAGAGCAATGTACATCTTTTCTCTCTTCTCGCCTGTAAGGTCATAGAAGAAATAAGGAATAATCTTAATAAAGTGCGGAAGCAGATTGATACCTACAAACAGGAAGAAAACCTTCTGATAAATCGCCTTACTGCCCTGCGACCAGGGAAGCATGGGAATTGTCGTATCATAGCCTGACCATTTGAAAATTTTAACGGTAAGCCAGGCATTGATGGGAGAAGTAACCTTTGTGATAAGGTCGGTAAGAATATTGAAGGTACCGTCGGGACGCTCACCTGTCATATACTCGGTATAGTCGTTTATTTCACGGCCCAACTCACCCTCGAAAACATTTGCAGGGCCGTTGTTAACGCCCTCAAGGCCATAGAACAAGCCGTAAATGCCAACCATAGCCCAGCGGTTGTCAACAAACTTGAAGCCGAGAAGTGCCATTATGAGAGCACTGATGGCATCCCACAAACGCAGGACGATAACCGCATTCTTGTTATTGCCCTTGAATATCTTCTGGAATTTCGGGATAAACGTAATACTCAGGCTGTCGAAAATGTTATACGGCAGGTATGCAAGGAAGGAATAAAGCGTACCGCCGAAGATTTCCATCTGCGTAACAACGTCCCATGAGTAACCGCCGCTGCTCCACCAGCTTGTGGCAAAGTTTGCAATAAAGTTTCTGCGGGCATACTTGTTCTTGAGAACGTAGAACATCGACTTTGTGATGGGTGCCGGCTTGGGCTGAAGAAGAATTCGCTCTTTACAGCCGATTGCCATGGCAATATTACTTGCACAGCCGAGTGTTGAAGTAATACAGGAAATAACTGCGAATACCATCGACATCGGGAAATTGATAATACCCTTGTTGTTCAGTTCCATAAGAGGAAGGAAAACAATGTAAACAATTTGTGCGCCCAGTTCACCGATATACGTGTTGAGAAGTCCGACGGAAATTCTGTCCTTCGGGTTGGGTGACATAAGGGTTGTCATATTGTTACGCGGAATAGTATAAATGGTTGAAAACGTTTCCTGCGCAAACATTGTAAGGAATACGAACATTATCTTCTTCGGGTCATTACCTGCCGAATCGCCGAAGAACAGCGCACCGGAATACAGCAGCGCCGTGCTCAGGAAATAAGGAATTGCGGAGAACGCAATCCACGGACGTGCCTTGCCCCAGCGGGTACGGGTTCTGTCGTAAACCATACCCATAAGAGGATTGTTGACAACGTCGTAAATACTGATAAGAGTGAGCATTGCGGTAACGTAAACCATATCAATTCGCAGAACGTTGACAAAATAAAGCGTTCTGTAATATGTAATACCGCTGAGCAGACGGCTTGCAAATTCGCCGATTGCGGGGAAAGACATTTCCTTTGCCGTAAGCACCTGAGTATGGAACATTTTAACGGCAATGTCGCTGTATTTATTGAGTTTCTGACCTTCGATTCTGGCGGCGGCGTGTTCTTCCGCACCAAATATACGGTCAGATATGTTTCTTTTTACGGGCTCTGCCATTATTCGGTCACCTCCACATTACAGGTTGCTTTATAGTATCCGTCATCCGAAACGGCATATATATCCGCCGTACCGGCACCGACTGCGGTAATCACACCGTTTTCATCAACAGTTGCAACGCTTTCGTCAGTCGTGTACCATTTTGCGGTCTGTACGGTTGAATCCTTGGGTGAATAGGTTACGCTCTGTGCAAAGGTTTCACCCTTCTTAAGAGTGAGGTCACGCTTGGTAATATCAATACTTTCAACAGAGGTCTTGACAAAAACCTCGCATTCATCGGTATAGGTTTTACCCTGGAATTCATAGCTGGCTGTAATGATAACCTTTCCGTCGACCTTGTTACTGTTTACATAACCGTCGGCATCCACCGTAGCGATATTCTCATCCGAGCTGGTCCATGTCACATCGTAAAGCAACGGGTCATCACAGGTAAGAGTAGCTTTGAGAGCCTCAGTTGATTTATAAGCCATTGAAAGCTCTTTGGCTGAAAGTGAAACACCGGGCCACGTAAACCAAAAGCCTACTTCTTCGCAAACGGGCAGATAAACATCCGCCTCACCTGCATAAGCATAATCCCCTACGAATTCAGCCTTTGCTGTGACATCAACATCCTTGATATACTTGATTTCAAGAAGCTGACCCGTGTGGCGGTTAATGCGCACAAAAATGCGTGCATTTTTATATTCAAAATTAATCGGAGCGGAAATATTTGCAAAGGATGAGAACTTATCCCCGACAAACTCGTTTACCTGAGAAGGCTCACGCAGACGGAAATTGTTTTCCAGTGCGGCAGCACCCTGTGCAAGGTTGAGGGTAATGCTGTACTCGTCACGGTATCTCATCTGGGGGCCGTTTTCGTTTCCGCACTCGGAGCATTTTTCGTAGGTTTCATCCGCATCGGCACCGCACTGCATACAGTGATAGTAAATATACTTTATTTCAAAGCTTTCAATATCGGCGGCAGTAAGCTGAGGAATCCAAAGCTTGTCTGCAAATCCGACACCGAAATCAGCAGATAAATCCGCAAAGGAAGCGGCAAACTCATCTGCAGCATTATCCTTAAGGAATTTTGCAACGGTATTTACGGCAGAAGCACCGTCTTCGCCGATAATAAGCTCATCGCCGATGCTGATACTGTCTGATGACTCAAGCTTCGGCTTGGCTTCGACAGCGGCGGAAACGGCATTATTAACAAGCTCAATAACTCCTTGAGGCGAATCGGGCACCTGAGCATATCCGTCAAGAACGTATTTGTCTGCGGGCTCAAGAGTGCCCTCCATTTCAAGCAGACTGTTGGCACCGTAAACAACACCGACAACAAAGAAAACACAAAGCACAACAATTATTGCGCCGAAAACAAGCTTTGAGCGGTCTTTCTTTTCGTTCATTGCTGTACCTCCTTTTCTTTCGGCTGAACGTCGATGAATTTCTGCTGTTCCTTCTTAATCTGCTCGTCAATCTCTTTGGTTGCGGCAGTTTCAACTATTGGCTGCGGAAGATCTTCGAGCTTGATTTCACCCTTGAGAACCATTTTACGGATTTCATAACGCTCAAGGTCGCCTTCTTCAAACTCAATCGGCAGACCGTTTTTGGCAATAATAAAGTTTACCGCAAAAACGACACCGAACAGCACTATGATAGCGGCAACACCGAAGGAAGCTCCGCCGTTTATAACAGCACTTTGCGGAATACGAGCGCAAAGAACAGTAGAAACAACACCGCAAACCGCACCGATTATGCCAAGGCCGCATATTGCACGGGCCATTTTTTTGATGCTGATAAAGCTGAGAATTGAAAACAGCAGGCTTAATACGGCGCAAAGTGCCGCAACAAGATAAACGCCGAGAACAATCATAATAAAAGTAAAAGCTTTACCGTTTATCGGTGCAGACATAAGACTCATAAGCAGATTAAGCACACCATTTGAAAAAATGGTGTACAGTCCAAGACCGCTTACCGAAAATTCCTGTGCCGCAAAAGGAATGTCAAGGCTGATATTGCCTACGGGCAGAAGCATTGAAACTACAGGCAGGAAGCCTAACACAAGGCGGGCTATGGCAAGCTTACTGCCGATAAGCGCCGTCTTGAATTTTCTGAGCTTTACGTGAACATTAGCCATCGAAAGCTCTGCCTGCTTTGCTTCTTCAACAAAGGTTTTATCAAAATTGTAAAACCTCATATTGACACCGCAATGCGGGCAATTCTGACCTATGTCCGTAATTTTTAGTTTCTTCTGACATTTTGGACAGGTGCTCATAAATATCACTCCCGTTTTAAGCAGAACAACACAACCGATAAACAGTCGCATTATTATGCATATTTTATTTGATTATATTATAAAGAGCACCGGTTTTGCAACAAAATATATAAAATTTTTTATAAATTTCATAAATTTATATGAAAATTCTTTAAAGGAACGAAATTTCAGCCCAAAGCAACGTCGAGTGCCATCATTACCGAAAATCCGCAAGCGAAAAACAGTACGCCTGATAATGCGCTTTCACCGTCGGAAAGCCCGGGTATCAATTCCCGTACGACAACATAAACCATCGCTCCCGCCGCAAAGCTTAAAAACAGCGGAAGAAGAGGTACAACCAGAACAGACAGCAGTATTGTGATAAAAGCACCCAGCGGTTCAACAACACCTGATAATGCGCCGTATGCAAATGCCCTGTTTTTCTTCATACCGTGTGCTTTCAGCGGCATTGAAATTATGGCACCCTCAGGAAAATTCTGAATTGCAATACCAAGCGAAAGCGCAAAAGCCGTACTGAGAGAAACATTTTCATCACCCGAAAGAATAGCGGAATACACTGCTCCTACAGCCATGCCCTCCGGAATATTGTGAAGCACAACGGCAAAGACAAGCATAGTAATGCCCTGAAATCTGTTTGCCCTGTCCCCCGCTTTTCTGAAGTGCATGGAAATTTGCGGCATAAGCCTGTCAACGGCGAGCAGGAACAAAATACCGCTCCAGAAGCCCAGTACGGCAGGTAAAAACGCCAGTCCGCCCAAATTTTCACAACGGTCTATGGCGGGAATTATCAAGCTCCACACCGATGCTGCCATCATTACTCCTGCCGCAAAGCCGCTCAAAGCTTTCTGTACAAATGCACTGAGACTGCCTTTCATAAAATATACACAAGCTGAGCCTGCAGCAGTGCCGAGAAGCGGAAGCATAATTCCGCAGAATATATCAGTTAACATATTATCACCCATACACATTATGCAAAGCAGAGCAAATTTGACATTTTACGATATGACAAAATTCTTGACAAAAGTATAAACTTTTTATAAGATAATGAATGTTTAAAAAAAGGATGTATTAATATGGAAAACACAAAACCGATAATTGAACTTGAGCTTTATATAATCCGACACGGCGAAAGCCTCGGCAACGCAGGCTACGGCGGCAGGACAGACCTTACACTAAAAGAAGGCACTGACCCCGTGCTGAGTGAAAAAGGTCTTGCTCAGGCTATTGCCGCAGGTGAATTTTACGCAAATACCTGCTTTGATGCTGTTTATTCAAGTCCTCTTCTCAGGGCGGCACGGACAGCGGCTGAAATACTAAAAAGGCAACCCGAAACAATGCCGCACTATATTCTACCCGATATCTGCGAAGTAGGTATTCCCCCCGAATATAAGGGAGTTGAAATTGACGAGATACAGGAGTTTTCTCCGACTGCAGTATATGCCGATGGAGTTGATCCGAGCGAAACAAGAATGAGATATGACGGACACGAAACAGCCGAAAAGCTATTTGCAAGAACAAGGTTTGTCGTTGATTATTTCCGTAACCGCTACAGCAACGGAGAAAAAATAGCACTCGTCAGCCACGCTGCTTTTATCACAAACCTTGTGTTTTACGTTATGGGGCTTGACAAAGAAAAGCCCTGCTTTGATTTAGATTTTTACAATACAGGCGTCACAAGGCTGATTTTTTATAAGCACGGCACATATAAATGGGGTGATACCGTTTTCGGCTGTATTAACGACACCTCACACTACAGCCTTATGAAGTAATATTGCACAAAAATAATTGTCAAATTTTGACTTGTAAATACCGTGATAAAATGATATAATTTATTGAAATCTAAATGTTAGGAGATAATATTATGGCAAAAGAAAATAATTTCCTCAAAAAGCTCTGGGTTTTCGTCAAGTTTATCATCGTAAGCCTTGGTGCTTGTTTAGTTCAGTTTGCATTGGTCAATCTTATTCCAATGATCCCTGCTGTCAAAGAGCTTTTCGCTGAAGAATTCGTCAAGCTCGTTATTAACGGTGTACCTGTTTTCAATTATCCCGTTAACACAGATCCTACAACAGGTGCTGTTATCCTCGGCGGTCTCGGTTACTGCATAGCATTCAATGTTTCAAACGTTGTTGCACAGATTGTTGCATTCTTTATCAACAGAGAAAAGACATTCAAATCAAGTGCTAACATAGCTGTAACACTTCCCATTTACCTCGTTTGCACAGTTATAATTCTTCTTTTCTCCGCATGGCTTGCTCCCACACTTTTCAATCTCTTCCTCGGAATGAACTGGTCTAAGGATCTTGCAAACAATGTTTCAACATTCGCTTGTATGTTCTTCCAGTTTATCGCCTTCTTCCCCGTTCAGGCAATTCTCTTCCGCAAGAAGAAGTAAGAAGCTGCAAAGTAATTACAAAACCTATACATAAAAACAAACGGCAGATTTTACTCTGCCGTTTATTTTTATCTGTAATTTAGTTTTTCGGGGTCATATACTTTCTGACAATCTTGAGAGTTGTTGTTTTGGGGAATTCCTCGTCACGCACGATTGTCTTGTTGATACGCTTGAAAGAAGCAACGTTCTTGTTCAGTTCCTTCATATCAGTCTTAATACGCTCACGTGCATCGGGGAAATCCTCCTCGTTAAGGAATACTTCAGCAATAATCTGCTCGTTCTCATCGTAAACAAGAACCTCCTGCACGTACTCAATGCTCTGAGAAATCTTATCCTCAAGCTCCTCGGGTGAAACGTTTTTACCGTTTGAAAGACAGATAAGATTCTTCTTTCTGCCAATCATAAACAGGAAGCCGTCTTCATCGATTCTGCCGTGGTCACCGGTCTTGAGCCATTCGCCGTCAAATGCTTCTGCAGTTGCTTCGGGGTCATTATAATAGCCAACCATAACATTGGTACCGCGTACGTAAATTTCGCCGACACCCTCTTCATCGGGGTTATTGATTTTAATTTCACAACAGCCCAACGGCTTGCCGACACTGCCGGGCTTGTAAGCATCGGGGCGGTTACAGGTAATTGCAGGTGAACACTCCGTCATACCGTAGCCGTTATAAACCTCAATACCGAAGTCACGCATACCCTCTTCGTATTTGGGGTCAAGATTTGCTCCGCCGCAAACAATCATTGAAAGATTTCCGCCGAGATTGTCAATAATAGTAGCAAAAATCTTACGGCGGCGGTCAATACCGAGCTTCATAAGGAAGCGGCTGATTTTAAGACCCTTCTTGAGAATTTCCTCTCTGCCGGTGCTCTTGGCCGTACGCCAGATTCGGTTGTATATTGTTTCAACAACAAGCGGAACACCTGACAGATTGTAAGGCTTCTGCTTTTTCATATCGCTCTGAATAGTTTTAATGCTTTCGCAAAGATAACCCCACTCGTTGAGAATATAGCAAGCAAAAAGCGCACTTACCCAGGCATAAGTGTGATTAAGAGGCAGGAAACCGATAGCGTGTCTGCCGGAAATAACGCGTGTTGAAGCCGTACAGTTGCTTGCAATATTGTAATGAGTAAGCATAACGCCCTTACTCTTTGCAGTGGTGCCCGAGGTGTAAACGATACAGGCAAGATCATCCGGCTTGACCTCGGCATCAACGATATAGGTATCGCCCTCATCAAAAAGCTTATAACCTATCTGTCTGTAATTCTCAAACTCATCAATTGCAAGATAGTGCTTGACGGGCATATCCGGGTCAGCCTTGAACTGTTCTATCATAGAATCAAAGTTATCGGAATAAATCAGCGCGTCACAGCCGCACCGAATAAGCTGGTCCGAAAGATATTCTGCAGAAAGCTTACAGTCCATAGGAACTGTGATATAGCCACCCATAAGCGTTGCGTAATAAGCAACCATCCAGTCAAAGGAGTTTTCCGCAATGATAGCAATTTTAGCACCCTTTTCCAGGCCGAGTGAATGGAAATAAGTGCCGATTCCGCAAATTTCACGCCAGGTCTGATTAAAGGTTCTGGTCTGTTCAACCTTATTCTTATCGGTGAATGCATACTGCTTCATATCGCCGCCGGACTCAGTACCCTTGACGATAATTTCCTTGAGAGTCTTATAATCCGGAACATTGGGGTTACCTGCATTGGGGTTAATCTTTTTCAAAATAATGCCTCCTGCACAGTTTTTTTTACATTATTAAATATAAAGCAGCAATTATTAACAGTTTTTA
This sequence comes from Clostridia bacterium, assembly GCA_017410325.1. Taxonomy (GTDB): domain Bacteria; phylum Bacillota; class Clostridia; order Oscillospirales; family Acutalibacteraceae; genus UBA8612. Next base: position 27,353 of record JAFQRA010000004.1, on the reverse strand, counting down.
AACAAGAATCTGCTATATTTAACAAACTGTAAACAATATTAGCACAAAATATTAATTTTTTCAAGCTTTTCTCTTGAAATTCCCAAAAATTTATTGTAACATTAGAGTAACTGTTAACATATTGTTAACGAGGACAATGCAAAAGGGAGAAATTTTTTAAATGAAAATAATTGCAATATGTATTCTTTCATGGTTTACCGCACAGCTTATTAAGGTTATAATTAATCTGATTAAATATGCAGTTGCGAAAAAGAAGGGTGAAACCTGCCAAAGGGTTACGCTCGAAACGGCTTTCAAGCTTGGCGGTATGCCCAGCTCCCATACAGCAACCGTAATTGCTCTTTCAGCCAGCATCGGAATGCACAACGGCTGGGATTCCGACATCTTTGCAGTTGCCGGTATTTTCGCGTTTATCGTTATGTTTGATGCCATAAAGGTCAGACTTCCCATCGAAAAGCTTACCGATGCCTTTAACCTGCTTCAGGACAAGTTTTACGGAAAAGATGTTTCCGACGTCAAGAAGGTTGAAGGACACACGCTTCCCGAAATTGCAGGCGGCTTTGTTGTCGGTGCATCGATTGCATATTTTATGGTGCGCGTACTTAACTTTTTAGGTTAATGATTATATTTTTAAATAAGGAGAACAAGCTATGTTTGATGCATTAAAAGTTAAAAACGAATGTGTTGAATGGATAAGAGACTTTTTTGAAAAGAACGGAAAAGGCTGCAATGCCGTTATCGGTATTTCAGGCGGCAAAGACAGCTCAATCGTTGCCGCTCTTTGCGTTGAAGCACTCGGCAAGGACAGAGTTATCGGTGTACTTATGCCCTGCGGTATACAACACGATATCGACTGTGCATATCAGCTTGTCAACCACCTTGGAATAAAGCATTACGAAATTAATATTCAAGATGCCGTAAACGGTGTTATGAACCAGCTTGAAGGAAAGCTTGAAATCAGCAATCAGACAAGAGTCAACCTTTCTCCCCGTATCAGAATGTCTGCGCTTTACGCAGTTTCCCAAAGCCTTAACGGAAGAGTTGCAAACACCTGCAACCTTTCCGAAGACTGGGTCGGCTATTCCACGCGCTACGGCGATGCCGCTGGTGATTTCAGTCCGCTTGCCAACATTACCGTAACGGAAGCAAAGCAAATCGGTAAGCTCATCGGTCTGCCCGAAAACCTCGTCGACAAGGTGCCGATAGACGGTCTTTGCGGAAAAACAGACGAGGACAACCTCGGCTTTACCTACGCAGAGCTTGATATTTATATCCGTACGGGCAGAATTGACAACGAAGAAACCAAGAAGAGAATTGACACTCTTCATGAAAGAAACCTCTTTAAGCTTCAGCTTATGCCCTCTTTCAAGCCTTCCGTCTGATGAAAAGCAGCAAAATATTTGATTTAACGCTGACAGCATTATTTTCGGTAATAATCTGCATATGCTCTTGGCTGAGTATTCCTTCTGCCGTACCGTTTACATTGCAAACCTTTGCGGTTTTTTTAACATTGCTCGTGCTTGGCGGCAAAAGAGGCACTGCAGCAATTGCGCTGTATATTCTGCTCGGTGCAGTCGGCTTACCCGTTTTCCATTCATTTACGGGCGGACCGGGTATTTTGCTTGGCCCCGTCGGCGGCTACATAACGGGTTTTTTATTGTTGTCACTGATCTATTGGTTGATAACAAAAAAAGCAGGCGAAAACATTCGTACCAAAGTTTTCGCACTGCTCGCGGGTATTTTATTATGTTATTTAACGGGCTGCATACAGTTTGCACTTGTCTCAAAGGTTTCCGTTAAATCAGCAGTTTTGACCTGCGTAGTTCCGTTTATATTGCCCGATGCCGTTAAGCTTATTTTAAGTCTGCTGTTAAGCAATAAGCTTGCCGAAATCAGCAAGGTCTGACGGATATTTCTCCGCTAGTAAGAGTGAGCCTTTCACCGTGTATATTTTCAACAATCAAACCGCCCGAGGAGTCAATTCCGACTGCTTCGGCGGTATTTTTTTGTCCGTTAACGAAATAATTTATTTTATTACCGATTACACAGCTTCGCTCACGGTAGAAAGAAAGCTCGTCCGCGGACAATTCGCCGAAGCTGAGAGTCAGTAAAGAATTTGTAATTTCGCTTACAAGCTTTTCGCGGCAATCGTCAGCCACGCCAAGCGATCCCGCAAGCTGCTGTAATTGAGCAGGAAATTCAACGGTGCTGATGTTTATACCCACACCGATAATAATACTTTTGGTAACAGCGTTTTTATAGTCATTCACGGCTTCGCACAAAATACCGCAAACCTTTTTACCGCTAAGATAAAGGTCGTTCACCCATTTTATTTGTGTTGATACTCCGGTAACCTTTTCAATAGCCCTGCTTACCGCAACGCAAACCTTTGGTGTAACTGAAGAAACCGCATCGAAACCCACCTCGGGATGAATGAGCAATGACATATATAAGCCGCCGGACAAGGGTGAATAAAAGCTCTTTCCGCTTCTGCCTCTGCCTGCCGTCTGCTCATCGGCAACAGCAAGCACTGTCCCCTTTTCACCGCTGTCAAGCAAACGGCGAAGATACGAACTTGTGGAATCAATGCTTTCAAAACCGATAACTTTTACATCACCGTATAAAATGCCTGAACGAATATTTTCATAATTCATAATTATTCCTCTGTCTTAATCAAATCGGCAAAGCCGAAGCGGATAACCTTTGAAAGGTCTTTAATATTAAGCTGAATATGACAGCCTATTTTTCCAGCACTGAAAACTATGCTTTCAAAGTCATCGGCTGTATTGTGAAAGGTAGTTTTAAAAAACTTTTTCATACCTATCGGTGAGCATCCGCCGTGAATATATCCCGTAAGCGGCAGCAAATCCTTGGCTTTAATCATTTCAACCGACTTTTCACCGACAGCCTTTGCCGCCTTTTTCAAATCAATCTCATTTTCAACGGGTATAACAAATACATAGTGGTTTGCCGATTTGCCGACCGTTACCAGAGTTTTGAAAACTCTTCGGTGTTCAAGCCCGATTATATCCGCAGCTTCGGTACCGCTTGCGGCAACCTCGGTTTCATAAGTATGCGGAATATATTTGACCTTCTTTTGGTCGAGAATTCGCATTACATTTGTTTTTTCTTCCATAATATTTCACCGTTGTTTTAATTAATAATAATATTATACTGTAAATAAAATTAATAATCAACAAAAACAATTCCTTATTTTCTGTGATATTTGTCACTAAAAAGGTAGTAAATGTTTGAAGGGAGAAAAGAGGTGAAAAAACTTGGACGACAGTAAAATAATCGATTTGTTCTTTGAGCGCTCCGAGCAGGCAATAGCCGAGCTTTCAAAAAAATATTCCAAAATCTGCCACTCAATTGCGTTTAACATACTCGGAAGCGAAGCCGACGCGCAGGAATGTGTAAACGATGCTTTTTTAGGTGTATGGAACAAAATCCCGCCCGAAAAGCCCGAAACCTTGTCAGCTTACGTTTACAGGGTTGTTCGCAATAACGCACTTAAAAAGCACCGTTCCAACACAGCGTTAAAGAGAAACAGCTTCTACGATACGGCACTTGACGAAATTGAGGGATGTCTGCCATCCGACTTCAGTATTGAAAGTGAAATAAACGCTGAAAATCTACTGCAGGAAATCAATTCGTTTTTAAAATCACTCGAAAAGAATAACCGAATAATATTCATAAAAAGATACTGGTTCGGCGAAGAACTATCCGCAATAGCAAAAGATATGAACCTCACCGTTCACAACGTAACCGTAAGGCTTTCACGAACAAGAAAAAAACTAAAATCACATCTTATAGAAAGGGAGTTCAATATATGAGAAAAGACGATATTTCAACAGTTTTATCAGAAATAAACGATGAATACATTACCGAAGCTGCCGAATTCAAAAGCAAAAATTCTAAAAAAGCAAGCATAAAGGATTTATTCATTAAAGCACCTGTGGCTGCAACAATAGTTATACTGTTACTCATCGGCACAATAGCCTACACAGCGGCAAGCCGAACGAACTGGTCATCCTCAATTAAATTTGATGACGGCTCGACCGAACAAATAGTTGAAAATGCGTTTTTTAAAGCCATACCCGACACGGCACCGAAAACACAAGAATATTCAAATATGCTGCCGATGTCGCACGAAGAAATTGAAGCGCTGCTCGGTTTTGATATACTGCACTGCGCAAACGCGGAAAACACTACTGTAAACTATGATACAAGCCTTAATAAAGACGGAAGTATTGCCAGAATCAGCCTGTGGTGGCCGAGAATAGTAACAGACGGCACCGAAAACGGTAAAAGCATTAACCAATCCGTTTATATGCTCAACATCGGTGCGGAGGAAGGATACGTCCTTGCATTTGAAGAAGGAATTGACGCTATGGGTAACAAGATACTTCTTGATAAAATTTACATTGATAAATTTGATACCGACGCCGTGTGCTACACAGCAGGAGATGCTCCCGACAGAATAAGCGTAACCTTTGCTTACGATAACATTATGTACTGCTTTACGGGACACGGATATACACTTGATGAAATAATATCGTTAATTAAAGAATTGGAATAACAAACCAGCTCCCATGCTCAGCTTTACAAATGAGCACGGGAGCTTATTGCTGTAATTACGGGCAGTTAAGCCATAATATTATTCTGCCTTGGGGAGCATAATTTCGGAAAGCGGACGCTTAGGAACATAGTGCTTTTCCTTGCCGTCGCGGTAATACTTAACGTTACCGTCCTTTATATCGACAACCTCAACGGTTTCCTTCGGCTTACCCAGGGCAATAACAAGGCGAGGCTTGATATGTTCGGGAAGCGAAAAAATTTCCGCAGCTTTTTCCTTGCTGAAGCTGCCGAGCATACAGGCACCGAAGCCCATATCCATAGCGCCTAAAACTATCGTCTGTGCACAGATGCCTGCATCAATTTCAAGGTCTTTGCTGATTGAATTATCGTAGCAAACAAGAATATAAGCCGCAGGCACGTTACCGTCATAAGGGGGCTTATCGGTAAGATAGCCGGCCCAACCGAGAATACCGAAAACCTTTTTGCAGGCTTCCTCGGTGTTGGCATAGGCAAACTTTATCGATTGACTGTTGGCGGTGGAAGGAGTGAAACGGCAAAGCTCAATGAGAGAGCTTAACTGTTCATCCGTCAGCCTGACAGACGGGTCAAAATTGCGGTAACTGCGTGTTGCTTTTACAAGTTCGGAAAACATAAATTATTCTCCTTATCTGCCTTCTGCACGCATCTTTGCAAGGTCACGGTAGTTGATAAGCTTAATGCCGAGAGAGTCTATGTGCTGCTTTGTCTGCGGGTCGGAGAAAAGCTTGTATTCCCATACTCTGCGGTTCCAGCAGCCTGTTGTGCCCTTAAGCTCGTCGGTTTCGTAAGCAGGGTGAATATAGGTTTCAACAACACCCTCGGGGAAACCTCTGTACATTTCGTAAATGTACTCCTTAAAGTTCTCATAGCTGTCAGCCTGCGGACCTGACCAGTCACCGGGCATAAGGTAATCGGGCATAGCTACACCGAGTGACTTACCGTAAGCGACAACCTTGCTGATAAGGCCGAGAACAAGCTCCTTGGGAGCCTGAACGTCGAGCATCGTGTTGCCGAACTGCTCTTCGGTAAAATTCATAGGCATACGAAGCGGAAGCTGATACTCGCCCGCAATCTTAATCATAAGCTCAAGCAGCTCGAAACGGCCGGTTGCAACTCCGTAGAGTGAGCCCATATGGTTGTCGAGGTGGGAGGGATTGAGACCGAGTGACTTGAGCTTTTCAATCTGAGCCTTAGCTTCTCTTTCAACCTCTTCAAGGTCTGCGTGCTCTTCAAACTCGTCACACTCGTGGTAAAAATAACCGTCCTTATCTCTGAGGGAAGCGTTTTCGCCCGAGCAAACGGGACCCCAGCGGTAGTTTTCCCATTCGGCAGTTGTGGTAAGGTGAACGCCAATGGCAAACTCGGGGTGCTCTTTGGCAAATTTAACGGCTTCGGGTGCCCAGCCGCAGGGAGCCATAATAGTTGAAGAAGTGATACCGCCGGACTTGAGCAAGTCAAAAACGCCGAAGTTGGCGGCACGGCACATACCGAAATCATCTGCATTGATAATAAGATATCTTTCCATAATTTAATTCCTTTCATATTTAAATTTCCAAAAGTAAAAATAAACCATTAATATTATAATATTTTAGTTTACGGTTGTAAAGACAATTTGTGAATATATAATTATAAAATCATTCAAATTTCGCTTGAATGAATGGAAAAATAATGATATAATATTTTGTTGTAAAAATAAATCACGGGAGAAATTTGAAATGAAGGATATTTTAACAGCAAAATTTGTCAAGGAAATGCAGGCAACAACCGCAAATATGTACCGCCTCGGCTGGGACGAGCGCAACGGAGGCAACATTAGCTATATGCTTGAAACCGACGAGGTTGCAGAATACCTTGACCTTAACAACGTTATCCGCACTATCCCCACGGGCTTTGATGCAACTGCTCTTATCGGTAAGATTTTCATTGTTACCGGTACGGGCAAATATTTCAAAAACGTTATGGATGACCCCGAAAACAACCTCGGAATTATCCGTATTGCCCAAGACGGCACGACGGCCGAGCTTCTCTGGGGCTGGGCAGACGGCGGCAAGTTCACAAGCGAGCTTCCCGCACACCTTATGAGCCACATGGCAAGACTTAAGGTTGACCCCGAAAACAGAGTCGTTATGCATTCTCACCCCACAAACACGCTTGCAATGAACTACATACACGAGCTTGACGAAAAGAAGTTCACTCATACGCTTTGGGAAATGTGCACCGAATGCATTGTTGTATTCCCCGACGGCGTAGGCGTTCTCCCCTGGATGCTTTGCGGCACGAACGAAATCGGCGAAGCAACAGCAAAGAAAATGGAAGAATTCCGCCTTGTTGTATGGGGTATGCACGGCATCTACGGCGCAGGAAAAACGATGGACGAAACCTTCGGCCTTATTGAAACGGTTGAAAAGGCTGCTCAGATTTATATGCTCACGGCACATATGCCCAGAGTAAACACAATCAAGGACAGCGAAATGGTTGAGCTTGCCGAATTCTTCGGCGTAAAGTACCGCAAAGATTTTCTTAACATATAATCACACAAAAGTGGCTCAACGATAATTCTGAGAGCTGCTTTTTTATTAAGTATTTGGTGTTTATAATTTAATCGAATAATGTAATTATAGCGGAGGAAACACAATGAAAACTAAGTATATCCGAGTTTTTTCTTTGGTATTTGCTCTCTTGTTAATCACCTTATCAGGCTGTAGCAAAAATCAACCGGGAGAAAATGATACCGGCAAAGCGGAGGCATATCAAGTAGAAGTACCTTTTGAGGACAAAATTTCAGTATTTTCGTTTAATGATAAAGGTAATATTATCAGCCAAACAAACCCGGGAAAAGCTACAGAATTAGCAGATGTTACCGAAAATGCAGACGCTGCTGAAATCAAATACGAATATGACAAAAACGGTAAAAAGATAAAAGTTTCCTATTTTGATGCTCAAAATATAAAAATTGCTGAGAAAGCCTATGAATACGATTCAAATGGCAGATGCATTAAATGTGATGTTTTCACCATTGATAGCGGAGAGTTCGCTTTTGATTTCGGGTTCACATATGAATATGACTCAAACGGAAATATTTCAAAAATCACCGATGACAAAGGAACGACTGAAGAATATCTTTATAATGAAAAAAATTTATGCATAAAAGAGACTGTCCGAAGTGACGGCGAGCTTTTTGATGAAACTGATTTTTATTATGATGATTCCGACAACTTAATAAGAACCGATTCAACAAGCAAAGATAACTGCAAGTATGAGTTCGACTCAAACGGCAGGCTGATTAAAGAAACTTACGATTGGTATGTTGTTGAGTATGAGTACACCGAAAGTAATAAGGCTATTGTTTATGTCACTTACGAGGGTCAAGAAAGAACCGCACTTAAGACCATTGAATTTTTTGATAACAGAAAAATCGTAAAAGAGTCTTGGTATAACCCGGGAAGTGAAACTGAATTCTATGCAATAAGCATTTCATTGGTCGAAGATATTATCGAAAATGAACCAAATCCCCGGTATACCGTAAGTATAAAATAACGTTTTAAGTGAGCTTGTCAATACTTCTTAAGCAAATCTATAGCTTCACAAGTAAATGAACGCCATTCTGTTAAAAAATCACCGCCCACGGACGGTGATTTTTATAGTTATACGTATTAACTCAGAGTAAATCTGCTATATCGTAAATGAGCTTTTCGGTTTTTTCCCAGCCGAGGCAGGGGTCGGTAATGGATTTTCCGTAGATGCACTCCCCTATTTTCTGCGCACCGTCCTCAATATAGCTTTCAATCATAAAGCCCTTGACGAGCTTTTTGACCGAAGCATCGTGGCGGCAGGAATGAAGCACCTCTTTGGTAATTCTTATCTGCTCAAGATATTTCTTGCCCGAGTTTGCGTGGTTGGTGTCAACAATTACACCGGGGTTATTAAGGCCGCTGTCCGCATAAATATCGGCAAGGTGCACCAAATCCTCAAAATGGTAGTTGGGCATTGACTGGCCGTGCTTATTGACGTAACCTCTGAGAATTGTGTGAGCAAGCGGATTGCCCTCGGAATGAACCTCCCAGCCGCGGTAAATAAAAGTGTGCTTGTGCTGTGCGGCAGTAACAGAGTTCATCATAACGGAAATATCACCGCTTGTGGGATTCTTCATACCGACAGGCACGGAAATACCGCTTGAAACAAGCCTGTGCTGCTGATTTTCAACCGAACGTGCACCGACGGCAACATAGCCGAGAATATCGCTCAGATACCAATAATTTTCGGGGTAAAGCATTTCATCCGCACAGGAGAAGCCCGTTTCGCTGAGCGCTCTCATATGAAGCTCACGGATTGCAACTATACCCTTATACATATCGGGCTTTTCGTTGGGATTGGGCTGATGAAGCATGCCCTTGTAGCCGTCACCCGTTGTACGGGGCTTGTTGGTATAAATTCTCGGAATTATGAGAATTTTATCGCTGACCTTATCCTGCACGGCGCGAAGGCGGTAAATATAATCAATTACACTGTCTTCATTATCAGCGGAACAAGGGCCGATGATAAGTGCAAGTCTGTCGCTTTTGCCTGTAAAAATATCGCTTATCTCCACTGCCCTTTTGCTGACAACTTTTTCAAGCTCGGCAGAAAGCGGATACTGTTCTTTAACTTCCTTGGGAATCGGAAGCTTTCTTTCAAAAACCATTGCCATAAAAACACTTCTTTGCTGAATAAATTTACGGACTATTCTACAATAAAATTTATAAAAATTCAAGTGTATCTTAAAAATATTTATAAATATACAAAAATGAGCCCTCCTAAGCGGAAAGCTCATAATTAAAAGTTTATTTTTTAATCTTTTTCTTTGCAATTGCAAACGCTGTACCCACAGCCGCCGCTGATGCGCCGATAACTCCGGCAGCTTTTGCACCGTTAACAAGCTTCTTAACCGAGCCGGGCTTTTTAAGGTCTGCCATAACAAGCTTATTCGTAATCTTGTCAAGCATACCGCCGCCGGTAACCTGTGTCGAATCGGAAATATCAATAAGGCCTTTGGAAATCTCGTAAGACTGTGAGAAAACGTTAAGAACAGACGAGCGTACCATACCGAGCAGCGGAATATGACCTACTGTTGAATATGTTGCAGCCTCACCCTTAAGTGCAAGCTCAGGCTTACCCTTAACAGCATCAACAGCCTCACGAAGGTCTGCAAAATAGCGGTCAATCGCATCGTCGTGCGAGCAGGTAATCATTGCATGAAGGCCATCGGGGTGAATAAGCCTGTCGATATGCCAGCCCTTTTCCTGCATAATATCGCCAACTGCAAAAATGTTGACATTATACGGGTCTTTTGAGCGGTATGCAACAAGACTGCACTTGGGGTCGCCGATGATTTCAAGCTCTTCAAAGCTTCTGATACCTTCGCGTATACGGTCAGCATTAGCCATAGTCTGCTTTGCCATTTCAATATAGCCCTGTCTGCCGTTTGCCTGAATAGCAGCCCAGGCTGCCGCATAAGCACCGCCGGGACGTGTACCGAGGAAGGCGGGAGAAGCGAAGAGTCCGCCCGGCCAGTTGGGATGAACAAAGCACTGATACTTGAACAAATCAAGGTTTTTATAGAGAATACAGCTGCAACCCTTTGATGCAAAGCCGTACTTGTGAATGTCAGCCGACATAGACGTAACACCGGGAACGAGGAAATCAAAGGGAGGAAGGTCAGCACCTGCCTGCACCATAAAGGGAAGCAGATAACCGCCTACACAGGCATCAACGTGAACGGGAATGTTGTGCTTTATGCCGAGTTCACCGAGTGCGCAAATATCATCAATAATACCGTGAGGATACTCGGGTGCCGCACCGAGAAGCATAATCGTGTTCTTGTTTATCTTACGCTTTACGGCGTTGATATCGATTTTCCAGTCCTTATCAACGGGAACCGTATGAATCTTTACGCCGAAATATTCTGCACCCTTGAACCACGCAACATGAGCGGTTTCACAGACAATCATTTCAGGCTTTTTAATTCCCTTTTCTTTTCTTGCCCAGTCACGGTAGGTCTTAACTGCAAGCATACAGCTTTCCGTACCGCAGGAGGTTACACAGCCCGCAGCCTGCTCGCCCGCATGAAGAAGCTCGGCGGTAAAGGCAACGATATCGTTTTCAAAGCGCTTAAGGCTCTTGAAGGCTGTGGGGTTAAGTCCGTTGGCGGACATATACTTTTCATAAGCTTCCGCAAGAAAATGCGTATATTCCGCATCCTTATAATAAACAAGACTCCAGGTTTTTTTGTCCTTGTAATCGGGGTCGTCCATACCGTATTCGTCAAGTGCCTTGAGCACTTCATCATAGGGGCGGCCGTATTCCGGAATAGTTTTCATAAATCAATTCTCCTTTTATATCATACTGTACAATAAATAAACTGCATTGCCGAGATAGTTACCTACCGCGTAACCGACAACACCCGTAGCAAGACCCGAAACGAGGATTGCATTGTTGTTGAGCGAAGCCACAACAGCAGGAACAAAGGGCGGTGAACAAACAGCGGAAACAGATGTGATAATCATTGTATCAACATCGATTTTAAACAGTTTGCTCAATAAAGCGTGTACCATCAGGCCGACAACGATAGTTACGCAGACATAGCAGAATATCGGCAGACTGAAATTGAGCAAAGCCTTGAAATCCGCACTTGCCGCTACAGAGAAGCAGAAGGCGTATATTATGTACATACCAAGCTGGAATGTTTTGCGGATTTCTCGTACTTTCTTTATGAATGAGAAGGCAATACCGAAAGTTGTAATTGACAGCATCATAACCGTCATACCGAGGCTTGGATTAAAGGACGAAACGAGTAAATTAAGAGCGTAAGAAATACCGAAAATAACGGCTGAAAGGCCGAGCGCCGCGAGAAGACCCGGAATATTTTTCTTATAAAGTATTTCCTTATAAGTAAACACCGATTCGTCAATCGTTGTACTGTCGATAGCAGCTGAAGCGGAGTCGTCCTGCTCAAAAGGTTTCATTTTGAACGCTTTGAGGAAGAACTTTCTGCCTATTGTGGAAAGGAAGAAAATATAAATAACAGAAACAACCGAATCGTAAGTATTAAATACGATATAGTCATTGTTTGAAATACCTATTGCATTGCGGATTGAACCGAAGTTAACGGTACCGCCTGTGTAAACCGCCACTGCACCGGCAGCATATTGTGCCGAATGCTCTAAAGAAGAACGGAAAATAAGATGAAGCACAAACGTTACCAGAACAACCGATACACCGGCAAGCAGCATACAAAGCATACCTTTTTTGGCAACCTTAAAGAACTTGCGGATATCAAGCGAAAACAGCACAAGCGGTAAAGCAAGACAGATAGTTATACTCTGCAGTAAGCTCAACGTGCTGTCACCGGCGGAAGCGGTAAGCACAGCGTTCTCATCGGAAACGGTATAATTAATTGCGTTTTCGTTTTCATCCTCATAGGGCAGCTTTACGGTCTGTGTCCAGCCGTTTTCCGCATTGAGGGTAAGTGTTTCGACAACCTCGCCGTCAGCGCCGAGAATATCAACATCAACAGCCTCATCAGCTTGTTCGGCAATTGAAACGCTGACGTTTGTAACCGACGGTGTGTTAAACGAGTGCGGCAGCAAGCCGAGGTTACCGATAACCATACCGACTATGTAGCAAAGCAGAACTATACCGAGTTTGTTCAGCGCCTTAATTTTCACGCACAGAAAAATCATCAGCGCCGGTACAGCCATAAAAAGAAGTACGATAATAATGTTTAACATAATTTCCTCCTTATCAAAATCATATACAATTGTTTAAATGATATAATATTTTTTTTTAAAAAGCAATATTTTTTTAAATTTTGCCGTAAAAGACTTGATTACTGACTGAATTTGTCCTATTTTATAATAAAAAACATCAGGAGATTGTTTATGGCAGAAATACTTGAAGTATTAATGATAATCTGTTTCGGTGCTTCGTGGCCATTCAACGTTATCAAATCTTACAAAGCTCGTACATCAAAAGGAAAAAGCCTTTGGTTTCTGTGCCTTATAATACTCGGATACATAGCAGGCATAGCCTCAAAGTTTATGAACGAAGCATACATGGCTGATATTTCAACAAAATGGTATGTTTTATTCTTTTACTTTTTGAATTTAATAATGGTTACGGCTGACCTGATTCTTTATTTCAGAAACAAAAGTATCGACAGGAGAAACGAAAAATGAAAATACTTTCCATAGGCAACAGCTTTTCAACGGATTCACACAAGTTTCTCTGCAGACTGGCAAATCTTAACGGAATTGAGATAACAACCGTTAACCTTTTTATCGGCGGATGCAACCTTGAAACGCATTGGAAAAACGCCTCAGAAAACAACGTTTGCTATGATATGGAAATTAACGGTAACGACGCAACAGAGGTCGTCAGTATTGCATATGCGCTGCAATCGGATAAATGGGATGTTATTACATTCCAGCAGTCAAGCAACCTGAGCGGTATTTACGAAAGCACCGCACCGTACCTGACTGACCTTGCCAAATATGTAAGGCAGGCTCAGCCGCAGGCAAAATTATATTATCATCAAACCTGGGCGTACGAAACGGACACGGTGCACTCAGGCTTTTTGAACTATGACAAAGACCAGATTAAAATGTATAATTGCATAAAAGAAACTGCCCGCAAGGCGGCAAATGATATAGGCGCGAAAATCATTCCCACGGGTGATGTAATTCAGCAGCTTCGCACAGCAAAAGAATTCGACTATAATAACGGCGGTCTTTCGCTTTGCCGCGACGGCTATCACCTTTCAAACGATTACGGCCGTTTTGCCGCTGCCGCAAGCTGGCTGCACACGTTAACCGAAAAAGAAATTATCTGCGAAAAGTTCGATGAGCTTGATGAAAAACTTATTAAGCTTATTATCGATACTGTGAACTGCTTAAAATAAAAATACCTTTGCAATTCTTCCGAAGAGCAAAGGCACTGTTCTATTCTCTTGCCAATTTATAAATCAAATCATAAGCAAAACCGAGGTCTTCAACCGAGCAATGCTTCTGCACGAAGTGTGAAGTACAGCAAATCCAGCGTTTTCCCCTCAGAAGCGAGAAAACTCTTCGTATTTCCTTTTCCAGCTCATTCCTTGGCAAAACACCTATTGCCGATTGGACACAGACACCGCCCATTATTGCAAAATCATTACTGTAATTTTCAAGATACATTTCAAGCGGCATACCTGCGTTTTCCTGCCAAGGATGAACAACGTCAAAGCCCAAATCACGCACACCGTCAAGCACCTTTGCAATACAGCCATCAGAATGTAAGCTTGCAAAAGCTCCTTTTGAATGCACGCTGTCAACTATCTGCTTCATATTCGGATAAATGATTTCCCGCCACGTATCGGGGCTGAAAAGCATATCCTTCTGTGAACCCCAGTCATCGGAAATGTGTATCATATCCGCACCGAGAGAAATGCATTTATCGGCAAAACGGACGGTCCACTCCGTCTGCCTTCTGTAAAGCTCACACAGCTCATCAGGATAAAGTGCGGTATACATAAGGTGATTCTCTATTCCGAAAACACTGTTAAAATGCTCAAAAAGACCCGGAGTCTGTACGTAACAAAAACGTTCACGTTCTTTGTGGTGAGCAATTTCTTTCTTTGCGTTTTCATAGTCGGCGTCATTGTCGGGTGATGTAAAAATATCATAATGAAGCAACACATCAGGCGTCAATTCATCGTGTTCGCTTCTTATTCTGTCAAACGTGTTGGAATCGAACGACCACGGGCCACCGAAAATATGAGCCGCATCAAACTCATATTTATCCTCGAAAGAAGAAACACTGCCGTATGCCCCTGCTATTTCACCAGCAAGGTTTTCCTTTACCCAACCGTATACAGGCTGACGGTCAGCTTTTTCACCGAGAATAGTGTTTGTTACTCTTTGCGTACTGTTCATAAAAATCATCCCGTAAAAATCAATACTAATAATTAAAATATCATTTTTATATTATCACGTTTGATAAATTAGTCAAGAACATCAGTTTCTTAATATAATATTTATTAAGAAAATATCTAAAAAATAAGGAAACAGCGTGCGTATTGCAAGCTGTCTCCTTATCGTATATTTACTGTATTCAGCTTTATTTAAGCTTCCGCAATGTTTCTTGCAACATACACACCGCTGGCGGAAGCGTGGGAAAGAGAATGGGTTATGCCGCTGCCGTCGCCGATGATATAAAGCCCGTCGTACTTGCTTTGCAGCTTTTCGTTGACCTCAACCTCCATATTGTAGAACTTGACCTCAACGCCGTAAAGCAGAGTATCGTCATTTGCCGTACCCGGCGCAACCTTATCGAGCGCATAAATCATTTCGATTATGCCGTCAAGAATACGCTTGGGAAGCACAAGGCTCAAATCACCGGCGGTAGCGTTGAGAGTAGGAGTGATAAACGCCTCGTCAATACGGTCCTGCGTTGAACGCTTACCGCGTATAAGGTCGCCGAAGCGCTGTACGATAACACCGCCGCCGAGCATATTGCTTAGCCTTGCAATGCTTTCGCCGTAGCCGTTGGAGTCCTTGAAGGGCTCGGAAAAATGCTTTGCCACAAGCAGGGCAAAGTTTGTGTTTTCCGTCTGCTTTGCAGGGTCCTCGTAGCTGTGGCCGTTTACGGTGATGATACCGTTTGTGTTTTCGTTAACAACGGCACCTTTCGGATTCATACAGAAGGTACGCACCTTATCGCCGTATTTTTCGGTACGGTAAACGATTTTACTTTCATAAAGCTCGTCCGTAATATGAGAGAAAACCTCGGCAGGCAATTCCACACGCACACCAATGTCAACACGGTTGCTGTGAGTGGGAATATCAAGCTCACCGCAGACCTTTTCCATCCATTTACTGCCTATTCTTCCGACTGAAATGATACACTTATCGCAAAGGTATGTCCCCTCTTTACAGACAATCTCATATCCGCCGTCGGTAACGTTGATTGTATCAACAGGTGTATTGAAATAAAAATCGACCTTATCCTTGAGATAGTTATAGAGGTTTTCAAGCACGACGTAGTTTATATCCGTACCGAGGTGGCGCACCGATGCCTCCAAAAGATGAAGGTCGTGCTGAATACACTGCTTTTTGAACGAAGAGCCAGCAGTTGAATAGAGCTTTGTGCCCTTGCCGCCGTAGGCAAGATTAATTTCGTCAACGTAGTGCATAAGCTCCAGCGCTTCACGCTTACCGATGTACTCGTAAAGAGTGCCGCCGAAATCGTTGGTTATATTATATTTTCCGTCCGAAAAAGCGCCTGCACCGCCGAAGCCGCTCATAATAGAGCAGCTTTTACAGCCTATGCAGGTCTTTATTTTTTTGCCGTCAATAGGACAGCGGCGTTTGTCAAGGGCGTGACCTGCCTCAAAAACGGCAACCTTCATCTGCGGTGCCAGCTTTGCCAGCTCATAAGCCGAGAATATACCGCCGGGACCGGCACCGATTATAATTACATCATATTTCATTAACAATCACTCATTTTTAAAATTTATTCAATCGGCTCAAAGTCAGAAGCAGGATGCTTGCACCACGGACAGACAAAATCGTCGGGCAAATCCGCACCCTCGTGCACATAGCCGCAGATTTTGCAGACCCAGCCCTTGGTCTTGGGCTTTTCGGGCTTGGGCTTGATATGAGCAAAATAATACTCATAAGTTACGCTCTTTTCATCATTTAAAACTTTCGCCTCGGTTACATGAGCAATAAACATTGTGTGCGTGCCGCAGTCAACCTTTTCGGTAACAGCAGCGCTGTAAAAAGCATTTGCAAATTTTGTGAGATAAGGAAGGTTATTTTCCGAAACAGCCCAAGAATCG
Organism: Clostridia bacterium; assembly: GCA_017410325.1. Taxonomy (GTDB): domain Bacteria; phylum Bacillota; class Clostridia; order Oscillospirales; family Acutalibacteraceae; genus UBA8612. The sequence goes on along the minus strand of JAFQRA010000004.1, from coordinate 10,882 downwards.
AAGCCGTCAAACTTATCGGTAAACCTGCCCGAAGAAAAACCGAAGCGCTCAAAAACTGAAAAAGGTGTGCTTTCCGTAAGAACGCTGACATTAAATACGCCGCTGTTCATAATAAGGTCGTGCGTATAATTAGCCTTATTCACACAAACGGCAATTTTCAAAGGATTTTGCGTAACCTGAATAACTGTATTAACGATACAGCCGTTATTCTTAACGGAATCCGCCGCAGTCAGACAAAAAAGTCCGTACGAAATTTTGAATAACGCATTATTGTCTATAGTATTACTCATTTTCTATTTCCTCCGTTACAGATAATTATTTACATATTTATTATACTAAATCGTATTATTTAAATCAAGAAGAAAATTAAATATTACAGCATAGAGTAAAATCACAGAAATGTAAATATTTTGTGAATTATTGTCACTTTATTTGATTTCAAACAGTTTACTTGTTATATTAGTTTTGTGAGATTATTTTACTTATTTGAGGTGAAGTTATGGAAATAGCGGTATGTGACGATGATTTGATAGACAGAAACACCGCCGCACAAATGCTCAGACAGTGTTTAAGAAAGAGCAATTCGGGCGGCGGCATAACCTGCTTTTCCAACGGCATTGAGCTGTTGTACGAAGCACAGGACGGTAAAATATTCGACGCGGTTTTTCTGGATATTTTTATGGACAAAATGCTGGGTATGGACGTTGCACGGCGGCTGCGTGCAAGCGGTTACAACGGCAAGATAATTTTTATGACTGCCACTCCCGGCTTTGCCGTTGAAAGCTATGAGGTAAAGGCCTTCGGTTATATTTTAAAGCCCATCACCTTTGAAAAAATTGAGAAAATAACGAACGAGCTTCTTGAAAATTTCAACGCTGAGGTTTACCATTTGCGGCACCGCGGCGAGATAATCAACATTGATTACAACAGCATTATCTTTATTGAAAGCTGTAATTCAAAATGCTTGCTTCACTGTACGTCGGGTAATACTCATACGGTTTACAAACGGCTTTGCGATATTGAGGATGAGCTTTGCGACAACCGATTTCTGCGCTGTCATCAAAGCTATCTTATAAATATGAATCACATTGTTCACGCTGACAAAAGCTTCAGAACAACCAACGGCGAAACCGTACTCATAAGACAGAAAAATTTAAAAGAAATCAAGGATATTTATTTCAGCTTTCTTAAGTAAATCAGCCTGCCTTAAGCTGAAGTCTGAATTTATCCGCAATCATTGCCACAAACTCGGAATTTGTGGGCTTGCCGCGTGAGGACTGTATTGTATAGCCGAAATAGGAATTGAGTACGTCCACATCTCCCCTGTCCCAGGCTACCTCAATAGCGTGGCGTATTGCTCTTTCAACTCTTGAGGATGTCGTGGCATACTTTTTGGCAACGCCCGGATAAAGAAGCTTTGTAACGGCGTTTATGCTCTCCTCGTCGTTTATTGCCATAAGTATTGCTTCACGCAGATACTGATAGCCCTTGATATGTGCCGGAACACCTATTCTGTGAAGCGTCTGCGTTACCTGCATTTCAAGACTGGCGGCAATATTTTCTTCCGTCTTTGCCGTGCCTATGCTTAAGTTACTGATACGCTTTGCCATTTCACCGAAATCAAACGGACGCAGAAAGTAATAATCCGTGCCTGCTGACATAACCTCGCTTTCAAGCGTGGGATTATCAAAGCCGGATACCACAATATACTTGGGCTGATGCGCCAGCCCTGCCGCACGAAGGCTTCTGACAACACCGATTGCATCTAGATTAGGCAGAAACACCTCCATAACCACGATATCAGGGTTTTGTCTTATTACGGCATCGACAAGCTTTCTGCCGTCCTTTTCGATGCATTGGGCATCGATGCCGTTTGCCTGCATGGATTTTGCGCAGGGTTTGCCGAAGGCCTCCGAATTATCTGCCACAAGAGCCTTTAAATTCTTATCCATAAATCAGTTTTTCCTTTCTTTTCGGGCAAATAAGCCCGTTGTTTTTGTGAGGATTGCTCATCTCGTAACGTATAATAGCAAACTTTGAAGGATTAAAACCACACTTTGTGAAAACGGGGCTTTTGGCATTGAGTTTGGCTCAAACTCAGCAAAAATAAGCACGCAAAAAAAGCAACACGGCTGAAAAACAGCCGTGTTTAGGGAATATTATTCATTTTTCGGGTATAACCTCGGTTACGGTCAGTTTCCTGTCGGAAACGGTAAATTTTACTTCAAAACCGGCGAAAACGAAGCCGTAAACTCTTTCGGGGTCGTTCTGATAAGACGGTCTGGGGTCACCGCTTAATACCTGTATCAGCGTTTCACGCTTATCCGCGGGAATTCTGTCAAGTAACAAAGAATCAAATTCAACCTCAAGCGTCCTGTCGGCAAGGGTCTGTGTAAAGCCGCCGGCAGCATCGGGTATACTGTCGGCATAAGGCAGATAAGGTTTGATATCGTAAATCGGCGTGCCGTCCATCAAATCGCATCCGCTTACAAATAAAACCGGACCGTCGGAACAGTTGAAATCTATCTTTTCAAGCTTAACGCAGGAAAGACCTATAGGATTCGGACGGAAAGGAGAACGGGTTGCAAAAACGCCCATACGGGTGTTACCGCCAAGCAGCGGCGGACGCACGGTCGGCGACCAGTTATCCCTCACAGCTTCGGAAAACTGCCACAGCAGCCAGATGTGCGAAAAACCCTCCAGCCCTCTGAATGCTTCGGGCACACGGTATTCCTCTTCAAAAACTATTTTACCCTTGATTTCTTCAACGAGGCCGCTCTGTCTCGGCAGACCGAACTTCGTGGGGAAATCCGTTTTTATATGTGCAATAATTTTCATCTGTAATATCTGTCCGTACTCTTTAAATAATCAATAAGCATCATCGGCCAGTCGGTCTGAATAACGTCAAAGCCTCTGTCGGCAAGCCAGCCCCAGCCGTAATCACGGGAAAAGGTCAAAGCGCTGTCATCGCTGTGGCCGCCCGAAAGCTGCTCCTTGTAATCGTAAATAATCGAATTAATCCAAACGAGAATGTTGTCTTTATGCATTTTCTCAATAAATTCTTCACCCGCAAGCGGTGATGAATCCTTTTCAAAAAGCACCTCAACACCTACGTAGTTGACGTTGCGCTTTAAAAGCTCCTCGTGTGCAGGGTGCTTTTCTTTGACTATCGGCATAAACTGAAGCTCCGGTGCAAGGTCTTCGAGCACCCTTATGACCTTATCGCTCATTTTGCTTTTGACAAGCACCTGGTCAACCATATTGTGGTGCTTGATAGCCTTGTAAATCTTTTCGGGGTTGCCCCAGAATTTATCCACGTTGATATAACAGCGGTTTTTGAAGGCTTCAAGAAAGTCGTCAAGGCTTGAAACGCCGAACTGAGTCGGAGTTTCATCGACGTTGCGGTAGCGCAGCTTCTGCACAGTCTCGTATTTCATAGTCGGAATAAGCCTTAATTTGCCCAAATGCGGCTTTTCCATACCCGGGTGAAATAGAACAAGCTTGCCGTCACGGGTGCAGTCAACGTCAATCTCGAGCATATCTGCACCCTGCATAAGCGCGATTTCATAAGCCGCCATTGTGTTGCAGGGAATATTTCCGCCCGAAGCACCGCGGTGAGCAACAACGATTATATTTTCCTTTGCCTTTTCTCTAAGGTCGAATTTCATAGAAAAACCTCGTTTAAAGTATTTTCTAAATTGTAGCATATCCGTTCATTGATTTCAACAAAAACAAATCAGAGTTTGTCGAGCTAATTCGTAATTCGCAATTCGTAATGCGTAATTTTTGGTCGCTTCGCTCCAATTATAATATGAAACTTTGAAGTGTGTCATCCTGAACAAAGTGAAGGATCTTTTATGCTTTAAGATTCTTCGCTTTCGCTCAGAATGACACCGCTTTTTTGTTTCATCTGTTATATTCGGGTGCGGGTGTCCCGCCATCAATTCCTAATTCATAATTCCTAATTCATAATTTTTTCTGTCAACAGACAGACAAACTGTAATTCATCAATACATTTTCACAAAAACGGCTTTACCGTCGGCAATATGTACCGTAAGTGTATGATAGTCAACCGTCATTCCCGCATTTGATGAATAGCCGACAAGTTTCGGACGGCTTACGTGAATATAGATGTTGTATTTGCGTACTATTACTCTGTCTTCATAGCCGTCAGCAAAATCATAATACTCGGTAACGTCACCGATATAAATATTTTCCTGCTCAAGAAGCTGTAAAAAATCCGTTTCGCTCATTCCTAAACGGTATTTCTGCGAGAAAGAATCATATTCCTCCAAGGTCATTACGGCAGTATTGCAGGAGCTTTTATTATAAACGGTAAATTCGGTTACCGTATCATCGCCCGTAACACCGATTTCTGTTTTTGAGGATTCCCCGACATATTTGTTACCTTCCCTTATATATCCTATGCTTTCCATTCTCTTGTCCAGCTCTTCAAAGGTAAGGTCAACCGCCATACCGTCCGCAAGGAAATCCGACAGTTTATTCATTATTCTCTTTTCGGCTTCAACTTCGGCAGAACTTGCTGTGGGTTGGGTAGTTGTTTCATTACCGTCAAGGTACTCCTCGTTATTTTCGGGAAGATCGATATAGCCTTTGGAATAAGAATAGCCGATTTCAGCACCAAGTGATAAAACCGAAATGAGAAGAACAATCACTGCACAGATAAAAAAATGCTTCTTTCTGCGGGAATTGTTAACGGTTTCAATACCTAGAACGGCAAGCCACGAGGCGGGAAGCAACAGCAAACCGAACACGGCAACAAATGCAAGCAGCCACGGTGCCTCGTTCATTGCGCTTAAAAATGCAGGCAAAAAAGTTTCAAAGTTTAATACAATCAGGAAAATTAAAAGAAAGAACATTGCCATAATTATTATTGTACTTCCGAGAATCGGTAACACACGCTTGAACAAATGAGATGCAACAAAACAAAACGAGGTTATAATGCTTGCGGCAACGAAATACAACACCGCTACAACAGCCGTAAACACACCGTCGGGCAGAACGTCAAAATCGGCAAGAGGTAATAAAGCATTTACAATACCGAGAGCCTTTGCGCTTGCCGCCAGAATTGAAGCAAATGCGATAAGCATTTCAGCAACGGCAAAAATGAAGCTTGCAGTTACCCTTTCAAAAACCGATATGGGCAAAACTCTGCTGTAATATTTCCATTTTGCCGCATATCCGTCCGACAGCAGGCAGGAAAACAAAGCAGCGATAACAAATCCATCGCTGATAACGGCAAATCCGAACGCAAGCTGTAAAACGTGCAGAACGGAAAACCAAAACAGCAACGAAAAATTTCTGTTAACAATGTGCCATTGATTAACCAATGCTTTTTTCATTGTCATTCCCCCTTTTTATGACAAATGCCGGTTCTTTACAAACAGAACAAAAAGCTCTTCCATACTTACAGGCTCGAAATCCATGCCATCGGGAATAGCCGTGCGTTCTATAACGGCATCGACACCGTAATGTGTTTCTATGCTGCCTTTTACCGATGAGGGCTCAATTCTGCCAAACTCCTCAGCCGTACAGTGAACCGTTGCATACCGTTCAAGAAGCCTGTCCTTTTCATCGCAAAGCACTACCCTGCCCTTGTGGATAAAAGCAACGTAATCACAAAGCTTTTCAAGGTCGCTGACAATGTGGGAGGATATGAGCACGGAATTTGTCGGCTCCCGCGTAAATTCGAGAAGAATTTCAACAATCTCATTTCTGACAACGGGGTCAAGACCGCTTGTAGGCTCGTCCATAATCAGCAGCTTTGCCGAATGAGAAAGAGCAACGGCAATACTAAGCTTCATCTTCATACCCTTTGAAAGCTTTTTGACAATCTTCTTTTGGTCAATATCAAAACGTTCAAGATAAGAGAAAAACTGCTCCTCGTTCCACTTGGAATATGTACTTTTCATTATTTTGTTAATCTGCACGGCAGTAAAGTAAACGGGGAAGCAGGGTTCATCAAGCACAACTCCGATATCGTCCTTTGCCTTGACCCTCTCCTCTGCCGTATTGCAGCCGAGCAAGGAGATTTCACCCTTATCTTTCTCAATAATATCAAGCATAAGGCTTATTGTCGTGCTTTTACCCGCACCGTTTTCGCCTATAAGTCCCATTATACAGCCGTAAGGCAGAGTAAGGCTGACGTCTTTAAGCTCAAATTCTCTTGTGCCGCTTTTTTTCGATTTGTACTTTTTACAAAGTCCTTTTAACTCGACAGCATTCATACATAATCCTCCCCCGAAATAAATTTATACATTTCTATGACATCTTTTTCACTCAGGTTGCAGGAATCGGCAAGCACGGATATTTCCTGCATATATTCCTCAATCTTACGCAGGTTTTCCTCGCGGAGAAGATCGGTATTCTTCGTTGCAACAAAGCAGCCCTTGCCTGCAACGGTATAGACAAAGCCCTCACGCTCAAGCTCATCGTAAGCACGCTTTGTCGTAATAACGCTGATACGCAAATCCTTGGCAAGGTTACGGATTGACGGCAGCATTTCATCCGCACTTACGGCGCCGCTGATTATATGATTTTTAATCTGCGTGTATATCTGTTCATATATCGGAACACCGCTTCGGTTATTAATAAGAATATTCATTTCACACCTCCTGTGAAAACAAATTCCAATCTGTTCATAAACAGTATATACAGTTTGTAATGAAATGTCAATACAGTTATCAAATTATGCACTGTTTTTTTATGTTGACATTTTCCATATATAGTATTAAAATATATTGCGTATATTTATCGGAGGTAAAACAGAAATGAAACTTGACAAGCTTGTAGGAGAGCGATTCAAAGAAAGACCGTCTGACTGTGTTATTGACAGCCACGCACTTACAGTCAGAGGCGGATACATCAAGAACGTGGCAAACGGCATTTATTCTTCCTACCCCACTCTTCGCAGAATTACCAAGAAGATTGAGCAGATAATAAGAGAAGAGATGGATGCTATCGACGGTCAGGAGGTTCAGTTCCCCGTTGTTATGCCTGCATCTATGTGGGAGGAATCGGGCAGATACACCTCTATCGGCAGCGAAATGGTACGCTTCACAGACAGAAACAAAGCTCCCCTTGTGCTCGGTATGACACACGAGGAGGCTGCCGTTCACCTTGTTCGCGAATACGCCAACAGCTACCAGAAATATCCCTTTATGATTTACCAGATTCAGACAAAGTTCCGTGACGAGGGAAGACCCAGAGCAGGTCTTATCCGAGTACGTGAATTTACAATGAAGGACGCTTACTCCTTCCACACATCACAGGAAGACCTTGAAGCATACTACCAGAGATGCTACGATGCTTACAACCGCATTTTTGCACGCTGCGGTATTCCCGAGGTTGTAACCGTCAAGTCCGACTCGGGTATGATGGGCGGCAGCATCAGCCACGAATATATGCTTCTCACCCCCGTTGGCGAGGACAGCATCGCGGTTTGCTCCGAGTGTGATTTCAGAGCAAACATTGAGGCCGCACCCTGCATTGTTGAAAACGAAGCAGACGCTGCACTTGAAGAGCTTACAAAGGTACACACACCCGATATGCACACGATTGAAGAAGTATGCACCTTCCTCAACGCTTCGGCTGAAAAGTCCTGCAAGGCTGTTGTATATCAGAGAAACGCAGACGACACTTATATCGTTGCTTTTGTGCGCGGCGACCTTGAAGTCAACGAAACCAAGCTTCGCAACACGGTAGGCTGTGACATTCATCCGGCCGAAATCGTTGACGGCTGCGGCATTGTTGCAGGCTTTATCGGCCCGTGCAATATGGACGAGCGAGTTTCCGTTTACATTGACGGCTCACTCAAGGGTGCAACAAACCTTGTATGCGGTGCTAACGAAGCAGATTACCACTACACGGGCTTCAATATTGAGCGTGACCTCGGCGAGGTTGAATACTGCGACGTTGCAGCTATCAAGGACGGCGGAATCTGCCCCGTCTGCGGAAAGCACAGTATTACAATTTCCAGAGGTATTGAGGTCGGTAACATCTTCCAGCTCGGTACGAAGTACACCAAGGCTATGGGTATGCAGTACCTTGACAATCAGGGTAAGGCACAGTACCCGATTATGGGCTGCTACGGAATCGGTGTGGGCAGACTTGCCGCAAGCGTTTGCGAAGCATACCACGACGAATACGGCCCGATATGGCCGATGGCTATTGCACCCTGGCAGGTACATCTTTGCTGTATGAGAGCTGACAACGCAGAAGCCAAGGCTTGCGCAGACAAGATTTACGCCGACCTTCAGGCAGCAGGCGTTGAGGTTATTTACGATGACAGAAGCGTCAGCGCAGGCGTTATGTTCTCCGATGCTGACCTTATCGGTGTACCGCTTCGTGTAATTGCAAGCCCGAGAAACCTCAAGGAAGGCGTTTGCGAGCTTGTAAGCCGTGACAAGAAAATCAGCCTTAAGGTTGAGCTTGATTCAGTTGTTGAAAAGGTTAAAGAGCTTATTAACGAGCTAATGTAATATTCACAAGGTGGTTTAATTGAAAATCCCCTCTCTTAAAAAATACAATCTCAGCTATACGAGAATTATCGCTCTGTTCTTTTTCGGCGTGATAATTCTCGGCACGCTTTTGCTGACACTTCCCATATCGTCAAAAGCAAGAGAATGGACTCCCCTGCTTGACTGCGCTTTCACTGCAACGAGTGCAACCTGCGTTACGGGCCTTATCGTTTACGACACCTTTTCGCATTGGTCGCTTTTCGGGCAGGCTGTTCTGATTACGCTGATACAAGTCGGCGGTCTTGGCGTTATGACGGTAATTACGATGTTTTCCGTGTTCCTGAAGAAAAAAATAAGCCTTCACGAAAGAAAGCTGTTGACGGAATCCTCGGGCACGGTAAGAAAAAGCGGAATAATCCGACTGCTTAAGCAGATATTGACGGGCACTCTTATTTTTGAGGGCACGGGTGCATTGCTTCTTGCAACGCGCTTCTGCCCCGAATTCGGCTTTGCCGAAGGACTTTGGTATTCCGTGTTTCATTCGGTTTCCGCCTTTTGTAACGCAGGCTTTGACCTTATGGGCAGATACGGCGAATTCTCCTCGCTGACTCCGTTTGTCGGTGACGCGACCGTCAATCTCACGTTATGCGCGCTTATAATAATCGGCGGTATAGGCTACCTCGTTTGGCAGGATGTGCTTGAGTATAAACTCAGATTCAAAAGCTATTCGTTACAGTCTAAAATCGTACTTGTCACAAGCATCGGGCTGTTGCTTGGCGGATGGCTGCTGATGCTCGTTTGTGAATTCAACGGCAGTATGGCGCAGCTTACGCCGGGCCAAAAAATTCTTGCCGCCTTGTTCCAATCAGTAAGCGCAAGAACGGCAGGCTTCAACACCGTACCGCTTGACAGACTTTCCGCCGCAGGACTTATGACAATGGTAACGCTGATGTTTATCGGCGGCAGCCCGGGCTCAACGGCAGGCGGTGTCAAAACAACGACCGTTGCCGTACTGATAATTGAGCTTATTGCCGTAACACGGGGCGAAAAATCCGCAACCGTTTTCAAGCGCAGGCTTGAAGAGGACACGGTAAAAAAAGCAGGCGCAATAATAACGATTTATTTGCTGGCCGTTATTTCAGCAGTTATACTGATATCCGCCATTGAGGGCTTGCCGCTTGGCGACGTATTGTTTGAGGTTGTTTCCGCCGCCGCAACGGTAGGCTTAACAACGGGCATAACTTCATCGCTCTGCGGTTTGTCACACATAATTCTTATGCTTCTTATGTTTGGCGGCAGACTTGGCGGTCTGACCATTATGGTAGCCTTTGCCGAAAGAAAGCAAACTGCTATGCTCACACGGCCAACGGAAAAAATACAGATAGGATAAGGTGGAAATATGAAAAGCATACTTGTTATAGGTATGGGGCGCTTCGGTAAGCATCTTGCACAGAAAATGCTTGAGCTTGGAAATGACGTAATGATTGTTGACAGCGATGAAGTAAAAATCGAAGAGCTTGCGCCGATGTTTACCGATTCATTTGTCGGCGACTGTACAAACGAAGGCACCGTACGTGCACTCGGCGTAAACAACTTCGATATCTGCTTTGTTTCCATTGGCGAAAACTTCCAGTCCTCACTCGAAATTACGGCTCTGCTTAAGGACTTCGGCGCAAAGTACGTTGTTTCAAAGGCCAACAGAGATATTCAGGCACGTTTTCTTAAGAGTGTAGGTGCAGATGAAGTAATTTATCCCGAAAAAGCGATGGCCGAAAGACTTGCCATACGCTTTAACGCCGACAATGTTTACGACTATATTGAGTTAACTTCCGATTTTTCAATTTACGAAATTCCCGTACCCGCTGATTGGGTAGGCCGCTCAATATCCGCTGTAAACGTTCGCAGGTATTATCACCTGAACATTATTGCGGTAAAGCGAGAAGGTCTGCTTCGGCCGATGCCCGGTGCGGATTACGTTTTCAAGGCAGATGACCACATGGTTGTAATAGGTCAGACCGACAGCATTGCAAAAATAACATCCGACCATAAAAACAAATAATCCCCTGCAACTCAGCAATAGTAACCCCCCGGCTAAGCCGGGGGTTCTTCATATGCGGGCAAAGCCCTATGTTACTGGCATCGCCTTAAGGCGTACCCAACGTATTCCTTTTGCAAAGGATGCCTTTTTAAAGACAGAGTTGACATTTGATTTCTTCTTTCCCTTGCTTTCATTTATTTATTATTCTGTTTACAAATTCTACTTCTTTTATGATATACTGCTAATAGCATTCTTTTTGAATGTTCTCCTTTTGCTTAGCTGTGCTGTTGGTAGCCGCACTCTCTGCAAGAGGAGTTTTCTTTTCATCGCTAAAGCTTTTTCGGAACCCCTGGCACAGCCAGGG
>JAFQRA010000039.1 GCA_017410325.1 Clostridia bacterium | reverse complement strand
GAGTTGTTCTTCTTTCTCGGCAAGATTGCTCAATTTCTTCTTGAGCTTGGGTGTTAATTCTGAATTGACATCTTGCGGCTCAATGTTGCCGTAATAAAAATCTTCAATGATATTTGACATTATGTATTCCTCCATATGTTTCTCTATTAAGCAACAGCAGGAGTGCAGAATACTATGTTTGAAGCCGGTTTTGCTTATATTTTGAGTAAATCCCTTATGAACACTCGTACCAAACCAGAAAAATCCGAACCAGATTTTCCCAATAGGAAAAGGGTTCGGATTTCTTGCTTATTTTTAAAAGAAGAGATTGTAATCTGTTTATCATAGTACATATCCAATGTGGGCTTTATTTTTGCATTATAAATCTGTTGCCTGATATACTCTGACCTGCACATATTCGCTCTTTCGGCATCCTTTGTGAGCGTTGAAAATTCTTTCTCATTCAGATACAAAAATATGGTTTTGGTCAGCTTCAATTTTTTTCACCTCCTCGTCTTTCGGGTTTTAGAGGTACGGGTCTCGGTGGAGACCTTTGAATGCATTTTGCATTCAAAAGCACCGACCGAGCTGGCAGGCGAGACGTCCCTAACAAGTGGAATTTGTATGCACAAATTCAATGCTTGCTAAGACTTATCCCACGCTTTTTTACTGTTTTTTTTCGGTTAGTTTGCTAAAGCATTTTTTCACTTCCTTTTCTTAAAAATTTTGTAACAAAAAACACCGGATACCTTTAAAGTATCAAGTGCTTTTAACTTGTTAAGTTATTGATTTTTTAATTATATTTTTGTTTGCTGATATAACCGGTTGTCCTTTTCTATAAATGATAACAATCCATTTATATCGTTTCTATCCATTATTGAAATATCATTTAAGCCATACATCTTGTATTTTTTTGCACAAGCAGGTAGATTTACCTCTACTAAGGATTGTAATATATTTACACAAATAGGTTTAAATATGACATTGTGTTCGCAATCATCATACAAGACTTTTTCTATCTCACTCATACAGTATACACTTTTTAAAAAGTTCTTTGTGATAATTGGCAAAAAAATTCCATTCTTTGATATCGATATAATATCATATTCATGCTGTTCACATTCTTCTTGTTTATAAGGATTGTATCGAATAATGTCATATCCACTTTTTTCAAGTAATGATGTTATAATATCGCTAAGCATTCTATCTGCATGAAAACACGAGATAAATATTTTGTTCTTTTTTTATTATGTTTGCTAATGTGTGCAAGAAATCGACCAATGTTTCACTTAAAGGTTTTTCAATGTCAATTTCATACAAGCGTTTATTTGAGGACTCTTTTATATAGGCCAACTCTTTTTGCACCCAAATTGAAGACTCTGAATTTTTGCTTTTGTAGTACACAAATATATTACGGGCGTCTATTTCCCTTTTTATAAAATCTTCAAGAGTTTCGTTATCATCATCTAAACACTTCATATGAAATAAAAGAGGTTCATATTCCAAGATGTCTCTTATCTTTCTTACTTTGTCAATATCCTTGCTTGAATGAGATAAGAAAATAGTTTTTCTCGACATGTTACTCACCTTCATTTACAAACATAGGATATCGCTTTTGAATCTGTGTATTGAGTTTTAATTTTTCTATAGATGTTTCATAAACCTTGCCTTTTGCAGGATTGAGACATTTATATTCAAACCCAAACATCTTTACAAATTTTTCCAATATATCAGAATACACGGAAATTCCTATTCTGTTTACACTTATATCCGATTGTTTCCATTCTTGCAAGTGTTTGAATACCCAATCAAAAATTTTCAGATAATTACTTTGAGTAGCTTCCTGAGGGATAATCCCTATCATAGAAATATACACATCAAATGTTCCACCCAAGCAAAATAATCCTATCATTGAATCTCTAATAATCACTTTCCCGGATACAAGTTCTTCATATGCTTCAGTTGTTACAGGATACATATCACAATAACCGATAACATCATCGTTTTTAACTAAAACAACAGAAGTATCTACTTCATACTCTTGCACAGAATTTTTCCAATCATCAAAAGTACCTTCAATTTCATCATTCATTTCATATCTGTCTGAAGGAATACATAAATAATCTATCTCTATTTCTTTCATTGTTAAATCGGTATCACTTAAGCCAATTTTACTGATTTCAGAAATGCTCATTAATTCCGGTCCAACAACTCTAATTACATCTTCTTTTACCTCTTGAACAGTACTGTGCATTCCCGAAAAAATATTAACTACTTTATCCAAATGTACATCTAACACTTCAGGAAAAGCATCTAACCAATGTGTTGGTCCTAAATAGAATTCCATAGCCTCCGAAGGTAAGAAGTCTTCTATTCTTAAAGGAATAATAGGTTTATTTCTGGAAACCGCAGAATTAATCTCTCTTAATACATAATGAGATTTGTCTGATTTACTTGAAAAAACAAGAAGTACAGCTGTCGAATTGCTTATTCCTGAAATGATTTCAGTTGCATATTCAGAACCTGTCCTGATATCTCTGGGGGCAATAAAACATTTGTAGCCTCTTTTCTCTATTTTTTCTACAATGTAATCCGCAATATTTTTATTTTCGGTAGCATACGAAATAAATAAATCATATTTAAAAAGCATTTACTTTCCTCTCCTTTTATATATAGCAATCATTTCTTTGTTGTATTCTGTTTCCACTGTATTTTCATTAAACAGATTCAGTTCCATTATCTTTGTATCGTGATTCGACGTTTTTATCTTCTCATATCCTATTTCGGTTAATATATACTCACCCAAATCACTGACCGCATCGGCAACAATAGAGTTAAAAAATATATTATGGTACATAGCAAGTTCACAGATTTGCTTTTGTAATAGCATCAACATTTGTTTTGCAATTCCCCGATTTCGGTGGTCAGGGTGCACGACAATGGAAGACATATACCCCCAGCAATCAACATCATCAACATATCTAACTATATCTGATGACTCTATTACAGTATCAATTGTTTGACCGCTTTTAATCTTTTGGTACATTTCTTCCGTTATAGGGCTAAAGTTTATATATCCTAAAACAGTAGTTTTTGTTTCATCCAAAGCCATTATATAAATTTGATTGTTTTTATCAAAATAAGAAAGGCAAGTATTTAAACTCAAGTGATAAGTATCATCATAAGAAATTCTATCAAGGTTTAATGCTTGTTCAATATGGCCTTTTTGAACTTCACTTTGTGATATAAGAAAAATCTTTTCCAAAATACATTATCCTTCCTCGTTAACTTAAAACGCATTTATTATTTTTATTATAATACCATAAAACGCCAAGCAATTTCAATATTATAAATATTGAAAGAACACCTATTGTATATCGTTCATTCTCAATTGACACAAAGATTATTTTTCTGTACAATAGAACCCGGACGGTGATTGAAATGAAAAACAAGGTTGCTTTAGTCACGGGCGGAAGCTCGGGCATAGGGCGTTGCACGGCGCAGAGCCTTCGTGATGCGGGCTGTACCGTTTACGAAATAAGCCGCAGGGACATTCCGCTTGAGGGTGTGACACACATCACGGCAGACGTTACGAAAGAAGACGAGGTAAACGCGGCCGTTGAAAGAATAATCAACGAGCAAGGCAGGATAGATATTGCCGTAAACTGCGCAGGCTTCGGCATTTCGGGTGCAGTTGAATTCACAAGCCTTGAGGATGCAAAGGCACAGTTTGACGTAAACTTTTTCGGTACGGTTAACGTAAACCGTGCGGTGATACCCGTAATGCGAAAAAACGGCGGCGGCAGAATAGTCAACACAAGCTCCGTAGCGGCGGTTGCCCACATTCCTTTCCAGACGTTTTACTCCGCAACAAAGGCGGCAACCGAAAGCTACACCTGCGCACTCGATAACGAGGTGAGACCCTTCGGAATTACCGTAGCCGCTGTTCAGCCCGGCGATATCTGCACCCAATTCACGCAGGCACGCAAGAAAACGATGCTCGGCGACGACGTATACGGCGGCAGAATTGCAAGAAGCGTTTCGGGTATGGAAAAGGACGAGCAAAAGGGAATGAAGCCCGAAGCCGCAGGCGCATACATAGCAAAAATCGCCCTAAAAAACAAAGTCAAGCCGATATACGCAATCGGCGCAAGCTACAAGTTTTTAAGCACGCTTTGCAAGGGTTTCCCCTGCGGAATACGAAACAGAATTATAGGTATGCTTTACGCAAGATAATATAATAACAATAAAAGACAAGCTTCAGGGAGAACCTTGTCTTTTTTGCTTTTATTCACCTATTTTTATTTTTGCCACAGATATCTTATAGGTTGAAGCATAGCACGGCGGATTGTTGGCGTAATAAAGTGTTGTGCCGTCCTCGGAGAAGAAGAGTGCAGGGCTGTAGCCGCAGCGCTCATAAGGGTCGTGCGTATACGGCAACGGGTTATCGACAGGGACGAAGGTTTTGCCGTAATCGAAGCTTAAAAACATATCCGTACCCGTAGGGCTTTTACCCTTGGCCATGTGGTGGCCGACAACAACAAGCGTGCCGCACTCACCGCCTGCGGGAGTCCACGCAACATAGGGTGATGAACCCAAACGTTTACCCGTGGCGGAAATCGGCTTGCCGTAATCGGAAACATCGCCCCAATCGTCAAGCGAGGTGCTCGTTTTGTAATAGACGGTGACACCCGGCAGATTGAACATCTCATACGCCATAAAGTATTCGCCGTTACCCATTTTTGTAACGGTTACCATACCGGGGCGCAGATTCGCGTCGTCGCAGGCAACGCACTCTTTCTTTTCGCTCCAGTTTACAAGGTCGGTTGTGTATTTATACACAAGCTTCTGAGAATGCTCCGGGTCTGAATCATCGGAATAGAAGCAGAAAAGCCTGCCCGTTTCCTCCTCATAGATGAAATACGGCTCCCACACGCCCCAATCCGTGCCCCCTGCCTTATCAACGTTGCAGAAGGCGTTGAACGACCTGCAAAGGTCCGTGCTTGAATAGAGCGTAATCGTGCTGTCGGTAACACCCTCGCCGTAAATTGAGGTTGCGGCAAGGATAATCGTGCCCTTTTCAAACTCGCCCATATCCGCAGGCAGTTCGTAGAGGAAGGGCATCCACTCGTTCCAGTAGCCCTCGTTGAGGTTGTCTTTTACGGTAGTAACATAATGCCAGCTTGCGCCGTCATCCGTGCTTTCAAATACGGGATAGGTATCGCCCCATTTTTCAAAGGCAACAAACAGCTTGCCGTTGTCTGCCTCGTTCTCCTGGTGGCAAAGCTTTATAATTGTCGGGTACTCGCTGACATTTGCGTTTTCATCACTCGGCACGTAAACGTCGCTGACGCTTTCCACCGTAAAATCAATCGGCAGCTTATCGTAAGCAATATTTGTATCAAAGCCGAACAGCGTTCTGAACACCGTCAGCAGAGCAACTATTATATAAAAAAGTGTACCGTTCATTATTATCACCATTTATTACACATTACCCATTGCGCACTCGACAGCGAGGGCAACTATAACGACAAGTGCAGAAATGATAAAGCCGTGTATCATCGGTCATGCACCCGATTTTTTCAAACCCGAGAAGGATGTTTTCAGTCCGATTGCAGACAGAGCGCAGACCATAAGGAATTTGCTTACGGATTTCGTACTCGAAACGATTTTCGCAGAAATCGGGAAAAGGATTGCGACAACGGACATTGCAAGAAAGCCAAGGATAAACCACGGGAATATTTTTGCGATGCTGAAATGTGCCTTTAGGTTGCCTGAGTCGGCATTGTTGGCAAGCACCTCCTTGCACTTGAGGTTGAGTTGAACAAACGCAAAGGTTATTACCGTTGGGATAATTGCGAGCGTTCTTGTCAACTTTACCATTGTAGCAAAATCACCTGCACCCTCGGAAAACGCATAGCCCGTGGCAACGACGGAAGATGTATCGTTTACCGCAGTACCTCCCAGACTCCGAAAGACTCGTCACTCATACCAAGCGACCTGCCCATAATCGGGAAGAGCACAATCATAGCCATATCGAACAGGAAGGTTGCTGACATTGCGTAGGCAACATCGTTATCGACAGCATCAATAGTCGGGGCGATTGCAGCAATTGCAGAGCCACCGCAGATACCCGTACCTGCCGAAATGAGGTTGGAGAGCTTCCGGTTAAGACTCAATGCCCTGCCGATAAAATAACCGCCGCCAAAGTAAGTGAGCAGGGTGAATAACATAACCGTCAGTGACATTCTGCCGACGAAGAGAATTGTCATGATATCCAGCGACAAACCGAGAAGTATAATGGCAAATTTGAGTATCTTCTTTGACGTAAATTTAAGACCCCAAAAAACTCGGTGCCCTTGAGGAAATGGTTTATTATCATCCCGATAAACATTACGATAATCGCAGAGCCTATCAGATGAACAGGAAAAAGACTTTCAAGCCAGCAGGCAATCGGTGCCACACCGACCGACAAAGCTATGCCCGGAATAGCCTTGAGAATTCTCATAAATCATTAAACCCCGTTAACTAAAAATTCTCTGATAATTATACACCCGAAATACAATAAAGTCAAACCTACAGTGTCAATTGAGAATGAACGATATGGCTATTGACTTGAACTGCGGTTTGATATAAAATAACGGTCGTTTGGATTTATGTTGCAGTCGGGGGAGAAAATGAAAACTGCTTTCTTTAACAAAAAGATAATTGATACGTTGCTCAAACGGGTGTCGGTTGCCCTGGTTTGGGCTGTATCTGCTGTTATGATCGGTCTGCTTTGCGGCGTTATAGGTGTGGCGTTTGCCAAAAGCGTAGGCTTTGTCACCACCCTTAGGGAAAGCAATAGCTTTCTTATATGGTTTCTGCCGTTGGGCGGTATTGTTTCGGCAGGAATTTATAAATTAACAAAAACCGAGGGCATAGGTACGGACAGAGTGCTAGAAAGCGAAAGGGGAGAGGCAAGCGTTCCCCTCGTGCTTCTGCCCGTGATTTTTGCCGCCTCGTGCATAACTCATCTTTTCGGCGGCTCAGCAGGCAAAGAGGGCGCGGCACTGCAGCTCGGTGCCGCAATTGCACGCATTGTTTCGCGTTTTTCAGGGGTGGACGGTTGCGTGCTGACTGCCTGCGGTATGGCAGGGCTTTTTTCCGCGGTCTTCGGTACTCCCGTGGGTGCGTGTGTATTTGCTACAGAGGTAGCAATTGTCGGACGCCTCAGCGTTCGCTCAATTCTGCCGGCTTTTACTTCAAGTATCGTTGCACACATTGTTTCCGTTGCGCTTGGCGTTGCGCCCGAGCGGTTTGTTATGGGGCTTGTGCCCGATTTTGATGCGGGCGTTTTGTTCTGTGTGCTTGTAATTGCGGCTGCGGTCGGTGTTGCGAGCTTCGTTTTTTGCAACCTTCTTCACGGCAGCGAGCATTTTTTTAAGAGGATGTTCCCCAACCCGTTTGTCAGAATCGCCGTAGGCGGCTGTGCACTCGTTGCGCTGACTCTTGTTTTCGGCACCGATTACAACGGCGGCGGTATGACCGTAATCGAGCGGATTTTTGACGAATACTATATAAGACCCGAGGCGTTTGTGCTCAAAATGCTTTTTACCGTAATTACGGTTGCGGCAGGATACAAAGGCGGCGAAATCGTTCCGTCATTTTTTATCGGCGCATCACTCGGTGCGGTTTTGTCGCCGATAATCGGACTTCCGGTCGGCTTTGGCGCCGCTCTGGGTATGACGGCATTTTTCAGCGGCGTTACAAACTGTAAGCTGGCAGCGGCAGTTATGAGCGTTGAGCTTTTCGGCGAAAAGGGCTTCGTTTTTTTCTTTGCCGCCGCACTCGTTGCCAAAGCGGTTTCGGGCAAAATCAGCCTTTATCATAAGCAGATAGTGTGAAAATACTTACAGCCACCTTGAAGCGCTATGCTTCCGGGTGGCTGTTTTGTGAGATTTAAAGTGAATTTGCTTTGCAGTGAAGTTATTGCGTAGTGAAGTTAAGTTTGCTTATTTCGCCGTGGGCGAAACTTCACTGTAAGTAGTACAACTTCACTATCGAAGATAACTTCACTTGCCTGCAAGGGCAAACTTAGTTCTTAGTTGTACCAAACAATTTTGTGTAAATACGGATATTCCGTAAAGAAATGTCCGAGGTTTGTGCGTAATGACGTACCCGGGTCGTTGATTTTAAATGCCGTGGGCTTAAGTGTGCTTGAACCCGTGTAGCCCGTAACAACTACCCAGTGCTGGCTGCCGTTTGCCTTCTTTGCGCCGATGATTACGGGCTTGCCCTGCGCAAGCAGGTTGTAGATAGTCTGCATATAATTTGAAAAATCGGTTGTTGCGGAATAGTTTCCCGGCCAGTAGAGTGAGCCGCTTGAAGAATAGCTCAGCCGGCTTTCCATAGTGTCGGGGTAAACGGTTTTGCCCGTGCGGTAGCTTTCGGTCATTGCAAGTGCCGTTGTGGTACAGCCTATCTGACCGATGGTGTATTTGGTTGAACCGATTTTTTTGCTTGCCCAGCGTGAGTCGGTCTGCTTGTAATCGGGTACGGTGAGCGAAACTGCCTTGTAGCTGCTTTGCGTACCCTTTACGAGATATTTACTGCTCACCCAGCCCGTGCGTATACCGTGGTATATAATTCTGCTCCAGTCGCCGGAGGTGGAAATAACCGTTACCTTCGTGCCGCTTGCAAGCGAATTGATTACCGTTCCGCCTGCACTGCTTCTCACGTTCAGCCTGCCCGAGGTCGTTTTGACGGTTGCAGAGTAGCTGCTGAGAAGTGCCTTTATGAAGTCGGCTGAAGAATACCCGTATTTTCCGTCGGCATATTCAACCTTGTACCATCCGCCGTCAAGCGAAATCAGGTTGACGTAGCTGTCCTTCTGCAGGCTTGAAACAATGCTTCCGCCTGCCTTGCTTCTCACGTTCAGGTTTCCCGAGGCCGTTGCAACCCTGCCTGCCATCGGATAGCTTTCGTTTGCAGAAGCAAATATTGTACAAAAGCTTAAAATTACCGCCGCACACAGTACGGCGCATATACTTCGTCGCATATTACCTTCCTTTCTCGTCGAAAAAACAGTTCTCTGCCATTTTAACACAGGTGAAGTCCCGAAATCAT
This sequence comes from Clostridia bacterium, assembly GCA_017410325.1. Classification (GTDB taxonomy): domain Bacteria; phylum Bacillota; class Clostridia; order Oscillospirales; family Acutalibacteraceae; genus UBA8612. The sequence continues at coordinate 34,557 of JAFQRA010000039.1, read as the reverse complement.
CCCTCAAAATATGGTAAAACCTGAATCGGGAATTGATTATAAGCTTTTATTGTGATATTATTAATCTATCAAACTCAGGAGAAACAAAGATGCTCAGACTAGTTCTCGGAAGAATCAACAGCGGCAAAACAACATATATGCAGACTCTCATCAGGGATTGTGCGGCAAAAGGGAAGAGCAGAGTTATTCTGCTTGTGCCCGAGCAGTTTTCGTTTGAAAGCGAAAAGCGCATAATTCAGCTTCTCGGCGAAAAGGCGGCGCTTGATGTGGAGGTCTGCGGCTTTTCACGCCTTGCGCAGAATATTATCGGCGAAAACCAGCCGCTTCGCAGGCTTGACGATGCCGGCAGAATTGCGCTTATGAGCACTGCACTTGAACAGACTGCGGATAAATTGAGCGTTTACGGCAGATATGCAAAAAGTACGGCGGTCATCTCCGAAATGCTCACCGTTTCTACCGAGCTCAAGCAGGGTGCCGTTACGCCCGAAATGCTTGAAGAATCTGCTCGAAGGCTTCCCGAAGGTATGCTCAGGAGTAAGCTCAGCGACCTTGCCGTTATTACCTCGGCTTTTGATGCGCTTGTTTCACAGAGCTTTTCCGATGACAGGGATTTGCTGACGGTTCTTGCCCGCAAGCTCGAAGAAGAGCCCTGCTTTAAAAACACCACGGTTTTTGCGGACGGCTTCAAGGGCTTTACCGCCCAGGAGCTTGAGGTGCTGTCCCATATAATCGCACAGAGCGATGATACGTATATTTCCCTTTGCACCGATAAGATTTACGGTGAGGAGTACGATATTTCTCCCTTTGCCTGCGTGCGTGCAACGGCAAGAAAGCTAATGGATACAGCAAAGAAAAGAAACGTTGCCGTGTGTCAGGTGACTCCGCCCGAATTTGAGGGCAGATACAAATCCGAAGCAATTGAAGCGTTGGAAAAATCGCTTTATGCTTCAAAGCCTGCTGTTTATGGCGGAAAGGCTGACGAGGTTTGCATCTTCAGCGCAAAGACAGCCTATGAGGAGTGCGATTTCGTTGCGCTGACAATTAAAAAGTTACTGCGTGAAGAAAATTACCGCTGCCGTGATATTGCTGTTATTTCAAGAAGCGAGGGCAACTATTCCAAGGTTTTACGCTCCGCACTCAAAAAGCACGGCGTACCCGTGTTTGAGGATAAGCGCAGACCCATGGCCGTATGTCCGCCTGTCGTTGCCGCAAGAGCCTTGGCGGAAATTGCGGCACGGGGAATATCGAGCGATGCCGTTTTCCGTCTGCTCAAAACACAGCTTGCAGGTCTTGACACTCAGCAGACAGGCGAGCTTGAAAACTATGTCTATTTGTGGCGCATAGACGGCTCAGGCTGGCTTAAGGAATGGGTTGCAAATCCGTCCGGTCTGGGCTCCGGTGTTACCGCAAAGGACGTACAGATGCTCGAAAAGCTGAATGCCTACAGAGAAAGGTGCATGGCACCTCTTGCTAAATATATCAAGGCGGCAAAAAAAGCGGAAACCGCCCGCGATATGGCATCGGCTCTTTATAACTGCCTTACCGAATACGGCGCACAGGACAACCTTAAAACGCTTGCACGCAAGCTTGATTTAGGCGGCGAAACGGCCGAAGCGGTTGAGCTTGGCAGAATATGGGATTCTCTTATGAATATGCTTGACCAGCTTGCAGGTGCCCTCGGCGATTTGAGAATCAACGCTTCAAGGTTTTACGAGCTGTTTTCTCTTGTGCTCGGCGTACAGGATATGGGCGTAATTCCTTCGGGTATTGACGAAATAATAATCGGCTCTGCCGACAGAATAAGGGTCAACCGTCCCCGTGCGGTGTTTGCAGTCGGCGTGAATGAAGGCATATTTCCGAAAAAGCCTTCGTCGGGTAAGGTGCTCAACGATGCGGACAGACGCACTCTGACGGATATAGGTCTCAACATTGTTGAGCCATTCGAATATGCCTTCCTTGAAGAGCGGCACATAGCCTATAATGCGCTTTGCTGTGCCGATGAAAGGCTTTATGTTTCGTATTGCTCAACCGATTTCGGCGGAAACGAATGTGCACCGTCCGAGCTGGTTGCCAAAATCAAAGCCTGCCTGCCCGAATGTAAGCAAACCGACATTAAGGCATATACACCGCTTGAGCTTATTGAAAGCGAAGCATCTGCCTTCGAGCTTATGGCGCTCAGCAGAAGCGAAAACGGTTCTCTGCGCAGTACGCTTGAATACTGCTTTGAGGGCAGGGACGAATATGCCGATAAAACTCAAGCACTCAACAGGCTTGGAAAATCCGGAAATTTCAGAATCGGAGATGCCGGCGTTGCAAAGGAATTCTTCGGTAACGATATCCACGCTTCCGCTACGAGAATTGAGGATTTCAGCAAGTGTCCCTTTATGTTTTTCTGCCGTCACGGCCTCAGGCTGAGCGAAATCAAGCGAGCCGAAATGGACAGTATGCTAAGCGGTACCGTTGTCCACTTCGTGCTTGAAAACCTTGTTGCAAAATTCGGTAAGGGTCTTGTTGACCTTGATGAAGAAAGCGTTAAGAACGAAATTGAAGCCCTGCTCAATATCTTCCTTGAAGAGAATATGGGCGGCACGGAAGAAAAGGATGCGCGCTTTGTTTATCTTTATTCAAGGCTTGTCAGCTCGCTTTGCGTTGTTGCGGCAAGGCTTGTAAACGAAATGAAGCTGAGTGACTTTGAGCCTGCGGATTTTGAACTGCAGATAGGCAGTGATACGCCGCAGGTGCCCGCACTTGAAATAAATCTGCCCGATGGGGGCAAGGTGGTGCTCAACGGCAAGGTTGACCGTGTGGACGTGCTTAAAACCGAGGAGCAGACCTTTGTGCGTGTAATGGACTATAAGACCGGCTCAAAGAGCTTTAAACTGGTCGATGTCCTTAACGGGCTGAATATGCAGATGCTTCTCTACCTTTTTGCCATAAAAGCAAACGGCAAGGAGCGTTACGGCAACGTTGTGCCTGCGGGTGTGCTTTATGTGCCCGCAAAGGGAAAGGGAGGAAGAATAAACCATTCCGACTCCAAAGAAGAAATATTAAGTGCCGTTGTCAAAGAGGGCAGAATGACAGGCCTTGTTCTTGATGATGACAGGGTTATTCATTCAACCGACCGAGAGTGCACGGGTACCGTAATTGCAGGCAGAAGCGATATGGCGGAAAGCCTTATCAGCCTTGAGGCACTCGGAAAGCTCGAAGATACGGTGCTTGATACCGTGCGTGAAATGGGCACGAAGCTTCATAAGGGCTTCGTTGAACCGAAGCCTGTCAGTGGCGGTACGTATTCCCTGCCGTGTGATTACTGCGCTTATTCCGATATCTGCCTTCGTGAAGAGGGCGGACCCGTAAACGAGTATCCGTCAATGAAACACAAGGATTGTCTTGAATTGCTTATGAAGGAGGGGACGGAGGATGCCTAAATGGACTGACGACCAGTTGAAAGCCATTGAGGGCAGGGGAGGCTCGCTTGTTGTAAGCGCCGCCGCAGGCTCGGGTAAAACGGCCGTGCTCGTTGAGCGCGTCATACGCCGCCTTACCGATACAGAAAACCGCTGTCCTGCCGATAAATTAGTTATAGTAACCTTTACAAGGGCAGCCGCTGCCCAGATGAAGGAGCGCATAGAAGCGGCGCTTGAAGCGAAAATTGCCGTGACTGCCGATGCGTGGCTTATGCAGCAGCAGCTTCTTTTGCAGTCGGCAAAAATCTGTACGGTTGACAGCTTCTGTGCGGATATCGTTCGCGAGAATTTTCAGGAAACGGGCATCAGTGCCAACTTTGCCGTTGCGGACAGCGGCGAGCAGGAAGGCTACTGCGAAAAAGCTCTTAAAACCGTGCTGGATGAAATGTATTCAACGGGAGGAGACGGCTTCATCCTGCTTACCGATATACTCTCTTCGGGTGCGAGCGACAAGGGACTCGAAGAAGCGGTAAAGCGTATTCACACGATTGTTTCTTCTTATCCCTTTCCGCAGGATGCACTTGATAAGCTGTTTGAGCCTTATTTTGATGAATTACCCGTTGAGCAGAGCTGCTGGGGCAGCTTTCTGCTTGAGGATGCGGCTGTGCGCTTTGATTACTGCCGCAGTCTTATGCAAAGCGCAGAAGCCCTGCTTAGCGATATAAACGCCGACAGGGCAACGGTTGATGCTCTCAGCGAAATGGTGCTTGACGAAAAGCAGATGTATGAAAAACTTACCCGTCTTGCAAAGGCAAAGCAGTGGGACGAGCTTGTTTTTGCCGTTAATTCCAGAAGCTACTGCAGGTTTTCGGCAAAGCGCAATCTTGATGCCGCGCTTAAAGCAGATGTCAAAATCCGCCGCGATAAAGCAAAAAAAACGGCAGACTCCGCTGCGGAAAAATTCTGCTGTACCGCCGAAGAATTTGCGGATGATATGTCCTTGCTTCGTCCTTGCGCAAAGGCACTTAAGGAGTGCGTTTCAAAATATACCGATGAGCTGCTTAAGATAAAAAGACAGGCGGAAAAATTCGACTTCAACGATGTTGAGCATATCGCTCTTGAGCTGTTGGTCAAAAAAGATGAAAACGGCGTACCGCAGAAAACGCCTCTTGCGCTTGCGCTTTCCGAACAGTTTGTCGAAATTATGGTGGACGAATATCAGGATACCAACGAGCTTCAGGATATGATATTTTCCGCAATTTCAAAAAACGAAAGCAATATGTTTTTTGTAGGCGATGTCAAGCAGAGCATATACCGCTTCCGTCAGGCTATGCCCGAAATCTTCCTTAACCGCCGTGACAGCGTGCCCGCTTTTGACGGGGAGAATTACCCGGCAAGAGTAACCCTCGGTGCAAACTTCCGCAGTAAGAGCAACGTTACAAAAGCGATAAACTTCCTTTTTTCTCAGCTTATGTCACCCGAGCTCGGCGAGATTGACTACAACGAAAACGAACAGCTCAATGCTATGGCGTCGGGCTTTGCGGAGCACTCGGAAGCCGATGTCGAATTCTGGCTGCGAGACGCTTCCGACCAAATCAGCGAGCCTGAATTTGTTGCGGAATATGTTGAAAAACTCCTGGCTTCGGGCAGGCTGATAAAAGACGGCGATGCTCACAGACCCGTTACACCGGGTGATATATGTATTCTCACCCGAGTCAAAAAGCCTATGATGCTTTACGCTGCGGCGCTTGAAGAGAGGGGTATACCCGCCGTCAGCTTTGTTGAAGGTGAAATCAACTGTGCGGCAGAGGTTAAGATGATAATATCCCTGCTGAAAATACTTGATAATCCGCTGCAGGATATTCCTCTTGCGGCTGTTATGATGTCGCCCGTTTTCGGCTTTGATTCAACACAGCTTGCAAATATCCGTATGGGTACGGGCGGAAGAGTTCCGCTTTACCGAAGCGTTGTTGCCGCCGCCGATAACGGAGACGCTAAATGCCGAAGCTTCCTGGGTAAAATAGATATAATCAGGCGCGTGGGTATCGGTATGGGAGCCGCAGAGCTGCTGCGCAGAATTTTTGACGAAACAGGTATTTTCTCAATCGCAAAGGCTCTTTCCTCACCCGAACAGCGTGTGGCAAATCTCCACTCTCTGCTCGACTGTGCTTCTGGCTTCGATTCCTCCGGCGGCTGCGGAATTTCCGCATTTCTGCGTTATATCGAAAAGAGCAAGGGAGTCGGTACGGAGTACAGCGTTGCCGAAAATTCTCACGCCGTCAAGGTTATGAATACACATAAAAGCAAGGGCCTTGAATTCCCCGTGTGTATTCTTGCAGACCTTTCTTCAAATCTTGTTCACGGCGAACGCTCTGCAATGTCGCTGAGCCGCAGCTTCGGTGCAGGTCTGGTTGTGAAGGACGGCTTGAGCGGTAAAACCGTGAAAACTCTGCCTTTTGTTGCCTGCAACCACGAGTCAATGCTGCGCGACCTTTCCGAAGAAGTCAGAATACTCTACGTTGCCTTGACCAGAGCAAAAGAGCTCCTCGTTTTCGTCGGCAGTCAATCAAATCCTGCCGATAAGGCGGCAAATACGAAGCTGGCCTTCTGCAACGGCACCAAGGCTCTCGATTACGGCTATTCCGTTTCGGCGAACTGTGCTCTTGATTGGCTGCTGCCCGTTTTCTGCCGCCATTCCGATGCGGCTGAGCTTTACACACTTGCCGATATCGACCGTGACAGGCTTTTGCTTTCGCCCGATTTCAGCCTGAAGGCACGGTACTGCACCGATGAATCCGTAAGAATTCAGCCAACCGAGAATAACGAAGAAAAAATAAGCTCACCACCGGATATGCCGCTTGCATTGCAGATAAAAGAAAGAATGGATTACGTGTACCCTTATGCGGCTTTGAGCGGTGCATCGTCAAAGAAGCTGGCTTCCGTATTTAATCAGGAGGCCTTTGACGACAGCTTCTTTGCTTGCTCAAGACCCGCTTTTATGAATTCGGGCGGACTCACCGCCGCACAGAAGGGCACTTTAACCCACAGGTTTATGCAGCTTTGCGACGTTGGTAACCCCGATGTAAAGTCACAGCTTGACCGTATGGCGGCTGAGGGCATATTCAGCGAAACTGAAATTAAAGAAATGAAAACGGATGAGCTTGAAGCTTTCTTTGACTCTGAGCTTTGCCGCCGCATAAAATCTGCCCAAAACGTTATGCGCGAAAAGAAATTCGCAATGCTTATGCCTGTTACCGAAGCTTATCCCGATTTGCCCGAAAGCTTTGCCGAGGAAACAATAGTCGTTCAGGGTATGCTTGACCTTGCCTTTGTCGAGGACGGCGAAATCGTAATCGTTGACTACAAGACCGACAGGGGAGTAAACGAGCAGGAGCTGGCAGAGCGCCACAGAGAACAGCTTTGTGTCTATAAAACCGCTATGGAGCGCTGTACGGACTATAAAGTAAAAGCGGCATATATTTACTCTTTACCCCTGAAAAAAGAGATAAAAGTATGCTGATTCGGCACCTCTGAAAAAATTTTTAAAAAAATTAAAAAATTGCTTGCATTTTTAAAAACATTGTGATAAAATCCATACGTTAATGTAATTCCCACAAAAGCCGAGAGAGGTGAAAAGAAATGAAACAGGGTGTACATCCCAAGTACGAGAAGACCGAAATCCGTTGCGCTTGCGGTGCTGTTTTTGAGACTTCCTCAACAAAGCCCAATATGCGCGTAGATATTTGCTCCAAGTGCCATCCGTTCTTCACAGGCAAGCAGAAGCTCGTCGATACAGGCGGACGTGTTGACAGATTTAAGAAGCGCTTTAATCTCGAAAGCAAATAATTGCCGGATACAAGGCGGTGCATTGGCACCGCCTTAATTTTTCTTTTTTGGTCAGTGGGGGAGAATTATGCAGGAATATCTTACCGTTGCAAAAGAAACCGAAGATGAGTTTACCGTCAAGCATTCCCGTTTTATCGGTTACATAAAGCCCGTTACAACGCAGGAAGAAGCGGTTGAATTCATAAATTCAAAAAAATCAAAGCATTGGGATGCAACCCATAACGTTTACGCATACATTCTGCGTGACGGGCAGATACGCCGCTATTCCGATGACGGTGAGCCTCAGGGTACGGCAGGCATACCGGTGCTTGACGTTTTACAAAAGGAAGGTCTTACCGACTGCGTTGTAGTTGTAACGCGCTATTTCGGCGGCATTCTTCTTGGCGGAGGCGGTCTCGTGCGTGCCTACTCTCACGCGGCAAAGCTCGCTGTTGATGCTTCGGGCGTAATAAAAATGTCTATGTGCGTGCGTGCCGAATGTGAGTGCGATTACGGCTATTACGGGAGGCTTGCTTCGCTTATTCCCGAATGCGGCGGTACAATCGAGAACAGCGATTTCACGGAAAGCGTAAAGGTTACTTTTACAATGCCGCAAAATCTCTACGGCTCCTTCTGCGCAAAGCTTGTCGATTCAAGCCTGGGTAAATATAACGCAACCGAGCTTGAAACTCTCTTTGCGCAAGTCTGAAAAAATTTTTTGAAAAAAATAAAGGGTTTTTGCTCTTTTTGTTGTATAAGTAGATATAAATGAATTTTACGGGAGGCGGAATAAGGTGGATATTTGTGTCAGAGAGCTTACGGAAAAGAACGAGCATCTGGTTTTATCTTCACTTGCCGCTTTTTCCGATTCTTCAATCGGCAGAAAATTTTCCGAAGAGCCCTGCCCGATACGCACCTGCTATCAGCGTGACAGAGACAGGATTATTCACTGTAATTCCTTCCGCCGCTTAAAGCACAAAACGCAGGTCTTTCTCTCTCCCGAGGGAGACCATTACCGTACCCGTCTTACGCATACTCTTGAGGTTTCGCAGATTGCGCGTACAATTGCCGTGGGCTTGCGCCTTAACGAAAGCCTTACCGAGGCAATTTCACTCGGCCACGATTTGGGGCACACACCCTTTGGCCATGCGGGCGAGCGTGCACTCAACGATGTTCACCCTGGCGGTTACCGCCACTATGAGCAGAGTGTCCGCGTGTGTGAATACCTTGAAAAAGGCGGCAAGGGCCTTAATCTCACCGCCGAGGTTATAGACGGAATAAAGTGCCACACAAGCGGTACGGAGGCTCTGACTTTAGAGGGCAGAATAGTAAGGCTTGCCGATAAGACGGCATATATAAACCACGATATTGACGATTCGGTGCGTGCAGGCGTAATGTGCGAAACGGATATTCCGCTTGAGGTACGCAAAACCCTCGGCGAAAATAAATCACAGCGCATAACAACGGTCATCTGCTCCGCTATCGAAAACAGCGGCGAAACGATTTCGCTTTCCTCGGAAATAGCCGAAGCGGTAAAAGAGCTTCGCACCTTTATGTTTGACAGGGTGTACACAAATCCTTACTGCAAGAGTGAGGAAAGCAAGGCAGATACCATGATTAAGCAGCTTTATCACTACTTTGCGGAAAACCCGGAAGCGCTGCCCAATGCCTATGAAGAAATATGCTTCCGTGAGGGTGCGGACAGAGCTGCCTGCGACTATATTGCAGGTATGACGGACAGGTTTGCCGTGAGCACCTTCAACCGCCTGTTCGTTCCGGGCTCGTGGCTTGCTTACTAAATATAGTCGATTAATGCTTTTTAATATACATTATATATTGGAGTTAACTCAATGGCAGGAAACAGATTAAGTGAAGATTTCCTTCGTGAGCTTCGGGAAAAGAATGAAATTTCCGAGGTTATCTCCGCTTATGTCAATCTGCGCCGCAGGGGCTCCACAATGAACGGTCTTTGTCCGTTCCATAACGAAAAAACTCCGTCGTTTACCGTCTATCTTGAAACCCAGTCGTATTATTGCTTCGGCTGCGGTGCAGGGGGCGACGTAATTACCTTTGTCCGCAGAATGGATAATCTGGGCTATATTGATGCCGTAAAAGCGCTGGCACAGCGTGCGGGTATGGCTTTGCCCGAGGATGGCTTTGACGATACCCTGAGCAAGCGCCGCCGCAGAATACTTGAAGCCAACCGTGAGGCGGCACGCTTTTTTCATTCCGTGCTTATGAGCGAAAAAGGAAAGGCTTGTTTTGATTATTTTCTCGGCAGGGGCTATCAGCCTGCCACCATACGCCGCTTCGGTATGGGCTATGCGCCCGATGAATGGCGAGGGCTTTACGACTATTTAAGGGCAAAGGGCTTCACCTCGGGTGAATTGGTTGATGCCAATCTCGTGCGTAAAAGCGAAAAGGACGGAAAGGTCAATTATTACGACAATTTCCGCAACCGTGCAATGGTGCCGATTATTGATGTGCGCGGCAATGTTGTTGCCTTCGGCGGCCGAGTGCTTGACGACTCCAAGCCCAAATACATCAATACCTCGGATACGCTTGTTTACAAAAAAGGTGCTGGTGTTTTTGCGCTTAACCTTGCCAAGGATTCGGGCTCGCGAAAGCTGATAATAACCGAAGGCTATATGGACACAATAGCTCTGCATCAGGCGGGTTTTAAGAACACGATAGCCTGCCTCGGTACGGCTTTGCCCGATGAGCAGGTAAACCTGATAAGCCGTTATGCGGATGAAGTGCTTTTGTCCTACGATTCGGACGAAGCGGGGCAGAAGGCTGTGCGCCGTGCAATTGCGGCGTTTGAAAAAACGGGTGTCAAGGTGCGCGTCCTTCAGCTAAGGGGCGGCAAAGACCCCGATGAGATAATTAAAAAATTCGGTCCCGAGCGTTTCAGAATGATAGTTGAGGCGGCAGAAAGCGATGTTGAATACCGCCTGAACGGTATCAAGGCAAACTACAACACGCTTTCCGATGACGGAAAGATAGGCTTTATGCGCGAAGCCGTCAACGTCCTTGCCGATATTTCCTCGGAAATTGAACGGGACGTGTATATCAGCAGGCTTTCAAATGAAATGGATATTTCAAAGGAAGCCGTTTCCGCACAGGTAAATGCCGCAAGGCGAAGCCGCAACCGAAACAAACAGCGTGACGAATTCCGCAAAATCCAGACCAATTCTTTCGGTCAGCAGAGTTCGGCGGTTCCCGTTAAAAATCTCGGTGCGGTAAGGGCGCAGGAAACACTGCTTGCCCACCTTTTGCGAAGTCCCGAAATGTACAGGCGTTTTGCGGACAAGCTTTGCGAGGACATATTCCCGACAGATTTCGGCAAAGCGGTTTTTGCGGCTATGAAACCGTTGCTCGAAAGGGGAGAGCAGGCAGATTTTACTCTGCTTTCCCAAAGCCTGGACGAGCAGCAGTTAAGCGAGCTGTCGAGAATAAGCGCAACAAATATTGTTACAGGCAACAGCGCCGCCGTATGCGGCGATTGCATAAAGCTCCTGCTTGAGGAAAAAGCTAAAACGGATGTGGCAGACCCCGGAGCAATGAGCGACGAAGAATTCAGAAAACTGTTTGAATGATGGAAGGAGAAAGACGATGGAAGTAGCAGAAAAAAAGAATGCGTTGAGAATGCTCGTCGAAAAAGGCAAGCAGACAGGCAAACTCACAACACAGGAAATTGACACCGCAATAGAGGAGATGGACCTCGATATTGATGAGCTTGATGAGCTCTATGAGAGCATAGAGGGTCAGAATATCAAAATCATCGACGACCTGGGCGATATTGCGCTTGACAGCCTTTCCTTTGAAACGGAAATTACCAAGGGCGGTTCCGACGCGGCTTCACAGGAGCTCAAGAGCGCCGCAATGGACGACCCGGTTAAGGTTTATCTCAAAGAAATCGGTCACGTTCCGCTTCTCACTCCCGAGGAGGAAATCGACCTTGCAATCCGTATAACCAACGATGATGAAGCCGCCAAGAGCAGACTTGCCGAGGCTAACCTGCGCCTTGTTGTAAGTATTGCAAAGCGCTACGTCGGCAGAGGCATGCAGTTCCTTGACCTTATTCAGGAGGGTAACCTCGGCCTTATCAAGGCTGTTGACAAGTTCGATTATACAAAGGGCTTCAAGTTCTCCACCTATGCAACGTGGTGGATAAGACAGGCTATCACAAGAGCTATTGCCGACCAGGCAAGAACTATCCGTATTCCCGTTCATATGGTTGAAACCATCAACAAAGTCAAAAAGACCAACAGCCAGCTTCTCCATAAGATAGGCAGAGACCCGTCTGCAGAGGAAATTGCACAGGAACTCGATATGCCTGTTGATAAGGTCCGCGAAATTCTCCGTGTTGCCCAGGAACCCGTTTCCCTTGAAACACCCATCGGTGAAGAGGAAGACAGCCACCTTGGCGATTTTATCCCCGATGACGATGCTCTTGCGCCTGCCGATGCCGCTTCCAATATCCTTCTCAAGGAATCTCTTGACGATGTTCTCAAAACTCTCACGCCCAGAGAAGAAAAGGTCATTATGCTTCGTTTCGGCCTGGCGGACGGCCACCCGAGAACACTTGAAGAGGTCGGTAAGGAATTCAACGTTACCCGTGAGCGTATCCGCCAGATTGAGGCAAAGGCTCTGCGCAAGCTCCGCCATCCCAGCAGAAGCAAAAAGCTCCGCGATTTCCTCGATTCATAAGTTTTTATACCATACACTTTGCAGGAGACTTCGGTCTCCTGCTTTTTGTTTGATAAATTAGAGTTTGTCGAGGACAAACAATGCGGAATGCGTAACAAATTACGCATTAGTTCGACAAACCGTAATCAGCATTAAATTTCACTTTTGGAACAATATGCTTGCGCTTGTCCTTTTGTTGGTGTAAATATGCGGTAATTTTGCCCGATTTGTAAAATATTTCTTAAATTGTGCTTGACTTCCTATATTATTTATAGTAAACTAACGGATGAATAGTATGCGTTAATAGCATCTGTTGGCGCGTATTGAATTTATAAGGAGATGAAAACAGTGAAGTCCACCAAAAGAATTCTCTCAGCAATTCTCTCTGTGGTTATGATTCTCGGCTGCCTCACAGTCGGTTTCACAGCACAGGCAAGCGGTGCAGACCTCCAGGAAGAAATCAATGCAGCTATCAAAGCCGGCATTGATGTTGACTGGGAGGGCGGCAACGTAACACTCGCAGACACACTCGTTATCAACGGTGATGTCGACGTTGACTTTAACGGCGCTGTAATCACAGGCCCTGCCGGCAAAGTCGCAATCCGTGTTGACGGCGGTAACGTTACTCTTTACGACGGCGTAGTTCTCGCCGACCAGGGTAGCTACAGCGGCGAAATGGCTTTTGTCAAGGCTCTTATGAGCTACAAGCCCGCTATCTCTATCAACGACGGTGATGTTGAACTCAACTGCATTACAGCAGTCGGTTCTCTCCTTCGTATCCCCAACAGCAGTACAATCGAAGTTCCGATCGGTAACGGTATCAACGCTAACGGCGGTGACGTAACTCTCGACAACGTTATCGCTATCGGTATGAAGGCTCTCGACAACACCAAGGCTGACGTTACTGTTAAGGATGCTATCCTTGCAGGTATCTATAAGGCTGTCAACATCTACAAGGCTGTTGACTTCGGTGCTAACTACGAGCAGTACGAGACAGTAGAGCTCCTCGAAGGCTTCCTTAATGACGGTGTAACACTTTCCGCTAACGAGAAGAAGTACATCGCTTCCGCTACTAACAGCCAGGGCGATTTCTCCGCACTCAGCGTTATTGTTAACGTTGCAAAGCCCGCTTTTGCAGGCCTTTCCGAACCCAAAACAGAATTTGTTAACGGCAACCTCAATGTTGAGGCTTACACAGAGTATTACACCGAGTCAGGCGTTTCCAACAGATACTCCTATGCTTACACACCCGACTACGCAGTAATCGGCGATGACAAGCAGGTATTTGCAAATCCCGGCTACGGTTCATCATACTATGCAACATTCGAAGGCCTTGATGCCGATGCTGAGTACGATGTAACCGTTAACTACGACCTTTCCATCAAGCTTGGCAAGAAGCAGAAGGAAATCGTAGAAGATGCATTCAAAACCCTTGCTCACTACATTGACAAGGCTCCCGAACTTCTCTACCGCTTCGTTGAAGATTTTGATAACCTTTACGAAAAGGCTGAAAGCCTTGTAGCTATGCTTTACAACGCATACTTCAGCACTGAAGAAGTTGTTCAGGATCAGATTTCCAATATTAAAGTAATGAAAGACGTTATGGGTCTTATTTACGCTCTTGAAGGCCAGGAGTTCAACGGTTCTGCAACAGTTGACGGTAAGGAAGAAATTCTTAACAACGGTCTTGTAGCAACCTACGCTTCAATGTCCGGTTCTTATCTCAAGTATGATTACAGTGTTGTTGAAGCAGCTGCAAAGTCTTTTGTTGACAGCGCAAAGGCTTCAATGGTTAAGAACTACGGCGCAATCTTTGACACCAACGATGACGGTGTTGCTGATTCCGTTTTCGCATACTTCAACAACGAAACATTCGAGAAGGCAGCTTCTTTCAACGAGAGCGGTTTTGCTAAGGGTCAGCCCGGCTACGGCTCAGGTGTTGGTCTTCTTGATGAATTCAACAAGTACTATAACAAGATTATGGAACTTGTTTACGGCGGCAGCACAACAGAGTTTAACGACCTCGGCGCAGCAGCTTACTATGTTGGCAAAAACTGGCAAGATATCCTTGAACTCGTTGAAAACGCAGTAGTTGTTCTCAACAAGGCTCACGCTATCGTTAACGGCGACGAGCTGGGCGAGCTTCTCGGCGCTGTAAATATGGGTAATGTTGGCAGTGTTCAGTCCATTGTAAACGCATTCAATAAGGTTTACAAGTATGCTAACATCATTATGGGCAGGGTTGACGAAGTTAAGGCTACAACCTTCTTTAAGACCTTTATCGAAAAGCCCGAAACAGCTGCTAAGTACTGCAAGACTTACACTGAAAAGGTTTGGAAGATTGCAAACAATCCCGAAGTATACTTTGATGTTCAGTTTACAGGCGAAGACGAGAACTATGTCGCAATCGACCTTCTTGACAAAGACCTCAACAAGACATTCACAGCTTCCACAGCTGTTAAGCCCGTTAACGTTAAGGTTACAGTATCCGGTATGGGATCTGCACAGCTTAACAATCTTGATGCTGCTAGCAGCTACAACGAGTGGTTTGCATACGGTAAGGATATTACAGTTGCACCTGTAGAAACTTACGAAGGTGCTGCATTCAAGTATATGGTTGTTAAGTCAAACGGCAACCAGACTGTTGTTGACGGCGGCGTATTCACAGCTAAGGCTGCTACAAACCTTGAAATCGTTCTTGTGTTTGAGTCTACTGTTCAGGAAACAGCTAAGACAGAAGTTGTCTTTATGACAGACAAGGCTCTCAACTACAAGTATATTGATATGATTTCGCTCAATTCCGACAGTATTGCAGATGAGTGGTCTGATTATGCAAATGATGAGGATATTCGTGCACCCAAGTTCGAAGGCCTTACATTCAACGGTTGGACTGTAAAGAAGGATGGTTCAGCTGCTGATACAGATATCACTAACCTTGCTGATGATGTTGCTGCTGAAAATTCCGATTTCGTAATTGTCTATGCTGCTTATACTTACAAGGAGCAGGTTGAAGTTGATCCTCAGAAAGAAGTTATCGAGATGACTAACTATGAGGTTATCGACGGTAAGGGTTACTTTGAGGTTAACATTCAGCTCAAGGGTGCAAAGGCAATTGAAGCCGGTATCATCCTTACAATGACAGAGAGCTACGCAACAGAAGGTGCTATGAAGATTAATCTTTCCGGTACTCCCGGTGTTATCTTCGCCCGTACATCCAAGGTTACAGACGGCTATGTAAACCAGAACGTTCAGTATACAGCAGGTGTTAACGCTTCCGGTACTGTTTATGCACGTGGTTACGTTGTATATGAAAACGGTACTGCTGAATACACAGACATCGTTTCCCTTGATATAATCAAGTGATTTTAGCTTTTTGAAAAGGAGGTTATTTACCAATGAAACTTTACAATAAGCCCGAACTCAATGTTGAAAAGTTTGATGTTGAGGATGTTATTACAGGTTCTGTTGCAGATGCAGATCAGGGTGAATTTGATTTCCCTACAAATCAGACCGCAGGTATGGAATTCGACATCACAGCAGAAGGCAACGAGTTCTAATTTGATTTCCGCATAAGTTCTTTTCAGGGCAGGCAGTTATACTGCCTGCCCGTTTTCCTTTAAAAAACGTGTCTGTGTTACACCTTGCAATATTTCTGCCTGTCATTCTGAGCGTAAGCGAAGAATCTTAAAGCGAAAATTAAGATTTTTCGCTTATGCCCTGAATGTAAAAATATTTTCTTTTTGGGAGTAACAATGAAATTCTATAACATTGCCGGCGTCACTGTCGGCTACGGCTGTAAATACCCCGAAACCGAAAAAAGAAGCCGACCCTATCTTTGCACGGAATCGGGCTATGCTGATTTCATAATAAAAATAAATTATGATGATTTTGACGAGGCTTTGCAGGAAATGCCGCTGATGAATCACGAGTTGCTCGAGTATATGCGCATCGGCAGCTGTTTTTATTCTGCCTTGCTCGATTTCGGCGGTTTGATGCTTCACGCTTCCGCCGTTGTTCTGGACGGTAATGCTTACTGCTTCTCAGCTCACAGCGGTACGGGTAAATCAACCCACACAGCGCAGTGGCTGGAGCATTTCAAAGACAGAAATCCCTTTATTATCAACGATGATAAGCCCGCAATCAAGCTTGAGGAGGATGGCTTCAAGGTTTACGGCACACCATTCAGCGGCAAGCACGATATCAGCGTGAATACTGCCGTTCCGCTCAAGGGTATTGCTTTTATTGAACGTAGCAACACAAATTCAATCCGCCGCCTTGAACCCCGTGAGGTCTTTTCTCTCCTGCTTAACCAGACGGTAAGGCCGAAAGACGAAGCCAAGCTTGACAAGCTTTGTGAGCTTATTGACAAGCTTCTCACGCAGGTGCCTGTTTATCTTCTCCGCTGTAATATCAGCCACGAGGCTGCACAGTTAGCTTATGACGAAATGAGTGGTAACAACGAAAATTCTCAATAAATTAAAGTCCGAAGACAGCCGTGTGTTTCCGTGGCTGCTCGAACGAGTAAGGCCGTACCGATTTAAAATTGGCGTTCTTGTTGTATTTAATATTATTTCTTCTCTTCTTGTTGCCGTTAATGCTTACGTTTCAAAAGCACTTATGGACACGGCTGTGGCAGGGGATAAGCAGAAGCTTGTAAAAATCAGCATTGCCGTAATTGCCGTGCTTGTTTTTCAGCTTTTTCTGCGTCTTGCACACAACCTTACCGATACACGTCTGCGCCTTGATATGGAAACCGATTTTCGCAGTTATTTTGTCCGCAATCTTTTTGATAAGGATTATTTAAAAATTTCCTCGTATCACAGCGGCGACCTTATGACACGCCTTACAAACGACACAAACGGTGTTATCAACGGCCTGGTTTCAATTATTCCGAACACTGTCGGCTTTGCCCTCAGGATAGTTGTTGCCTTTGTTTCGCTTTGCTTTCTTGATGAACGCCTTGCCTTTGTTTTTTCGGGTATAGGCCTTGCAATTTTCTTCGGTACACGTCTTTTCCGCAAGTTTTTCAAGGATATGTACCATAAAGCTCAAACAGCGGAAAGTGCCGTGCGCTCTTTCTCTCAGGAAATAATATCAAACCTCCTTGTTGTCAGCGTTTTTGATGCGGCAGAGGATGTTGTGAAAAAAGAGGATGAGCTGCTTCGGGACAGTGCCGATATACGTTGGCACAGGACGAAGATTTATTCGGGTGCAGGTGCTGTTCTTTCTCTGGGTATGAGGGGCGCATATATGCTCGTTTGTATTTTCTGTGCCTTCAAGCTGCTTTCAAGCTCAATAACCTACGGTACGATTACCGCTATTCTTCAGCTTGTCAATCAGCTCCAGACCCCGTTCCGTAGCCTTTCGGGCGTTATGCCTGCGTATTATCAGATGTTGGCTTCAAGCGAAAGAATTCTTCAGATTATATCAATTGAGGGTGAGGAAGAGGTCACCGAAAAATGCGATGTGAAAAGCTTTTATTCTTCGCTTAAAACGGTTGATTTTAACGGCATCAGCTTCAGCTACGGCAACGATGATGTTCTTGAAAACACATCTCTTTCGCTTAAAAAAGGCGAATTTGCCGCGATTACGGGTATTTCCGGTATCGGCAAGAGCACAATGATGAAAATGATGCTCGGTGTTCTTCACCCGAGCGAGGGCACGGTGGTTTTTAATACGGAAAACGGTGCCTTTATGCCGGGTAAAAAATACCGCAGCCTGTTTTCGTACGTACCGCAGGGAAATATGCTTCTTTCGGGTACTATATATGAAAATATAACTTTTATGAGCCCCGATAAAACAGATGAGGAAATCCGTAACGCAATCCGCCTGAGCTGTTCTGAGGAGTTTATAAACGAACTGCCCGACGGACTTGACACCGTAATAGGTGAGCGCGGACGCGGCTTGTCCGAAGGCCAGGTACAGCGCCTTGCAATCGCAAGGGCAATCCTGCACGGTGCACCGATTATTCTGCTTGACGAGGCCACCTCGGCTCTGGATGAAGCAACCGAAGAAAAGGTGCTCAACAACATCCGCAGTATTGAGGGAATTACCTGCGTTATCGTTTCGCACAAAAAGGCGGCGCTTGCCGTTTGCGATAAGGAAATCCGCATAGAGAACAAGAAATTCAACGTTATAGATTTAATTTGACAAAAAGGTGAGTTTATGAAGATTAAGGCCGGTTACAAAGTGAGAAAAATGTGCGGCAGCAGTATTGTTGTTGCAGTCGGCACGGGTGATGAGTTCAACGGTATGATTACCCTTAACGACAGCGGCGAATTGCTCTGGTCGAAGCTGAGCGAAGGAGCAGAAATTGAAGAGCTTACAGCACTTCTTGTTGCCGAATACGGTATAGATGAATCAACAGCCAAGGCAGATGCCGAAGAGTTTGTCGAAAAGATTAAAGGAGCAGGTTTCCTTGAATGATAAAAAAAGCCTCAGAGAGCTTGAGCCTGAATTAAGGGCCGCAATAAACTCGGGCAAGGTTGCTGAGTTTGAAACACACGGCTTCAGTATGATTCCGCTTCTGCATGACGGCGGCGACAAAGTGCGCCTTGTCAAGCCCGAGGGACGGCTTGCTGTAGGCGATGTTGCGTTTTGCGTTACAGATACAGGAAAATATGTTCTCCACAGGGTTATACAAATTAAAGACTCAGGATATATTCTCAAGGGCGATAACTGTACGAGCACCGAGTTCTGCAAGGGTGACGGCGATGTTATCGGCGTTGCCGGTGCTTTTATCCGCAGAGGCAGGCTCATTGATGTTAACTCGTTTTCTTACAGGTTTTATTGCCGTTTCAGAAAGCCTTTGCTGCGCTTGTGGCAGCTTTTCTGGAAGCTTGCCGACAGACTGGCGGCTTTGAAAAATAAATAAACATCTTACTTTTAAGGGCGTTTGGGTGTGCTGAATAGAATAGTAATTATACTGAATGTAATACTGCTGCTTGCCGCTTTTCTTGTTGTGCCCGTAAACGGGCTGAATATCAGAATTGACGGCGCCGCAACCGAAAAGGTGTGGCTTGACTGCCGTACTCAGGTGCTTGTTTCAAACAGGGACGAGTCTAATAACGATGTCGATTTTGCAATTGCAAGCGTGCTCTGCGACGAGGGCGACAACAGGGTTTATCTGTCCTTCAAGGTAAATGTCAACGGTACTGTTTTGCCGCCCGAGCAGTCAACGGCTCAACCCGTTCAATATCTGTACGGTGTGCGTATAAACGTTGATAATTCGGGCTTTGTTGGGGCTTATCATAACAGCGTTGAGCCTTATGACGATAACTTGTATTATATTGAAGCGGCTGTTTCACAGCTTGACCGGTCTGCTTTCAGCGCTGAAATATGCCTTGGTGTCAAATTGGGCCTTGATACGCTTAAGAGCATTTATGTTCAGTTCGTTGACGGAAACGGAGTACCCTCAAACATATATGAGGTTGATTTGCCGGCGTTGCCGAGCGAGGAGACAACGACGTCTTTGTTTCAGCCCGCTTTTGATGAAACGGAAAAAGAAACCACTTCCAAGAATAATACAACCCGTATAACTACCACGAGGCGCACAACAACCGAAAGAACAACCAAGCCCGCGAAGACAACCGTTGAGAAAACAACCGCTGTTAAAACAACCAAAGAAAAGACAACCAAACTAAAAACAACAAAGCCAAAAACTACCGCCAAGGTAGTGACGGTTTACGTTACTGTACCGCAAGAGCTTGAAACAACCGTAAAGGAAGCAACCGTTTCCGAGGCGGCAAGCGAACAGATTCAGCAGGAGAAAACCTATAAGGAGCTCAAATATGCCGCGGCCGCAGGACTGCTGATTCTGATTTTCGGCCTGTGCGTGATAATAAATATGCTCAACGACAAAAACGGCAGCAAAAAATGATATTCAATAATCCGCCTGAATAAGGGCGGATTTTTTGTTTTAAGTGAATAATGCATAAAAATCAAGCACTATTTTTGTTGATACTTTCGTCAGTTTCTTGTTGAATTCCATATATATTTTATGTTAATATTATACAAAAGATATAATTAGGAGGTATTATAATATGACTTTACCCGTTGCATTGCAGCTTTACACCGTTCGTGACGAAATGGCGGCCGATTTTGAGGGCACTCTCAAAAAGGTCAAGGCTCTCGGCTACGACGGCGTTGAGTTTGCAGGCCTTTTTGATAAGACTGCGGCCCAAGCCAAAGCTCTGTGTGAGGAAAACGGCCTTGTTCCTATTTCTGCTCACGTTCCGCTTGACGATATGGTGGCTGACCCCGAAGGCGTGCTGAGCGTTTACGCCGAAATCGGCTGTAAATACGTTGTCGTACCTTATCTTACCGAGGAGCGCCGTCCCGGTACCGACGGCTGGGAAAAAACAATTGCCGATATCCGCGTCTGTTGCGAAAAAGCAAAGGAACTCGGCATGACAATGCTCTATCACAACCACGATTTTGAGTTTGCAAAAATTGACGGCAAATACGCTCTCGATATTCTTTACGAGGCAATTCCCTCAGACCTTCTTCAGACCGAGCTTGATACCTGCTGGGTCAATGTAGGCGGTGAAGAGCCTGCACCCTATGTTCTCAAATATTCCGGCCGTGCACCCGTTGTTCATCTCAAGGATTTCATTATGAAGGGCAAGGGCGGCAAGCTTTACGAGCTTATCGGCATTGACGATGAGGACGAAACAGCCGAAGAAGATGCGTTCAGCTTTATGCCTGTCGGCAGCGGCTGTCAGGATTTACCCGCAATCCTTGATGCAAGCGTTAAAGCAGGTGCACAGTGGGTTGTTGTTGAGCAGGACAGACCTGCCAAGGGGCACACTCCGCTTCAGTCGGCCGAAATCGGCAGAGAGAATCTTAAGAAGCTCGGCTGGTAATTTACGGTTAACCGTCGGCGGTATGCCGATACAATAAATTAAAAAATATTAACTGAAAGGATTGATATCCAATGGCAAGTATTCTTGATAAATTCAAGGAAGAAATCGCAGAAGAAAAGAATTATGACTCCGCAAAGAAAATCCGTGTAGGTATTATCGGTACAGGCTGGATTGCTGAGGCTCACCTCAAGGCTTATCAGCAGTGCCCCGATGTTGAAATCGTCGGTATGGCAGACCTTGTTCCCGGTAAGGCAGAGGCCTTCTGCGACCAGTTCGGCGTTGACAAGGCCGGCATCAACTTCTACCCCAGCCACAAGGAGCTTATCGACAACGAGCCTCTTGACTGTGTAAGCGTTTGTACATACAACGCAACTCACGCTGAGTGTACAATCTATGCTCTTGAGCACGGCGTAAACGTTCTTCTTGAGAAGCCCATGTGCGTTACTCTTGAAGAGGCTGTTGCTATCTGCAAGGCTGAAAAGGAAAGCGGCAAGATTCTTTCCATCGGCTTCCAGCCCCGTTTTGACCCCAATATGCAGATGATCAAGAAGATCGTCGAATCCGGCGAGCTTGGCGAAATTTACTACATCCAGACAGGCGGCGGCCGCCGCAGAGGTATTCCGACTCCATTCGGTACATCCTTTATCGAGAAGGAAACCGCAGGTCTCGGTGCTCTCGGTGATATCGGCTGCTACTCACTTGATATGGTTCTCAACGCTATCGGCTATCCCAAGCCCCTTACCGTTTCCGGCTACAAGTCCGACTTCTTCGGCAAGAGCACAAAGTATTCCAACAAGCCCGAATATGCCGATATCTTCGGTGTTGACGACTTTGCAGCTGCTTTTGTCCGTCTTGAAGGCGGTATTATTCTCGACTTCAGAATTGCCTGGGCTATGCACCTTGATACCTCGGGCGATACAATCATTATGGGTAAGAACGGCGGTCTTCGTATTCCTTCAACAGAGTGCTGGAACGGCTCTATCGGCGGCCCGATGACCATTTATCACGACGTTGCAGGCAAGCAGGTTGAAACAATCATCCCCGAGCTTGACAATCCGTACGATAACTTCTACCTTAAAATCCGTTCCTTCCTCGATGCTTCCATGAACGGCGGCGAGCCTCCCGTACCGTCCAGCCAGATTATATACAACCAGGCTATTATCGACGGTATTGCACGTTCCTCCGAGCTTGGCAGAGAGGTTGAAATCGAAATCCCCGAAATCTAAAAGGCTTTAATTTGTCTTGGTGCGCCTTTACGGGTGCATCAAGACTATGCCTTTAGTGCAAAGGTGAACGCTTTTGCATTAAAGGGATAGATTTTGTTTTGAAGGAGATATACTTATGAGCGATATTAAAGTGGGCGTTCAGCTTTACACACTCAGAGACCATATTAAAAATTACGAGGATACAGACAAGACCTTTGCTTATCTGAAAAACGAGCTTGGCGTAGAGGTTGTGCAGATTTCCGCTATAGGCAATTTTCCTGCCGAGCAGCACGCAGAGCTTGTAAAAAAATACGGCTTTGACGTTTGCGTAACGCATAAGCCGTGGGACAGAATGCTCAACGACCTTGATGCGCTTATTGATGAGCATATTGCCCTGGGCTGTGACCAGATAGGTCTTGGCGGTATGCCCGACGAATACCGTGAAAGCGTTGAGGCTGTGCGTGAGTTTATCGCCAAGGCAAACGAAATAGGCAGAAAAATGAAAGAAAGGGGTATCACCTTTGCCTACCATAACCACGCCTTTGAGTTTGCAAAGCTGCCCGACGGCAGAACGATTATGGATGTGCTTATCGAGGAATCCGACCCTGAGGTTTTCTTCTTTATCCCCGATACCTATTGGATTCATATGGGCGGTGTCAACGAAGCGGAATTCCTCAAAAAGCTTAAGGGCAGGGTAAAGGTCTGCCATTTTAAGGACTGGATGGTTAAAACCGGCGACAATTCAGGCTCAATTACAGAGCTTGGCTGCGGCAATATCGACCTTGATGCCTGCTACCGCTCCTGCAAGGAAATCGGTATTCCCTATATCGTCTACGAGCAGGATATCAATTTCAGAGACTGTCCCTACGAATCGACTGCCGTGAGCTATAAAAACCTTGTGGCTATTCACGAAAGAAACAAATAAATAAATCAATCAATCAACTGCTTGTATATGACTTCGGGTAAGGAGGCATGAATTATGAAATATGCACTGATAGGCTGCGGCCGAGTTTCTCCCAACCATATTGTTGCGGCAACGAAAAACGATCTTGAACTAGTCGGTCTTTGCGACGTGTCCAAGAATGCCGTATATGAGCTGAAAGAGAAATATCCGCTAATCAAAAACGTTAAGTTTTACAAGGACTATAAAAAAATGCTTGAGGAGCAAAGGCCGGAGCTTGTTGCAATAGCTACCGAAAGCGGCAAACACGCCGATATTGCGGTGGACTGCATAAACGCAGGCTGCAACGTGATTATTGAAAAGCCTATTGCGCTCAGCATAAAAGATGCCGACCGTATAATTGAAGCGGCGGAAAGAATGGGTGTCAAGGTTGCGGCCAACCACCAGAACCGTTTCAACGCCTCAATTCAGAAAATTCACGAGGCAGTTGCACAAGGCCGTTTCGGAAAAATTTTTCACGGCACAACGCAGATTCGCTGGAGCAGGGGAGAAAGCTATTATAAGCAGGCACCCTGGCGAGGCACGTGGGAAATGGATGGCGGTGCGCTGATGAATCAGTGCATACACAATATCGACTTGCTCAACTGGATGCTCGGCGAAGAACCCGCCGAGGTTATAGCTATGACCGACAATCTCAACCACGGTTATATTGAGGGTGAGGATATAGGCCTTGCCATTGTCCGCTACAAAAACGGTGCTTACGGCGTTGTTGAAGGCACGGTTAACGTCTATGGCGGCGATATGGAGGAGGCGCTTTGTCTCTTCGGCGAAAACGGTACGGTCAAGGCAGACGGCACTATAAACAACATTATCGAAAACTGGCGCTTCGCCGACGAAAAGGACGATGAGGAAGAAGTCAAGCGTGAGTTTTCCGTGCCCGTTGACCATATCTACGGCAAGGGTCATACGGCGCTTTACGCCGATATGGTTGATGCGATAGAGAATAACCGTAAGCCTTTGTGCGATATGTGTTCGGGCAAAAAAGCACTTGAGCTCGTGCTTGCAATATACAAATCATCCTTTGAAAAATCAGCGGTTAAGCTTCCGCTTGAAGATGCTTCAACCCTCGATTTCAAAGGCTTATTTAACAAAGAATAATTACCAAAAATAATTTCACGGAGGATATGTTGATGTCAGAAATCAAAAAAGCCTGGTATAAGGAAATGTCCGTTTACCAGATATGGACACGCAGCTTCTGCGACGGCAACGGCGACGGTATAGGCGACCTTAAGGGTGTTCTTTCAAAGCTTGACTATATTAAGAGCCTCGGCGTTGATGCTATATGGTTTTCACCGATTTACGCTTCGCCGCAGAAGGACTACGGCTACGATATTTCCGATTACAGGGATATTGCGCCCGAATACGGCACACTGGAAGACTTCAAGGCCGTTCTTGACGGTGCACACGAAAGAGGCCTCAAGGTTATTATGGACCTTGTCATAAACCACACTTCCGACCAGCACAAGTGGTTTAAAGAGAGCCTTAAGGGTGCCGATAACCCTTACCACGATTACTATATCTGGCGTAAGGGCAAGGGCAAGAATCCTCCCAATAACTGGAAATCCACCTTTCCGGGCCCTGCATGGGAGTATAACGAGGAGCTTGACGAATACTATCTTCATCTTTTTGCTGTTGAGCAGCCGGACCTCAATATGGATAACCCCGCTGTCAGAAACGAAGTAAAGGATATTATGCGCTTCTGGCTCGATATGGGTGTTGACGGCTTCCGCGAGGACGTTATCACTTATATTTCAAAGCGTGAGGGTCTGCCCAACGGCTTCCCGCTTCCCGTTGCCTGCGGTATGGAGCACTTTACCTGCGGACCTCATCTTCACGAATATCTTTCAGAATTCAACGATGAAGTGCTCAGCCAGTACGACTGTATGACTGTCGGCGAAGCACCGATGATGACTCCCGACACGGCTCTTAAATTCATTGATGAGAGCGAGGGCAAAAAGCCTGTTCTTAATATGATGTTCAACTTCCAGCATATGGAAGCTGACTGTATGATTACAAACTTTATAGTCACAAAGTTCAACCTTAAAAAGCTCAAGAAGGTTATGACTACGTGGCAGACCAAGCTTTACGGCAAGGGCTGGAATGCACTTTACCTGGAAAATCACGACCAGCCTCGTATCATCAGCCGCTTCGGCAGCGAAAAGTTCCGTGTGGAATCGGGCAAAATGCTTGCAACCATGTACATCTGTCAGAGCGGTACACCCTTTATCTACCAGGGTCAGGAAATCGGTATGACGAGCATCCGTCTGCCCAACCTTTCAATGTATAAGGACGTTGCAACACACAACACCTATGATATTTTCAAAAAGTTCGGCTTCCCGCACGAGAATATTATGAAGCGTGCCATGTATGCCTCCCGTGATAACGGCAGAACACCCGTGCAGTGGTCGGATAAGAAGAACGCAGGCTTCACCACCGCAGATGAGCCGTGGTTCTATATCAACCCGAATTATACCGAGGTTAACGTTGAACAGGCGGAAAACGATCCGAACTCAATCCTCAACTATTACCGCAAGCTTCTCAAGTTCCGTAAGGAAAACGAAATCGTAATTTACGGCGATTTCAAGGAGCATTTCCACGACAGCGACAAGCTCTACGTTTACGAGCGTAATTACGAGGGCAAAAGAATGCTTGTTGTCTGCTCATTCAGCGATACCATTGAGCGCTTTACAGCACCCAAGGGCTTCGACCTTGCAAAGGGCAAGGTTGTTCTCGGCAATTATGATGAGCTTAATTCGGGCTTCGATTCCTTTAATCTCAGGCCTTACGAAACAAAGGTGTTCCTTTTTGATTGATTGACAGGGGAGGATAACTTATGCCTTTTATTCAGACGAAAACCAACGTCAGTATTTCAAAAGAGCAGGAGATGAGCCTTAAGACTGCCTTCGGCAAAGCGATTGAGCTTATTCCCGGCAAGAGCGAGCGTTGGCTTATGCTCGGCTTTTCAGACAATGAGCGTATGTGGTTTGTCGGCGACGATGCTCCGCTCGCATATATAAGCGTAAAGCTTTTCGGCTCCGCTTCGGACAGTGCTTATGATGCACTTACCGCAAAGCTTACCGAAATCGTTTCGTCGGAGCTGGGAGTTTCCGCTTCACGAATTTACGTAAAATATGAAGAAATTGACCATTGGGGTTGGAACGGCTCCAACTTTTAAACCCGGGGAGGCTGAAAGAAATGTGGATTATAAAGGCAATTATAGCCGTTGCCGTTATACTTGCCATAGGCTTCTGTACGATTGTTGCCGTAGCAATGAAGGAATGTGTTGTCCGTCCCAAGGACACTACGGTTGATTACGATTCCTTAAGCGAAAAACATAAAATCCGCTACAAGCTCAGACAGCGCAACAATCAGTACCTTTACGATAAAAATCCTGAGGATTTGTCACTTACCGATAAGCAGGGCAATGAGCTCAAGGCGTGGTTTGTTCCTGCGGAGGGCAGTAAGCGCTTTGTAATTGCTGTTCACGGATATAAGTGCAACGGCCCCGATGAATGCAGCCACCTTTTCCCGTTCTATAACGAAACGCTTGGCTTCAATTACCTTTTGCCTGACCACGTTTCTCACGGCAGAAGCGAAGGCAAATATATAAGCTTCGGCGCAACGGAATCGGAAAATCTGCTTTTGTGGGTGGATTATCTTATAGACCGCTTCGGTGAGGATATTGAAATCGTGCTTCACGGCATTTCAATGGGTGCGGCAACGGTAATGCTTGCAAACGCAAGCAATCCGCCCGACCAGGTTAAATGTATTATTGAGGACTGCGGTTTCACAAGCGCGTACGAAATTATTGCCTTCAATATGAAGAAGATGACGGGTATCGATATGCCCCACATAGCAAAGGGTCTTATTTTTGCCTGCCGTATTTTCCTTGGCTTTGATATGAACGAGGCAGACTGCCTGGGCAAAATGAAGGATATGAAGAATCCGATTATGTTTGTTCACGGTACCGCTGACCCGACCGTTCCCTTTGAAATGGGTGAACGCCTTTATGAAGCCTGTACCGTGCCCAAGGAAAAGCTTTTCAAAGAGGGTCTTATTCACGCATATTGCTATTATGATGCAAAGCAGGAATACGAAGAAAAAATGGTTGAGTTTTTCTCAAAGCACCTTACGGATTTTAACGTAGAATAAAGGAGTATAAATATGGCTCTTTATCTTGGTATCGACAGCGGCGGAGTACGTACAACTGCTGTAGCCGCAAACGAAAAGGGAAAGATACTTATTAAAGTTCTCGGCGGTACGATTGACTATAACGCCGTCGGAATGGCGACAGCTGCCAAAAATCTCAAATACATTATGTCCGAGGTTTGCGCAAAAACCAAGGAAACCTCTTTTAAATGTGCCTGTATCGGCTCTTCTGCACTCTCCTCAAGGGCAACTGCGGCCGAAACTCAGGCTCTCGTCGGCGGAATAATTGACGCCGAAAAAATCGTTATGGACAGCAGTATCGTTATGGCAATGGAGTGTATGACAGGCACGGGTCCCTGCGCACTCGTCATAAGCGGCGTGGATTCAATGGTTGCCGCACGGAATGAGAAAAACAAGCTCTCCCGTGCAGGCGGCTGGGGTCCCTTCTTCGGCGGCGAAGGAAGCGGCTTTGTAATCGCAATGGAGGCTATCCGTTACGCTATACGTTCCTTCGAGGGCAGTGAGGCAAAGACCGACCTTTTGCCCGATATGCTCGAATTTTTCGATGTTTATTCGCCCGTTGAGCTTGCCGCAAAGCTGGATGACCCCTACGGCGCACAGAGAAACAAGATTTCCTCTTTTGCAAGCCGTGTTTTCTCCTGCGCAAGCGCAGGTGACGAAGCGGCAAAGGAAATCATTGCAAAGCAGGCAAAGCTTCTTGCAGGTACGACCAAAAACCTTATCAAGGGCTATCCCGATAATGCCGTTATAGGTCTTTGGGGCGGTGTCTTTGTCAATAACCGCCGCTTCAGAAACGAGTTTTCCAAGGCTATGTTTGAGCAGAGCACGGAATACCGAGTTGAGGTGCTCAACTATCCGGCCGAGTGCGGCTCGCTTTTTGCCGCATATAAAATGGATAATATTCCGCTAACAGATGAGCTTATGAAAAATATTGATATCTACAGGGGTGTCAGGGTATGAATAAAGCCGCCGAATACATCGAAAATGTACAGCGACTTATCGGAAGGGTGCTGGAATCACAGATTCCGGCTATTGAAGCAGCTTCGCAGGAAATGGCTCGCGCACTTGCAGACGGAAGGAAAATCTTCCTTTTCGGTACGGGTCACTCAAATATTCTTGCACAGGAAATGTTCTTCCGTGCAGGCGGTCTTGTTAATTTACGGCCTATTTTTGAAGAGGGTCTGATGCTTCATACCTCCGCTTCAAAGAGCAGCGGCCTTGAACGGCTGGACGGCTAT
The DNA here is from genome assembly GCA_017410325.1 of Clostridia bacterium. Lineage (GTDB taxonomy): Bacteria > Bacillota > Clostridia > Oscillospirales > Acutalibacteraceae > UBA8612. The sequence goes on along the minus strand of JAFQRA010000039.1, from coordinate 6,195 downwards.
GCAAAGGTTATTTTTGACCACCATCAGCTCAGAAGGGGAGACGTGCTTTTCGTTTTTTCCTATTCGGGACACCGCAGTATTACCGTTGATATGGCACAGCTTGCAAACGAGCACGGCCTTACGGTAATTGCGCTTACAAATACATACCGTTCAAACTACGTGCGCTCGCCTCATCCGAGCGGCAGAAGCCTTTATGAATTTGCCGATATCACAATCGAAAATATAGGCAGCGTAACGGACGCGAGCATTGAAATTGAGGGCTTTGACCGCCGTGTCGGCCCCACGTCAACGGTTGTCGGCTCAATGATAGTAAACGCCGTTGTCTCCCGTACGGCTGAAATTCTTGTGCGTAAGGGTATCACGCCCGAAGTATTCACGGGTAACTCCGTCTATGAAACCGAAGAGCCTGAGGACAACCGCTATATTAAGAAATATCTCGGTGAAATTGAATATCTGTAATTTATTTTTATTATGGAATATCCGAAGCGTAAACCTACAAGATTAAAGGATTATGACTACAGCCAAACCGGTGTGTATTTTGTTACTGTATGTACCTATAAAAAGCAGAAACTGTTGAGTGAAATTGTAGGGGAGGGCCTCTGTGCCCTCCCGTCTGTTAAATTGACAGAAGTCGGCTTGATAGTAGATAATTATATAAAATATATCCAAAATAATCTCGCTGGCATAACAGTTGATAATTATGTAATAATGCCCAATCACATTCATTTGTTGGTTGCAATAGATAATGAGGCAACGGGAGGGCGTGGAAGCCCTCCCCTACATAATATAATAGGCAGGCTGAAGTCCTATTCAACGCACGCTTATGGCGGCAGGCTTTGGCAACGTTCATTTCACGACCATATTATCAGGAACAAACACGATTACGAAAAGATATATGAATATATCGAATACAACGCAACAAAGTGGAACGTTGACTGCTTTTATGTTGGATAGCTAAAAAAATAAAGGCGAATTGTACTGAGATCATTAGTACAATTCGCCTTTTATATTATTTCTTTTTCAGGGGATAGGGGGACTTTTCATCAGTTAAATCTAAAAGATAATCTATACTTGTATTATAGAAATTTGCAAGAATTATTAAATTTTCTGTGGTTGGTAAAAGCTCACCTGTTTCATATTTTGAAATGATGCTTTGAGGAATACCGGTTTCCATTTGTACTTTAATCTGAGTATAATCATTTATAACTCGTATAAGCTTGATATTCTTCATTTTGCACCACCTCACATATTCAATTAAATCATAAAATATGCTTGACAATTATATTTTATGTGAATATAATATTCATAAAATGAATATCTGCATTGAAAGCAGATTTATTCACAATTTTATGATGGAGGCTGTAAAATGAGTGCAAAAATGATTAATTGTAAGTCATGTGGTAACGAAATTGCTTCAAATGCTAAAACTTGCCCCGGTTGCGGAGCAAAGAACAGTAAGCCTATTTTCAAAAAATGGTGGTTTTGGCTTATTATCGTTTTGTTTATTGGTGGAATTTTAGGTTCATCAACGGACGATAATGATACAACAGTTGACGGAAGTAAAACTGTTGCGGCGGATGGTAACGCTACATCGGAACAGGTTAATACTGAAACTTGGAAAAAGAGTTTTTATGTGGATGAATTTGACGAGCTTACAGACGAGTGGTTTGTTTCAAGAGAATTTACAGGAACCTTCTCTAATAGTGCTGCAACTAATTCTCCTCTTAGCGGACAGCTTGTTATTGATTCTGAAAAAATCAGCATTTTCTTATTTAAATATTATAAAAACCAAGTAAAGAATCCGTATTCATTTTCACAAAAATATGAAATCTCTGTTCGTTTGGAGAACGGAAGTACCAGTGAATTTACCAGTTCTATGCATAGCGATGGTGACAGGATTTTAGTAACTGGATCAAGTGTGGAGACTCTTAAAGAGTTACTTAAAAATGGCGGTAAAATAAAGTTCTATATATGCGAAGCTGATAATTCTATTACGAACTATCTCTTTGAGATAAGTTCAGATAATCTAAAAGATATAATTGGTTGATAATTGGTTCCTATCTGTTCAGCCAATATATACCGATATTCAGATACCCTGCAAACGTTACCCACAGCAGGTACGGTATCTGTAAATATGCGGCAGGCTTATCGTATTTGTAAAAGCCTTTAATCATAATTATTATCAGCACCCACAGCAGTATCAGCCAGAGGAATGCGATTAATAACGCTCTTATGTTGAAGAAAATAATGCTCCACAAAAAATTTACTGCAAGCTGTACAGCATATACCGTGAGTGTATTATTCCACTTGTACTCGTTTGCGATGAATACCCGTGCCGCGCTTATTCCCATAAGCGTGAAAAGTATTGTCCACACAATGGGAAAAACTACAGACGGCGGTGAAAGCGGCGGAGTTTTGAGAGTTGAATAAATATCCATACTGCCGCTTGTAAGCAATGCGGAAAGTGAACCCACACCTACTGCTACCGCTATGCTCACCGCATAGGTTATGACTTTTTTGAGCATAAAACCACCCTCGGAAAATGATAATATACTCAAATCTATTCAAAAATAAAAGCAGATATGCACCAATTATCGGTACATATCTGCTGATTTTATTTGAATTGGTTTTTAACCTTTAACAGCTCGTTTATAAACATATCGTCAAGCGGACTGAATTTGTAGTCCTTTTTGTAAATGAGAACATCCTTGTAGGTTTTGGTGTTTTCCTTGCAGTGCTTTGTAATCAGCCCGTAGCGGTCAAGAAGCGGCTGCGGCACGGGAGAAACCCACATAAACGAGCTCGTCATTTCCGAAAGAATGTCCATCTGGCTGGCTCTTTCAAAAACGAAGATATGCTTGTCAACCTTGTCGGAAATCTCGTTTTTCTTAACCGTGCTGTGCGGCATTGAGGGCACAAACGGGTCTGCGTGAGCAATTTCCGTGTAGCTGTTAAGGTCGTCAAGCGCAATTTCCCTGTCGGCAAGCGGATGCTCTTTTGACATCATAATCTCATAGCTGAATTCTGCTATTGTCTCTCCGCTTAAGCCCTTTTCCTCAAGCATTGTGCGGAAATTGTTTTCGTAAGCGGACTGGTATCTCAAAATGCCGAGCTTGTAGTCGTTGTTCAGAATATTGGTTATGGCTCTCATTGAGTTGGTTTCTTTGTAGAAAATCTCGGCAGGCATCTGCGTGTCAAGCTGTTTGGTGAATTCCGTAAAAGCGCAGGCAATGTAGCTTGCACGGGGTACGGAAATTGAAAAGCTCTGCACCTTTTTCTTTTCGCCTCTGTACATTTCCTCTACGGCATCAACCTGCGAAAGAATTTTGCGGGCGTAGCCTAAGAATTCATCGCCCTCAGGTGTGGGGTAAATGCCCTTGGGCGTACGGTTGAATATGGTAATGCCGAGCGTGCCTTCAAGCTCTCTTATGGCACGGCTGAGGTTAGGCTGGGAGGTGTAAAGGTTTTCCGCAGCCTTGGTCATTGATGAGGTTTCTGCAATTTCAACGGCGTATTTCAAGTGAAGCAAATTCATTTTTTCCACCCCGAATTACATAAGATACTTTATTATTGTAAAATAATATAGCACACGCATTTTAATAAATCAATATTTAAATGTAAAAAAGAGAAGGTGCAAAACACACCTTCTCAAAATTTTAAAAATCAGAATTTACCGCCGGAGCCGCCGTGCCTTACACCGCCCGAAGAAACTCTGACACCTCCTCCGCCGCCGGAGCGGGTGTTATTGTTGTTTTTCGGAATGGCTCTTCTTGTTGTGTGGCTTCCCACAAAGGCATCACGGCTGACTTCGAGGTTGAAGCTGCCGTTAACCACGTAGTCGTCGGCATCGTGCTTCTTGACTGCCGTGTTCATCTTGCTCTTAAGGAACATAGTTATAACGACCGCAATAATAACCGCAACAATAATCAGTATAATTTCTCTTGCAAAAACACTGTCCGTTATTGAGCTTGAGCCGCTTGTGTAAATATAGTCGCCGTCATAATCATCGTAATAATATTCGTCGTCCGTGTAATAATCGCCTGCAAATACGCCTTCGCCGTAGTCATAGTTCAGGTCTCCGTTCAGGTAGCTGTCAAGCTCTTTCAGGTATACTTCAAACGCATCAAAGTATTGTCCGTTTGAGAGATAGGGAACTACGGGCTCGCAGATGCTATCGATATCGTACCACGGCAGGCTGTCAACAAGATATCCGCAGGTGCTCGTGTAATAATCACGCTCAGCCATGCTGATAACGAAAATCAGACCGTCTTCGCTGTAGCCGCCGTTTTCGTAATAATCGTCGGCGTAGTCTTCAACGTACTTGCCGTCGGTATCGGGCGTTGTGTGAATAACGATATCTATGCCGTGCAGGTCGTTTAGTTCGAGTATTAAATCTTCAAGCTGTTCTTCCTCGTAATCTGTCAGCAAATCGGCATCGTCAATCAGAAATTTACCGCTGAAGGCAAACACATTAAGGGCGAGTGAAAGCATCAGCACAAAGCCTGTTAAAAGAGCAAAAATTCTTTTCATATTTTCACCCTCCTCACAGCACGATGAACTGACCGATTGCAATAATCGCCGCGGCTATGCCTGCAAGACAGCCCCAGAACTTTTTCTTGTCCGTGGGGAGCTTGCCGACAAGCTTTCCCGTCTGACCGTTCATTGCAAAGGTGTACATCTCGTTGTTGTATTTCGTGTTGAGTATCCATACGGGCAGCAGTGCGTATTTCGCCTTGCCGTTGTAAATTCCTATGTGCTTGTCGGCAACGCTGACGGAATTGTAGCCGCTTACCGTTTTGCGAAAGGCATCAACCGTGCTGTTTTCAATTCTTGCGTTTACTCTCGGTGTGTTCTGCGCAATATCAACGTCATATTTGTCGGCAAGATAACCCGAAAGATAGGCGGCATCAAAATCAACGAGTCCGCTGTAATCAAAGGGCTCAATCGCATCCATATAAGCGTCGTCCATTTTGGAGGAGCCGTCCGCAGGTATTTTGTCAAAGGCCATTGAGCCTTTGCGAAGTATTCTGTAGCGGTCGGTCTTTGTGTATTCGTAGTTTGAATCGCGCCATACACGCACCTTCGTAGCGTTGTAGCTTATGTTTGCACCGACATTGCAGTCAAACAGCCAGAAGGGGATATAAACGCCCTTTATTTCCTTTATCTTGTTTTCGTCCTTGAATTCCTTGGGCAGGAAGGGCTTGCCCTTGTAAAAGGCCTTCAATGCCTCAATTGCCTGCTCCTTCTGAATTCTGAACGGAATAATAACGTCGGGTCTGTAGCCGCCGGAAAGCTGGGGCGCAATTATAATGGGGTTGTTGCAGTACGGGCATTCCGAAGCCGCTGTTGTTTCGTCCGTAACGATTTCCGCACCGCAGTATTTACAAACGTATGTGTTAACGTTATCGAGTGTCTGCGAATTATCTTCTTCACGCCATTCGTGCGCTTCAACGGTATCCGTGTTTTCGGGCTGACCGCTGTTGCGCAGTATTTCATCGTAATCGCTCAACTGCTCTTTTGTGAAAACGCTGTCACAGCTTTCGCATTTGAATTGCTGGCCTTCGCTTTCAAAAACTATTGCGCCGCCGCAGTTGGGGCACTTATAGGTCATTAATTCCACAAAAATTCCTCCTTTCAGATTTTATAGGCGGAAGAATTATTTTGCATCATTTTCGTCAAATCTGTCGCCGCATTCGGGGCAGAATTTCGGGGGATTCTTGGGGTCTTCGGGCTTCCAGCCGCACTTATCGCACTGATAAAGCGGTGCGCCTTCAGGCTTTTTGCCGCCGCAGTTGGGGCAGAATTTACCCTTGTTTACTGCTCCGCACGAGCAGGTCCAGCCATCAGCCTCGGGCTTCTTTGCTCCGCATTCCGTGCAGAATTTGCCGCTTACCGTTGCTCCGCAGACACATTTCCAACCGCCCTGTGCAGGTGCGGGAGCTGCCTGTGCGGGTGTAGCAGGAGCTGTCTGCTGTTGTGCCTGCTGTTGCTGTGCAACGCCTGCCTGATACATCTGAGCTGCATTGAAGCCGCCGTTTGCACCCATTGCCATATTCATTCCCATAAAGCCCATCATTGCTCCATTGGGATTGTTGGCTGCTGCTTCCATTGCGCTTGCCTGAGCATCCGTCATTCTGCCTGCCATCATAAACGGGTTACTGCCCATTGTTGCGGCATCTTCCATCTGCGTAATCT
>JAFQRA010000038.1 GCA_017410325.1 Clostridia bacterium | reverse complement strand
CAAACCACTTCTATTATACTCGGAGGTTATTTCTTTTCTCTACGTTTTTGTGGCTTGCCTTTGCTCGCCACTTTTTATTTTTACTAAAGCTTTTTTATTCCCCCGGTAGAACCGGGGGTTTTTTCTTTGCTGAAGAGACAACAATGCCGCAGTTGACACTATTGTATCAACTGCGGTATCTTTTCTGGCGGAGAGTTAGGGTAGTCGGATAGTATAATTTTTGCACTGCCCCGCTTGGTACGGCTTGTTTGTTTAGTTTATGTTAGTTGAATCCCACGGGCTAAAAACAGTCCACCGGACTGTTTTCTTAACGCCCTTTCGAATCCCTGACTCTTTTATAGGTAAAACCAAAAAGGGTAAAGTAACTGTCGTTACCTTACCCTTTTGATTCTGGCGGAGAGTTAGGGATTCGAACCCTAGAGGCTTTTGGCCTACAGCATTTCGAGTGCTGCACCTTCGACCACTCGGACAACTCTCCGTATTCGGATTGACTTAGTTATTTTAACAAAAGTATTCTTCTTTGTCAATAGAAATAATTCTATATGTAATATAAACGTAACACTTCGTATCCCCTGTTCGACTTTTGTTGACAAATAAATAAATTATGCTATAATATGGACGGTTTATTAACAAATTATTCATAATTAGAATTATAAAGGAAGGTTATTATGAAAAGAATCATTTCAGTGCTACTCACAGCCGTGCTGCTCTTTTCGTTTGTAACGCCTGCGTTTTCGTGGGTTGACGCAAACGAAAGCCGAAGCCAGATTCCGCTCATCCGTATTTCCGGTGACGGCGAAGCCCTTTACGATTCCGAGGGCAACAAAATTTTCCATTACCGTGACATAGCCAATGTTATCACAAGCAGCGACGGCGGTACTGCCGTGTACGAATCCATGGCACAGACACTTCTTCCCGCGCTTAGCAAGGGTCTGCTGACGGACAACTGGGACGACCTTTATGCAGGACTTGAAACAGAAATTTCAAAAATCTTCGCAAGCGCACTTCTTGACGAAAACGGCAATGTACCCAACAACTCAGGCCTGTCACAAAGCCGCATAGACGAGATGGAGTACAAGCGCCACAACAGCCAGAAGGGCAACAAAGGCTATTTTGCCTGGAATGATTACTGGTTCCGCTACGACTGGCGACTTGACCCGCTGAAAATTGCCGATGAGCTCAACTCATATATCACGGACATCAAAAAATCCACAGGCTGTGACAAGGTTGGAATTATGGCAACATGTCTTGGCACAAACATCGTAATGGCTTACGTTTCCAAGTACGGTGTTGACGATATTCAGGGAATCGCAATGGACGGCAGCGTTGTCGGAGGCGCAGAAATCCTCAGCGAGGTTATCTGTGCAAAGTTCGACGTTGCTCCCGATGCGCTGATGCGTGTTCTGCGTGACGTAGAGGGTCTCGGTATGTTCAGCATAGATGCGTTCATTATGGAAACCATCGATATGCTTGTTCAGACAGGCTTGCTCGAAGGCGTTATCAGCACAACGGAAAATATCTTTTACGACAAGCTTATTCAGGGCGCAACCTCTGCGCTGGCTCTTTCAACTTTCTACACGTGGCCTGGCTATTGGGCGTGTGTTTCGGCAGAAGATTATGAAGACGCTAAATATTACGTATTCGGCGAAGAAGGCAGCGAGAAAAGAACGAAATACGCAGGTCTGATCGAAAAGATTGACAATTACGACAGAGAGGTCCGCCAGAAAATTCCTGCACTCATCAAGGGCATTAAGGACGGCGGCGCAAACTTCGGCGTAATTTCAAAATACGGCTTCCAGCTCATACCCAACTGTGAAAGCTCCGACCTTATTGCTGATCAGTTTGCTTCCGTAAAGCGTTCCTCATTCGGTGCAACCACAACAACCGTTTACGAAACTTTTTCCGATGAATATATCGCAAACCGCAAAGCCGAGGGCAAAGGCAGATACATTTCACCCGACAAGCACATTGACGCTTCCACCTGCCTTGCTCCTGACAGCACGTGGTTTATCAAGGGCTCCAGCCATTCAAACTGGACCTGCTACGAGTTGAAAATTCTCTATGACGTAGCTTCCGCCGACAGACAGCTGACGGTTGACGATTTGCCGTACACACAGTTTATGGTCTATGATAAAGACAGCGATTCACTCGTGCCTATGACCGAAGAAAACTGCAACACGGAAAACTGGGAAGCCGACTCCGACATTTACAAGCCCGATACATTTTTTGAAAAAACCGGAGTTGCAATCAAAGCTTTTACCCGTTGGCTCGGACTTCTCTTTGATTTCATTTCGGAACAGATTCAGAAAAAATAAAAATTGCCACACATTTGCAGTAACGCAGATGTGTGGCTTTTGTTTTAAACAATATTAAAATTATTCGCCGCCGCCGACTGAGCCGTCCCATGTGTCAACGGACTTTGCCTTCATTTCTTCCTCGTCAAACCAGCGTGTTGTAACAGCCTTGGTTTCGGTGTAGAAGCGGAAGCCGTCCTTGCCCAGGCAGTGAAGGTCGCCGAAGAAGGACTGCTTGTGACCCGTGAACGGGAACACGCCTACCGGTACGGGAATACCGACGTTTACGCCGACCATACCGCCGTCCGTTCTCTTTGCAAACTCACGTGCGTAGTAGCCGCTCTGTGTAAAGATAACCGAGCCGTTTGCGAAGGGGTTTGCGTTCATAACGGCAAGGCCCTCCTCGAAATCCTTTACTCTCTTGACACAGAGAACGGGACCGAAGATTTCTCTCTGACCGACGGTCATATCCTGCGTGACGTGGTCGAAGATTGTGGGACCTACGTAGAAGCCGTTCTCGTAACCGGGAACAACGGGATTTCTGCCGTCGAGAATAAGCTGAGCGCCCTCCTCGATACCCGTTTCAATCCACTTGTAGATGGACTGTCTGTGAGCCTCGGTAACAACGGGGCCGAGTGTGGAGGACTTATCGTAAGCAGGGCCGAGCTTAAGCTCCTTTGCAAACTTTACAAGATAGCCGACAAGCTCGTCTGCAATGCTCTCCTGCGCAACGATAACGGGAAGTGCCATACAGCGCTCGCCTGCACAGCCGAAGGAGGAGTTGATGATACCTCTTGCGCTTCTTTCAAGTGCCGCATCCTCAAGAACAAGTGCGTGATTCTTTGCCTCGCAGAGTGCCTGAACTCTCTTGCCGTTTGCGGCTGCTCTTGAATAGATGTGAAGACCGACGCTTGTTGAGCCGACGAAGGTGATACCCTTGACATCGGGGTGATCCATAAATATTTCTGCTTCATTTCTGGAGCAGGTGACGATGTTGATAACGCCGTCGGGAAGGCCTGCCTCCTGCCAGAGCTCGGCAAGTCTCATACAGGTCATAGGAGTCATTGAAGCTGCCTTGAGAACGATGGTGTTACCGCTGACAATACAAATCGGTGACATCCAGCCCATGGGAATCATACCGGGGAAATTGAAGGGAACGATACCTGCAAAAACGCCGACAGGCTCTCTGTAAAGAGTGGTGTCGTAGCCTGTGGAGGTGTCACGCATACTCTCGCCCATAAGAAGTGAGGGAGCCGAGCAGGCAAGCTCAACGGGCTCCTTTACCTTGAGGATATCGCCCTTTGCCTCGTCCCATACCTTACCGTGCTCTCTTGCACAGATTTCGGTGAGCTCGTCCATATGCTTTTCAAGAAGCTCACGGAATTTGAAAACAACCTGAACCCTTTTCATAACGGGCACGTTTGACCAGGTCTTGAACGCTTCTTTGGCGCAGGCAACGGCTTGGTTTACCTCATCCTTTGTACAGCAGGGTGTCTGTGCAATGACTTCGCCCGTGCTGGGGTTGTAAACGTCCATATATTTTTCGCAAGAGGACTCAAGCCACTTGCCGCCTGCGAAATACTTAAGCTTTTTAACTGACATTTTAAAACACTCCTATCAAAAGCAATCACTTAATTTTATAACTTTTTCAAAAATCTGTCAATAGCTTTGCTTGCCCGAAATACCTGCAATCGGCAGAGTTTTACAGTTTGCCGGGCTCATTATCAATGTATATTTGGTTATCGACTGTAGTACCTTGTTTCATCTTAAAGTTGACTTTTTGTAGGGGCGGATATTATCCGCCCGTGTTGATAACGCTCAGTTTGCCGGCGGCTGATAGCCGCCCCTACTGTGAAGTTTTAGGTTAAACAAGATAGTAGGGGACGGCGTTGTTCCGTTATGAAAAATTCATCAATTTTACGGCGAGCTGTAGGGAAGGGTCTTGACCCTTCCGTAAAGTCTGATAAAACCTGTCGGAACGCTCAGGAGCGTTCCCTACATTACGCTCTCAATAAAAGAGATAAAAACCAAACAGCGGGACGTTAAGAGCCCTCCCCTGCAAAATGTCCTTTGTCGGGTTCGTTTTGATTTGATGGACGACCAAAGGTCGCCCCTACTGTAATTTGTGCACATTGCAATTTCAGCCTGATACCAACATTAAAAAGCATTGTCAAAATCACAGTTTGAATTTTATACGCATAATACAATTTGAAATATAATAACACCGCAGTCGATATACCGAATACCAACTGCGGTGTTTTCCATTCTCTTATTTTCCGGAATCTATAACATCTATTTCAACGTTTCTTTTGATGAATTGCTGATATAATAAAATCTCCCTTTTCGGTTACACTAAAAGCAAAACCGAGAAGGGAGATTTTTTATGATTGAACAGGATACTATAAAGCTTTTGCGTGAGTGCGATGCTGGGGTGAAGATGGGTGTCAAATCCATTGACGACGTTATGGAGTACGTTGAGAGCGACACGTTTGAAAAGCGGTTGCGTGACTGCCGCCGTGAGCACGAAAAGTTAGACGGCGAAATCCGTGAGCAGCTCGACCGCTTTAAGGACACGGGCAAGGAGCCCAACCCGATGGCAAAGAGTATGTCGTGGGTAAAAACGAACGTAAAGCTCGCCGTTGACAATTCCGACCACACCATTGCCGACCTTATGACGGACGGCTGCAATATGGGCGTGAAGTCACTCAACAAGTATTTAAACAAATATCAGGCGGCTGACGAATACTCAAAGGACATCGCCAAACGCCTGATTAATCTTGAAGAAAAGCTTGCGGTTGATATAAGAGCCTATTTATGATTTTGAGGCGGTATCGGTTACGACCGCCGCCGTTACGCAGTAAACCTCTTTTGCGCCCGCTTTCAGAAGTGTTTTGCGGCACTCGTTAAGCGTTGCGCCCGTGGTTTTGATATCATCGCAAAGCAGTACGGTTTTACCGTCAATAACGGACGTGTCGTTTACGCTGAAGGCACCCTTCAGGTTTTCGGCGCGTTCTTTTGCTTTGAGCTTGTGCTGGTCCTTTGTGTTGCGGGTTTTGAGTAAAGCCTCTTTGCACGGCAGACCGAGCAGCTTTGCACAGCTCTTTGCAAGCAGGGCTGACTGGTTGTAGCCCCTCTGCCTTTTTCGCCTTGCCGTTTGCGGCACGCAGGTCACAAGGTCAAGCTCGACACCGCCGAAACGCTCCTTCACACTCTCCGCCATATATTCGGCAAGAAAGGCGTGTGCGTTACGTTCTCCGCCGAACTTGAAGCGGTGAATCGCTTCAACAACACTGCCCGTATAGGCAAACGGTGCCGTAATATTCAGCGTGAATTTATTTTTTCCGCAGTCGCATTCCCCTTCGGGCTTTCCGCAGCCCGTGCAGGGATTTTCAAGCCGCTCAGCCTTTTTAAGGCAATTGTCACACAGAAAAACTCTGCGCTGAATAATTTCGCCGCAGCCGTAACAGCGCGCAGGGAACAGAAGGCCCGCAATATGGAAAAGCAGTCCGCTTTTCAAAATCAGCCTTCGCCCATGCACTTGACCATAACGGCCTTCTGTGCGTGAAGTCTGTTTTCAGCCTCGTCAAAGATTTCCGCCGCGTGCTCCTCAAATACCTTTGCGGTAATTTCTTCCTCACGGTGAGCAGGCAGGCAGTGAAGCACCATTGCGCCCTCGTTTGCAAGAGCCATAACACCGTCGTTTATCTGGTAGTTCTTGAATATCTTCTTTCTTTCCTCTGCTTCGCCCTCCTGACCCATGGAAGCCCATACGTCTGTGTAGAGAACGTCTGCATCCTTTACTGCGGCGGCGATATCGCTCGTACAGCAGAATTCGCCGTTTTCGCTTGCCCACTTCATAATTTCCGCATCGGGCTGATAGTTGTCGGGGCAGGCAATGCTGACCTTCATACCCATCTTGATACCGCCGACGATGAGGGAGTTTGCCATATTGTTGCCGTCGCCGACGTAGCAGAGCTTGAGGCCCTCGATTGAGCCCTTGTGCTCACGGATTGTCATAAGGTCCGCAAGCACCTGACAGGGGTGGCAATAATCGGTAAGGCCGTTTATAATCGGAATTGAGCCGTACTTTGCGAGGGTTTCAACCTCCTCCTGGTCAAAGGTACGGATCATAATGCCGTCAAGGTAACGGGAGAGAACTCTTGCAGTATCCTCTACCGGCTCGCCTCTGCCTATCTGCAGGTCGCGTGAGCTGAGGAAAAGAGCACTGCCGCCAAGGTCGTAAATGCCGACCTCAAAGGAAACTCTTGTTCTTGTGGAGGATTTCTGGAATATCATACCGAGGGTCTTGCCTGCAAGATACTTGTGCTCAATGCCGTTTTTCTTGGCGTATTTGAGCTGGTCTGCAAGGTCAAGAATATCGGTAATTTCCTGCTTGGAAAGGTCGGAAAGCTTAAGTAAATGTTTCATATTAATTCGCTCCTGTAGTTGTTTATATGTATGTTTATACAACAATTTCTTTATATAGTCAATATTTATGCAAATATTCTGCATATTATACAAAAACCCAACAAAATCGCTGTTGGGTTTTTATCAATTTGGTTTTAAAGCAGCTCTACGCCGTTTTCCTTACAGACCGCTACGGTTGCCTCGTCCCAGACGGACACCTGCACCTCGCCGACGTGCGCCTTGCCGAGCATAAGCATACAAAGGCGTGACTGGCCTATACCGCCGCCCATTGCAAGGGGAAGCGTACCGTCCAACAGAAGTGAGTGGAACATAAGCTGAGCTCTTTCGGGACAGCCTGCCTTGTCGAGCTGTGAACGCAGTGCCCGGGCATCAACACGTATACCCATTGAGGAAATCTCAATCGCACAGCCGAGCACCTTATTATAGAAAAGAATATCGCCGTTGAGTGTCCAGTCGTCGTAGTCGGGGGCTCTGCCATCGTGCTTCTGACCGCTCTTGAGCACGTCGCCAATCTGCATAATGAAGACCGTACCGTATTCTTTTGCAATTGCGTTTTCACGCTGCTTGGAGGTGTAATCGGGGTACATTTCCTCAAGCTCGTACGTAGTGATGAACTTAACCTCACGGTTGAGCTCAACGTCAATCTGGGGATAGTTGCCCTTTACCATATCAAGCGTATCGCAAACCGCACCAACAATAGCACGCACAGTTTCCTTAAGGTACTCAACGTTGCGCTGTTCACGGGTGATAACCTTTTCCCAGTCCCACTGGTCAACGTAAATCGAGTGCAGGTTATCCATTTCCTCGTCACGGCGGATTGCATTCATATCCGTAACAATACCTTCACCCGGTTCAAAGCCGTACTTATAAAGCGCATAGCGCTTCCACTTTGCAAGCGAGTGCACAACCTGTGCCACCGTACCCGTTTCCTTTATATCAAAGGCAACGGCACGCTCAACACCGCTTAAATCATCGTTAAAGCCCGTTGAAGCATCGACAAAAAGCGGAGCGGAAACGCGGCTCAGATTGAGAGCCTTGCACAGCTTCTTGTTGAAAACATATTTGATAAAGCCGATTGCAAGCTGCGTATCGTGCACCGAAAGGGTGGATTTGTAGCCTGCAGGAATAACGGATTTGCTCATAAAGAATAACTCCTTGTAAAACACTTGCAAAGCCCGTCAAAGCTTCGCAACAGTAGAATTATAAAACCGACAGCAGTTTTTGTCAATAATATTTATATGCAGCTCTCATTCAGCCTTGCCCGACATAAGGTGTTCGAGCAAATCGGCAACGCAGCCGTTGTTGCAATGGCAGGCAACGAGCTTGCATATTTCGTGAATTTCCTTGGGTGCCTGACCTGCGCAGGCGGGGAAGCCGACGGTTTTCAGCATATCCCAATCGTTGAAATAGTCGCCGATTGCGGCGGTGTGCGCCTTATCAACGCCGAGCATTTCGGCCAGCTCCATAACACCCGTGCCCTTGTGTACGCCGGGGGCGAGCATTTCAAACGAAACGATGGACGAGGACATAAAGTTTCCCGCCTCGGGGTGATTTGCCGCCTCTTCTTTCAATCTTTTTATCGCGGGCGGAAAGCCCCAGAAAATAACCTTGCACCAATCGTCGTCCGGCACGCTTTCAAAGCCCGTATTTATATGCGGCACACGGTCAAAAAAGACCTGACAGAACGAAAACAGACCGGGCTTGACTATGTACGCCGTTTCTGCGCCGAAAACGCCGACGTCAACGGAGTAAATACCCTTATATTTTTCGGCAATCATTTTTACGAACTCTCTGCCCTCTTTGCCTATGCTGTTTTTCTTAAGGGCCCTGTGCTCGTGAAAATCATAAATCAGACCGCCGTTGAGAGCCACTGCGGGACAGCTTGTCTGCACGGTTTTCCACGCACGTTCAAGCGAATTTATCGGCCTGCCCGAAGCGAGGGTAAAATAACCGCCCTCGGCTATGAATTTGTCAATCGCCTCGCCGTTGCGCCGGGGCAGCTTGCGAGCCTTTGAATTGAGCGTGCCGTCAATATCCGACGCCACCAACCATTTGTTTTGCATACTGAATTCTTCCTAATTACATAGATAAATTAATTATAATACTAATCTGTCGAATTTGTCAACCAATAAATAAAGCGCACCCTTTGAACGGATGCGCTCAAAAAATCAGTTTTTCTTTGTTTTGTCGCTGACGAAGCGTTTAATTTTGTTTGAGGTAGTTTTTTCAAACTCCCTGTCACGGATTTTTACGTTGGTAATCTGCTTATATATCGGAAGCTCCTTGCAAGCATCCTTGATGCTTTTGAGAACCTCGGCAGACGTTTTGTTTTCGCTGAGGAACACCTCGGCAACAAGCGATTTTGCGTTACCGCTTGCTTCGTTCTGTTCGCCGAAGACAACAACCTCCGTAACAAAGTCGATGCCCTGAATATAGCCCTCGATTTCCTCGGGATAAATATTTTTACCGTTGTCGAGAACGATTACGTTCTTCTTTCTGCCGCAGATTACGAGCTGTTCCCTGCTGTTGATGTAGCCGTAATCGCCCGTATAGAACCAGCCGTCCTTAATTACCTCGGCGGTGAGGTCGGGGCGGTTATAATAGCCGAGCATAACCGTATCGCCCTTGATGCAGATTTCGCCTATACCGTCCTCATCAGGGTCGTCAATGCGCCAGTCGATACAGCGCAGCTTTATGCCTGCGGTGTGGTAGTCGTTGGCGGCATCGTGATTGGCGCAGACAAGCGGTGAGCACTCGGTGATACCGTAGCCGTTGATAAGACTGATGCCGATATTGTCGAAAAATTCGCCGACCTCGGGTCTGATTGCGGCGCCGCCGCACACGATTTTTTTGAGCTTGCCGCCGAAATTCTTGTGAATCGTTGAGAAGAATGTTCTGCGCTTGTCAATGCCTATTTTACGAAGGAAATTGCTCATTTTGATGAGCTTGTCGAACATTGCCGCCTTGCCTTGCTTTTCTATTTCTCTTGTAATTCTCGTTACAAAAAGCTCGGCAATTGCGGGAACAATGTAAATGTATTCAGGCTGATAGGTCTGCAGGTTTTTCAGCACCGCTTTAAGGCTTTCGTTGATGCAAAGCGTTGAGTGGTGGTGGAAAGAAACGAGAAGGTCGGCAACGCTTTCATAGGTGTGGCTGTAGGGAAGCACGGACAGACCGACATCGAAAACAGTCGAAACCTGCAGGCCGTAGCACACACAGGACATAAGATTCTTTTCGGTCAGCATTACGCCCTTTGACATACCCGTTGTGCCCGAGGTGTAGACCAGCATTTTCATTGCATCGGGGTCACTCTTGCAGGCAAGATATTCAGCCTTGTCGAGTGCTGCGCCTTCTTCAAGCACCTTTTCAAAGGAAACGAAGCTGCCCTCGTTTTCCGTGCGGTCAAAACCGATGAAAAGCCTTATTCCGCCGAGAGACTCAAGATTTTCTTTGAGCATTTTTTCATAACGCTTGTCATAGAAAAGCACTGTTGCCCTGCTGTCGTTGAGAAGGTGAACGAGATCCTTTTCGGGCAATTCCTTGTCAAGCGGAATATATACACCGCTGCTTCTGAGGGCAGTAAAATATGCGGTAATCCAATTGACGGAGTTTGCGCCGAGGCAGGCAATGTGACCCGCCTTTTCACCGTTTGCGGTAAGGTATGCGCCAAGGGCATAAACGCGGTTTATAAAAGCCTCGTAGGTCAGGCTGTGGATTTCGTCCCTGACCTTATATTTGTAAACAATTTTCTGCGGGCACTCCTTGAGCGCAAGTGCTATCATTTCCTCCATATCGGAAACCATAGGCACGTCATAGTAGTTGTATTTTACAACGGACATATTTCTTTACTTCCTTTCAGATTAAACAGCGGCTAAAGCAAAACCGCTGACGTTTTATATCTTATCCTTTTCAGCCGAAATTGTCACGCTACTGTTATGCTTTTTGTTTCTACTGTCCGATTTTGCCCGGGTAGAGTTTGATTTTTCGCTTCTACCCGCAGTAGAGTTGTTGATATATCAACGAAAATTCGCTTGATTTTTTAAAAACGATAGTGTATAATACGAAAAAAGATTTTTATGCAAACCTTTCGGAGGTGAACAGCTTGACCGAAGAACAGCTCAAAAAAAACATTGCAAAAAACATTTCCGAACTGAGAAAAGCATCGGGTCTGACACAGGCACAGCTTGCCGAAAAGCTGAGCTATTCCGATAAATCCGTTTCCAAGTGGGAACGCGGCGACGGCGTGCCCGATGTTGTTGTAATGCAGAAAATGGCCGAACTTTTCGGAGTAACGCTCAACGATTTTATCAGCGAAAACACACTTAAACTGCCGCGGAAAAAACCTTACCTCACCAATCGCATAATTATTCCGCTTCTGTCTGTGGGGCTTGTTTTTCTTATCGCTTCAATTGCATTTTTTATCCTTCGTATTACGGATATCTGGGTCGATAAGTCAGCACTTCTTTTTGCTTATGCCGTACCGGTGTCACTTATAGTTATGCTGATTTTTAGCGAGATATGGTGGGTACTTACTGCCCGTCTTCTGACGCTGAGTGGTCTTATTTGGTCATTTTTCGCGTGTATACGTCTTACGGTTGTCAACGAGGATATCAACTATATTTTTATTATTGCTGCAATCCTCCAAGTTATTACCATGCTCTGGTTTGTAATGCGATATCGCTCCAAAATACGTAAAAAGCAGGAAAAAGAAAAGAATAACTGACAATAATAAAAGGCTTGCCGCGGCAAGCCTTTTATTATTGTTTTCCGGCTGTTTAGCCGACAAAATTTTTCTTTAACGGTTTTTTAATACCTCTCCAAAAGAGTCTGAGTACCTTCGTAAGAATCGTTGCCGCTATACACGTGCCCAAAACAAGAGCTGCATATATTGCAAAACTTTTCACTGCAGAATCGCGTATGAATAACTCTGAATAATATTTCCAACAGTTGTGATTTAGGTAAATTATCAGGCTCGCTGTGCCGAAATGTTTCGTAAAGCCAAATGAAAAACGCCTTGTTATTACTGATTTTCTGCCAAAACAGCTGTAAAGCAGCACAAAGAACGCAGGGATGGTGTAAAAATCATAGTAGGTTTTCGGCTGAAATTGAGCAACCGCAAAAATAAAACCGAGGCAGGCAAGCTCAGCACCGAGGAAGCAAGTCTCTCCGAGCCGGCTGACTTTATTCTTTTCGGTTGCCGTTACACAATCATACAACATACTGCCTACGCAGATTCCGGCGATAGCTCTGAAAACACCTGCTTGTATGGGAACAGTAAGAATGTACTCTGAAATAACATTGATATATCCGACTTTGGTGCAGATAACCCCGTAAATCAAAGCAACGGCCACAGGACACACAACACGTGTAAAGCTGTTGCCTAATATGCGTGCCTGCGGATAGAGAATGAAAAGTGCAATCATCATTGCCGACAGGTACCACGCAACGGCAGTATACGCACTGCCGTATATGCCTAAGGACTGAAGCGGAACAATTTCCGCAACAGAATTAAGCAGGTTGAGCGCAATGGTGGGAACAGATAACCGTAAGATAACTATTGTAACGGCCTGAGCCACCAACACACTTGCTATAAGAGTAGGAGCAAATGACAAATATTTATGTTTTATGAAACTGAGAGTATCTTTTCCGATGCTTTTTTCTTGTGACTTGTTTACGGAGTTCATCATAAAGTAACCCGTGATTATAAAGAAACCTTCAACAAAAATGTATCCGCCTTGCAAAATGTTGAAACCGCAGTGTCTTCCGAAATGGAAAAGTACAATTGCTATTGAGAAAATAAATTTCAGCATATCTATACTGCTGTTTCTAGTTTTCATAAAAGATTTTCGTCCTTTCCAACGCTGTTTTCTGTTTAATAATATCACAAAACCGTACCGATAACAAGCATCGAATTGTGCAGACGGCCAAAAACATTTTCTAAGAGAAAAATTTCTTGACTATATATAATACGAGTGCTATTATATTATGCGTATATTTATAATACTCTAATATATAGGAGATAGTATTATGTTTGACAAAGTTGACGCTCAGTATAATTTTACTGCCTGCGAAAAAGAAGTGCGTGAATTCTGGAAAGAAAACCACGTATTTGAAAAGAGCGTAAAGAAGAACGAGGGCAAGCCCGAGTTCACATTTTACGACGGACCGCCCACGGCAAACGGTGTGCCTCACGTCGGTCATATTCTCACCCGTTCAATCAAAGACCTTATCCCCCGTTACCGCACGATGAAGGGTTACCACGTCGAGCGTAAGGCGGGCTGGGACACGCACGGTCTGCCCGTTGAGCTTGAGGTTGAAAAGGAGCTCGGCTTCAGCGGCAAGGCAGACATCGAAAAGTACGGCATCGTTCCCTTTATCGACAAGTGCCGCAAGAGCGTTTGGAAGTATAAGGATCTGTGGGAGGATATGAGCGAAAGAATCGGCTTCTGGGCTGATTTTGAAAACCCCTATATCACCTACGACAACAAGTACATTGAATCCGTATGGTGGGCATTCAAGCAACTCGATGCCAAAGAGCTTCTCTACCACGGCCACAAGATTGTTCCCTACTGCCCCCGCTGCGGTACCGCTCTTTCCTCGCACGAGGTTGCACAGGGCTACAAGAACATCAAGACACGCTCCGCTTATGTCCGCTTCAGACTCCGTGACGAGGCTGACACCTGCTTCCTTGCGTGGACAACCACACCGTGGACACTGCCCTCAAACGTTGCCCTTTGCGTAAACCCCGATGCTCAGTACGTAAAAATCAAGGCTGAGGACGGCTGCTACATCCTTGCAAAGGCACTCGTCGGCGGTCTGTTTGAAGAAGGCAAATACGAGGTTGTTGCCGAGTACATCGGTAAAGACCTTGAATATACAAAGTACGAGCCCCTTTTCCCGTACGTTAAGGACAAGTACTACGACAAGGCCTGGTTCGTCACCTGTGACGGCTATGTAACGCTTGACAGCGGTACGGGCGTTGTTCACATTGCACCCGCCTTCGGTGAGGATGACTCCAAGGTCGGCAAGAAGTACAAGCTTCCCTTCGTTCAGCTTGCTGACGAGCGCGGCTGCTTCCCCGAAGCCGCATCCGACTACGCAGGCCGTTTCGTTATGGACTGCGACCCCGATATCATCACACGCTTAAGCAACGAAGGCTCGCTGTTCAAGGTTCAGACCATTGAGCACCAGTACCCCTACTGCTGGCGCTGTGACAGCCCCCTGCTCTACTACGGCAAGCCCAGCTGGTTTATCGCAATGAGCACACTGCGCGACCAGCTTACCGCCGACAACGCTTCCGTCAACTGGCTGCCCGAAACCTACCGCGACGGCCGTATGGGCAACTTTGTCAGCAACGTTATTGACTGGGCAATCTCCCGTGACCGTTACTGGGGCACTCCGCTTCCCGTATGGGTTTGCGACAAGTGCGAAAAGCACCACGTAATCGGCAGTGTTGAAGAGCTTGGCAAGCTCACAGGCGCACCTGCCGATATCGACCTTCACAAGCCCAGCGTTGATCCGCTTACCTTCGAGTGCGAATGCGGCGGTACGATGCACAGAGTTCCCGAGGTTATCGACTGCTGGTTCGACTCAGGCGCAATGCCCTTTGCACAGCAGCACTATCCCTTTGAAAACAAAGACCTGTTTGAAAAGCAGTTCCCGGCTGATTTCATCAGCGAGGGCAGTGACCAGACACGCGGCTGGTTCTACTCACTCCAGGCTATTTCTACTGCCATTTTCGGCAAGTCTCCCTATAAAAACTGCGTAGCACTCGGTCTTGTCAACGACAAGGACGGCATCAAGATGTCCAAGCACAAGGGCAACGTTGTTGACCCGTGGGAGGTTATGGACAAGCACGGTGCAGACGCTATCCGCTGGTATTTCTACGTTTCCTCCGCCCCCTGGATTTCCACCAACTTTGACGGCGATGCAATCAACGAGCATCAGCGCCGCTTTATGGGCACAATGTGGAACACCTTCCACTTCTACAACCTCTATTCGGGTATTGATAACTTCAACCCCAACAGCTACAAGCTCGCTGACTGCAAGCTTACAATGATGGACAAGTGGATTCTCGGTCTGCTCAACTCCGTAATCAAAAAGGTTGACACGGAGCTTGAAGGCTACCACATCACGGAGGCCGCAAGAGAGCTCGTCAGCTTTGTTGACCTGATGAGCAACTGGTACGTCCGCCGCTGCCGCCGCCGTTTCTGGATGAGCGAGCTTACCGAGGACAAGATTGCCGCTTATATGACTCTTTATACTGTTCTTGATAACCTTATCCGACTTGCCGCTCCCTTTGTACCGTTTGCAACGGAAACAATTTACCAGAGCCTTGTCCGCAAGAACAACCCCGATGCTCCCATCAGCATCCATATGTGCGATTTCCCCGTATGCGACGAAAGCTACATTGACGAAGCCCTTGAGCGCGATATGAAGCTCGTTTACGATTCGGTAGGTATAGCAAGAAACGCAAGAAACCTTGCAAACCTCAAAATCCGTCAGCCGCTTTCACGTCTTCTTGTCTGCGTAGAGGGTGAGGACGCACACTTCAACGAGGAAATGCTCTCCATTATCGCAGAAGAGCTCAACGTTGAAAAGGCAGAGCAGGTTTCCTCCACCAAGGGCTTCATCTCCCACTCAATCAAGCCGCAGCTCAAGACACTCGGCCCGAAGTACGGCAAGGTGCTAAACTTCATACGCGAATACTTCGCAACCGTTGACGGCGACAGCGTAATCGAAGATATCGAGGCCAACGGCAGCCACAAGACAAACCTTAACGGCACGGACGTTGAATTCGTTATGGACGACCTTCTTATCAGCACGGGCTACAAGGAGGGCTTTATGAGCGCAGCGGACAGAAACATCACCGTAATTCTCGACACAGTCCTCACACCCGAGCTTATTCAGAAGGGCTACGCTCGTGAGTTCGTTTCCAAGGTGCAGAACATCCGTAAATCCTCCGGCTTCGAGGTTATGGACAGAATCGTTATCGCTTACGCCGCAGACAATGAATTTGAACAGCTTCTTACTCCGAGCGTTGAGGCTGTTTCCAAGGAGCTTCTTGCAGACGAAATCGTCCGCGCAGAAAGCGTTGAAGGCGAAGAACTTGATATCAACGGCAAGAATGTCGTAATTTCCGTTAGAAAGGTGCAGAAATAATGCTGGAAAAAAAGTATGATTTCAGAGCGGCTGAAAAATCCGTTCAGAAGCTCTGGGCAGATAAAGACGTTTACCGCTTTGACCCGACAAGCCCCAATCAGATTTACTCAATCGACACTCCGCCCCCGACAGTCAGCGGTTCACTCCACATCGGCCACATCTTCTCCTACACGCAGGCGGAGATGGTTGCCCGTTACCGCAAGTTTATGGGCTACAATGTTTTCTATCCCTTCGGCTTTGACGATAACGGCCTTCCCACCGAGCGTCTTGTTGAAAAGGAAGAGGGCATCAAGGCAAAGGACCTCTCCCGCGAAGAGCTTTACACCAAGTGTATGAGCACTACCGCAAAGTACGTTGAGGAATTCACAAACCTCTGGAAGTCACTCGGCTTCTCCGTTGACTGGAACCTGCGCTACGAGACAATTGACGAGCGCAGCCGCCGTATTTCACAGAAGTCCTTTATCCGTCTTGCAAAGGAAGGCAAGGCTTACGTAAAGGAGTCTCCCGTGCTCTGGTGTACGGAGTGCCAGACCTCCATTGCACAGGCTGAGCTTGACAGCGCAGACATCAAATCAACCTTCAACTACATCTACTTTATGGTTGACGGCAAGCCTCTCACGGTTGCAACAACCCGTCCCGAGCTGCTTTACGGCGTAGTCTGCCTTTTCGTCAACCCCGAGGATGAGAGATACAAGGAATACGTCGGCAAAAAGGCTGTCGTTCCCGTATTCAACTATGAAGTTCCGATTCTCACCGATGAAATTGTAAGCCTTGAAAAGGGTACGGGCGTTGTTATGTGCGCTACCTACGGCGACCAGACTGACGTTGACTGGTGCGAGAAGCACAACCTCCCCTACCGAAAGGTTATCACAACCGAGGGCAGAATGGACGAGAGCGTACCTTACGTTGCAGGTATGAGCGTTTACGGCGCACGTAAAGAGCTTGTCAGAATGATGGAGGAGCAGGGTCTTCTTGAAAGAGTAGAGGACATCGTTCACCCCGTTCAGACTCACGAGCGCTGCGGCAAGCCGATTGAAATTCTCCCCTCACGCCAGTGGTATATCGACATTCTTTCCCACAAGGATCTCTTTGTTGAGGCAGGTAAGAAAATCAACTGGTACCCCACGTTTATGAAGAGCCGTTACGACGTATGGGTTGAAAACCTCAAGTGGGACTGGTGTATTTCCCGTCAGCGCTACTTCGGCGTTCCGTTCCCGGTATGGTACTGTAAGAAGTGCGGCAAGCCGATGTTTGCAGACGAGAGCATTCTCCCCGTCAACCCCCTCGAATTCACTCCCGAGGCAACCTGCGACTGCGGCTGCAGCGAATGGATTCCCGAATCCTCCGTTCTCGACACATGGGCAACATCTTCAATGACACCCCAGATCAATGCACACTGGGAAGAGCCCGACGGCACAGACCTTTCCGACAAGCTTGCCCCGATGACAATGAGAACACAGGCTCACGAAATTATCAGAACATGGGCTTTCTATACAATTGCAAAGAGCATGTACCACACGGGCAACATTCCGTGGCAGGACATCATGGTCTGCGGCTTCGTTCTTGCAAAGAAGGGCGAAAAAATCAGTAAGTCCAAGGGCAACGCGGTCAAGTCACCTGCTCAGCTTGTTGAGGAGTTCGGCGCAGACTGCATCCGCTACTGGGCTGCAAACACCAAGCTCGGCACGGACACATACTTCTCCGACGACGAGCTTAAGATTGCAAACCGCTTCCTCACAAAGCTGTGGAACGCTTCCAAGTTCACGCTCACTCACCTTGAGGACTACACCAAGGCTGATGCTCCCGCAGAGCTTCTGCCCGTTGACAAGTGGATTGTTGAGCGCTGTAAGCAGACTATGCGCCGCTGCATAAAGCTGCTTGACGAGTACGAAATCGGCTCTGCAAGACACGAGATTGACGACTTCTTCTGGAAGGATTTCTGCGACTACTACGTAGAAATCAGCAAGGAGAGGCTCTATCAGCCCGAGGTACACGGCTATGCCGAGCGCAGAAGCGGCCAGTACGCTATCTACTACTGTCTGCTCAACATCCTCAAGATGTACGGCATTTTCGTACCGCACATGACAGAGTTCATTTATCAGGACGCTTTCAAGGACAAGGAAGGCATCGAGAGCCTTCACCTCAACTTCTGGAACGTTGACGGCGAGGACGACAAGGAAGCACTTGAATTCGGCGAGCTTGTAAAGGAAGCCGTTTCCGAGGTCAGAAAGTACAAGAGTGAAAACAACATCTCCATGAAGGCAGACGTTGACTCAATGACCATCAAGACCCCCGAAAAGTTCAAGGCTGATTTTGATAAGACCCTCGGCGATATCATCGCCTGCTGCCACGCACAGAAGGTTGAATTTGAAATTCTGTAAATAAACCATAATAAATGAGCCTGTACGGACGTTCAATCCGTACAGGCTCTTGTTTTATCTTACTGTTTCTTTTAATTGCTCAATTTTTTCAGCCGTACACTCGGGTGTGTCTTTTAAAGGAAAGTCCAACCCCAGCTCGTTGTATTTCTGCACGCAGAGCTTTTTGAACGGCAGAAGCTCGATTTTTACGAGATTTTTTGCACGCTTTGCAAGTTCAGAAATCTTCTTTATATTTTCCTCGCTGTCGGTCATACCGGGCACGACCACGTGGCGTATTATAATATCGGTATTATAATTATTACATTCATCTATAAAAGAAAGGGTTGCTTCAAGCGAAGTGCCGATATGGTTTTTATATTGTTCATCGGTTGGAAATTTTATATCGCAAAGCACGGTATCCGTGTGACGGAGGACTTTTTTAACGGCTTCGTTTACGGGGTAGCCTGCGGTGTCAAGTGCGGTGTTAATACCGACCTTGTGTAACTGCTCAAAAAGCTCTGCCAAAAATTCCGCCTGTGCCAGCGGCTCACCGCCCGAAACGGTAACACCGCCCTTTTCGCCGAAATAGGTTTTGAAACGCACGGCTTTTTTCACAATTTCCTCAACCGTGTATTCCTCACCGTCCGAAAACGGACGCGTGTCGGGGTTGTGGCAGTACGGACAGCGGTAGGGACAGCCCTGCATAAAAACAACAAACCGTATCCCCGGCCCGTCAACCGCACCGAGGCTCTGGAAGGAGTGGATTTTACCGAGTAACTGATTATCCAAAGCTGTTCTCCTTTCATACGGCTTATAGAAGCAAAAATGCAAAAGGCAAAATGCAAAGTGCAAAATTGTGGGAGGGCTTCGCCCTCACCCATTTATAATCGGAACGAAGCGACCCTTAATTTTGCATTTTAAACTTTGCATTTTGCACTTAATTTCAGTTCAGCGGTTTTTCCGCTGAACTGAAATTACATCTCCCCGTGGAACGTTCTTGCAATAACTTCCCTTTGCTGTTCTTTGGAGAGCTTGTGGAAGTTTACTGCGTAGCCTGAAACACGGATTGTGAGGTTGGGGTACTTTTCGGGGTGCTCGGACGCATCAATGAGCATTTCTCTGTCGAAAACGTTGATGTTGATATGCTGTGCATTCTGTGAGAAATAGCCGTCAATGATACCGCTCAGGTTTTCGTAGCGTGTTTCCTCGTCTGCGCCGAGTGCCTGCGGAATTACGCAGAAGGTGTTTGAAATACCGTCCTTACAGCATCCGTAGCTGAGCTTTGCAACGGAGTTGAGCGAAGCGAGTGCTCCGGAAGCGTCTCTGCCGTGCATCGGGTTTGCGCCGGGGGCAAAGGGCTCGCCTGCGCGTCTGCCGTCGGGTGTGTTGCCAGTCTTTTTGCCGTAAACAACGTTTGAGGTAATCGTGAGAATGGAGAGCGTGTGCTCGGCATCTCTGTAGGTAGGAACTTTTTTGAGCTCGTTAAAGAACAGCTCAACCTGCTCCTTGGCAATCATATCTGCACGGTCGTCGTCGTTGCCGTATTTCGGGAAATCGCCCGTTGTTTCAAAGTCGGTAATAAGTCCGTTTTCATCGCGGATAACCTTAACCTTTGCGTATTTGATTGCCGAAAGCGAGTCGGCAAGAACGGAAAGACCCGCCGCACCGAAAGCCATATAGCGGTGCACGTCCGTATCGTGAAGTGCCATCTGCACCTTTTCGTAGGCGTACTTGTCGTGCATATAGTGAATCATATTCATTGCCTTGACGTAGGTTTTTGCAAGCCACGGGCGGTACTCGTTCATAAGGTCGAGCACTGTTTCGTAATCAAGGTATTCGCCCTCAAACTTCCTGCCTGCGGGTGCAACCTGCATACCGCTCTTTTCGTCCTTACCGCCGTTGAGAGCCATCAGCAGCAGCTTTACAAGGTTTGCCCTTGCGCCGAAGAACTGCATATCCTTGCCCACTCTCATAGCGGAAACACAGCAGGCAATTGCGTAATCGTCACCGTAAACGGGACGCATCAAATCATCGTTCTCGTACTGGATGGAGTCCGTGTCACAGCTGACCTTTGCGCAGAAACGCTTGAATGCGTGGGGCAGCTGAGTTGACCAGAGCACGGTCATATTCGGCTCAGCACTGGGGTTAAGGTTATAAAGCGTGTGAAGCACGCGGAAGGAGTTCTTTGTGACAAGCGTTCTGCCGTCCTCACCCATACCGCCGATTGCTTCGGTAATCCACATCGGGTCGCCTGCAAAAAGCTCGTTGTATTCGGGCGTACGCAGGTGGCGTGCCATACGCAGCTTCATAACGAAATCGTCCATAATTTCCTGAATCTGCTCTTCGGTGTACGTGCCGTTTTTAAGGTCACGCTCGAAGTAGATGTCAAGGAAGGTTGACGTTCTGCCAAGGCTCATTGCCGCACCGTTCTGCTCCTTGATTGCGCCGAGGTAGCCGAAATACAGCCACTGCACAGCCTCCCTGGAGTCCTTTGCGGGAACGGAAATGTCGCAGTCGTACATCGCCGCCATTTCCTTGAGCTTGCCGAGGAAGTTTATCTGCTGGAAAAGCTCCTCAAGTCTGCGTATATCGTCCGCCAGCACGTCATTTGCCGCAATTGCCGCCTTGTCCTTGAGCTTTTCTTCAATAAGCCTGTCAACACCGTAAAGCGCAACGCGCCTGTAGTCGCCGATAATTCTGCCTCTGCCGTATGCATCGGGCAGACCCGTGATAATGCCCGTATGGCGTGCGGCACGGATTTCGTCGTTATATACTCTGAAAACACCGTCGTTATGAGTTGTTCTGTAGCGGAACTCCTCCTCAACGACCTCGCTTAGCTCATAGCCGTAAGCCTTGCAGGCCTTTCTGACCATGTTCATACCGCCGAAGGGGTTTACGCCTCTGCGAAGGGGCTCATCCGTCTGCAAGCCGACTATAATTTCGTTTTCCCTGTCAAGATAGCCGGGAATATACGCAGTCAGCGAGGAAACGGTTACGGTGTCAATATCAAGCACACCGCCTCTTGCCTGCTCCTCCTTGAGCAAAGCGTCAAACTTTTCGTAAACCTTCTTGGTGCGGTCTGTCGGACCCGCAAGAAAGCTCTCATCGCCCTCGTAGGGCGTGTAGTTGAGCTGAATAAAATTGCGCACGTTGATTTCTTTTTGCCATTCTCCGCCGACAAAGCCGTTCCACTGTTCAAACATAACATTCACCTTTCCTTTTTGCGGTATCTCTTAAAATCTATACAGAAAAAATTATAAACAAAATTTATTATGCGAAAAATTTTTCGCCGAAAAAAACAAAAGGCCAACACTTCAAACAGAAGTGCTGCCCAGACGATCGACAAGCAAAAACCTCACCGTGGTTCATTCCACAACAATTCTGTTTTCGTCAGAGGTTTTCCTATTCATATTGTGTCTTAATTTTATCATAAACCCCATATTTCGTCAAGCAACCCGCACGGAGAATAAATGTACTTTATGAGGATGTTTTTTGTTGATTTTTTCTTTATTTTGAGTTAAAATTTTTGTATCAGAAAAATAACGGAGAAAGCTTATGAAAAACATTGTTTTAATCGGTATGCCGGGGGCAGGAAAGAGCACTATCGGCGTACTGCTTGCAAAGAGTCTGCTCTGTTCGTTTACGGACACCGACCTTATAATACAGAACACCTGCAGAAAGAGCCTGTGCGACATAATTGAAGAAAAGGGCACGGACGGCTTTCTGCAGGTTGAAAACGATATAATCTGCGCGTGCGAATTTAAAAACAGCGTTGTTGCAACGGGCGGCAGTGCCGTTTACGGCAAAGAGGCTATGGAAAAGCTTAAAAAGAACGGAATTTTCGTTTACCTTAAATTACCGCTTGCCGAAATTGAAAAAAGGCTTGCGGATATTAAAACCCGCGGCGTTGCAATGAAAAACGGTGAAACCGTAGCCCAGCTTTTCGAGGAAAGAGCACCGCTTTATGAAAGTCTGGCGGATATAACGCTGGACTGCACGGGGCTGACTCCCGAGCAGTGCGTGGACAGTATTGTGGCTATGCTGATTTAACAAATTACGCATTGTTTGTCTGAGACAAACAATGCGTAATTCATTATTATCCGTTTACTGCCGATACCTTAAAACCACAGCCAACCGAAAAGAATATACTTAATTATTAGCTGCAAGAACGTGTACTTAACGGTTACCGTACAGGTGTCGGTAAATTCGTTACCCTGAGCGTCCGTTACCGTACAGGTTATTGTTGCCGTACCTGTTCCGATTGCGGAAAATTCACCGTCGACGTAAGGTACTATAACATTCAAATCTGATGATTCCCATACTATCCTGCAGTCTGCCGTTGAATCGCAGTCTAATAACGGAATCAGTTCAAAACTCTTTTTATAATTTACGGTAATTGCTTCGGGAATATCCACGCCGTAAACCACACCCGGCTTTACGGGAACGGTTTCGTATTGCGTTTCTCCGCAGCGGATACAGCTGCGTTCTTTTGTGCCTGTCTGTGTTACTGTAGGTTGGGCTGTGACCGTCCATTTTCCGAAGGAATGGTCGGTTTCGTCTGTCGGGATTGTGCTGTAATATTCATGGCCGCAAATACAGGTGTGCTGTTCTTTTCCTTCTTTTGTGCAGTTGGATTCTTCCGTAACCTCACAGGTATATTCATGAACGTGATTATATTCGATATTCGAAAACAGGAAGTCGTTGGAAGCATCTATTTTGATGTTTTTAAAATCCTCTTCACTGCCCGCGTAGTAAACCTTTTCAACATTCTTACATCCGTAGAAGCTGTGGAAGTTAACAACTACAAGGCTTTTGGGTATGTAAATGCTTTTCAGGCTTTCACAGTCTCTTGTAAGGAAGTAGGTTGCAACCGTTTTTGTTCCCTCGCGTATTACGAGCTTTTCGCCCATTTTATTGCGGTTTGAATATATCAGATGATTGCCTGCGTAATATGCATCTGAGTCCCAATTGGCGTTATTTTTAAAATGAGCAGTATTAGTGAAAGCGCTGTCTCCGATTCTTTCAACCGTATCGGGAATACTGATTTTTTCAAGCTTTTCGCAATCGGCAAATGCCGTTGAGCCGATATACGTTACCGTTTCAGGCAAGGTAATTTCGGTAAGGCTTGTGCAGTAGTTGAATGCGCCGTTATTGACTGACTTCAGCTTGCTGTTTTCGGCAAAATTTATGCTTTTAAGGCGATAGCAGCCCATAAAAGCCTCTGCTCCGATAGTTGTAACGCTTGCGGGCACGGTCAGACTTGTTATTTTTGAGCAGCCTTTGAATGCATATAGTCTGATTTCTGTTATACCGTCGGGAATAACGATATCGCCGGTCAGATTTGAGCAGCCGTAGAAAACCGCAAGGCTTATGCTCTCAAGCTGTGAGGGGATATTGATTTCCGTAAGGCTTTTGCAGCAGTAGAATGCCCACTGTCCTATGTGCGTAAGGCTGTCGGGCAGGTGAATTTCTTTCAGATTGCGGCAGTCGCTGAACGCAGAATCGCCTATACTTTCAAGCTTATTATCTTCACCGAGTCCGATATTTTCGAGTAAATAGCAGTTATAAAAGGCTCTCGTGCCTATGCTTTTGAGCGAGCTGCCCAGGCGGACAGAAACGAGCCCGGTACAATCACGAAAAGCAAAATCGCCTAAAGTTTCAAGCTTTATGCTTTCGCTTGCCGTAACGGTTGTAAGATTCTCACAAGCCTCAAAGGCACTTTCGCCTATCGTCTTAATACTGTCCGGCAAGCTTACGTTAACCAGATATTCATTACCGCTGAACACCGCGGTATTTATGGTATGCACTCCATCGGGCACGGTGTAATCGGAGTCTGTTTTTTTATGCGGATACTCCACTAAAACGGTTTTCGCCTTATCAAATAAAACACCGTTTACGCTTGAATAAACCGCATTGGCTTCATCAACATTAACCGCTTCAATATTATCACAGTTCATAAACAATGTCTTGCCGAGCACACTGACACTTGCAGGTAAATAAATCTCGGTCAGACCATCGCTGTTTTCAAAAGCCCTTCCTTCAATTTCTGTAAGCTTGCTGTCGGCGCCGAATTCAACACTTGTAAGCGATGAGCAGTGTGCTAAAGCCTGACCGCCGATATGCGTTAAGCTTTGCGGCGCAACAAACTCTTTAAGCGATTCACAGTATATAAACGCTCCGTTTTCAATTCTGTCAAGCCGGCTGTTTTCGCCGAATGTGACGCTTTCAAGCGAAGTACATTCATAAAAAGCGAATATACCTATCTTCGTAACCTTATCGGGCACGGAAAAGCTTTTAAGCGAGGTGCATTCTTTGAATGCATCGCTACTAATAAGTGTAAGGCTGCTGTTTTCGCTGAATGTAACCTGCTCAAGCGAAGTGTTAAAAGCGAAAGCAAAGGGCGAAATTGTTTTCACGCTGTCGGGCACCGCGTAAACCTTGGCGGTTGAAGCCTGAGGATACTGCAAAATCACGGTTTTGTTTTTGTTGAACAAAACACCGTTTTCATCCGACGTGAAGTATTCGCTTGCTTCATCTGCAACAAACGCCGTAACAAGCGGTAAAAAAGCCAGCGCATCGTCAACTATACTTGCAAGAGGATAGCCGCCGAGTGTTGCGGGAATTGTGAGTGTACCGGAATATGTATCGGCAATTTCAGGTTCCGTATTAATTAAGTAGGCTTTGCCGTCTTTTATTTTATAAATAAAAAGTCCGTTGCTGTACTCCGGCACAGGTTCATCCTCTATTGACCCTGACATATCGTTGGCAAAACCTGTCACAGCAAAAGATAAAAGTAAAACTGCTGCAAGAATTACGGACAGCACCCTTTCATATTGTTTCTTCATTTTGTTTACCTCCTTTATTTTTATAATATAGCTTAAAATGACAGTCCGCGGGAACACATCATGGTATCGATATGCTTGCAGTTTTTTCAAAAAAACACCGTACTCACCCACTTTCCTCTGAAAATGAAAACTGCTGAAAAAAGGGACTGAATCTGAATCGTTTGACTTTGCAATTTTATATTAACACATAATTCTCCGAAAAAGAAGTTACAGTTTTGTAATTGTTAGTTCCAAAAAAGAAAAAAGCCTCGGTAATGCTGTTGCATTCCGAGGTTTTTGCTGCATTATTGTGCTTAAAACTCACTTTTTAAGCAATACTGCCTTGTAAGGCGTGGACGTTTCGCCGAACCGTTTTTGTTTTATTTCTTTTCAAAAGAGTTGCAGTCAACACACTTTGCCTCTGTGGGGTTGGGCTCGTGTGTTCCGATTGATACAGTATCGAGTGTGCAGTAGTTGGCGTTACCGCAATGGTGGCGGCACTGCTCAACGCTGCAGCGAATGCTCTTGTTGCCGTTTGCACAGTTCATTTCTTCTCACCTCCGCAGTAGTATTTTTGCCTGCGGAACGCGATATATTCACCGCACTTATTTTTTCATATTTTTCAATGAATTTGCAACGAGCTCAAAATCAATTTTATCCGCAAAAAATCTGAGCGTGCCGCCGAGCCTTTTTGCAGGGTTATAATTCCATTCGTTTTTCGGTGCGGGATAAACACCTTTTTCTTTTATAAGGGGCATAATAGCCGTAAAGCGGTTTTCAAAATCGGCACAGTCGCAAAGCCTGTCCTTTGTCCAGCCTCTTTCGGCAACAGCCGCAAAGCGGGGAAACGCCATATGGCACAGCCATTCAAAACTGTAAACGTGCTCCGTCCACATCGGGCACTCAACACCGAGCACGAAGCGTTCCATAATCGGTGCAACGCCCTTTGGCACGGGTGAAAAATTATAGGTCTTTTTAAGCGGCGTCATATAGTAGGGATAGTCGCAGTAATAGTGGTAAAAATCGCTGTTAATTATCGCATTGCCTCTGTTTGCCCAGGTTATACAGTTTTTCTTCGGGTCCATCCACATCTGCACGGCTGTACCCTCAGGCAGATTTCCGCCCGCAAGGCTCTCGTTCCACACGATTGCCTTCTTACCCTTTTCGGCTAAAAATTCTATAATTTTCGAAGTAAACCAACCCTGAAGCTCTTCTTCGTTTTCAAGTCCGAGCTCTCTGATTTTCGCCTGACATTCGGGACATTCCTTCCAGCGGATTTTGGGTGCCTCGTCACCGCCGATATGGAAATTTTCCGAGGGGAAAAGCTCAATAATTTCACCCAGGAGCTCATACACAAACTTCAGCGTTTCGTCCTTGCCTGCGCAGAGGATATCCTCAAAAATACCCTGCTTGGTCTTGACGGCAATCTGCTCGTTACGGCAGGAAAGCTGAGGATATGTACTGATAAGCGCAGTCGTATGGCCGGGCACATCAATTTCGGGAATTACCTCAATAAACCGCTCGGCACAGTAGGCAACGATATCGCGTATTTCATCTTTCGTGTAAAAGCCGCCGTAGGGCTCGGCAACGTGTCTGCTGCCGAAATCGTCGCCTTCCCTCCAGGAGCCTTTTTCGTTTAATTCGGGGAATTTTTCGCTTTCAATGCGGAAGCCCTGGTCATCGCTGAGATGCCAGTGAAAAACATTGAATTTAAGAAGAGCGGCAGCATCAACTATTTTTTTGATATCGGAAGCCTTCTGCATATGCCTTGCGCTGTCAAGCATAAAGCCGCGGTATGAAAACCTCGGCACATCTTCAATTGTAACGCAGGGTATCGTTTCGGCAGCTTTGAGCTGCTCAAGCGTTTTTCTTGCGTAAAAAAGTCCCTTTGCGGTATTTGCCGTAATCGTAACGCAGGAAGGCTCAAGCTTAAGGCAGTAGCCCTCGCCGCCTAATTTCGGATCGGAGACGGTGTATTCAAAAACATTGTCAAAGGCTGTCCGGCAGACTATACCGCCCGTGTATGTAACAGCATTCGGTCTTGGTACAACGTTAATTTTTTGCATTTCATATCCCCCTTTTTGTTTATTTGCTATGTACGGGAAAAGATTTCCCGTTATTCTGTGTCCTGAGTTATCGTTACGCCCTCTGAGTCCGTGCGGAAAAGCAGAGATATGCACCAGATACCTGCAAGAGCAACAAGTGTATAGATAATTCTGCTCATCAGCGCAGCCTGACCGCCGAAAATCCAGGCAACAAGGTCAAACTTGAAAAGACCTATACTGCCCCAGTTGAGTGCACCGATAATAACCAGCACAAGCGATGCCTTGTCAATCATTTTTTCTCACTCCCAAACATTAGTTGTGAGGTTAGTTTGTACAGGGAGAGAGGAAATATGCAGGTTTTTTCGCAAAACTGTAATAATGCAAAATGCAAAGTTCAAAATGCAAAATTGTGGGAGGGCTTCGCCCTCACCCATTATAATAATCGCTCTGAATGAATGTTTTATAAAATCGGAGCGTAGCGACCCTTAACTTTGCACTTAGCATTTTGCACTTTGCACTAATAACAGTTTGTCCCCGACAAACTGTTATTTTGCCTTTGCCATAATCGAAAGTGCCTGCCGAAGCTGCTCAATCGGTGCTTCGCCGATTTTCGCTTTTATGCTGATGTACGGCTTTTGGCCCGTGGCATTCAGGGACAAGTGCTTGCCCATTGCGGCGGCAAGAGCGGCAACACGCTGCATATCGGGTCGGTCGAGGTAGAGAATGAGCGACTCACCCTTCTGTCCGATTTCGTATATGCCCATATCCGCGGCACTGTTGCGAAGCAGAGACACACTGATAAGGCCCGTAACGCTTGCAGGCGGCTCGCCGAAGCGGTCTATAAGCTCGTCGAGCACATCCTCTGCATCCGCTTCGTTTCTTATATCGGCAATCCTGCGGTACATAGCCAGCTTTTGCGGAACGTTTGAAATATATTTTTCGGGAATGTGCGCATCCACGTGCAGGTCTATAAGACATTCCTTCACGGGCTTTTCGGGCACTTCGCCCTTTTCCTCGCTGACGGCTTCGCCGAGGAGCTTTACGTACATATCATAGCCGACGGCTTCCATATGGCCGTGCTGCTCTGCGCCGAGAACGTTGCCTGCGCCCCTTAGCTCAAGGTCACGCATTGCAATTTTGAAGCCCGAGCCGAACTCGGTAAATTCCCTTATCGCTTCAAGGCGGCGTGTGGAAATATCGCTCAATTCCTTGCCTCTTGTGAATGTGAAGTATGCGCTTGCACGGCGTGAGCTTCTGCCGACACGGCCTCTTATCTGGTGAAGCTGGGCAAGACCCATTCTGTCGGCGTTTTCGATAATGAGAGTGTTTGCGTTTGGCACGTCAACACCCGTTTCGATAATTGTAGTGCACACAAGCACATCCGTTTCGCCCTCAAGAAGGGACTGCCAAACCTCGCTGAGTTCCTCCTCGGTCATTTTACCGTGACCAACTGAAATTCTTGCATCGGGCAATGCGGCGTGAAGGCGTGCGGCACAGCGGTCGATATCCTCTACCCTGTTGTGCAGGTAGTAAACCTGACCGCCTCTGCGGATTTCACGCTCAATCGCCTGAGCGATTATATCCATATCAAACTCTATAACATAGGTCTGTACGGGGTGTCTGTCCATAGGTGCTTCTTCAAGCGTGGACATATCACGAATACCTGTCATAGCCATATTGAGTGTTCTGGGAATTGGTGTAGCGGAAAGCGTGAGCACGTCGACGGCAGGAAAACGCTCCTTGAGCTTTTCTTTCTGCGCAACGCCGAAGCGCTGTTCCTCGTCAACAATTACAAGACCAAGGTCTTTAAACTGAATGTCGCTTGAAATGAGGCGGTGCGTGCCTACGATTATGTCAAGCGAGCCTCTTCGCAGCTGATTCAGTATTTTTTCCTGCTCCTTCGGCGTGCGGTAGCGTGATATCATATCGCACTCTATGGGGAAGGTGTCGAAACGCTTTTTGATTGTCTGGTAGTGCTGCATTGCAAGCAGGGTTGTCGGAACTAAAATTGCACACTGCTTGCCGTCGGCAACACACTTGAACGCCGCACGCAGGGCAACCTCTGTTTTGCCAAAGCCGACATCACCGCAAAGCAGTCTGTCCATCGGATGGGGCTTTTCCATATCACGCTTGATTTCGTCAATGCAGCGAAGCTGGTCGTCCGTTTCCTCAAACTCAAACCTGCGCTCAAAATCGTTCTGCATATCAATATCGGGCGAAAAAGCGTAGCCCTTGATATTCATACGCTTGGAGTAAAGATTGATAAGCTCTGCCGCCATTTCCTTTACGGCGGTGCGTACACGGGTTTTTGTTTTCTGCCAGTCGCCTGAGCCGAGCTTATTGAGCGTAACGGATTTTGTTTCGCTGCCCGGGCCGATATATTTCGTAACAAGGTCAAGCTGTGAAACGGGCACGTAAAGCACGCCGTCCTTAGCGTATCGGATTTTGATATAGTCCTTGATTGTGCCCGAAGCGTTCAGGCTTTCTATGCCGTCAAAAATACCGATACCGTGCACGGAGTGAACAACGTAATCGCCCCTGTGAAGTTCATCAAGGCTGTTGAATCCCTGACCCTTGTTCTTCTTTGCTTTTTTGCGCAGTGAGCCTAAATTAGCCTGCCTTGAGCCGTAGGTAATTGCCATAACCCTTGTGGCAGGGTATTCAAAGCCGAAGGAAAGCGTACCGGGCAGCACGCTTACCATACCGGGTGAAAAATCGGCAGGGGTCACGGGCATGTAAACGCTGTTTACCTCCTCGTCACGAAGCTCGTCGCTGAGTGCCTTTGCGGTTTTTTCCGTGCCGGCAAAAACCACAACCTTAAAGCCCTTCGATAGCGCAGGGCGTACGTCCTCAAGCAAATCGAAAAGCTGACCCGTCCACGGAGAGAGCTGACGGGCGCTGACAGTAACAAGATTGCGCACGGGCGTATCAAAGCTGCCGCGCGGAAGATTGTCAAGATATGCGGCGTGCAGCTTTTCGTAAAGCGAGGTAAGCTGTGCAAAGGTGATGGAATAATTATCCATTCCCTTGGAGAGCACACCCTCCTCAAACATTGCCTTTATATCTTCGTTCATCAGCTTTTCAGCCGCTTCTGCGTGAAGCTTTACCGCTGAGGTTTCGCAGACGAAGAGCATATACCCTTGTGCGTGCTCAAATATTGTCGAGCCGCCGTTGCCGAGCAGGGGCAGGTAACGGTCGAGCGATTCAATTCGCACGCCGTTTTTCAGCTTTTCTATGTCCTCGTCAAGAGATGCCTTTGCCTTGACAGAGCCTTTTCCCTTGAGAGAGTTTCTGTGCTGTTCAATAACGCCGATAAGCGAGTCCGTGCTCTCGTAAAGCACGGTCGTGGCAGGCGTAATCAGTATTTCGCCTATCTGCTCCGTTCTTCTTTGCGTATCAGTTTCAAAATAGGCTATGCTGTCAACCGTTTCGCCCCACAGCTCAATTCGCACGGGGTTTTCCTCCGACGGCGGAAAAATATCTATCAGACCGCCGCGGATGGCAAACTGACCCTTACCCTCTACCAATTCACTGCGCACATAGCCTGCGGCAACAAGGTCGTCTGCTATCATATCGGGCAGAATTTCGCTGTCCACCCCTATAGTCATTGTGTTTCTGCGCAGGATGTGAGGCTCTACGGTGAGCTGCATTGCCGCCTCAACGCTCATTACAACGCAGTCAAGCGCACCCTGAGCCATTGAGGAAAGCACGCCCAATCTCTGCTGCTCGTATTCACGGGAGTGAGCCTGGGTGGGACGGAAGCTGAAATCGCCCGCGGGGTACACTGCCGCCGCACTGCCGAGCGATTTCAAATCATCTCTCAGCCTTGAGGCAGAGCCTTCGTCCGGCACGATAATCAGCGCTTTGCGCTTTTTTTCCTCGCACAAAGCATGGATGAAATGTGCCTTGTGGATATGCGAAAGTCCGAGCACACCCATAGGCAGACGGTTTGAGTCTACCGCACGGGAAAGCTCGTTATACTCCACAAGGTCTTTTATTGTGTTGAGAAAACAAGACATTTTTTACTCCTATTTTATAAAAAGGCGAAAGGCAGGGAATACGGAATGTACCCCCTGCAAAACTTATATCAGTGACTATACTTGCTCATTGCTTCGTCGATTTTGCCCTTGACCATAAATTCAAGTGCATCGCAGCCCTTTTCCATAGCCTGCTTCATCAGCGGAATATCGTCCTTTGCGAAATTGGAAAGCACGTAGTCCGCCAAATCATAGTCGGGGTGCGGCTTTGCGCCGACACCGAGCTTTATCCTGGGGAAATTGTCGCTGCCCATGTGCTGAATAATGCTCTTTATTCCGTTGTGGCCGCCTGCACTGCCCTTGCGCCTGATGCGAAGGCCGCCGCAGGGAAGCGAAATATCGTCAAAAGCAACTATTACTTTTTCGGGCGGAATTTTGTAAAAGCTGCAAGCCTCCTTTACCGCCTCGCCGCTTAAATTCATAAAGGTCTGCGGCTTCATCAGCAGACAGCGTACACCGCCTATCTGAGCTTCGCCGACAACTGCCTTGAACTTGATTTTGTTAATTTTTACGCTAAGCTTTTCACTTAACATATCCATAAACAGAAAGCCTGCGTTGTGGCGGGTAATTTCATACTGCCTGCCGGGGTTGCCCAGACCCACGATAAGGTACTCTATACCGCCGGAGGAATAGGTTTTTTTCTTGAATATCATTATACGTTTTCCTTATTTTCCTTGCTCTTCTCAACCTTTTCGCCAAGCTTGTCAAGCCACTCGTTTGCCGCCTCCATTGTATAGAAGGTGTGCATTTCTTCTCTGGGATA
The DNA here is from genome assembly GCA_017410325.1 of Clostridia bacterium. Taxonomy (GTDB): domain Bacteria; phylum Bacillota; class Clostridia; order Oscillospirales; family Acutalibacteraceae; genus UBA8612. The sequence continues at coordinate 63,927 of JAFQRA010000038.1, read as the reverse complement.
GCGCATCATATAATTCATAATGCGGTTGCGGTTTGTGTTGGGAAAATACCATATCTTTTTGAGCTGGTCGGGTCGGATAAATTCGGGACAGTCCTCAGGCATATCGGGCCTGAGCTTGTTGTTGTACTTTATTCTGCGCCTGACGAGGTTGAAATAACACGCCGGACGGGAAAGGTCCATAAACATTACGGCATCCGCCTCAAGAAAACGCTCCTTGAGCAGCACGGCGTAGGTGCCGTCGATAATCCACTCGTCCTTTTCAATTAAGCTCTTGTGCTTTTCAAGCCATGCCTCACGGGGCGTTTCGCGCCAGCCGGGACGCCAATACTCCTTGTCGAGATGTATGAGCGGCAAACCGAGAATTTCACTGAGTCTGGTAGCGAAGGTAGTTTTGCCGCTGCCCGCGTTGCCGACAACAATTATTTTTTTGCACTCACGTACTCCCATAGGTTAATAAACACCTTTCTATATTTATATTCCCCAAATTAATTTTACGCTGAAGATTAAACGTTGAAGCGGAAAAGAACAATATCTCCGTCCTTCATAACGTATTCCTTGCCCTCGCTTCGGACAAGGCCCTTTTCCTTTGCCGCCGCCATTGTGCCGCAAGCCACAAGGTCATCAAAAGCGACAACCTCTGCACGGATGAAGCCGCGCTCAAAGTCCGTGTGGATTTTACCTGCCGCCTGCGGAGCCTTTGTGCCGCGCTTGATTGTCCAGGCTCTTACCTCCGGCTTACCTGCCGTGAGGTAGGAAATGAGACCGAGAAGGTTATAGCTGCGCTGAATGAGAAGGTCAAGACCGCCCTGCTCAATGCCGAGGTCGGAAAGGAACATTTCCTTTTCCTCGCGGGAGAGAGAGGCAATTTCAGCCTCAAGCTCTGCACAGATGGGAAGCACCTCGGAGCCCTCTGCCTTTGCAATTTCACACACCTTGACGTATCCCTCGTTCTTGTCGAGTCCGTCAACAAAATCCTCCTCGCTCATATTGCAGGCGTATATAACGGGCTTTGCCGTGAGAAGCGTGGACTGGGCGAGGATTTCCTTTTCCTCGTCGGTACATTCAATATTTCGGGCTGAAACACCGTTTTCAAGCTCGTCTTTGACACGCTTAAGAAATTCAAGCTCGCCTGCAAGGGATTTGTCGCCCTTCATAGCCTTTGCGGTGCGGTCAATTCTGCGCTCAATCATCTCAATATCGGAGAAGATAAGCTCCAGATTAATTGTTTCAATATCACGCGTGGGATTGATACTGCCGTCAACGTGAATAATATCATCGTTTACGAAACAGCGCACAACGTGAACGATTGCATCGACCTCACGGATGTTTGCAAGGAATTTGTTGCCCAGACCCTCACCCTTGGAAGCGCCCTTTACAAGGCCGGCAATATCGACAAACTCGATAACTGCGGGGGTGTATTTGTCGGGGTCGTACATTTCGGCAAGCTTGTCCAGCCTTGAATCGGGCACGGAAACAACGCCGACGTTCGGCTCAATTGTACAGAAAGCGTAGTTTGCGGACTGTGCACCCGCGTTTGTAATAGCGTTAAAAAGTGTGCTCTTGCCGACGTTGGGCAAGCCTACGATACCAAGCTTCATTTCTTTTTCCTCAGTTTCAAGCAATATTTGTTCTATTATAACTTATATATTATAATTCTTTTTGCCGCAAAGTGCAAGGGGAAATATAATATTTTTATTAAATTACGGTTTGTCTGTCTGTTGACAACACAAGTGCATAAGTATTATAATAATATTAATTATGCAGAAAACGGGAGGGTGCTTTATGAAAGCAAGGAAAGAGCTTTTTGAAAAAGCAGTTAAGCTGCTGGCGATGCACCCTGCTTTTTCGGGCGCAAAGGAAGAAGCCCTGCGTTACATTTTAGCAAGCGAAGATGCCGTGCTTAAGGACTTTTCAAAGGGTCAGCAGGTTTTCCCCTGCCACGGTATCAAAAAGGCTGTCGGCGTTATTCTCACGGGCGGCTGTCACCTGCTTGAAGGCGGCAGAATCACCGCAAGCAAGCCTGACGGCTTCGTATTCGGAGCCGAAACGCTGTATTCTTCTCTCGCAGAAGGCTTCACGCTTTCCGCTTCGCAGGACAGCAAGGTTATTTTTATCAAAAAGTCGGCCGTAGACCGGCTTTTGCAGGATGATTTTTCAGCTTCAAGGGGTTTTCTTGAATACCTGTCCGAGAAAGAAACGGCAGAAAAAAACAGGGAAAGCCAAAAATCCGGTGCTGAAAGCAAGCTTGCCGCGTATCTGCTTGAAAGACCGAAAAACGCAAAAAACGAGGTAAGCCTTCCGCAGGATATGTTAAAGGTTGCGAAGTCGCTCAGCCTGACCAAAGGCGGGCTTTACAGAGCGCTTAAAGAACTGAATAACTCGGGCGCAATAGACTTTTCGGGCACGGCAATATGTATAAAGAGCGAGGATTTGCTCAAAAAATTTATTTAATAAATCATTTCCAACATTAATATATTAAACCGAAGGAAGGAAAAAAGATGTCATTTTTTAAAAAGCTTTTCGGAGATTATTCCAAGCGTGAAATCAAGCGCATCAACCCCATCAGAGACAAGGTGCTCGCACTTGAAAGCGAGTACGCCGCTTTGAGCGACAAAGAGCTTCAGGCGAAGACACCCGAGTTCAAGGAAAGACTTGCAAAGGGCGAAACGCTTGACGATATTCTGCCCGAGGCATTTGCCGCCTGCCGTGAGGCAAGCTGGCGTGTGCTCAAGGAAAAGCACTACCCCGTACAGATTGTCGGCGGTATCGTGCTCCACCAGGGCAGAATTGCAGAAATGAAAACGGGTGAAGGCAAGACCCTCACCACAACTCTGCCCGCCTACCTCAACGCACTTACAGGCAAGGGCGTACACATCGTTACCGTTAACGATTACCTTGCACGCCGTGACTCCGAGTGGATGGGCAAGGTCTACCGCTTTATGGGTCTTTCGGTCGGCCTTATCGTGCACGACTGCGACAACAAGCAACGCCGCGAGGCCTATGCCGCAGACATCACCTACGGCACGAACAACGAAATGGGCTTTGACTACCTGCGTGACAATATGGTGCAGTACAAGGAGCAGCGTGTTCAGCGCGGCCACTGCTTTGCAATAGTTGACGAGGTTGACTCAATTCTTATCGACGAAGCAAGAACACCGCTTATCATTTCGGGCAGAGGCGAGGCCTCCACACAGCTTTACGACCTTGCAGACCGTTTTGCAAAAACGCTCAAAATGGTAAAGGTGCGCGAGGTTGACTCCAAGAAGGAAACCGTTGAAACCGTAGCGGATGACGGCGACTACGTTGTTGACGAAAAGGCACGCACCGCAACGCTTACAAAGAGCGGTGTCGAAAAGGCAGAGCGTTACTTCAACGTTGAAAACCTTATGGACGGCACAAACCTCACCCTCCAGCACCACATCAACCAGGCTATCAAGGCAAACGGCGTTATGCGCCGTGACATTGATTACGTTGTCAAGGACGGTCAGGTACTCATCGTTGACGAATTCACGGGCAGAATTATGCTCGGCAGACGCTACAACGAGGGTCTTCACCAGGCTATTGAAGCCAAGGAAGGCGTAAAGGTTGAACACGAGAGCAAAACCCTTGCAACAATCACCTTCCAGAACTATTTCCGTATGTTTGAAAAGCTGTCGGGTATGACGGGTACGGCAAAGACGGAAAGCGTTGAATTCCAGGAAATCTACGGTCTTGACGTTATCGAGGTACCCACCAACAAGCCCCTTGCGCGTAAGGACAACAACGACATTATTTATAAAACGGAAAAGGTCAAGTTCTTTGCTATTCTTGACGAAATTGAAAAGTGCCACGCAAAGGGTCAGCCCGTGCTCGTCGGTACAATTTCAATTGAGAAGTCCGAGATACTCAGCTCTCTGCTTAAAAAGAGAGGCATAAAGCATCAGGTGCTCAACGCAAAATTCCACGACAAGGAAGCGGAAATCATTGCGCAGGCAGGTAAGCTCGGCGCAGTTACAATCGCCACGAATATGGCAGGCCGCGGTACGGATATCAAGCTCGGCGGTAACGCAGAGTACCTTGCAAAGAGCGAAATGCGCCGTATGGGCTTTGCCGAGGAAATGATTGCCGAGGCCACGGGCTTTGCCGAAACGGATAACGAGGAAATCCTCGAAGCAAGAAAAACCTTTACCGAGCTTGAAGAAAAGTACAAGGCTGAAATTGCGCCCGAAGCCGAAAAGGTAAGGGAGGCAGGCGGCCTTTACATCATCGGTACGGAGCGCCACGAATCACGCCGTATCGACAATCAGCTCAGAGGCCGTTCGGGCCGTCAGGGCGACCCCGGTGTCAGCCAGTTCTTCCTGAGCTTTGACGATGATGTAACCCGTCTTTTCGGCGGCGACAGAGCACAGATGATGCTTGAAAGGCTCAACGCTCCCGAGGATATGCCGCTTGACACAAAGGTATTCTCCAATATAGTTGAAAACGCACAGAAGAAGGTTGAGAGCAACCACTTTGCAGTGCGTAAGAACGTTCTCCAGTTTGACGACGTTATGAATCAGCAGCGTGAGCTTATCTACAAGCAGCGTAATCAGGTGCTTGACGGTGACGAGCTCAAGCCCAAGCTTATCAAAATGCTTGAGGACAACGTCTGCGATGCGATTGACCTCTATCTTCCCGACTCGGTTGACAAAAACGAGTGGAACATTGAGGGCCTCAAGGGCGCATTTATGGGCTGGCTGACCACTCCCGACGATTTTGCAGACGGCATTTCCGACCGTGACGAAACGAGACTTATGCTCATTGAGCGCGGTGAAGCACTTTATGCAAAGCGCGAGGAAGAGCTCGGCAAGCTTATGCCCCTGCTTGAAAGAAAGGTACTGCTTGACAATGTTGACGCCAAGTGGATGGATCACCTTGACGCTATGGAAGAGCTCAAGCGCGGTATCGGCCTGCGCGCCTACGGCCAGAAGGACCCCGTTGTTGCCTTCCGATTTGAAAGCTACGATATGTTTGACGATATGACACGCCAGATAAGGCAGGACACAATCCGTATGCTTCTCACCGTTCAGGTCAGAACGGAGGAAGACACCAAGCGTGAGCAAAAGGTCAAGGAGGTTGCCACTAACGCCGGCGGAGACACCTCCGACAAGAAGCGTCCCGTTCGTAAGACGGCAAGCCAAAAAGTAGGCCCCAACGACCCCTGCCCCTGCGGAAGCGGCAAGAAGTATAAGAAGTGCTGCGGCGCTCCGACTGCACAAAAATAATTTTGTAGGGGCGGATAATATCCGCCCGTATTGAAGGACTTACTTTTATGTATCAACAACTCATAGATTTTTTCAGGGACAAAACCGTGCTTATTCTCGGCTTCGGCAGAGAAGGCAAGGCAACCCTTAATTTCTTAAGGAAGCACTATCCCGACAGAAAATTTTATATTGCCGACAAGAACGAGGTTACGCTTGACGACAAAAACGTTCAGCTTATCTGCGGCGAAAACTATCTGGACTGCATAAACGATTTCGATATCGTAATGCAGAGCCCCGGCATATCGTTGCGTGATGTCCAAATCAAGGACGGCACGACAGTCACGGGCGAAATGGATTTGTTTCTGCGTTTCGTGCCGTGCAAAAAAATCGGCATTACGGGCACAAAGGGTAAGTCGACCACGACCACTCTCACCTACCGTATGCTTCAGGCAGGCGGTGTGCCCAGTATGATTATGGGCAACATCGGCACACCTGTTTTTGAGTGTATTGACGAGGTCATCGGCAAGGTTGCGGTTATTGAAATGAGCTGTCATCAGCTCGAATTTGCAAAGGCCTCGCCCGATATTGCAATTTTCACAAACGCCTATCCCGAGCACCTGGACCACTACAACGGCTTTGAGGGCTACATCGGCGCAAAGCTGAATATAGTGCGTTATCAGGATGAAAACGGCCTGTTTATTTCAAGCGCAGACCAGCCGCTTGAGGAAATTGTCGGCGGTCTTGACTTTGTAAAATCCGCCCGTAAAAAAATAAGCTGCAAGGCTTATGAAACGGATGAATTTTTCAAATCATTAACCACTCTTTCCGAGTTTCTTCCGGGCGAAAACCAGTGGCAGGATATTTTCTTTGCCGCAACTGCCGCGCGTGAATTCGGCGTAAGCAACGAAGCAATTGAAGAAGCCGTCAGAGGCTTCGGCGGTATCCCGCACCGCCTTGAAAAATTCAACGTCAGAAACGGCATCAGCTTTTACGACGATGCCATTGCAACAATACCTCACGCAGTTTTGAGCAACGTAAAATCCCTGGGCAACGTCGGCACGCTGATTATAGGCGGTATGGACAGAGGGCTTGATTACTCGGAATTTATTGACGGGCTTATGGCCGCCCCGATAGACAACCTCATCTGTATGCCCGAAACGGGCTATACAATAGCAGACAGCCTTATCCAAAAGGGCTGTACGCTCAACGTTGTAAAATGCGAAACGCTTGAGCAAGCGGTTGCAAAGAGCTTTGAGCTGACCCAAAGCGGCAAAGCGTGCCTGCTTTCCCCTGCGGCGGCAAGCTACAACCGCTACAAGAATTTTGAAGAAAAAGGCAATGCCTTCAAAAGGTTAGTTGCAGAATTTTAATGCAGATTTACGGGCGGATGATATCCGCCCCTACCGTAGGGGCACATAATATGTGCCCGATATAAATTTTCAAAACGGAAACACATTATGATTGAAGCAAGAAATATAAAATTTTCACCCGAAGAGTTAATCGAAAACGAAAAACAATTGGGTCTTGAAATTGATGCCCTGACTGCCGAAAAGCCGTCTGCGGCGGTTGATTTCGTTGTTAATATTTTAAGGGAAAACGAAGAGCTTTTTTCGCACAGCCGTGCCGTGAGCGCCTGCCTTGCAAGGCTCGTGAGCCGCTGCCTTATGCACCGCAAGAACAAGGACGGTATGATTAAGGCTTTGAGCGAAAACGAGTATCTTCGCTCGGTTTATTTCGGAAAGCTCAACACGTATAAGTATTCTCTGATTTTTACTGCCAAGCGTGTTATGCGCAAGGGCAACGTTGAACTCAGCCGCGAAATAATCGGCCTGATTAAAAACAACCCCTACCGCGACGATACGGCAGAGGACTACTGCGAGCGTTTTTCATGGAAATTTATCGCCAAAAAAATCCTCGATTCGCAGGAAGAATATTTAAAATTAAGCGATGAAATAATTGAATTGCTTAATCAATAATCAATCCTCCGTCTTTTGACTTCGTCAAAATCCACCTCCTTTCAAAAGGAGGTAAAACTCTATCCAACATCGATATAAATTGCTTTGTCAAAAGCTCCTTTTGAAAGGAGCTGTCGAAATCGCAAAGCGATTTTGACTGAGGATTGATAAAAAACAAACAGGAGTGATACTTTAAATGAGCTATATAGGCGATATGAGAAAATTTGTCGGACACGCTCCTATTATGGCAGTTGCCGCAATGGGTATCCTTTATAACGAAGAAAAGGGTCTTTTGCTTGAAAAAAGAACAGACACGGGCGAGTGGTGCACACCCGGCGGCGCAATTGAACTTGGCGAATCACTTGAAGATGCTTTGAAAAGAGAAATTAAAGAAGAAACCAACCTTGATATTGCAAACCCCAAGCTATTCGACATCAAAGCCAATGTGCATATGGTTTATCCCAACAAAGACGAAGTTTATTATACAGATATTGTTTACGAAATAAATGAATTTTTCGGCGAACTGAAACCCGACGGAGAAAGCAGAGAGCTTGTTTTCTTCTCTCTTGACAAGCTCCCTGAAAACATTATGCCTACACAGATAGGCTATATCAAAAAATTCGTTGAAATGAAAACAAAATAATTATTTCAATCCTCCGTCTTTTGACTTCGTCAAAATCCACCTCCTTTAAAAAGGAGGTAATGCCCTACTACACATCCCTATGAATTTGTTTGCCAAGGGCTCCCTTTCAAGGGAGCTGTCACCGAAGGTGACTGAGGGTTGTCAAAGAAAAATAAAAATCAAAGGAATGTTAAAATGGAAAACTCATTCCTTCCCCGAAACAAAAAGCTCAAAGGCTTTTCAAGAGCGTTACGTAAGATCGCAACACCGCAGGAAAGCAGACTGTGGTATCAGTTTTTGCGTACATATCCGGCAAGGTTTAACAGACAGCGGATAATAGGAAATTACATAGTTGATTTTTATTGCGACAAGGCAAAGCTGGTAGTTGAGCTTGACGGCTCACAGCATTATCAGATAACAGGCGAAGCAAAAGACATTGAAAGAGATAAATATTTGGAAAGCCTTAACTTAAAGGTATTAAGATTTTCAAATGCAGATATAAATAAACATTTTTACGAAGTATGCACGGTGATAGATAACACCGCAAAAGAAAGAATCAATAATTAAAATTCTGTGCAGGCAATCCTCCGTCACGGCTACGCCGTGCCACCTCCTTTAAAAAGGAGGTAAACCCTACTCAACAACGATGTAAATTTGTTTGTCAAAAGCTCCCTTTGAAGGGAGCTGGCTTTGCCGTAAGGCAAAGACTGAGGGTTGATATAAATACAAAAACGCATTTTCGGAGAAAATAAAATGCAGAAAATGATGAGCCACATGCGCTCGGCGATGGAAAAATACAATATGATTCAGGACGGCGACCGGGTTGCCGTGGGCTTGTCGGGCGGTAAGGACAGCACGGCTATGCTCGTGGCGCTTGCTAATATGAGGCGGTTTTACCCGCACAAGTATGAGCTTGTTGCAATTTCGCTTGACCCGTGCTTCGGCGGCCGGGAAACGGATTTTTCGCCGCTTGAAAAGCTGTGTAAAGAGCTTGAGGTTGAATACATAATCAAGCGCACACAGCTTGGTGAAATCATTTTTGAAACGAGAAAAGAAAAAAATCCGTGCAGTCTGTGCGCCAAAATGCGCCGAGGTGCTCTGCACGATGCGGCAAAGGCGGCAGGCTGCAACAAGGTGGCGCTCGGCCACCATATGGACGATGCGGCGGAAACCTTCCTGATGAATCTGCTCAACGGTGGCTACATCGGCTGCTTTTCGCCCGTGACCTATATGTCGCGCAAGGATATTTTTGTAATCCGCCCGATGATATTCTGCCGCGAAAGCGAGCCCGCAAGAATAGTGCGCCGAATGGGCTTGCCCGTAGTCAAAAGCCGCTGCCCTGCAGACGGCGTGACGGAAAGAGAAAGTATGAAAGAGCAGCTCACCGCATTTGAGAAAAAATACGGCGACATACGTTCGAAAATTATAACGGCAATGCAGCACAAGGGCATTGACGGCTGGGGGATTGTTGAAGATGAGTGAAATTAAAGCAATACTTTTTGATATGGACGGCGTTCTGGTGGATTCCGAAACACCGCTTATGAAATGCGCCATAGACCACCTTAAAAACAAGTACGGCATAAACGCAAGGTTTGAGGATTTTGCGGACTTCGTCGGCAAGGGTGAGGACACGGCTATCGGCGGTGTTGTACGCAAAAACGGCGGCACGTACCTGCCGCAGATGAAGGATGAGTGCTACGAAATTTACATTCAGCTTGCCGAAACGATAGTTGAGGGTGCGCCGGGTATGAAAGAGCTTTTGCCCGAGCTTAAAAAGAAATGCAAGCTCGCCGTTGCTTCTTCGGCCGACAGAAGAAAGGTTGACGTAAACATCCGTGTGCTCGGCGTTGAGGAATGCGTTTTCGACGCGGTTATAACGGGCAGCGATATCACGAACAAAAAGCCCGACCCCGAAATTTACATCAAGGCGGCAAATGCGGTCAGTGTCAGCCCCGAAAACTGCCTCGTTGTTGAGGACGCCGTCGCAGGCGTTGAATCGGGCAAGGCGGCAGGCTGTAAGGTAGTCGGCGTAACGGGCAGCTTCGATGCCCAAACGCTTAAAAACGCAGGCGCAGATTATATAGTCGAAGCTACGAAAGATATTGAAAAGCTGATATAAAATTACACCTTGACATCAATTAAGATGCCAAGGTGTTTTTGTATTCATTTGCGAAGCAAACTTCACTCATGATAAGTGAACTTCACTGTCGCAGACAACTTCACTTGCCGTAAGGCAAACTTAGTTTTTCTTACGGAACAAACATTAAGATTATAAGACCTGCAAACGACAGCGCAACGGCGGCGATTTCGCGCTTGCCGGGCTTATCGGGTGTGAAGAAGCAGATTACGGTTGAACAAATCATTACACCGCCCGTGACAAACGGGTACTGTGCCGAAGCAGGCAGGTGCGCAAGCGCAATCAGCAGCAGCCAGTTTGCAACCCTGCCGAGCACACCGTTACACACGGTGCTCAGCGCCGCACGCCTGTTCATTTTCCGCTTTTCGCCCTTTACAAAGGGAATGAGAACTGCGGAAAGCACGGTCATAACTGCGGCGGTGAGCACGGAATAGCCTGCCGCCGAGGTTTTTTCATAGGGTGCTGACTGAAACACGGTTGAAAGCACGCCCGAAAGACCGTTGAGCACGAAAATGCCGGCGTACCAGATATAGCCCTTGCCGCCCTTTTCGCGCTTGACCGTGAGCGCAAGTGCGGCGGCAACAATCGCAAAGCACAGCACCTTGCCGAGGGTTAATTCTTCATTGAAGAACACTATACCCACCGCAAAGGGCAGAGCCATACCGCCGAGCATTGCAAACATTGAATAGAGCGAGAGGTTGATTTTGCCCAGTGCCTTCAGACTGCAGAAGCTGTAGGCTATCATATCAAGCGCCGTGAGCACCGCCATTATAAATGAAAACGGTGTGAATTCTAATTTTGCGCCGTTAATCAGCAACAGTACGACAAGGCCTGCCGCACTGCTTCCCGCCGAAAAAACGAGGGTGTCACGAAGCGTACTGCCGTAGGAGCGTTCAAATTCACGGTTGAAGAAAAACTGAACGCTGAACATCATTACGGCAACGGAAATTATACCGTAGTAAACCAAATTTTAATTCCTTCTTTAGTTGTTCTTTTCAATAAGCTTTTTAAAGTTTTCTCTCTGCTTCTCGGTCGGAACATAATCGGGCCGTGAACAGCAGGGATACGTCGGGGCTTCGCCGTTTTTGCCGACAAAGGGTGTGAGCGTATCGTTTTCGTGCTTCGCCCTGTCCTCTTCACGGCTGAAATCGGGTATATCGTAGGGCACACCCTTTTCCATAAGCGAGCGGTGGCCGAGAATTGCAACGCTCGCCATTCGGGTGGCAAAGTAAACGTCAAAATCGGGCTTTTCACCGTTGCGGATGCAGTTGAAAAACTTCTTTATAACGAAGTAGTCGCCGCCGCCGTGGCCTGCGTTTTCGGCCTCCTCGGCGTCCTCGCTGTGCCACTCGGGCTCGTAGCAGTTGATTTCCTCCATACCCTCGGGAATCTGCCACGAATTGTAGCGGAGCATAACCTTTTCGTCCATACCGCGCAGGTTTTCAATCTGTCCGTTGGTGCCGCATACCCTGTAGGAATTGCCGTGAGCACCGAAGGCGGAACAGCCCGTAAGCTTGAAAACGGAATCGTCATCGTTGAGCGTGGTTATAATTGCGGCTATATCGCCCACGTAGCGGCTGAAGCAGCAATCCTCGGGCAGGGGCGAGAAAACGGGCATAGCCGTAACCCTTACGGGCTTTGAGCCCGTTGCGTGCATAATCGGTGCAAGCGAGTGGGTTATGTAATAGGTTCTGGGCAGGTAATTGCGCCAATGCTCCTGAGTTGTGTGCAGGGCAAGGCAGGTTTCCCCGTCGTAAAAATCTACGGGGTGGTTGTATTCACCCTCGGCGTAGAGAATTTTGCCGAGAGTACCGCCGTCACAAACGCGCTTTATCTCCTGGTTGAACTTCATAAACGGATAGTTTTCCGCAAGCATATAAATTGCTTTGCTTTTTTCAGCGGCACGCACGAGCGACACACCCTGCGCCATAGTCACGTTGGACGTACATTCGCTGAGCACGTTTATGTTTTTTTCAAGGAAACGCACGGCGTATTCCGCGTGCTGTGTAAAATAGTTTGCAAGCAGTACGGCATCCATCGGGCAGGCGATGAATTCTTCAAAATCCGTGAAGCATTCCGCTTCGGGGCAGTGTCCTTTTGCATCGCTGAGCTTTTTTTCGTCCTTATCGCACAGCGCAACAACCTCACCGCCGCAGGCAGTGATACTCTCGTAAAACGAGCCTCCCCTGCCCAGGCCGAAAATTCCTATGCGTATTTTTTTCATAGCCTTATCTCACCGTAACGAACACCATTCTCTCCTGAATTGTGAGCGAGCCGTGGCCGGTGTTGAAGCCGCCGTGGTCAGAGGTAATAATAATCATCCAATCCTCTGTAGCGTAGGTTTCACGCGCCTCAATAGCCTTGATGATGTTGTAGCTTTCGGTTTCCTCTGCTTTGAACTCGCTGACGTAGTCGGGGTTGTGGTTGCCGAAGCCCGTGCCGTGGCCTGCGTGGTCGGTGTGCTCAAAGATTGTGAAGATGAAATCCGAGCAGTCTGCACTCTGAACGTCGGCAAGCGTGTTTTCGTAGGTGCCGTTTTCACCCTCGGCATTTGTTCTGTCGTCGGGTGCATCGCATAATTTAACGTTGAGGTTCTTTTCGGCAATATAAGCCTTGTCGAGCACGTATGTAGAATCGTCATTTACGAAGTGGCCGTTCCAGGAAACGTAGAAAGCGGCAGACTCAGCCTTTTCATCCTCAACAAGAGAAACGAACAGGGTTTTGTACTCGATGGGCTTAGGGATACTGTTGCCGGTAACGCCCGTTACGCTTGCCCACTCACCCGTGAGGATTGAGCACCAGCCGGGGGCTGTTGAAGTATCCTGCTTATTGATTTCGGGGTAGTTTACGCCGCCGCAGTAAACAAGGCTTGTTTCGCCGCCTGTTTCGTTGAGGTAGGCAATTGCGCTGTTGTAGCTGCTGTCAATAAGCGCAAGTGCGTCTGCACGGCAGCCGTCGTAGCCGAGAACGATACACTTTTTCTCGGTTTTGCCCTGAGCAAGAGGAGCATCAAAGTGGCCCTGAATAATATCGTAAAGGTCTGTCTGGGGAAGTGCGCTTTCAAGCGTGTTCGTGTAAGCGGAAACGCTGTCGACTGTGTTCTTGTATTTCTCAACCGTATCCGAGCCGTCGTTAACGCCGACAAGCATGCCGTAAATGAGCATAAAGAACGAGGCAACGCCTGCAATGAAATTCCAGAATGCTGTTAACATAAATATTACTTCCTTTCGGTTTTTGATATATTAAAATAATAACAGTTATCCGAGAGAAATTCAAGTGAAACAGCGAAAAGTAAGAAACATAAAATTTTTTAAAAAAATATATTTCTCTAATGTTCCTTTAATTTTCTGCCGTTATTATTAAGTCACAGTCAAGGACAGCTAACAAAACAAAAACAAAAAACCAAACCGATAAATTTAAAAATGAAAGGAAATGATCTTATGAAAAAACTTACAGCTTTATTACTTGCAGCTCTCGTTCTGCTCTCTCTTTCGGTAACAGCGTTTGCCGCACCGTCCGATAATCTGATTTCGGAAAAAGAGGCAAAGGCAATCGCCCTCAAGGATGCAGGCTATGAAGAATCCGAAGTCAAATTCATCAAAGCAAAGCTCGACTATGATGACGGAAGATACGAATATGAAATTGAATTCAGAGCCGAAGGCAACCTTGAATACGATTACACAATCAACGCCGAAAACGGAAAAATCGTTGAGTTTGACCGTGACTACGAAGGCCGCGACAGATTTGAATTCAACCTCTTCGCATTTCTGAGAAATCTCTTTAAGAATCTTTTCAGAAAGCTTGCCTAATACCTCCGGGCAGCAGTTTGAAGACTAAATGAAAAAGGAAGACGTGCACAACGCACGGTTTCATTTTGGTTATTAGCAGAAAAATAGCACTATCTCTTTTTGTATATGACCAACTCAGGATTTTCGCCGTTTTCTTCATAAGTGCAAACAAGCAGAAAATCCATATTGGCGGCAATTCCGAAGCATCTGTCACCGCCAAATTCACATTCAAGCTGATTGCCGAGATATGTGGCGTTATCATCAAGGAATTTTACAGTTTTTCCGTTAGGAAGGCGGTATTCAAGGTTGATGTATCCGCCGACAAGTGCATTAAGTTTTTCAACCTTCGGCATTCCTTCAATATGTAAATCATTAAATTCATTAATGAGCTGTTGCTAACAGTTAGATATATTGGAATTTGTTAAGATTTTACATAATTCTTTTTAACCAAAGCTTTTTCTGTTTTATATAAATAAAAGGCATAGAAAACCGATGGTATTATAATAATAATCCAGCCTGTATATAACTGCTTATTTGATAAATCATTTGGTAAAAACATGTTAGTCATATTTATAATGCTATGACATATCACACAAGGTACAATATTGTTCGTTTTGAAAAAGAACATTGAGAACATTAAACCCAAAGCAGTTGCAAAAACAACCTGTGCCAGTGTCGCTGTTGTATCCGCACCATAAAGCAAGTTAAAGATATGTATCATTCCGAAAACTGTGCTTGAAACTATAACTGCTGCTGTTGTACTTTTATTCATTATTGCTTTCATTAGAAAACTGCGGAATAATATTTCCTCAGCAAAGCCTACGCCCAACATCTTTAGTGTGATAAAAATAACTTGTTCCCATGAATTATCAATATTTATTCCGTATCTCAGATTGACTGATGCAACTACAATCATAGGTGCACAAAAAAGCAGATTTTTGTAATCAAGCTCTTTCAGACTGTTAATACCATAATATGACAGAAGCTTTTTCTTTTTCAGATAAACAATTACTGCCACAAAAAATACAATTACCACTAATGCATTTATACTGTTAGGTGTGTTAATTGCAGAAGATAACTTGTTTGCCAAATTAAGCAATGCAAAATATACAGATATCGAAATAACAGAAAAAACTAATTCTCTTTTAAATTTATTATTTTGCATATTATTTGCGCCTCTAAATTCTTATTTGTCTATCTTTTTTCTTCGGTAACGGAAGTTCATCATACATAGCGTTGAAAAGCTCTGCAAGGAAATCTCTGTTGTCAACATCGTCAACCAACAGCATTTCTTTTGCACCCTCATAAGGCAGTTCAAATGTTGCGTTCGGCATAAGAGAAACCGCAGCTTTAACAGGCTTCACAAGCAATCTGTCATCATATATACCGCCAACGAGTTTTCCACGATAGTAGATGATATATTCGCCCATCATCGCTCTGTATGTGATTTCTTCCAATTCGGATAACTGTTCTATAATAAAATTCAGATATTCTTTACTTGAAGCCATATTACACCTGCGTAAATTCGTATTGTCGGGATGATTATACTATAAAGTCTCGCCAAAATCAATGCGAAGCATTGTATATCATCATTGCGAAAGCAGGTATACAGCCTACGGTGATGATATGCACACTACGTGTGATGATATGCGCCTGACGGCGATGATATGCCATTGCTTTCGCAATGGATAAAAAAAGACAAGTTTCTGTCGAAACTTGTCTTTTTTGGCTGGGGAATAGGGATTCGAACCCCAACAAACAGAGTCAGAGTCTGTCGTGCTACCGTTACACTATTCCCCAACGACGAAGTATATTATATCCATTTAAATTCCAAATGTCAAGAGATTTTTAAAAAATTTTTCAAGAATAAAAAATATCAGTTATCTCATATTTGTTATCTGTTACTATTATCACCAATTATTTTCAGAACCACTCTTACCCGATTGTAATTATATAATAAGTGTGATATAATTATTTCAAAGATAAGAATCTGACGGGGTGATAAAGTTGAAAAATCATCGAAGGAAAATGATTGCGCCTGTTGTAATATCCGTACTGGTGATACTTTATTACGTTGTTTACTTTGGCTTTTTAATTTCGCTGCTTGACGGTATCTGGAAATACGCTTTCGGCATATTCCCCGTTGTGCTTTCGGCAGTAATGGTCAAGGTTTGCATAGAAAGAATAAACGAGATAAAGAAAGGTGAAGAAGATGATATTAGTAAATACTGATTATATCAGCGGTAAAGAGCTGGAGACTCTCTCCCTTGTAAAGGGCAGCACAATTCAGTCCAAGAATATCGGCAAAGATATCACACAGAGCTTTAAAACTCTGGTAGGCGGCGAACTTAAAGCCTATAACGAAATGATGAACGAAGCACGGGCACTTGCCACAAAAAGAATGGTTGCCGAAGCTGAAGAGCTGGGCGCAGATGCCGTTGTGAATATCCGCTATGCTTCTTCTGCTGTTATGCAGGGCGCAGCAGAGGTTATCGTATACGGCACCGCCGTTAAGTTTATCAACAAGTAAATTTTTGTTACTCAAACAATTACAGCGTATCTGTTTTTTGTGCAGATACGCTGTTTTTTCGTATTTATTATTTTATCAGTTTGTAATTCTCCCACTTGCCGAAGAACAAATACAGGCAGGCAGGTATTCCCGTGCCGAAGGCGGCAAGACCGTAGCCGAGGAAAAATCCGTAAAGCCCCATATTCATCACTATGCCGAACAGGTAGCTTAAGCCCACACGAAGCACCAGTGCATCCGTAAGGCCAAAGGCAAGCGTTATTTTTGCGTTGCCCAAGCCACGCAGGAAGCCGAAGCCCGTGCGCATAAGCGTCATTGCAGGGAAGCTCCACAATATTGCGGAAACAAAGACGGAGGAAAGCTCAATTACGGCAGGGTCATCGGTGAAAACGCCGTAAATCGGCTCGTGGAAAAGCACTAAAAACAGGGCAAAAATCGCATAGAAAATTGCGCAATAAGCGCCCGTTGTCAGCGAGATTTTAACCGTGCGCTTTTTGTTGCCCGCGGCAATATTCTGCGCACACATAGTTGAAGAAGCGAAGGCTATGCCTTGAGTAATTTTGTTTACGATGTCGTCAACCTTTACGCCGACACCGAATACTGCGGAGGCCGCAACGCTGACATCGTTTACAAGGCTGTTTACAAACATCATTGAAAGGTTTACCGCACAGGACTGCGAAGCGTAGGGTATGCCGAGCTTGACGAGCAGTCTTGCGCTTGTTTTGTCGGGCTTTAAGGTTTCCTTACTGACCTCAAAGCCGAGAGTGTCACGGCGGACAATAAGGAAAATTACCGCCGCAACAAAAGAAAACGCCTGACCGATAATTGTAGCAAGCGCTGCGCCCATGGTTGCCCAGCCGAGATACTTTATAAAATAAATGTCAAGCACAATATTGATGGCGGAAGCAATAAGTATAAAAACAAAGGGGTGCTTGCTGTCGCCCATTCCACGAAAAATTGCGGAAACCATATTGTAGCCGTAGGAGAAAAATATGCCTATACTGCAAACCACCGTGTAATCCATAGCGTATTCAAACGCTTCATCAGGCGTATTCAGAAGCGTTAAAACACTTCTGCCGAAGATGAGGCCAACTACGCTCATCACCGCAGAAAAGGCAGTGATAATTATAAAAAGCGTTGACACAACCGAGCCGATTTTTTCACGCTCACCTTTGCCGATATACTGCGCTATGAGCATCTGACCGCTGTTTGAAAAGCCCAGGGCAAGCATAGTCATAAACGTAAAAATCTGGCTTGCGGTTGAAACGGCGGAAAGGCCGGGACTGCCGACGTACTTGCCGACAACTATCATATCCACAAGCGAATAAAGCACCTGCAGACCGTTGGAAAGCATAAACGGCACGGAAAAGCGCAGAAGCTGACTGCCGATTTTACCGCTTGTGTAATCCGCTATAATTTCCTTTGCCACTTATGCTCACCACCTTCCACCTTATTTTCCTGCAAAGCGTCTGCCCAGCTCACTTTCAAGATATTCCTCGGTTGTGCCGAAGAATTCCACGGAGCTGCCGATGTGAAGAATTTTATCCGAATATTTTACCGCACCTGCAATATCGTGCGAAACCATTATTACCGCCACTCCCCTTTTCTTGTTGAGAGCGTGGATTGAAGCGTACATTTCCGCTGAAACAAGCGGGTCAAGACCCGTTACGGGCTCATCTAAAAGCAAGAGCTTTTGAGTTGCACAAAGTGCACGGGCAAGCAGCACTCGCTGCTGCTGACCGCCCGACAAATCGCAGTACGGTCTGTGGTGGATTTCCTCAATGCCGAGCTCGTGTATTGCCTCGTGTGCACGGCGCTTGTCCGCACGGGTGTGAAAGCCGAACATACTGCCCGTACAGCCCGAAAGCACAACCTCGTGAACACAAGCGGGAAAATCGCGCTGAACGGCCGTCTGCTGCGGCAGATAGCCCACGGTTTTTCTCGTGACACCGCCGCCGAAGCTGACACTTCCTTCTTTGAGCGGAAGCAGACCTGCAATGCCTTTAAGCAGAGTGGTTTTGCCCGAGCCGTTTTCGCCGACAATGCTCAGCCACTCGCCCTGCCCGAGCGAAAAGCTGACATCTTTGAGCACCTCCATTCGCTCGTAGCTCATTGTTAAGTTTTTTACTTCAACAATTTTTTCCATCAGTTTACACCTAAAGCAATTTTCAGATTATCTGCATTTTTGTACATAAGCGAAAGGTAGGTTTCGCCCGCATTGAAATCATCCGCTGAAAGGTTGTGGCAGGAATGAAGCTCAAGCACCTGCGCCCCCGTCTGCGCCGAAACGGCTTGAGCAACCTTGCGGTTGGAAAGCTCCGCACAGAAAACAGCGGGAATATTTTTGTTTTGCACGGTTTTCGTTATTTCAACTATAACGGCAGGGCTCGGCTCTGTATTGGAAGTACACGCATCAAAGGCGGCAATATAATCAAGCGAGTACTCCTCGCAAAAATAGATAAGAGCAAAGCGGTCGCACATAACAACCGTTTTGTTTTCCGCCTTGTCGGTAACGGCACGTATCGCGCTGTCGAGCTCTTCCAGCTTGTTGAGATATTCCTCCTCGTTACCTCTGTAAAACGCCGCGTTTTCGGGGTCCGCTTCGCAGATTTTATCGCAGATTTCCTGCACGATAAGCATTGCATTTACGGGTGAAGTCCAGATATGCGGGTCAGCCGAATGGTCGTGGTCTTCTTCAACATGGCTTGAATAAACGTCCGTATTCTCCTTGAGCCTTTTGCCTTCCGCCAAGCTTAAAACGGCAACGCTTTCGTTAAGCGTGCCGACAACCTCTGCCGCCCAGCCCTCCATAAGCGGACCCGTGTAGATAAACAGGTCGCTCCCGTTGATTTTAACCATATCAACAGGGCTCGGGTCGTAGCTGTGGCTGTCCGTGCCCGGAGTGAGAAGCAGTGTAACCTCCGCCTTATCTCCGACAAGCTGACGGGTAAAATCATACTGCGGAAACAGCGTGCACACTATTTTCAGTTTTTGGCTTTCTTCCTTTTGCTCAACGCCATCACCGCAAGCCGCCAGACCGAAAACGAGGCAAAGGCACAGCAAAAGAGAGCTTATTTTCATTATACGCTGCATTTTTCGCACACTCCGCAGATTGTAATTTTTTCCCTGTCCACGGTAAAGCCGTGGTGCTCTAAAATATGAGCCTGCATTTTGTCAAGGTAATCACACTCAACATGAAGCAGTTCACCGCACTTGTAGCACTTGAGGTGAAAATGCTCCCTGCAGTGCCCGTCACCGATATACTGGTAGCAGCAGCTTTTAGCATCGTCCGCCACAAAGCGGCGCACCTTTCCCCCTTCCACAAGGCGGTCAAGCCTGCGGTAAACGGTGGCCTTGCCGAGCTTTTCGCCCGTAAGTGCAAGCTGTGTTTCAATTTCGGCGGCGGTAAAATGGCGCGAGCTGTTTTCTTGTAAAAAGCGCAGCAGAGTTTCACCCTGCTTTGTGTTGTACTGCGACATAAAAATTCACCTTTGGTTTATTTTGGTAATTTAATTTAAGTTTAAACAAAAAGCACCGTGATTTGAAACTGAAACTCAATTTCAAATCACGGTTTATTATATCACTTTTTTACTGCTTGTCAACCGTCTTTTTATATTCACGGCAGAAGCGTGAAACGGGGAAGCCCACAACATTAAAGTAGTCGCCCTCTATACCCTCGACAAGCACACAGCCCTTGCCCTGAATACCGTAGGCACCTGCCTTGTCCATAGGCTCTCCGGTTGCAACGTAGGCTTTAATCTGCTCACCGTCAAGCTCGCAGAAATTCACGCTTGTGCGCTCAAAAAAGCAATGGGTTTCACCTGCAAAAGAAATGCAGACACCCGTATACACCTCGTGCTTTCTGCCCGAAAGGCTTTCAAGCATTCTGACTGCATCCGCCTCATCACGGGGCTTGCCGAGCACTTTTCCGTCGAGCACAACCACGGTATCCGAGCCGATTACGACACAGTCGGTGCGGTTTTGCGCCACTGCCTGCGCCTTCTGCCGCGCCAGGCTCATTACAAGCTTATCGGGTGTGAGCGAAGGGTCAACAACCTCGTCAACGTCCGAGGAAACAACCTCAAACTCAAAGCCCGCCTGCGCTAAAAGCTCACGTCTTCTCGGCGAAGCGGAAGCGAGAATTATTTTTGCATCCTTCATCATTTTGCCGCCGTTTCAAAGGACAGGTCTGCCCAGATTGCAAAGTGGTCGGAGGAATAGTTGCCCTCAACAACGTCAAACCTCTGTGCCGTAAAGCCCTTTGAGAAGCAGTAGTCTATAAGGCTCATATCTTCCTTTGCTCTGGTTTCGTCAAAGCCGTTATAGGTCGGGTAGTCGTCGGTAACGGGCGCCTTGGCTCTCGTGTCATCAAACTCTGCGGTATATGCCGAGTAAACCGAGCTGTAGGGCGTTACGTTCATATCACCCGTGATTACAACGGGAATATCAAAGCTCTTTGCCTTTTCAATAACCATAGCCGCCTGGTGAAGCTGTGCCTCCTCGCTGACATGATCGAGGTGAGTGTTGAGGTGGACAAACTGCTTGCCGTCGCTGAGTCTTTCAAACACAGCCCAGGTACAGATTCTCCAGCAGGCTGTGTCCCAGCTGCCCGAAGGAACATCGGGTGTTTCGGAAAGCCAGAAGGTGCCGCTGTCAACAACCTTGAGCTTGTCTTTTCTGTAGAAAATAGCGGCGTGCTCGCCCTCGTTTGCGCCGTCGTCTCTGCCGACACCTATCACACCGTAAACACCGCCGTAAGCAATGCCGAGGTATTCCATCCACTCGGGTGTTGCCTCCTGTGTGCCGAGCACATCGGGAGAAACCTGATTGATAACGCCGGTTACACCCGTAAGGCGCTTAAGCGGGTCGCTGAAACGAAGGTTATAGGACATTACTCTGAGCTGCTCTGTGAGCTCCTCGCCGCAGCAAAGCTGAATTTCGGAAACCACGGGGAAGTGGTCGGAAGAATACTTACCGTCAACCTTTTGGTCAAGCACACGGTAATTCTTTGCATAGCCCTTGCCTGCGGTAACAAAGATAAAATCAATCGGTGACCTGCCGTCATAGACATCGTTCACGCCGAAATTGTGGAAGGAGCCGATATCCATTGTGTCCTTTGCCATGTATTTTGTGTCGGCAAAGCCGCCGCTGACAATCGTGTTATACGGTGCTGTGCCCTCGTCACAGTTGAAGTCACCGGTAAGCACAACGGGGATTTCGTAGCCGGCGGTCTTTTCAACAATAAGCTGAGCGCTGTTTGCACGGGCATTTTTACCTATATGGTCAAAGTGAGCATTGTAGTGGGCATAGCGTCTGCCGGTATCCTTGTCCTCGAGCACGGCATAGGAGCAGATGCGCTTCATCATAGCGTCCCAGCCTCTGGAGGGCTTTTCGGGAGTCTTTGAAAGCCAGAAAGTGCCCGAATCGACAAGATTGTACTTGTCCTTCAGATAGAAAACGGGGGAAAATTCGCCGCCCTGCTCGCCGTCATCTCTGCCGACACCGACATAGGCGTACTCGGGCAGAGCTTCGCTGATACGGCTCATCCAGCCCCAATCAGCCTCCTGAAGGCCGAAGGAATCAGGCATTTCAGAGCGTATGGTTTTAACCACGAGCTCGGTTCTGTTTTCGGGGCTGGTTTCACCCGCACCTGCAACGTAAATGTTATAGCTCATAATTTTTACATCGTAGGTTTCTCCCTCAGGCGCATCGTAAATATGAATCGGAACGGGAACAGCTACGAGCAAGCCGATAAAAAATGTGAGAATTTTAGTTAAGATGGATTCAAAAAATGCTGTAATTGCTGCCATGGTGTACCTCCGGAGCAAATTATTTTTAACTATATTTTTACTGCTTACTAAAGTATAACAGCGTGCCGGGTGTTAATCGGCACGCTGTAACAAAGTTAGGAATCAGTCAACCGTGTATGAAACTACGGGGCCGTATACCTCAAGGATTTCACCGTCTGCGGTTTCGTAGATAACGTAAGCTCTTGCCCAGACCGTCTGGCCCGTTGCAACAGAGGTGCTTGCGCTGTAGTAACCGTTGTTTGCGGTGCTTGTTGAGGTACCTGCTGCGGTGGATGTGCCGCCGACAACAAATACTTCCTCGTTTGTTCCGATAGACTCGGTCTTGGTAACAACGATACCTGTCTGAAGAATTGTATACTCCTCAGGTACAGAACGTTCAGCAAAGAAGCTGGCCTTACCGCTGAATGCATTGAACTTGACTTCTGTAATTCTTACGATGGGCTCAGCCTTAACTGTTGAAGCATCACCGTAAACGGGAGCAAGCTCGGTATCCTTTACGCAGAAGAATGAATACGTTCTGTCGTAGGAAACGATTTCATCGGTATCTGCATCAATCCAGTAGAGGAAGTCCTTGCCCTCGCCGTCCTTAGCGCTTGTGCTGATTGTAACAACAGCTCTCTGGTTAGCCTCTGCTGTGTATGTGCCTGCGCCTGTTGCGGTGTAGTTACCCTGAGCGATTGAAACCGTGTAGGAAGCGTTAAGCTCATAAATCGGTTCAACAATAACGGTAGCCTTTTCGCTTGCAAGAACCTCAGCCTTCGTCATGCTCCAGCCCTTGAAGGTGTAATCGGGAAGAACGGGGCCGGAAGGAACTGCGTAATCATCGCCTTCAGCAAGCTCAAATCTGTCGATAACGTTCTTTGCGTTGTTTACATAAACAACAAACTTTTTACCGTCAATGCAGGTTGAGTTGTTTGTGAACTGTGCAATGTAGTCCGCATTGGCAACAGCCTTGAACTCGTAAACATCTGCTGTGTTAATAATTCTGTCGGTTGTGTTGTTTATCCAATAATAGAACTCACAGCCTTCGTATGCTGTATATGCCTTGGCCGTTATTGTTACCTGTGCTCCGTAAGGAACTTCCTTGGAAATATAGTTAGCAATGTCAAATGAAAGTGAACCGCTGAACTTAAGCTCTGTTGCACCCTGACCTACGTTAGTGCATTCGATCTTAACTGTTCTTGTTGTTGCATTGATTACGGCAACTGCATAGTAGGTCTCATACTTGCCGTTAACCTTTGCATAAACATCATACTTGTGCTCACCCTCAGCAAGCTTACGCTTGATTGTCCAGACAAGAGTTCCGTCGCCGTTATCCTTAACGGTAGCGTTTTCAGCCGTGAACTCTTCAACAGTACCGTCCTGGTAAACCGTCTTCAGTGCTTCTACATTGTCCTTGGTTGTAATGTAGTGTCTGATTGTGCGGTTAGCAAAGACATTGCCTTCGAGTTTTGCGTTTATAACGGATGATTCTTCACCGGAGTTGAGAATGATTGTATCCGTACCGTTGAGCGTGAAGGCTGAGCTGTTACCCTCAAGACCCATATCCTCGCCGGTCTGAACAATCTTATTGTCAATGGTGAGAACGATGTGACCCTCTGCATCTGCCTTAACTGCTGTTGTGCTTCTGTTGCCTGCCTTGTCCTCGGCACCGATCAGATATGTCTTGCCGGGAACAAGGTTGACGATTGTCAATACGTTGCTTACGCAGTAAACTTCTGCCTTGTTGGTGATTTCACCTTCAAGCTTTATGACAGTCTGGCTCTGGTTGACCTCATACTTAAACTCACCAAGGCTGAAATCGCCGTTGTGAACCTGAATATCAGCAAGACCTGAACCGCCTGTTTCATCGATTGTGACAGCACCGGCTGCATCCGAGCTGACCTCGGGTGCGTTTTCGTCAAGGTTTGTAATCTCGATAATTCTGTTAACAACGTTACCCCATCTGTCAACAACGTGAACAAATACGAGGTCGCCGTTTTCAACCTTACCGCCGATTGCCTGTGCCCAGTTGATCCACTTGGGCTCATCGCCGTTATACAGTACGTTACCAAACTCGTCGGTCTCGTAGTCACCGTAGTTGTAGAATCTGCCGGATGCCTTCATCTCAGCAAATACCGTAGAGTCTTTTTCGTTGATCTTGCTGATCATCATTTCCTTTGCAACTGTAGCTCTGTCGTAGTCCATACAGCCCGCAACGGAATTGTTTTCGCTGTTATAAGCTTCTATAACTTCTGCATCTGCTTCAACTTTTTCATCAAGCACGTAGTAGAAGCTACCTGTGTTGAGCTGGCCGAAGGTCGGGTCGTTGTATACGGGAACACCGAGTGTACCGTTTACGTTGTTGTACGGACTGTTCTCACTCTTCTTAACCTCGGAAACGTATTCCCAAACTCTGTGAGAGCTTGAGAAGCTTCTTTGAAGAAGAACGCCGTTTCTCCAGTCGGTACCCTTGAAGCCGGGCTCGCCGGAAAGAAGAGCACTGGGAACGTGAGTACCTGAAATTGCGGGAGCAGCAAGAGCCGTACCGTCTGCGTTGATACCTTCGTCCGTACCGTCTGCAGCCTTCAGGCTGTAGTAGTAAATGTAAATTGCAATCTTATTATCGCTGTCAAGTACCTTGATGTCAACAGGATCCTGTGAATCTCCGAAATCCAACTGATTAACAGGGTTGCCGTAAACAGTACCGCCGTCAACGTTTCTTTCCGAACCGTCGCGGGCTTGGATTGTGTAAACAGCCGCCTGTGTTGCCGTGCCTTCAACAAATCGGGGAGCAAGAATTGCAAATGCGGATGAGCCCTTGACCTCCGAGCTGTTTGTAACCTCAACAGCCTGGTTAGCTGTTGCAGCCAAGGCTTTTTCAACAGTCAATTTTTCCGCAATATTATTGTGTGCGGGAACGATTGTACCGGCAATAACATTAGCTGTAACACCGCTTGTCTTCACGGCATTGATAGAAATGTATTCTTTCTTTGCGGCATCCTGTACAACATCTGCCGCACCGTTTATGCCCTCTTCCATTACCTGATCAATGTCTTCCAAGTTGATAACAATTCTGGGGTCGAGCTCGTTGGTGTAAACGATAAGCGAGTAACCGCTGCTGTTGGGAACGAAGAATGTACCTGCCGCAGGGTTAGCCGTATAAGTTACGTTGTCGCCTTCGCCTGTAGCTGTAAAGCTTGCGGAGTCTGCTTGTCTGAGATCAACCTCATAAGCTTCCTTGCTGTAGAACTCGTCAACAGCAGCTACCGATGTCTTAAGCGTCATGGAAGGAGCGTAGTTATCGGCAAGAAGTTTAAGGTTCGAAATAGCTGTCATAAGAGCTGAAGTCTGGTCATCGAAAAGCTGCTGATCGGTAATGTTGTAATTCTTTGCGTTACCGAAAAGAGTCTCTGCCTTTGCGTGCTCTGTTTCAAATACCGTCCAGGAAGCGTCGGTTGTATCGTACTTAGCAATACTTGCAATAATAGCTTCAGCTTCCTTTATAGCTGTCTCAATACCGGTTATATCATGGCCTTCGCTGTTCTTGTAGCCGTCAGTATCAACAGGCTTAAGTATAAGATCTTCATTGAGCGCGGTAAGGAAGGCCAGCAATACGCTGTTATCTCCCTCTTTCGAGCTGTCAATCTTGTTCTGGTCAGTTGTAGAAGTATAGAACGAGCCCTTGTAGTCAACATTGAATTCTGTTATCGGCAAGGGGAAGGTATCTCCTATCCACTTGTATTTTTCCGTGTTGATTATCTTTTCAATAATCTTACCGTCCGCAAGAACATTCATGTATCTCAGAATACCTGCAACCTGAAGTAGCGAGTCATCGGTGTAGTAACTCAACGGATAGAACTTACCGTCATAGTTGAAGCCTACTGTAAAGCCCATATTCTGGAGTGTTGACTTAACAGCGGCAAGACCATTAGCAAGGTTATCGCCGAGGAAAGCTTTTACAACAGCATCCAAATTGTCGTAAACAAGGTCGTCGAATTCAAGCTTTGACAGATAGTCATCAACAAGTGTTTCCATTATTGATGTAATATTATCAGTCTTATCATAGCTATTAACCGTCTCTGCCTGGTCAATGGTTATGGTAGCACCCGCATCAATGAAATTGGTAATGTACGTCTCCATACTGTACCAGGGGTTATTTTCCTGATCTGCATACTCATCTGGCTGAGTATACTTATCAAGGAAACCGCTGTATGATGCTCTGAGAACAGTACCGTAGGGCGGTGCAGCATCATAGTTCAGTTCGCTGTACATGCCTGCAATTCTGCTTAACTGTGTCTCGTTTAATAAGTTGTAGAACGTAAAGTCAACATTAGATATTGTAGTTGCTGAACTGTAGGAGTCGCCGTTCCAGTTGCCATCGTCAATATGCTGACCCTTTATGCTCAGATATGTGTTGTAAACGTCTCTGTACGCCTCAGTAGCGGGAAGAAGCTCAAGGTCATGAAGAGCACTGTATGCGTTGTTCGCTATTGTGTCTATTGCATTATGTTGTACTGTTATAAGTGACGAATCAATCTGTATCTTTAAATCGTTGTATCCGGAATAGTATCCATAATTTTCGTGAGGATACTGTCCTGCTGTGGGAATCGTTGCAATATCCGTCAAATTAACACCATAGGTGGTAAAGAAATATGTAGCCGGTGTATACACTGCCAACTTATCCAGCGATGAGAAGCTCACCACATTGCCCTCTTCATCGAGATCATAGATACCGTAGTTTGCAAATTCAGACAGATCAAGCGCTGTTTGCAACTTAAGTCTGCTGTCCTCTGTAAACCAGGACGGAGTTGCTGCACCTTCTGCATCATTATAATACAGATAGTATTTACCGTCAGCAACGTCCTTAACACCGTAACCGGCTGTATACCAACCTTTATGATCTTCATTAAGAGCATTCGTGCTGTCTACACTGACATCGTAATTGAAAGGAGCTTCGTTTGCCGCACTGACAGCAGAAGCATCGGCAAGGACATAATCAATACCGCCGACTTCGGTGAAAGCGTTGTCTACAAGCCAGGTGTAGTGCGCGACTTCAAACGGCATAACACCTCGTGCAAGTGCATCAGAATAGTTATATGCACGGGAAGCTACAAGGTCGAGAATTTCACAAATCTTCTCGTTTGCGCCTTTGTATTCTCCCCAAGATTCACCGGGATTCCCGTCTTCATCTACATAGTGGTCGTTATAGCCGTCAACCACAGCATCTATTCCGCTATCAGGTACCTCAGCGTCTGCTCTGTTCCACGTAGTGCCCTGAATCTCATAAATCTTGGGCCAATTTTTAGGATCGCCGAAATAATCGTTAACCTGACCTTTGATTTCGGTCGCAATATTCTCTCTAATCAGTCTGTATGTGTACATACCGTCCTGATAGTAGTAGTTTACCAGCTGGCCGCCCAAATCAGGGTTGTTGGTATACGTATAATCAAGGAAGGCAAAGAGCTCGTTGTCTCTCATATGAACAGCAAACTGAAGGTCGGTTGCAGGCTTCTTGGTCTCATCGAATACGATTGTTGTGAGGGCGCCGAGTGCACCGCCGAAGCCGGCTGTGGCGTCTTCCTTGGAGTTAATCTTATTCTGAGCATTAGTGAGGTATGTCTGAAGAAGACCGGCCTGAGTGCTGTTAAGCAAGTCTGTTGCATAGACGCCTGTTGAAGCGCCTGTTTCCTCGTCAAACGTTACCGTCCAAGTACCTGCGAGGTAGCCGCCGACGAGCTCCTGAGTTTCAGGGTCAATTCTGCCCGTAAGGTCCAGCATACCTGCGATGAGGGACTCATCGTTGGTCTTTTTGACTGTATAGAGAGCTTCTGTTTCGGGGTCGGTAAGAGCTGCCTTGATATCGTTGTAAAGGTTTTCGGCAGCGGCAAGAGAATCGTAAACCTCTGTTGAATTCTCGCTTGCGTACTTGGCCCTGAATTCGTCGATATCTGCCTCGATTTCGGGAGTAACGCCGTTGTAGATATAAACGGACTGTGTAACGCTTGAAAGCGGATTCTCAGACTTCTGGAAAACAGTTGTTGTAACGGTCGTTACCTCGCCTGTTGTTTCGTCTGTTACCTCTTCTGTAACATCAACATATTCCCAACCGTATCTTGTAACATCGGTCTTCTGTACATAAGCGGAAAGCTCGTTGTACCAGCCCTTGGCTGTTTCAAAGGCCTCAGTATTGTTGGGGAAGTAAAGGTTCATCAGCTCAAGAGCGTTTCTTGCATTATAAAGCTTCTTAGCTGCATCGTCTACAACACTTTCCTGCTCGTTGACAGTCTTATCCTTAGCATTAACAAGAGCTACCGCATTATTGTAATGCTCCATATATGAGCTCCAGTTTTTGAATATTCTGTCGCCGACCGAGGTACCGTTATCGTTGAAAATAAGTGAACCGTCAGCGTTCCATACAGTGCCGATATAGGTGTCGTCAACTATTGTGGTTGTCTCGCCCGTTTCCTCATTGGTAACAGTCTTAATAATTGTGTTGCCCTTAATTTCCTCTTCAAGGAAACCGTAGTAAGCCGGGCCTGCCTGGAGACCGTAGCCTGTCATACCCTGATATTCTTCGTTTTGCCTGTTACCATAAAGAAGCATATCATAGTAACTGTTCCAAGAAGAATTCTCTTTCCTTGCAAGCTTGCCGTCAACTGTTTCCCAAGTATAAATGTCATGATAAAGCAACTCTAAGCCCGCCGTATCGCCAACAAGAAGATACTGCGTATTATCCGTTGTTTCTTCATAAACAAACCAGGTCAACTTGTCGATTGTAAGCTGATCTACATAAGTAAGTTTGGAGTCAATTGCGTCCTGCGCCTCTGCAAGAATTGCCTCGAGCTGTGCAATAGATTCCTCAGTAAAGTTGGGAACAGGGTATGTTGTGCCTTCTGGGCTTGTTGCTGTTGTGGTCTTGACAACCTTTTCGCCGTCAACAACATCGTAAAGCTGGCTTTCAGCGTATGATATAGCGGATTCGAGGTATGTTATAACCGCACCCATTTCAACAAGCACACCACCCTCGCTTTCAAGCTTCTTAAGGTTGCTTGCTGCGAGCTCGTGTTCGTCGATTTCCGATGTGTATGTTGAAAGCATCGGGTATTCGTGGTCTCTGTAAGCTCTTGCCTGAGTTTCAAGTATAGCTATACTGTCATCCGTAAAGCGTGATCTTTCAAGGTGTGTGCCTGCACGTGAAGTAGAAGTATAGTTATAAACCTTAAACATATACTCCTTCGGGTAACTGAGTACCGTTCCGATTGCGGGAGATACCGTCTCGCCCGATGTGGGATCCTTTTCTATGCCGACTATCTGAGCTATATCATAAGCAGTTGCCGTGTTATTGAGTGCATTGTACAGTCTCTCAACGGCATCGTTAATGGCCTTCTGCTTATCGGCAGCAGAATTTACCTTGTCAAAGTCTGCAACCGCATCGGTAATTTCGGCAGAAATGAAAACCTCGTCTGTGCTTTCATCTCCGTCTGCGTCAAACTTACGGTCGTTATAGAATACCCTAAACTTAGCGGCAAGCTGGCCACGGGTAATTTCGTTGTCTGTGCCAAGCACACCTGCAAGCTCGTTGAGGTGGTCAATAATACCGTCCCAAGCGCTGTCGTCCATATACTGACCGTTGCCAACAACTATATCGTAATTTGTCTTAAGAGTGTCAAGCCTTGCATCCAAATCACTGACCTTGTCGCCGAGGTTATCGGTGCCGTTGAAGTTGGGTGTACTAGCTATAACAGCAAGAATATAGTCTGCTGCGGCAACTGCTTCGTTGTACGCCGTTTTGTACGGCTCTTCAGTGGTGTTGTAGTAGGATATTTTTTTCTCGCCCGTTATAAGCTCGGCTCCTGTGATTTTTGTAGAGTCCTCCGGATCCTCACGAAGGGTTTTGAAGTCAACAACGTTCTGCTCTTTCTTAAGTTCAGTGAGCATAGCGTTGACTTTCCACTTGATTGAGCCTTCGGTGTACTCACCGTCAACCAATTCGCCGACTACGGGATATGTCTCGCCGTCACCGTATGCCCAATCGTACTCGTCAAGCTTCTTAAGCTTAAGTGCTTTCATGGCTGCATAGTAGGCATCAACATATTCGTTGACCTTTGCCTGACCGTTTTCGGCAGCAGCAAGGTTACTGATGGAATCTTCATTAATTTCCTGCTGGTTTGCATAGTGACCGTTTGTGTAATAACCTACAAAGTTTTTGATACCCTCGGTATCGCTGTCCTTGGGTGCAACTCTGGTAATAATCTTCTGACCCGTCAGGTCGTAATACTGGTCGTAGGTATAGTGGGTCTGGCCGAGCATACTCTGGTAAACAAAGTTCTGCTCGATTTCGTTTACGTTGTACTGATTTACAATATTATCGGATATACCGCCGGTTACGCTGCCGTTGAAGATAAGCTTTGCAAGCTCATCTCTTGCGGCGGCAAAAGTGTTCCATGATTCTTCTGTATACCATGTTTTACCGGTTGTGTTGTAGGTTCTGTTATTGTATTCGAAAGCATCGTCTTCGGTATCGTAGCTGCCGTCATAATCGTGGAATATTGTTACCTTCCAAAGCTGTTTGTCGTTGTAAACGGAGCCGCCGATATCGTAAGGCGGAACAAGGATTTCGTCTCCTCTGTTCTTATCGTTATCCTGGTTGTTGAGGATTTCTTCAACCTCACGGTAGCTTGTTGCAAGGCGGATTGTGGGAGCAACAAGAGTAAGAGCATAGGCGGCACGGAGAATATCGTCTCTGTGCTCAATTTCCTTCCAGGTCCAGTTACCGGGGTTGTTGATAAGGTCTTCCTCGGTCATCTTAGTAACAGGATTACCGTTTTCGTCCTTACCGTTGGCGTCGCCCTTGTATGCACCCTCTACCATTCCGAGGTAGGGATAATACTCGTTGTAGCCGCCCTTACCCCAGTTAATACGGTTACCGATAGCTGTACGCATCTTGTCAACGGCGTTGGTTGAGTAAGCGGAGTTATCGAAAGCAAGCTGTGTGAAGGTGTTGCCTCGGCCAACGGGGCCTCGGCTGCCGTCTACCTTCGGGAAGGAGAGAATACCTGCATCGTAATAAGTGTTGCCCTCAACGTTGGAAGCGAGTTCAACGGTATCATCAATATAATCTACTAAATCCGTGCCTTTATCAATGAGGACCAGCGGGTTGCCGTCCTCGTCCGTGCGAACGGCGCCGGAGCTGACAGGTTTGTCGGGATTTCTCTCGTTCCACAGTGCGGCCTGTTCCTCTGTAAAGATATAATTGAAAACGTCTTTTTCGTGGTTTGCGCGGAACATAAGCGAAGCAACCTGATAGTTGTGCTGGTTACCGTTATTATTATCGGGATTGATTGTTGAATCGTAAATGCCTGCAAGACCGTGCTTGATGGGTCTTGTTTCCGTTTCACCGGTTACGGGGTCTGTGTAATTGTAAACGTATGCACGAAGGTCGTCTACACCGTCGTAAACGGCCGAACTTGTAGCAGAAATAAGATACTGATAAGCATCGTCAACATGGTCGTATTCGGTGTTGCCGTTTTCGCCCTTCTTTTTAAGGCCTGCACGTGCCGCTTCAAGCGCAACGGTAGCGGTATCAATCTCCGCCTTACAGTAGCAGGCAAGACCTGCACCGTTGCTGGCGGTTGTGCTTGCCTCCTTTTCGGGGTAAGTTGCATCGTAGTCGAACTTAACCTCGTCGTAATCGTGGCCTTCCTGCTTTGCGGCATAGTCGGCAGCCGTCTTGGGTGCCTTGGTCGGGTAGTTGTAGGCGTTCATCGCCGCAAAACGGGCATCCTCATAAGCCTGCCACGAAGCGGCTGTATAATAGTATTCACCTGTTCTTATTTCGTCGCTGATGTAAAGCTCTTTAGTTGTTTTGTTGAACTTAAGGTCGTAGGCTGCAAGGCTGTTTTCAACAGCACCTGCCTGAGGGCTTCTGCCTGTTACACCAGAATTGTAGGTTGTAGCGTTGTACTTTGCGTAGCCTGTACCCCAGCTGAGACCGTCTGTAACAGCGTTGGTACCGTCTGTTGTAGCACCGCCGCGGTCCCATTCAGCAACCGTTTTGAGCTGAACCCGAATGTCGTTGTATTTTGCGAAAACGTACTTGGGCTTGTTGATAATTGAACTTACACTGTCACTTGCAATATCGCTTCCGCCATCAAGTTTACCGCAAGCAAGGTAAGCATCAAACACTCTCTGTTTGTATGTGCTCCACCATGTTGAATCCATCTCGGCCTCAACATAGTTGTTCGCTATGGCTTCATTTATAAAACTATGTGCATTACTACGTGAAACAGGAATAATTTCCAAATGAATACCAGTTGTTGCACATATATTTGCCCTTGTAGCCCAAGAGCCGCTTGTGTTATTGGTCTCTAAGAATCGGGTAAATATCAAATTCTTTTTTGTAGCAAAATTTGCATTTGAAAAATCTATTTGGAATGTTGAACTCCAATCGCCGGAATATATGTCTTTATCAGTAATTCCCGATAAAGAGAAATTATTAATTCCCGAATATGTACCACCATTGTTACCGGTTTTTCTGTCATACGAATTAGCCGCACCGCCTGATATCGCATTCCACGAGTAGTTCACCCAATCCTTTTTATAGTACTCATACGTGTTGGAATTACAAATTGCCCAACCGCCCCAATATGTTTCTAATGATGTGCTTTTGTCTTCTCTGCCACCCTTTGATTCATAGAAGTCAATCTGATAATCAACATTTATTGCCGATTTTACAACCTCGGGGTCATAAAAAATACTTGTTCCTACCGTAATCGATGAGTCAAGGTCATAGTCGATACTACTATCTGTATCCTCGTTATAAACATTTATTGCCCACTTATCTTCGCCTCTGTTTTGCTTATAATAATTGAAGAATACGATCGTACCAACATTTTTATTATGAAGAGACATTCCGTTTGTGTAATTTGTGTCTATTTTGCCAACGCTCCACGGAGGAGTTGTATCTGATGTATGTGGTATTGTTTGAGAAGAATTTCTGTAACTGGAATAGAGATTTATGCCATTGCTGGCTATTACGTTTTTGTAATTCATCAGCTCTATCAAAGCAAAAGCCTGACCTGCTGAGTTACTTCTATCATTCCAATAGTCTGATTGCATACCGGACTTATAATCAGGCAGTCCCTGAACATAACTGGCTGCATATTGCACAAAAGTTACCTCTTGTGTTTTGCCGTTGGGAAGCGTTACATCAGCTGCATATTCAAGCTTATAATAAAGTGCACTGCCGGTAACCTTAATTTTTCCGTTACCGGAGCTATATTCATCGTTATACAGACCGGATTCGTTATAAGTGACACCGTCTGAAGTTGAAGGGGAATAGGCTCCACTGAAATAACACTTCCAATTGCTGCCGTCCGTAGAGAGATAATAGGCTATACTCTTAATACCGGCAGGAAGGTCAAATTGAATGTTTACGTTTAACTTATCGCCGCCATTTTTACCATCTGTCGTGCCATCTGTATAATAAAGAATATAGCCGCTGGAGTCTTTATACAGTGTTGACGGAACAGACCAGCTATCCAATTTGTATTTTGAACCTGCCTGACTATCCTGAGGCGCACTTGTCTTAGCAGGCTGAGTCCACTCTTTTATGTCGACATCATCCTTCTTTGCGTAATCAATAAGCTTAACCTCAACATAGTCATAGTAGTCCGTACCATCAACGGTATAGTTAAGGATATAGTAAACTTTATCAACATCGCGGAAGCCCATTTTCTCCGGAGTATCAAGACGACTGCCAAGTACAACACCATATTCATCGGTTTCCGTGGAATCTGCACCTCTGTCATATCCCGAAATTGCCGTAGCATCAGAGTCAAAACCTGCCATATGAGTGGTTTTATCAAGTGAAAAACTGAATTTCCAATATGTTGTTCCTTCGGGAGTTTTGATATTAAACGACAAATCGTTACCGGGAATACCCACACCAACAGTATAATAACCATCTTTAACAGGTTTTACCTGGTTGGTTGTGGCAGGGTTTTCACGGTATCTCAGGTTGTGTGCCGAATTGTTTGATTTATAAAGCACATCAGCAACATTAATCGTAGCACCACCGTCGAGATAGTGCAACTTCTTCGTGCCGACAGAAGACATTGCAGCCTCCGCCTCAATGCTCATCGGGCTGTACTTATAACCCGTCATGCCTGCAAAGCTCGCCAGCATTGCAAACACAAGCACCAATGATATCGCTTTCTTAAAAGTTTTCATAGATCATTCCTCCTGAATGTATCCAAGATTTTTTGTGCCTCCAAACGGCTTCCCCTCGAGGGGGAGCTGTCACCGCAGGTGACTGAGGAGGTGTTTTTTAATGCATAATGCAAAGTGCAAAATGCAAAATTCGGATCGCTTCGCTTACGACATTATATGTGCTTCGCACACACCTCTTCCACCGCAAGCGGTCCCCCTTCCCCTCAAAGGGGAAGGCTATTCCTCCAACGGCTTCCCCTTGAGGGGGAGCTGTCACGAAGTGACTGAGGAGGTGTTTTGTTTTTCCACCTCATCCGCCTCGCTTTCGCTCGGCACCTTCCCCTTGAGGGGAAGGCTATTAAGAGGTGAATTAATTATCTATGTCAATTTTAATTGTACCGGTTTCGTGCGGACGCACACCCAACCGCCATTGCAACCGCCGACAACGGGCGGAGAACAAAAAATACTCCTGTGTCATCCTGAGCGCAGCGAAGGATCTTTACAAATTAAGATTCTTCACTCCGTTCAGAATGACATACCCGATTGTCCTGAACGCTTTCTTTTATCAATCCTCCGTCACGGCTTCGCCGTGCCACCTCCTTTCCAAAGGAGGTATTCTAGCTCCCTTTGAAGGGAGCTGTCAAAGCGGAAAGCTTTGACTGAGGGTTGCCCGAAAAGCGTTACT
The DNA here is from genome assembly GCA_017410325.1 of Clostridia bacterium. Classification (GTDB taxonomy): domain Bacteria; phylum Bacillota; class Clostridia; order Oscillospirales; family Acutalibacteraceae; genus UBA8612. The sequence continues at coordinate 28,989 of JAFQRA010000038.1, read as the reverse complement.
CTTTTCGCTTGGCCGCAACGAACCGTCTGACCTTGGCTCGCCGCTTTTGCCTTGCAACGGCAATTGTTTAAATTAATGTGCTCCCGACCGGCGAAACGGCAAAGAACGCTGCTAAAGTGCGAATGGGAATTTGCACACGCCTTTGACCGCCCGACGGCTGTTCCGCCGCAGATACACCGCACCGCAGACAGAAAGCACCGATAAAAAGAATTCTTTGCGCATTAGAATCCTTCGCCTCATACTCGCTTTCCGTTTGCCGTTTGTCGCTCCTCTGGCGGAAATGCTCCACAACCCGGGGCAAATAAACAATTGAAAAAAATAATTAAGTTGTATTTATCTCAACGCTTCTCACCGAAACGTTAAAACCGAAACCTACAGAGCCTTCCCCTCGATGGGAAGGTGTCGCCTTCTCAAGAAGGTGACGGATGAGGTGTTTTTCAAGTGCATAATACAAAGTGCAAAATGCAAAATTGCGGATTGTTTTGATTATTAAGGTGCTCCGCACACACCTCCTCAGTCTCGCTTTCGCTCGACAGCTCCCCCTCGAGGGGAAGCCTTTACGATAAAGCAGCAACGTCGGGAGTCTTCTCATAAAATAAGGAAGTCTCTAAGGGAGCCACGGTTCAAGATAATTCCAGATATCCTGACACACAACATCAAAATTCACATTGACATCGTAATTCGAATACCGCAGAACGGTTAGACCGTGTTCATTCAGAAATTCGTCACGGGTTTTGTCTTTCAACTCACCCTCAACCTCAAAATGCTGTGTACCGTCAATTTCTATAACCAGTTTGGCGCACGGCACATAAAAATCCGCTATGTATCAGCCAAGCACCTTCTGCCGTTTGACAGGCACAGGCAGCGTTCGCAGAAAATCGTACCATAGGTGTCGTTCCTCTTTAGTCATATTCCTGCGCAGTTTTTGAGCATTCGGGGTTAATTTGGGGTAAATAACTCGTTCATTTTCACATAAATATTTACCCGAAAAACGCCCCAAAAACAACATCTTGTGGCGTTTGGGTATAATTTGCCCATATACGGTATTATAAATATTGATACAGTTTTACTATAACAAGTTTTTGGCTCTGTGTCAACATTTTGGGGCAATTTTTTTAACATTTTTTGAGCTGTTTGCCAAAGTTTTGTCAAGCCCTGATTATGTGTAAATTTTAAAAAGTTTACAAAAAGTTTACAATTTAACGCCCCAAAACAAAAAACAGCAGAACATTTGCCTGCTGTAAGGGTGAGTTTGCTTGCTCTTATTGCACCTCATCCGTCACTTCGCGACACCTTCCCCTCAAGGGGAAGGCATTGTTGAGAACGGCTTCCCCTACAAGGGGGAGCTGTCACCGCAGGTGACTGAGGAGGTGTGTACGAAGCACTTCATTCTGCGCTTGGCAACACCCTTTTTGCGGCGGCTTTTACCCTTTCATCGGGGTGGGAAAGCGCCCTTTCCGCGCAAGAAATATAGTCGTTTTTGTTGGCTGAATTTGCCATTACATTGAGCGTCAGCACGAGCAGACGGGTGGGTCTGAGATAGTTTGAGCCGAGGATATCGCGGTACGGCTCACAGCCCTTTTTGCCCGCCCAAAATGCTTCAAAAAGATTATCCAACCGGAATAATTCACGTTCTTTTTCGGTCATTTCCCGTGTTTCAAGGTGCTTGTTATACGGGCAATATCTCTGGCAGATATCGCAGCCCCACAGGTTAATTCCGGCAGCTTTTGCCGCTTCTTCATCGCCGGAAAAGCCGTTATCCTGCCCGTGTCGGGTGCATTTTTCGGCGCAGAAGCCGCCGTTTTCGCCTATGCAGTTTCTCGGACAAAGCCTGCGGCAGACGGCGCAATTTTCGCATTTTTCGGCAATTTCAGGCGTTTTATAAAGCTCATTCAGCGTGATTTCTTTTGCTAAAACGCCCTTAATTCCGACAATTTCAAGCGCCATTCTCGAACCGAATTTTTCGTTTGCAACAAGCGTATTTCTCAGCCAGAATCCAAGCCCCGAAGCGACTGCAAGGTGCTTATAGCTGTGCTTACACTCAAAAGCAGTAAAGCCTGCCTCCTCTAATGAGGAAGCAAGCTCTTTTCGCAGAAAATAGGCACGGTTTGAGGCGACATAGTAGCTGTCCACAAACGCATACCCCACGGGCGGAGCTTCAAGCTGAACGTAAGGCAGGGCAAAGACAACATAAGTGTTGCCCTCAACGCTTACGCAGGAAAACTCGGCACCGCAATTATTCAGTTTGTCCGCAACAAGCGACAAAGCATCATTCATCTTTTTTCTCTTTGGGCTCTATAATCTCTCTGGCCAAATAAATCGGACGGTTTTTGCCCTGCTCATAGGTTTTTGCAAGGTATTTGCCCACAATTCCTATGCAAACAAGCTGAAGCGAGCCGAAAAGCAGGACGAGGAAAACTATCAGCGTGCCGCGGTCAAATGAATCGTACAGGCTGAAGGCAGAAGCTATAATTCTGACCAGCAGATACAGCACCGAAATCACACCGCCTGCCGCACCGAGCACAAGCGGAAGGCTCAGCGGTGCAGTTGAAAACGCCATTATACCGTCAATCGCATAATTAAACAGCTTTTTGAACGACCAGCTCGTTTCGCCGCTCGCTCTCTCCTGCGCCTGATAGGGAATATACTCCGTGTTGAAGCCCACCCACGAAAGCAGACCCTTTGAGAAACGGTGGTACTCGCCCATTGAAAGCACGGCCTCGGCAATGTTTCTGCGGAAGGTGCGGAAATCGCTCGCGCCCTGAACAAATTCTGTTGACGAAACACTGTTTATAAGATTGTAGAAATTCTTTTTAAAGAAAGAGAGCTTCTTATCATCAGTCCTCTGCTCCTGAAACGCCGCAACGCAGTCAAGCTCAGCGTTTTCCTCAAGGCGCTTGACCATATACGCTACGACCTCGGGACGCTGCTGCAAATCGGCATCAATCAGGCAGATGTACTCGCCCTTGGCGTGCTGAATGCCTGCGTACATTGCAGACTCCTTGCCGAAATTGCGTGAAAAGCTGATTATGCGGATATTCTTTTCGGATTCTGCGTGAAGCTCTTTAAGCCGAGCAAGCGTAGAATCCTTGGAGCCGTCGTTGACGAAAACCATTTCGTACTCGTAGCCCTCGCGGTCAAAAACTGCCGCCGCCGTATCGTGAAAAAGGCGTACGTTGCCCTCCTCATTGTAGCAGGGCACAACAAGTGACAGCTTCATTTCATTTCACTCCCTTTTTATAAATGCAAAGTGCAAAGTGCAAAATTAATGGCGGGATTTGCCCACACCCAAAATAATCTTTTATTTATTATTTATTATTTTATACATTAAATACTATCCCGCTCTGTGTTCGGATTTTTTTCATAACCGTACTGACAGCCAAAGCCATTCTCGATGCTTCGGCATATCTTTCTGCGGTTTCCTCCGGCTTTGTTGCAAAATCGAGCAACGCCTTTGCCTCGTGCGACATAATGATGTGCTTTGGTGTTTCACCCACAACCTCTACAGGCTCGCCGCCCTTGCGGCAGAATCTGATTCCGTTGAGCTGTGAAATCGAGTCAATCGTAACCGTGCCGCCGTCGCCGAGAATTTCGCTGCCGCAGAAGCCCTGCGCAATCTTCGACCAGGTCATGGTCAGCAGCATTTTATCGTAACTGAAAACGGTTGTTCCGCTGCTGTCCGCCCCGCTTTCCAGAAACTGTGCCGTGCTCCAAATATTCTTGGGGCATCCGAACAAATCCAACGCAGGATAAATACAGTAAATGCCCAAATCCATAAGACAGCCCGTTGCAAAGGCAGGGTTGAAAATATTCGGATTTTCGCCGCGCTTATATGCGGGATATTTTGAAGAAAGCTGTGAAAAATCAAAGTGTGCGCTCGTTATATTGCCCAACGCCTGCATTGAAGCCTTGAGCTTGGGGCGCACGGGGTTGAACATATACATTATCGCTTCTATATAGACCTTCCCGTTTTCGGCGGCGATAGCCTGCAGCTCCGCAAGCTGCTCAGGCTCGACAGTTATCGGCTTTTCGCAGATTACGTGCTTGCCCGCTTTAAGAAGCATTTTACTCTGCTCATAGTGCAGGGAATTCGGGCTTGCGACGTAGACCGCCTCAACGTCGGCATTTCGTGCAAGGTCATACAAATCGACAAAAACTCTCGGTGCGCCGAATTTTTCAGCAAGCGCCTTGCCTTTGGAATAGCTTCTCGAATAAACACCGAGAAGCTCCATCCCCTCCACAAGGTTGGCGCCCATTATAAATTCTTCCGTTATCCAGCTTGTTCCGATTACTGCGTATTTCATAATATATCCTTACAAACACTGTTTATTAATTACATTATCTTTTCTTGTTCAGTTCTGCTTCAAAAGTCTCTCTGAACTCTTCTCTGACTGTATCCTTAAAAAGATTGAGTCTGATTATCTCACGGCACTTCGAATAATCCTGCGTCATAAAGTCACCGGAAATTACGTTTACCCGTCTGAGATAGTCCTCGTTATTCTTTATTGTGTCTATGATGCTTTTATAATACGGGCGCAGACTCTTGTCCAGCTTTTTCGGCGTTGCCATTCCGACCTCGGCATCAAAGCCGGGTGTCTGCTGGGTCTGAAACCAGAAAAGTCCGTCGGTCTGCTCATTGAAGTGTGAAAAAACCTCCTTGGCAAAAACCTCTGCCCTTTTTCCGTGCAGCTCGGGGTTCCACGGGCTGACTGTGCCGTAGCTGCCCCTGCACCACGGGTAGGCATCACGGTAATTGAGAATTACAAACCGTTTGCCGCTCCTGCGTATTTTTTCAAAGGTAATTTCGCTTATGTGCTCATAATCCGTAAAGCAGAGCTCATCCGCATTGAGGTATTCGTTGAGCAGCTTTGCCATAAGGTCTTCGTTTGCTTTTGAAACAAAGGTAAACGGACCCACGGGCTGAGGATTGTATTCACGCATATCGAATATAAAAAACTCGCTGTCGTTTTCCTCAATCATCCTGCGCATGCTTTTGAGTGCGTGTGTCAGCGGCTTGCCCATGGCAACTCCGTGGCTGAGCACGATTTTGTTCTTTACGATTTCGTGGTAGCGTATGCAGAAATGGCGCACACCGTAGGCAAATTGGGTATACATATCGCCATCCTGACAGCAGGCAAAGGATATCATACCGTAACTGCCCGAGTTGTGTGTGCCGGGCATAACAGCCTGTGTGAGCTTGACATCATCCCTGATGTATTTCATCCATTCCTTGTAAAACATACTCATCTCTCCAGAAGTACGTAAAATTTTTCAAGTTCTTCTTCGTTGCCTCTGTGTGTTTCGGCAAGCGTTTTGCGCAATTTGCCGCAAAGAGCTTCGTCGTCAATAAGCCGCTTGATTTTTTTTGCAACATCCGCCGCATCAATTTCGGCAAGCAGAGCCGTTTCGCCGTCGGTAAGCTGGTCAAAAACGGTTGAAAACCTCGTTGCAACTATCGGCTTTGAAAAAGCCTTTGCCTCATCAATCGCTATGGATTTGCCCTCAAAATTCGACGGCTGAACGTAGATATCGCAGTTATCTATATACGGATACGGGTTGCTCTTTTCGCCCAGAAGGATAAAATTATCCTGCAAACCGTAACGTCTGATTTTTTCCTCTGTTCTGTTTTTAAGCTCGCCCTTACCGATTGCAAACCACTTAAAAGCCGCACCGTTTTCTTTTAAAATTTTCGCCGCTTCAACAGCCGTGTCGTAGCCCTTCTGCGGTGAAAATCTGCCGACAGTCAGAAGTATTTTGCCTTCGGCATCCGCGTATTCTGCAGGTTTTCCGACAGCCAGCTTTTTCAGTGCTTCGGGCGAAGAAATATTTTCAATTTTTACGATTTTTTCTTTCAAAGCAGGAAAAACCGTCCTCAACACGTCGCAGCACTCATCGGAAACACTGACCAGCTTGTCCAGCTTTTCAAAAAAGGGTCTGTCAAAATTTTCGTCAAGACCAAGCTTTGAATAATCGTTGTGAACGTAACCTATTTTTATATCCGCATCAACACAGTCAACACAGTAATAGTTTGCATTGCCTTCAAGATAGCCGACGGCAACATCATAGTGCTTTTTTATTCTTGGCAGAGCTTTTTTAAGCGCCGACCAGACGGCTTTTCTGTTGCCGCTTCCAACGGCACGGGAATACAGAATTCTGTTCGCCGCGGCTGAAAAGCGCAGAGTTTTAATACACCTTTGTATATATACGGAAGCCTCGCCGTCAAAAGAAGAATAACCTTCTCCGCCATCGATAATATTCACTTCACGGGGAACGTTCGGCAGGAAAAGGCCCTCTCTCCTGAAAAGAAAAAGATCAACATCGCAGCGGCTGTAATCAATAAGACTCAGCAGCGTAATAAGGCTTTTTTCCGCTCCGCCGCCTGCAAGCGACGGCAGAATAAACAGCAGACTTTTTTTCATTTTTCCGCTCAGCTTTCAATTAATTTGTAAATTGTTTGCAGACTGTCCTTGTTGCCGTAATTGCGTTCAAGGCAGTTGAGGCTCAGCTTTTCTCTCGTTTCTTTGCTGTCGATAAGCTGTATAACGGCATCGGCAACGCTTTGAGCCCCCATAGGGCAGATTATACCGTCAACACCGTTTTCAACCTGGCTTTTTGCCGTTTCAAAATCCGTTATGAGCACGGGCTTGCCGAGAATCTGCGCCTCCCGCACGGTAACGGCCTTGCCCTCGTAGCGTGAGGGCTGAGCATAGATATCGCAGGCCGCCATATAAGGATAGGGATTTGCCTTTTTGCCGAGAACAATCACGTTTTCCGAAACGTTATATTTTTCAATTTCATCCTTTATCAGCTTTTCCTCGCCGCCGTAGCCTATAATATACCACCTATGCCCGAAGCCCTTGTCAAGCATAATACGGCTGTACTGCGGTATAAGCTCAAAGGCCTTTGCAGAACAGAATCTTCCCACGGAAAGAACCGACGGTAATGTGCCGTCCGTTTCGCCGGGCCGTTCAAGCTGCGCCTGTGCACGCACGAAATCAGGCGAGAGTATGTTTTCGACTGTAACAAGCTTGTCCGCCAAAGAAGGATAGACCTTGGCAAAGGCAGCGCAGACATCATCCGATACACCTGCTATCTTATCAAACACAGCCCATGTTTTTTCATCTTTTTCAAAGTCCATCCGGGCTACGGTGTAATCGGTATGAATCCATGCTATTTTCTTTTTTGCCTTAACCTTTTTTGCCGTATATTCATGCGGCCACATAAAGCTTACAGCCGCATCGTACTCTTTTTCCGGGGAAGGCATATACTTAACGCAGGACTGCCAGTAACCCGAAAGCAGAGCAAAACTGCTTGCATCGTTAAGACCGTATTTTTTCTGCACCGTAAATCTTTTGTAAAGTCTGCTCAGTGCTATCAGCGGATATTTTCCGAGAACGGTTTTCAGCGGCTTTGTCATAGCTGCACACTGAGGAATTTCGGGCAGAAGATTACAGCGTTTGTCAACCAGAGGCAGAAATTCGCCGCTGACAGAATGAAGAAAAAGGTCAACGTCGTAGCTGTCATAATCAAATTCGCCCAGCAAGCCGAGAAGGCTGCGCTCAATACCGCCTATCTCCATTCCGCCGCTAACGATAAGGATTTTTTTCTTGCTCATTTCCGAAACCTCGCCAAGGCATCCACACCGAAAAAGCGGTGGATAATACGCGTTATTTTAGAGCGGTATACGACCTTCTTATCAAGCCAGCTTTTGGCAAACCAATGTACCGCACAGGTATTTTCCGTTTTATTCATAACACCGGTAAGGTCGTTAAAGGGGCAGAAATACTCCCTGGGGTAGAGAGTAAAGCTGCCGCAGGTCTGCACCGTACCGTCATCAGGTTTAATGCCGTAGTTTTTAAGGATATTTGTAAAGCGCGCACCGACTGTCGTCTGATTCAGTGTGCCGTCGGGATTTATAAAATCTGACTTTTCATAGTCTGCCAGCATTTCATAAATCAATCGGTTTCCGGGTTCTTTCGCCCAAAGCACAAGGCCGGGAGCTATATATTTTTCGGTTTCAAATGCGGCAAAGGCTTCGTTTTCCAACAAATCATAAAAGGATTTAACAACCTCTACATCCGTGTCAAAGTAAAGTCCGCCTTCATCATAAAGCACCTTGAAGCGTGCATAATCCGAAACAAAGGCATATTTTTTCGCATCGTAGGCCTGAGAAATATAACTGTTCTGCCGTACGTCAAAGTTTTCTTCGTTCCATTCTTTTATTTCAAAGTCGGGAAAGTATCTGCGCCAGGAAGCTATACACTTTTCAATAAGCTTGGATTTCGGGTTGCCTCCGAACCAGAAATAGTGAATTGTTTTGTTCACGGTAAGCACACCTCCCGCTTATCAGTAGATAAAGCTGAACCAGATATTATTGTTGGGGGTAAAGAAATCACTTCGGTACAAATACATGCCTTGGGAGTCCATAATGAAAAAAATCATAAAGGCAACATATAAAGCAAATTTCAGAACCGTTCTTTTAGAGTCCTTGAGTGCTGTTGAGAAAATGAGAGACAAAAGTATGGCCGCATACGTAAAGGTATAAAAAGCAAAGCGTGCAAATATCCAATTGTAAACAGAAATAAGAAAAATCGCAAAATGCACGACGGACAGATTCACCAGGATATCTACTACTGGACCGTACCTTTTCAGTTCCTTATAATATATTGCAGACAAAACCATGGGCAAGGCCTGAAGTCCTACCCTCAGAATATTTACTCCGCCCTCTACGCCTTCCGTAAACCAGCCGTCCGTATACTGCGAGAAGCTGCTCTCTTCCAGTATACCCATAAAATTCGGCAAAAACAGACTTACAAAGATAAGCACGGCAACACCCGCAACAATAATCATAAATGTTGACGGAGACCAGGCCTTACGGCGGCAGACAAAATATATAGGTATGAGAATAAGTGCAGATGTGTGAAAGAAATACGCCACGAGTACAAAGGCAAGAAACTTAAAGAAGTCCGTTTTCTTCGGCGAAAACAGATATTTTGTAGCCATAAGAATAATTCCGGTAGCAACAAACTGACGTATACCGTTAAGCGTAGTACCATATACGCCCAAAGTAAAATAGAAAAAGACGGCCAGCATAAAATCCGGAGCGTATTTTCTGAAAATCAGCAAAACCGGAACCAAAGTAATTATTGCAGTTATCATAATAAAGGTTTCCGATTTACCGCCAACCGCTCTTATCCAGTACATCAGGTATTCAAAAAGGAAGTTGGCGGCATCCGTATCGGGTACGGGGTTGCCTGCCTGTTCTGCCAGTTCAAACATATGAATATAGAATACCGTATCGCCTATGGTTTTTCTTAAACCCGAATAAAGTATCATAACCGCACCGGTGATAAAAAGACCGATGACATTCGGCTTTCTTGTTCCCCATGCAGTATAACCGAGCGAGGGCACCGATTTTCCGAACCATGCACCCATAAGGCTCAATATAAAAACTGTCAGATAAGATGTGGTCATATCAGAAATCCTTTTCAGAGCGGGTTTGAGTGCCCCGTTCTGTTGTTATTTTACTTCAAAGTTGGGAACGAGCGACAAGAGCGTATCCCTTACGTTAAAGCGGTTGACTGATTTGAGCTTTTCAAGGCCCTCTTCAAGTCTTTCACTGCTGAAATCAATCGGCGGGAGAACGAAAATCTTGTCGTTGCAGGTGAGCTGCATTTCGCACTCCTCTTCGGAAAGGGTAAGCTCTTCGTAAAGCTTTTCGCCCGGACGAAGACCGGTGAATTCAATTTTAATCTCCTCGTACGGCTTGTAGCCCGAAAGAGTAATAAGCTTTTCCGCAAGTGAGGTGATGCTCACCGGTTCACCCATATCAAGCACAAACACTTCGCCGCCCTTGGCAATACCGCCTGCCTGAACAACAAGCTGTGCCGCCTCGGGAATAGTCATAAAATAGCGGGTGATATCCCTGTGCGTAACGGTAACCGGGCCGCCTGCGGCAATCTGCTCCTTGAATATCGGAATAACACTGCCGTTTGAGCCGAGAACATTGCCGAAACGTACAGCCGCAAAATGCGTTCCCGTGTTTTTGCGCTCAAAATACTGAATAATAAGCTCGGTTACACGCTTGGTTGCGCCCATAACGTTTGTCGGGTTTACGGCCTTGTCGGTCGAAAGTATGACAAACTTGCTCACACCGCTCTCAATCGCTGCCTGTGCGGTATTGTATGTACCGAAAATGTTGTTCTTGACTGCCTCGCACGGGCTGTCCTCCATAAGAGGAACGTGCTTGTGTGCCGCGGCGTGGAAAACAACAGAGGGCTTGAATTCCTCGAAAACTTCCTTTAATCTGTCAGGGTCCTGAACCGAGCCGATGCGGATAAAGAACTGTACCTTGCCCTTGTATTTTCTGTCAAGCTTGTTTTTGAGAACAAAAGCATTGTTTTCGTAGTTGTCAAAAATAATTATTCTCGCAGGGTTGTAACGGGCAACCTGTGTGCAGATTTCGGAGCCTATCGAACCGCCGCCACCCGTAACAAGAACAGTCTTGTCCTTAAGATAAGAACAGATATCCGTGTTGAGCGTAACCTCGGGACGGGCCAGAAGGTCGGTAATTTCAACATCGCGTATAGCGGCTTCGTTTGCACTCTTATCGGTAACCTCCTGAACGGAAAGCGAGGTCTTAAGCGTGCAGCCCGTCTCCATGGCAAGACGCAGAATCTCACTCTTGCGTTCGGGTGATGCGGAAGGAATTGCAAACACAATTTCGTCAACCTTGTACTTCTGAGCAAGCTCGGGAATATCGTTACAGGTACCCTTAATCGGTACGCCTTCAACGTGGCGGCCTGCCTTCATCGGGCTGTCGTCAACAAAAACGACGGGCTTTCCCGTGCCGAAGCTTTTGGCCTCAAGCTCTTTATAGACAAGCAGACCCATATCGCCCGCACCGATAATCATAACACGGCGCCTGTCACGTATGTGCAGTGAGTGGGAGTGAGCCTTGGATATACGGCGGGCAGCCCTGTAAACAAGGCGGATTGAGCCCGTCATTGCCACAATAAGCAGTACGGCGGTAAAATAAACGCTGACGCGCAGAACCACCACGTTGTACATATTAAGCCTGTCCAGAACGGTGTCGATGCCGAGCGTTGTCAGTACGCCGAGCACGGCAGAGCCTGCACAGCGGAAAAGCTCGTGCACACCGGCATATTCCCAAAGGCTGTTGTAAAGCCCGAAGAAGCCGTGAATGAGCACAAATATTACGCTCGTGTATAATGCCCTGCCAACGAGAGCAGGGAAAACAGCCGAAAAAAGCTCTTCCTTGGGGTAGTTTATGGCACTGACAATAAGGAAAGCCAGATTAACTGCCAAGATATCCAGTATAACAAGAACCAGCCTTCGTGTGGTAATTGCTATTGCAGATTTGCGGTCGGAGAGAGTTTTTGTACCGTTAGAAAACTCGATGCTCAAAAAAACGCCGCCTTTCTATATTTATAACTGTAGAAATATTAAAAATACCTATAGATTTTATTATTATAATACTCTATGCGAAAAATGTCAACCGCACGGTAAATTAATGGTCGCTACAACGGTAAATTAATGGTCGCTGCGCTCCGACTTTTTAATAAACCTTTATGTTATGTCATTCTCAACGAAAGTGAAGAATCTTTTAGACTTTAAGATTCTTCGGCTACGCCTGAGAATGACACGCTTTTAAGGGTTAAATTATAATTGGGTGTGGGCAAAGACCCCATTTAATTACGAATTACCCATTACGAATTGTTTGTCCTCGACAAACAGTTATTTGCACTCCTGAAAAAAGTTGACAAACAACCGCACACTTGCTATTATGATTTTGTACATACCCTGTGCAGATTTTATTTTTAGGAGAGTTGCTTTATGATAGGTTTAGGTAAATGGGCTTGCAGCGTTGACACAATGTTTTTCAGCGGTGATGTTGTGCTGAATGTTGTTGACAAAAACGGCGAATACGATTTTGAAATCGAGCTTCCCGGTATCGACATTCCCGATTATCAGGTCAAGTCGGTTGAAGAGGACGGCAACACAATCAAGGCCGTTGTCAACATTCCGATGCTCGGCAAGGATGCAGACCTGAGCGTTACCTTCGACGGTGATACCTTCTCGGGCTTCCTCAAAATCCCCTTCCTGGGCAAGGTAAAATTCAAGGACGGCCACAAAGTAACAGAATAAACCAAAACAAAATGCCCCGTTGAGATTACGGCTTTGTAAATCTCAACGGGGTGCTTTTATGTATTTTAGTTTTTAACTGCAGATGAAATTTTATCTGCCAGACCCTTAGGGTGGCGAGTGTAATCCGAATCCGCCCAAAAGCGTGAATTTTTGCGACTTTTCGGCGTTTCGGATTTGAAAGGCTGACGGATTTACGAGTATTTTAACGATGAGATGGCGGAAATCCGCCCCGCAAAAAACGGGTTTGGATTATACTCGTCACCCTACTGCTGAAATCGTATCCGCCCGAAACGCTTTTAGCTTTCAAAACAGAATATCCGTCGCTTTTTCCGAGCTTTTCAGCGGGAATTTTCTCGATTTTTTCAATCAGTCTTGCAAAGGTTTCGGTCTGTTCAGCCATAAGGCCGATATCGAACTTTTCCGTTTCGTGGCTGTCGCTTGCAACGCACAGATAATACGGTGCGGGCACGAGGCTGATTTCGGGAATACCCATCGTAAAGAAATTCTGTCCCTCGCCGAAATGCAAGGCGTTGTGCCCCCTGAGTGTCATTGTGCGCACGTTTTTTCTGCTCCTTACGGTGTCGATATAGAGCTTGTCCATAAATTCGTTTCCCGTGTAAACAAGGTCGATTTCGGGCTTGCCCGTGTATTTGTATTCGCCGTCGATTTCACGCCACTCCTTGCAGCCCAGATGCTCAATCGTCAGGTCGGCCACGCACTTGAAATGCTCGCCCTTTCCGTCCCACAAATCCCTGTGCATAGCCAGCCAGCGGGAAACGGACTGAAACGCACCCGTGCGTCTGTCTTCAAAATGCGGCAGGCGGAAATGGCCCGTTGTAAACACGAAAATATGCGTTCTTTCGGGCACGGTATCCTTCATATTCCGCATAAGCTCCAGAAGTGCAACCGGGCCGTTTTCTTCAACGCAGTTCGTGCCGTCCGTGTGGGTGTTCACAATAACGTTTTCCCTCTTGTTTCTGCCCTCGATAATGCAGTAAAAGCTCTCGGTAAAGGCGTTTTCTTCAATTTCCGCTTCAAGCACGAATTTCGCTTTTTTGCCCTGCTTTGCCGCCTCAATCAAACGCTTGCCGTTTGTTTCGTTTACCCAAAGCATCGGTATGTTCTGGTAGTCCGCAATAAAAGAAAGGTACTGTCCCTCAATCATATCGTCGTGCAGACCCTTCCAAATCAGAATAACCGCCTTTGCCTTGGAAAGCTTTGAAACGATGCCGTAAAAGCATTGCACGAAGCTCGTGATAACGGGGCCCTCGTACTTCTTTTCGAGCACAACGTCCTCGGGGTAGCTTGTGCGCTTGTCGAAGGCAATTTCGCTTGGCAGAAAGTTGACGTTTGCAACGTTGAAAACCGCAATTTTGCCCGTAGTTTTCGGTATGTCTTTCACACTTTTCACAAACACGAGCTCTTCGGTGATTCCATCGGCAGAGGTTTGACCCGAATAGGGATAAGCCGACGAAACGGGAATTTCGGTTTTTTCGTCACCGTCAATAATTTCAATTGACGAACGCTTTTCCTCCCAACGCCTGAAATAAAACGGGTCGGAAAAAATCGGAATATTCATCGCCGATATTTCGTCTTTAAGCCAACGGATAAATTCGTTGTGGCCGCGGCTTCCCGTAAGCCTCGTGCCGAAGGAATTCATTACATTCATTCCATCAAGCAGTCTTTCCTTTGAAATTTCAAAATTCATTTTCTATCCTCCCTTTCTTTTTAGTTTATTGTATCAAACTCACTACCCAAAAGTAGTTACAAAACGGTTACAAATAGTTACAATTCGGTTACAAATAGTTACAATTCGGTTACAAATTCCGACACCGTGCTGTTTATTTTGCTGGGTCGTTTTCCGCCGTTATTAGCTCGCCCTTTTCGTTCCAGGATGCCTCAAAAGCGTTGTAGTAAAGGTTGCCGTCTTTGTCGGCGTAAGGATAATCGTAGTATTTGTAGTCTGCCTCGTAGAGCTCCATATTGCCCTCGTAATAAGCGTCCAGCTCCTCCTCGGTCATAACGCTTGTGTCGGGCGAATACATTTCCAGCTCATAAGCTCTGTCGCAGTAAAACCAGCCGTCCTGCGTTACGTAGCAATCGTAGGCAAAATATTTTTTGCCGTCGTCACGCACGTAATATTCCTCCTCGTAGGAAAAGAAATCGTCTTCCCCGTCTGTGATTTCTTCGAGCGTATATGTGTATGTTCTTCCTTCCTCGTCATAAAGCAGAACGGCGGTTTCGTCCTCGTAGCCGTTGCCCATTTTGTCGTAATAAACTCCGTCCACGGCTATTCTGTAGCTTTCGTCCAACAGCTCGTCGTCAATAACATCATTTATATCCTTGCTGAATACAACTCCTGAAACAATTCCGAGAACAACGGCTGTAATATAAGTAATTACAAGCAGTGCGCCGAACACACGGCTGAGCTTTTTCTGCCTGTTCTTTTCTTCGGCGTTGACCTCGGGCAGAGCCGTGCCGCACTTCGGACAAAGCTCGGCTTCGGGCGCATAAACGTCGGCGCATTGTGCGCAGATTTTCGCCTGCGGGCCGGGAAAATCCCTGCGCTTGATAAGAAAAACTATAATCGTCCACAGCCCGAACAGCAGTCCGCAGACGTACCACCCAAGCGAGAGCTTCTGATTCCTGTGCTTAGCCGACCAATGCATAAACAGCAGCGAAAACAGCACCGACAAGGCCTCAAGCACCGCCGCTACGGGCAAATAAACAGCAAACGTCGTGAATATAGTTTCCATTTTTTCTTTCTCCTCTTGTCTGAATTTTTTGTTTTTTTGCAATAAAAAAGTGCTGAAATAAAAATTCAGCAAATTACAGTTTGTCGAACTAATTCGTAATTCGCAATGCGTAATGCGTAATTGTGGGTCGCTTCGCTCCGATTTTTAAAAAGCAACCTTGCAGAGTGTCATCCTGAAGCGAAGCCGAAGGATCTTTTACATTTTTAAGATTCTTCGCTTTCACTCAGAATGACATAACTTATTTGTTTCATCTATTATATTCGGGTGTGGGCAAAACCCACCATTCATTACGAATTACGCATTACGCATTGCGAATTGTTTGTCCCCGACAAGCCGAAATATGTAGGGTTCGGCGTTTTACGACGAACCGTTGTTTATATGTGTAGGGAATGTCGGCAAGCGCCATTCCCTACACATAAATTCATCTGAAAATTATTAAATCATAAAAGCAATTTTTAAAATGTACCTGAATATCGCAAAGAAATAATTGTTAAGGAAATTAATTATAACGTCACTTATCCCTTCGGACTGCGTAGCGCAAATAACGGCATCGCCCTTAGCGCCCCAATAAAGCTTGCCGTTGCCGTCCTTAACGTAGGCACGCACGAGAAAGCTGTACTGAGTATCCTCTTCGAGTGAGGTTATCTCATAGCTGCCGTTTTTTGTGTCGTCAATTTTGGTCAGCTTGCCGTTATCGTCTACGGAGTATATACGGTAAATGAGGTCGGAGTGTCCCTTCTCCCAGCTCAGCGTAATGCTTTGCGTTGTTGAAGAAGAAACCGTCGGGGAAACCGCGGCAACAGCAATCTCGTAATAAAGAGTTTTTCCGCCTGCATAGTTGCCGATATAATCCACCCGTACGCTGTATTCGCCGCAGTATTTTGAATTTGCCGAATACTCAACCTCGTAGTCTCTGCCCTCAACAAGGCGGTTGCCCTTGCTGTCCTTTACGCTCACCTCGGGCTTCTGCACCCTGCCGTTATAGGTGAATTCCGTTTTTGAAAGCTTCACTTCGCCGACCTTATAGATAACGGTCTGCTCGACGATACTCGTGCAGATATCGTTCTGAAGCGTAAACGTAATCGTTATATCTGCGCCATCGGCCTCAACCGTTGCCTCGTCCGTTTTCTTTGCCGTAACGGTGCCGTCGCCAACCCAAATCTCGTATTCCTCGTGCGAGATAAGCCTGCGTTCGCTCACCGTTTCGCCGCAAACGCTGCAATGGCTCAGGTGAGTGTAGCCGGGCTGAGTTTCGCTCGGCATAACCGCAGGAATATCAATTACCTCGGTGCAGGTGTGAGGCGCAAGGTATTCGAATTTGCCGCCGAAGGTCTGCCTGTATTTCTGCGCCGTAGACCCTGCGAAGCCCCTGAGCATATCGGTTGAAGAAGCAACGGAGCTGTCCGGCGAAAAAACGCAGTCAGGGTTGTAAACATAAAGCTCCGTCACGAGTGAATCAGGAGAATACTTCCAGCCCGAGGCTATGGCAGTTATTTCGGGGCCGAGCACGAGACTCGTTGCACCCGGCGTAAGTTCTTTAATAAGGCAATTGTCTATGTAAAGAATCCCGTCCCTTATATTATCGGGATTTTTATAAGCCGCTGTGCCGTAAAAGGCATCACGGCCTATGCTGACATAGCCCGTTTCAAAATCAATTTCATTAAGGTTAGTGCATTTATAAAAAGCATCGCTTCCTATCTCGGTTACGTTTTTCGGAATGAAAACGCGTTCAAGCGAGGTGCACTTCCAGAAGCAGTCGTACGGCACGGTAAGGATTGCTTCGGGGAAATTAACCTCTTTCAGTGCAGAACAGTTTTCAAATGATTTGGGAAGCGATGAAACCGTATCCGCCATTTCCGCCGTTTCAAGATTACCGTAGTTCTCGAAGGATATTCCGCCGAGCCTTTGTATTCCCCACTCTGCAATAAAAGCTTTTATTTCTTCCTTATAAGCGTACCACGGCTCTCTTTGAGTTACGGAATACGTGTAAACGTTTCCCGTGCCGCTGATGCGCAAAACACCTTCCTCACTCAAAGTCCATACAGCGTTATCGCCGCACTTACCCGCGTTTAAAATTTCCGTATCGGTGCTTTTTTGGCACAAATTGCATACGCTGTTTAAATCAGAATCAATATGCTCAAAGCTTGTGTCAACCTCACCGCCCGACACGTAAGCCTTGCACCGCTCGCACCAACAGCCCTCGCTATAGCCTACCGTGCCGTCACAGTAAGAGGATGTGGCAGGCACGAAAACGGTGTCCTCACAGTTGCAGATTGCCAGAAATCTGTAGCCGTAGCGCTGAGCGTATTCCTGCACCGTTGAGCCTCTGTAGCCGCAAAGCACCGTGTGAGACGGGAACAGCCCCGGTGCATCAAAAATATGACAGTCGGGGTTAAATACGGTCAGCTTCGTCATACCGTTGTTGCCGTATTTAAAGCATCGCTCGCCTATACCCACAATATCTTCACCGAGAACAAGCTCACCGCGGACAAACGCCGTAACCGCATAGCCCGATACGACAAACACGTCGTCTATCAGATAATCCTCCCTGTTTATCCAGTTATCATCTGAATCCCATAACGGAGTATAATGGAAATCCGTGCTTACGTTTACATTTTTGCCCTTGATTTCAATATCGGTAAGACCCGAACCTCTGAACGCAGGATACTCAATCCTCGTAACCGATTCGGGAATTATAATCTCCTTAAGTGCTTCGCATTTATAAAAAGCACCTGCGCCGATTGCCGTTACCGCAAAACCGCCAAGCTCGGAAAGAATCTCCACCCTTTCCGGTACCCCTTCTGCCGCTTCGCCCTTTACGGTTACGGTGCCGTTTTCCTCAACAAAATACTCAACGCCGTTTATGCCGTAGGTTTTTCCCTTTTCATATATCGGCTCCTGCTCAGCAAAAGCACTCACAGCCGATAATCCCGAAAGCATAATAACAGCCATTAACAGGCTCAACGCCCTTTTTATCTTAGCCATAGTCTTTCTCCTCCTTTTTCTTCTGCTTCAAAATATATCATCCTCTATTAATCAAGTCCATCCTTTCGCAAAAAAATGAATGCCGTCTCTTTAATGAAAAAGCAGATATATGCTATAATATCCTTTGAACGTCCGAGACCTCTCACAACTATTAACGAATAAAAAAACAAAAAACTTACAAAAAAGTGTAAGTTTTTGCAAAAAATTTCCGTTTAATATTATGAACGACCGAAAACACAAGCAGGTGCAGATATATGTTAACTCTCTATACACTTCTTGTAGAAGAAGACGATGACAAAGTAAAATTTGAAAAAATATATACCCTTTACAGAAAGAAAATGTGGTACGCCGCAAACTCGGTTCTGTCCGACGAATATCTTGCCGAAGACGCGGTGCACAACGCCTTTATCGGCATAGCAAAAAACATTAAAAAAATCGCCGATGCCGAATCACCCAAGGCTCTTTCTTACGCCGTTACCGCTTCAAAAAACTGCGCTATAGACTTATTAAAGAAAAACCGTAACGCACCTGAAGAAAATATTGACGAGCTTTTTGACGTCGGCGACAAAGAAAGCAGTTCATTTTATCAGACCCTTGAAACAGAAGATTTGATAGTAAACGCCCTCGCCGCAATGCCCGCCGTTTACAGGGACGTGCTGTACCTGCTGACGGTTGAGCAGATGTCCGAAAAGGAAATTGCACGGCTTTTAGGCAGAAGACCGGGCACGGTGCACCAGCAGGTGAGACGCGGCAGAGCATTATTGAAAGAGCAACTTATGAAAGGAGCAAAAGCCAATGGAAATCAGTGACGCAATGTTAGCCTCAGCGTTAATCAGAATTAAAAGCGGCGAAGTTTCCGCCATACCCGATGACGATAAAACAAACCATGTTTTCAGCGCGGATTTTGAAAAGAAAATGGATGAGCTTATTTCTTCCTTTGACAAGCGCAAGCCGTACGCCTCAGCCTTCAGAAGCGTCCCGGCAAAAGCGGCGGTTATAATACTCACCCTTTGCATAGGCGCTTTTTCGCTGATTATGACAAGCCCTCAGGCAAGAGCGGCGGCCGAAAACGCAGTAAACGCGATAATGGAATTTTACGAAACACATATCAAATTCTATTTTATTTCGGGCAACGAAACACCTGCCGATTTCGTCAATTACGAAAACGTAACCGCTGAATATATCCCCCAAGGCTTCACGCTGAAAGAAAAATACAGCGAATACGAAGCAGTCGGCTGCAGATACGAAAACGAAAACGGCTCAGCGTATGACATCTATGTTTCTCTCAACGACGGGCTTGCAGTACACACCGACAAAAGCGGCGTTGAAAAAATTCTCGTCTCGGGCAGAGAAGCGTACCTCATTTCGGACAAAAACGGGGACAGCCCTTATTCTACCCTTATAATTACGGGGAGCAAAATAACCGTCACCGTATACGGACAGCTCAGCAGAGAAGAGATTATTAAGGTCGGCAATTCGCTTAAAGAAAAATAAAAGCTGTAATTTATCAAACAGACACCATACGGTTTTATGTCTTTTCAAAATAAATTAAAAAATTTTTAAAAATCCTCTTGACTAAGCGCTTTTTTTGTGATATATTATCCAAGCGTTCAGTTCGCTGGTGTAGCTCAGTTGGTAGAGCAGCTGATTTGTAATCAGCAGGTCGGGGGTTCGAGTCCGTCCACCAGCTCCATCTAAATAAGGGTAGGTTCCCGAGTGGCCAAAGGGAGCAGACTGTAAATCTGCCGTCGACGACTTCGGTGGTTCGAATCCACCCCTGCCCACCATTTCGAGTGTTCATAACGGATTCCGTGTGAACACTCGATTTTTCTTTGTTTTTTCATAGTATTTGATTATGTATCGAGCAGGTTTTGAGCCTGCTCTTTTTTGTTATGCAGTGAGATATTCCACTGCAACACCCTGACGGGTATCTGCTTTGTAATTATCTGCATTTGACGGGATTTCAATATATCCAACAAAGCGATAATGAATTACAATACGCTGTGTTCTGTTTTTGCCCGTGCCTTCGGTTTTCATTGTGAGTACCTCTACAAGCTCGTCCTCATTATGCTTCAGATAACATACCCCATTTGCCGAGCCTGATGTTTGCTTCTTCGGGTGGGAGTGTGAGATTCGGAATATTGTAATCTCCAACTTTACGGCAACTTATAGTATTTCTGTTTGACATAATAACATCCTCCTAATGTTCACTTTTATCAATGATTTTCAATAACAGCTCATCAACATCCTCTGTAGGTAAATCCTCACTCAAAAGCATATTTCTGAACTCATTCATACCGTTGATAAGTAAGTTACACTCAAAATCCGTAAATTTAATTTTTGTTTTTCTTTCCATAACAAAATCTCCTGTTACCTGGTAATTTCATTTTACCTTATAACGGGAGGTTAGTCGAATGTGCGGATTTTAATTTCGGTAGCCGCTACTGAAATTAAGGCTATTTTTCCACAAAAGTTTCATATGTAAATCTTGCTCCAAGTCTGAAACCTGATATAAAACTGTCAGCATTGCTTGTTGCTGAAAACTCAATGTAAGCACTGACATAGTTTTGAAAAAATTCCTTATTCTCACCGGTAAGTCTCGCTATAAGCTGTTCTTCTTTTTCGGCGAGGTTACTCAGTTTCTTCTTAAGCTACAAAGTTGTAATGAATCACAACTCTCTGTGTCTTGTTTTTACCCTTGCCCTCTGCCTCATAAACATCACTATGGTCAATGAGCTCGTGAATGAATAGCATTGTAATTGCATCAATAAGAGATAAGAAAACCGCCTCACTTGCAGTGAAACGGTTTTTTGAATACATAAAATGCAGATGAGAAAAAGGCAAAAAGGAGATTATTTCTGAATCAGTATCAGATTTCATAAAAAACTCAATAATATAATGATACTCCAACCTTTTTCAAGTTATCCTAAAGCTACCATACTGAAAACGAGAGCGAACAGTGCTACTGTTTCACAGAGGCCGACAACTGTGATGTACTGAGAAAAGCCTTTTCCTGTTTCAGCTAAAGCGTCTGCACCCGCAGCACCAGCTTTACCCTGAACAAAAGCTGAAACTGCCATAGCAAGACCCGACGCAATACCGAGACCGAAAAGAAAAGCAGGATCTGCTGTGGCTGATTTCATCTGTTGCATAAGAAGAAAGCCGTAAATAGTCTGTGTAAGAGGGGCACCCGCAAAAACCGTAAGAATGAATGGCGCTGCCTTATTGCTCATATAACACTTTTTCCATGCGCCGATTGATGCTTGACCTGCGATACCGATACCGATTGCAGAGCCGATAGCGGCAATACCCATTGCTAATGCTGTACCTAATAAACCTAAATTCATAGTAATTCTCCTTTATTAATCAATTTGTTCTTTAAATGGTTTGAATTTGTGTCCGCTCCAGGACATATCAAGATGTGATGAGAATTCCAAAGTGTTCAGTCTGATTCCGTGAACTATAACAGACAGAACATTCAGTATCATATTAAGTCCGTGGCCGAATACCAGAAGCACTATGGCAATTATCATAAAAAGAAAATTGCCAAGCAGCGGACTTGCAAGTTCGTTTACAGTTGCAGATATTGCTGCACCTGCAAGACCGACTGCCCAAAGCCTTATATAAGAAACTATATCTGAGAATACATTGACTACACCAAGCAAAACAGAGACAATGTTTTTCAGACTTTCGAGTATAGATTTACCTATACTACCCTCATAATTAGCAAACACAAAGCTCATAACAAAGCCGACAATGACAAGTATAAGTGCGACCGTTCCCACAGGAACACCGCAAATTACGAGTCCGAAGCTGAAAACTGCGGAGTTTACAACAAAACTCAGCACGACATAATAGATACCTACAAGTTGCAATATCGACCCGATATCACCGAGTATCTTAATTGACTTCCTGTTTCTTTTTGCAACCTTGAGGTGTGCTACCACAAGCTGAACGAGAGCCAATGAGAAACAGAAAATCTGCAAATTCTGTGCAGTTGTAAGCCCGGCAGCACCATTTGTCCAGAAAGGATACCATATTTTATCGGCATATACATTCGATATAAACGGAAGTGATAACTTTTGAAGCCATTCGGGCAGCTTCTCAGCAGGGAGACCGCCCCAAGTGCAGGTTACCGTTCCCCAGAGTATTGTCGAAATGCCAAAAAGACCAACTAACAGAAACGCAGGGGGAATTTCCTTTTTTGATTTTTTCGCTCTTATAATCAGTGCGGCAGCGGCTGCCGTGATAAGAAGTCCGTAAACACCGTCGCCAAATATGATTCCGAAGAAAATGAGGATAAAGCCTAAAAACCAACCTGAAATGTCATACTCAAAATAACCCGGAACAGTGCCTAAAAAGTCAGTTAACGGATAAATAAGGCTTACGAACTTATTATTTTTAAGCTTTGTAGGAACGTTATCATCTTCGGTGGGTTCCTCAATAAGAAGTCCCCAGTAATTATCTTTAGCAATTTCTTTAAGGTAAGGCAGATTTTCCTCTTCAACATATCCCGTAAAATATGCAACAGAAACATCATTTTTATCGTTCTCCGACAAGCTTTTGCTTGCCATACCGGTGGCATATACCTCAAATTCAATTTCTTTTTCGCAGGATTTAACAGTGTTTTTAATACCATATATATATCCTGCGTAGCCAATTATTTTCTCATCAATTGACACAATCGCATTGCTGATTTCTTCAAGCCTTTGTTTTATCTGGGCAGTGGAAAACTGCGGTAACACCAAGCGATAGCTTTTGAGTTTTTCTGCAGTTTCTTCACCATCATCGCCGGATATAATCAGAGCAAACTTCACTGAATTCTTAGTTTTTTCTAAACTAATAGTTTTTACTGCTTCAGGAATGCCGTCATACTCAGCTCTCGGCATTTCATAAAACGAAATGTCGACGCCTTTGTTTAACAAATCGTTTATGTCGTCAGGGCTGACTTCGCCCCAGCCTTTAAGTCGCTCAAGTTCGGAAATCAATGTATGCTGTTCGTTCAAATAAGCTTTCTTTGTTTCTGCTAAAGAAGTTGTTTCTTTTGCTGCCGAAACAGCTTCGCAAGCAGTTATGTCTTTTTGCTCAATATTCTTATTTTTCTTTTCGCTTAACAGGAAAATTGCATTTTCAAGCAGAGCAATCTTTTCTTTTAATTCATCGATTTTTTTGCCCGAGACTTCTGTTATTTCTATGTGAACAATTCCAGCTTTGCGAAGCTTTTTAAGAGCTTCTCTTTTTTTATCTCCCATAACTACAAGAGAGACTTTTTTCATCGGCACAATCATACAGCGTACACCTCCGTTTCCGAAGATGCTTCATCTCGAGCTGCTATTTTGCGTTTTGAAATTTTTGACCGCACAACAGCGCTGACCTGCTGGTCTGCCATATATATTGATATTTTTTTGATATTTGCCTGTGTTTCGGGGATTTTAACTTTTTCAAACAAGTTGACTCTTTGTGAAGTAGAAAGCAATTCTTTTTCTAAAAGCCTTACCTGTTCATCCAACACTTCAGCCTCTAAATCAAGTGACATTGCTTTTTCCATATGATTTGCTGCAATGTCCACCCACAGTGGTGTTTCATATAAATCATAATCGCCTCTGGAAAAGTCTGCACCCTCAAAAGTGGGAATAGTAACACCTGCAATGTTTCCTGTTCCTTTGCGGATGTTGCTTACAGTAATAATTCCGTCGGGGAAAGCACTTTCTTCGCTGAAAACAGCAATCCATGAAGAAAAACCTTTTTCTAAGTTTGCACGTTCTTTTCTTACCGAAGCAGCCTTTGCTTCAATTATTCTTATTTCCGATTGAAGCTGTTGTTTTTTAAGTGTCAGCGTAGGCAAATATCTTTGATACATTTTAAGAGCATCTTTCTGTATCTTTAACTCATTTTTAGTTAATTTGATTTTTGCCAAATTTCAGTCCTCCTTACTTTACAGGCCAGAATTCATCTGTAAGGTCTGACTTAATTCCTGTTTCATCTTTTTGGAAACAATCTGCAAGAATCTGCCAACCGAGATCAAGTGATTCCTCAAGTGTTAAGTTAACCGACAAATCCATAAGTTTATTTTCAAAAAGCTGACCATATTTCAATAATTTCTCATCCCAACGGTTCATAGAAAATCCCATATTCTTCTTTTCTAATGTTTCTTTATAGGATGAATACAATCTAATCATAGAGTCCATAAGAATACGGTGATCCTTACGTGTTTTGCTGTTGACGTTTTGTTTCAGTCGGGAAAGTGAACCGAAGGGTTCAATTCTTCCGCCTTTCAGATAATACTGACCTTCGGTAATATAGCCTGTATTATCCGGAACTGGGTGCGTAACATCATCACCGGGCATTGTAGTAACCGCAAGCACCGTGACAGAGCCTGAGCTGTCAAAATCAACAGCTTTTTCATAACGTGAAGCAAGCTGAGAATAAAGGTCACCGGGATAGCCTCGGTTTGAGGGAACCTGTTCTTGTGTGATAGCAATTTCTTTCATTGCATCGGCAAAGTTTGTCATATCGGTGAGAAGTACCAATACATCTTTATTCTGCAATGCAAACTGTTCTGCAACAGCAAGCGCCATATCGGGAATTATCATACATTCAACGGTAGGGTCGGATGCAGTATGAATAAACATTACTGTTTTACTTAAAGCGCCGCCGTTTGACAGTTCTTCTTTGAAATAAAGAAAATCGTCATATTTAAGTCCCATGCCGCCAAGAACAATAACATCTGCTTCTGCCTGCAAGGCAATGCGGGCAAGAAGCTGGTTGTAAGGCTCACCTGAAATTGAAAAAATCGGAAGCTTCTGCGAAACAACAAGTGTATTGAACATATCAATCATTGGAATATTTGTTCTCATCATTCTGTTTGCAAGAATTCGTTTTGTAGGGTTAACCGACGGACCTCCGATTGGTTTCATATTATCTGTAAGTGCAGGACCTTTGTCTCTGGGTTCACCGGAGCCGTTAAAAATTCTGCCAAGAAGGTCATCGCTGAATGATACTCTCATCTCGTGACCTAAGAAGCGGACCTCATCTCCGGTTGAAATACCCTGACCGCCGGCAAAAACCTGTAATGAAACAATATCTCCGTCAATTTTATTGACCTGAGCGAGTGATTTACCAAAACGGGTGTTTATCTGTGCCAGTTCATTGTAGCGTATGCCCTGTGCTTTAACGGTAATAACATTACCTGTAATTGATTCTATTTTGTTAAACACCTTGTTCATTATCACTCACCACCTTTCAGGAGAAGTTCTGCTTCACGGCTTAATCTGCCATGACCATCAACATACATTTTATCTATTTCAGCCTCTGCTTTAACAAAAGCCTCACTTTCAAATTCGGTATAATTCCAGTCAATAAACTTCTGTCTCATACGGTTGAAGAAGCTGCGTGCATCATCCTTGCTGTCAAGAGAATATTCACTGCCGAGAATATACACAAGTTTATCTGTTACATAACGCTGACGCTCTTTGGTACAGTTTGCTTCAACGGAATCAAAAGAGTTTTGCTGAAGATAAACAGCATCAAGCATTTCAGCCTTCAGATAAATGATGTAATCTTCTATACTTGTACCATCTTCACCGACAACCTTCATCATTGAACCGATTTCGTCTCCGTGAAGAAGAATATTTTTGCAGAAGCCTGACTTAGCAGGGTCAGTAACCGGTTTGTATTTTGACCAGGAAATAAGCGGATCTATTGCAGGATATTTTCTCGCATCAGAACGTTCGCGAGAAAGACCGTGGAAGGCTCCGACAACCTTGAGAGTTGCCTGAGTAACCGGTTCTTCAAAGTTACCGCCTGCAGGAGAAACCGTACCGCCGATTGTAACGGAGCCCTTGCTTCCGTCAGAAAGAAGCACACATCCTGCACGTTCATAGAATGCGGCAATATATGATTCAAGATATGCAGGAAAAGCCTCTTCGCCGGGAATTTCTTCAAGTCTGCCTGACATTTCACGCATCGCCTGAGCCCAACGTGATGTGGAGTCAGCAAGCATCAAAACATTAAGCCCCATCTGTCTGTAATACTCTGCAAGTGTTACTGCGGTGTAAACCGAAGCCTCACGGGAAGCAACAGGCATTGAAGAAGTATTACACACAATAATTGTTCTTTCCATAAGAGAACGTCCGGTTTTAGGGTCAGTAAGCTCAGGAAACTCTGTCAGAGTTTCAACGACCTCACCTGCACGTTCACCGCAGGCAGCAATAATAACAATATCAACATCAGCATATTTCGATGTGGTGTGCTGTAAAACTGTTTTGCCGGCACCGAAAGGACCGGGAGTACAGTAAGTTCCGCCCTTTGCTACAGGGAAAAACGAGTCGATAAGACGAACCTTAGTTTCCATTGTTTCAACAGGTGCCAGTCTTTCACTGTAGCACTTAATTGCACGCTTAACAGGCCACTTGAAAGACATTGAAACAGAGATTTCTCTGCCTCTTCCATCAGTTAAAACCGCAATTTCTTCGTTTACCGTATATTCGCCTTTTTCTGCAACGGATTTCAATGTGTATATTCCGAGCAAATTAAAGGGTATGAATATTTTGTGAGTAAAGGGGCCTTCGAGAACTGTACCAATATATTCACCGGCACGAAGAACGTCTCCGATTTTCGCAGTGGGAGTGAATTCCCATTTCTTTTCGGAATCAAGCCCATCTGCATAAATTCCTCTCTCAAGAAACCAGCCCGCCTGTTCAGCGAGCACCGGCAGAGGATTCTGAAGTCCGTCATAAATCTGTCCCAAAAGTCCGGGACCCAACTGTGCAGAAAGCATTTCTCCAGTAAAATCAACATCATCTCCGCACTTGATGCCGCCTGTCATTTCATAAACCTGTATCTGAGCAATATTTCCACGTATGCGTATAACCTCACTCTTGAGTTTGGTATCATCAACATTAACATAGCAAATTTCATTCATTGAAACATTGTTTTCAAACTTTACAGATACAAGGTTACCGTTAATACTAACTACTTTACCTTTGTTTGCGGTCATTGTATAACCTCCGTTTTATCCTCACTCATAATTGAGTCATAGATTTTTCTGTATGCGGTCTCTCCGGTATGCGTATCAAAATTTCTTATACGCTCCAGGAGCTTTAGTTTAAGACAATAATAGAACACAAATTCTTCCGAAAAAGAATCCATCGGTCTGAGTGTTTCCAAAAGCTCAAGGCGGTAGCGGTTAAGAAACTTTTCTGCCTCCATGGGACTTTCAATTTCAATAGCGGTGCGCACCGCCTGCAAAACGCCTGCGGGAAAAGACTGCATTACTGCATCAAAATTTTTATTCATCTTATCTGCACGAAGCTTGGCTAATGCAAGGCGAAGATTACGTTCACCTTCATTCCATTTTTCAATCAGAGCAGAGGAAGATTTTTCGTAAGCTCTTGAGGGAATAAGAGTTATTCTGTTAAGTTCGGTTAGAGCCTTTTTCCCTAAAAATCGGCTGCATAACTCAAAAAACTGGTTTTCGGTAACTGGTATAGGTGTGTTTTCACTTAAACCATCCAGAGAAGGCAGTTGAGATATCAAATAATACTCCGCCATAATTATTCAGCCTCTTTCAATAACGCAGTAATCTTAGGACTAAGATAATTCGACAGCATATCGGTAACAGCATCTTTTGAATAATCATAATACGCTCCGTCACCGTTTACTGCAATTCGGAATCCGCCGTCAAAATTATCATTGGCTTTAAGAGTAACTCCGGTGAGCATTTTTGCTTTAAGCTCTGCCAAAATAGAGTCTTCGAGCTTTGCAAGGTCATCACTGCTTAAAATTACGGATATATCTGTTGCTTCGGGCTTTGATAACCAGCTTTCAACAGCTTTGACAATAAGCTGTGACAGTGCATCTGAAGAATAAACCGATGAAACATTTTCTTCTATAATAGCATTAAGCTCTTTCGCAACACTTTCTCTGAAGGATATAAGAAGATTTCTACCTGCCTGACGGATTGCATCTTCACCGGATTTTACGGTTCGCTCATTTTCGTTTTTTGCATCAGACATAATTTTATCTGCCTGTGCCTTTGCATCGGCAATTATTTTTTCCGCATCTGCTTTAGCTTTTTCGAGAATTGCGGCAGCTTGAGCTTCAGCAGTTTCAACACCGTCTTTTTTTATCTGATCAATAAGCTCCTGAAGTTGAATTTCCATTTAATATTCTCCTTTTCAGTCAGTTATAATTTAAGTAGTAATGCTTTTTCGCTATAAAAACAAAAGGAACCAACATCCTCTGCAGACAGCTGGTTCCGAAGTTTTAATTTTTTCACATTATATAATGGTATAGGTCAGCTTGTCAAGATTTATAAAAGAAAAATTTAAAACATTTTGAGATTAGTATCAACTCTTCCATGTATCGAGACAACTACAAATTGTCTCTCGTACTCGTGCTTCAATTTTCTGCATAGCCTTCTTCAGTGTTTATTCTATTAAGATAATACTCATAACACTTTTTAGCCTGCATTGCTCTTATAATGTGATAATCAACTGAATTTGAGAGCTCAATAGGTTTAAATACCTTTTCCTTTTCACCAAGTCCTTCAAAATATGATTTTACGAATTCCTGATCCTCAGGAAGGATTCTCTGCAGACTGTCCTTGCCACCCTTGCCGTCTTTTACAAAAATACACATATGACCGCTTTCGTCGATTCTCAAATCTCTACCCTCAAGTTTTGCAAGCTCTGATACTCTGATCCCGACGACCTTCTGAAATTCAATGGTGCGTGCGTAACGAGGATTATCCGGATTGTTATCTGCACGAATCTTCTTGCCGTTGTCCGAGCGTGATTTGGTGTATTCAGCTGTATAACGGATAGGCTTTGTGATTGTGTTCATCGGAACATCATAAAAGCTGCATACCGCTGCAAGATAGTTGTGAATCGTGGCAGGTTTATATTCTTTCTCTTGCAGATAGTCCGAATAATCCTGAATTTGTTTCATACATTCCGCATGGGTTTTACAATTATGCTGTTCACGACAATATTTGATAAATGCAGTCAACCATTTTCTATAGTTTTTCTGAGTAACAGAGCTTTTTAATTCGGCAATAAATGACTCTGTTTCATCCCTT
>JAFQRA010000037.1 GCA_017410325.1 Clostridia bacterium | reverse complement strand
TCAAGGATAGCGCACACTTCGTTGAACTGCTTGAATGCCTCGGGGAACTTCTCAGCCATCTCTGCGATGGGCATGGGAGTACGGACACCGGCAACAACGTCCTCACCCTGTGCGTTTGTGAGGAACTCGCCCATAAGACCCTTTTCGCCTGTAGCGGGGTCACGGGTGAAAGCAACACCTGTACCGCAGTTGTCGCCCATGTTACCGAAAGCCATCATCTGAACGTTAACGGCTGTACCCCATGAGTAGGGAATATCGTTGTCGCGGCGGTAAACGTTTGCACGGGGGTTATCCCATGAACGGAAAACAGCCTCAACAGCGCCCATAAGCTGCTCTTTGGGATCGGAGGGGAAATCCTTACCGATCTTGCTCTTGTATTCAGCCTTGAACTGGCCGGCGAGTGTCTTGAGGTCGTCAGCTGTGAGGTCAACGTCCTGTGTAACACCCTTTTCTTCCTTCATCTCGTCGATGAGCTGCTCGAAGTACTTCTTGCCGACTTCCATAACAACGTCGGAGTACATCTGAATAAATCTTCTGTAGCAGTCCCAAGCCCAACGGGGATTGCCGGACTTTTCGGAAATTGCTTCAACAACCTCTTCGTTAAGGCCGAGGTTGAGGATAGTGTCCATCATACCGGGCATAGATGCACGGGCACCGGAACGAACGGAAACGAGAAGGGGGTTTTCCTTATCGCCGAACTTCTTGCCTGTTACGCCTTCCATCTTTACGATGTACTCCATGATCTGAGCCTGGATTTCATCGTTGATCTTCTTGCCGTCTTCGTAGTACTTTGTACAAGCCTCTGTAGAAATTGTGAAGCCCTGAGGAACAGGGAGACCGATCTTGGTCATTTCTGCAAGGTTTGCACCCTTACCGCCGAGGGTATTACGCATTGAAGCGTCACCTTCGGAGAACAGGTAAACATACTTGTAAGCCATTGGTTTATACCTCCAATAATAAATAATAAACAATTTAATTAGTTACAGCGCACAATTTTGCAACTGCACGCAATGTACCATCGCATATTATAGCACACCCAAAAATCAAAAGTAAATACATTTTTACCATAAATTCCAATCACCCTGCAAATTATATTTTGGTGATAATCATTAAATATGTGTGGTTTGTTGGTTTTGCGGAGAGAAAAATCAGAGTTTGTCGGGGACAAACAATGCAAAATGCAAAGTTCAAAATGCAAAATTGTGGGAGGGCTTCGCCCTCACCCGATTGTAATTTAAGCAGAACAAAAAAGGATGTCATTCTGAGCGTAAGCGAAGAATCTTAAATACTAAAAGATTCTTCACTGCGTTCAGAATGACACGCCGTAAGATTACATATTACAATTGGAGCGAAGCGACCCTTAACTTTGCACTTTACATTTTGCATTGATATTATAATGTTACCATTTAACAAGCACTGTGTTTTCCGTTACCGTGCAGGTTACGCCGAGCTGTTTTTCGGCAGAAGCTACAAAGGCGTCTCGCATTTCGGAATCCGGGAAAGTGATTGAGGTTTCCAGCGTAAGCTTTCTTTCGTTGACGGGGTCCGAAAAAGCGAAGCCCGTTGCCCACCAGGTAAGATACGCCTCACGGTCAACAAAGACTCTTTCATCGTTGTAGACTTTTATTGATATTGGCATCATATCCTCGTCCTCGGCACAGTTGTAGAAGAAGCCGAGGCTGCCTTCCTCGCGGTTGTAAACGCCGACCTCGCCGCCGACAAGAAGATCAAAGCCGTAATTGCCCTTCCAAAGCTGGATGCACCATTCCTCGCCGCCGTAATCAAAATAGACACGGCGTGTGACATAGTCGAAAGCTGTCATATTGGCAAGCAAATCATAGAGCGGTGTGAAACCGAGTCCTCGCTGCCAGCAATCGTTCATTGCATAGAAAATTTCAGTGTGGGCGTTGTAGTTGAAGCCCGATTCAAAAATGCCCTGTGAATAATGTGCGCCCGAAACCTCACCCGTTGTTTCGTCGTAATAAGCACCAAGGCCGATATCCTTTTCCGTTCCGTCGCTTTCGGAATAGCTCAGGTGAAACTCGTATTTGTTTTCACCGTCACACGGTACAAGATAGACATGGGTGTCGTTGATGCCGTACTTGAAAAAGCTGAGTGCCTTTGTGATGTTGCCTAAAAAGCCGTTGTTGGGCTTTTCCTCCTGCACCGGTTCATCAGCGTGTGCCGAAATGCCTGCGAAAGAAAAAATCATAGTGAACGCAAGCAATACAGATATGATTTTTTTCATACTCTTCCTCCAAAAATTGTAAACAATATGTTAATAATACCACACTTTATTAACATTATTGTTCTAATTTGGAAAAAAGAGGAAATTAGAGAGCAAACGGTGCTACGCTTCTTTCAAGAATGCCGTTCATTTTGGCTATTGCTATGCCGTAGTTTGTAATCGGCACGCCGTTATCCGCGGCGGAATTTATGCGGTATTTCATCTCACGCTCGTTGAGCATACAGCCGCCGCAATGCACGACGAGGGAATATTTTGACAAATCCTCGGGGAATTCTCCGCCGCTTGTAAACTCGAAACCGATATCCTTTTTTGTGTATTCCTTAATCCATTTCGGCATTTTCACGGTGCCTATATCCTCACACTGGCGGTGGTGTGTACAGCCCTCGCTGATGAGCACGGTATCGCCGTTGTTGAGGCTGTCGAGCTTTCTTGAGCCCTGCACAGCTGCCTGCAGACTGCCTTTGTAGCGCATAAACAGAATTGAAAACGAGGTGAGCGGAATTGTTTCCGGAACGATTTTGGAAACGACACCGAAGGCTTGCGAATCTGTTACGACCATTTTCGGCGGTGCTTTGAGGCTTTCAAGCACGCCGGCAAGCTCGGTTTCCTTTGTAACGAAGGCGGTTGCACCCGAATCGAGAATATCGCGGATTGTCTGCTGCTGCGGCAGAATCAGCCTGCCCTTCGGGGCTGAGACATCAATAGGCGTTACGAGCACAACCGTATCACCTTTTTTGATAAGGTCGCCTATCACCCGCCTGCCGCTGTCCTTTGTCTTTATAAGTGCGGCAATTTTTTCCTTAAGCTCATTTATATTTAATCCGCTTACGGCACTGACATAAACCGTGTTTTCGGTTTCCTGCGGTGTGCCTTCAAGCAGATCGGATTTATTGAAGGCTTTGATGTACGGAATTTTCTTTTTCTCAAAAAGGACGACAAGCTCCTTGTCCGCCTGTGATTCACCTTTTGCTGCATCAATTACAAGCACGGCAATATCGGCATAGTTGAGCACCTGCTTTGTGCGCTTTACGCGAAGCTCGCCGAGCTCGCCCTCATCGTCAATACCGGGGGTGTCGATTATTACAACGGGGCCGAGAGGCAGAAGCTCCATAGCCTTTTTCACAGGGTCGGTCGTAGTGCCTCTGACGTCGGAAACAAGCGACAGCTCCTGACCCGTTACTGCATTTACTACGCTTGATTTACCTGCGTTTCTCAGGCCGAAAAAGCCTATATGCACTCTTTCGGCGGAAGCGGTTGAATTAAGACTCATACAATCACCTTAAAATCTGAAATCTCTGCGGTTGGAGGCCTTTATATCGGCAACGTTATCTCTTGCAATTGCCTCAACCTTCGGGTTCGTAACCTTACCGAGTTCGGCATCAACAAGCTCAAAGCCCTTCATTTTTGTGGCTTCGCTTGCGTAGTCAACAAGGTATTCCGTGAGCGTCATAAGTGCGTTGGGGTGACAGCAGTTGATAATCTGGCCGTTCTTGCAAAGACTCATAAAGCGGTCGCCCGTTCTGCCCTCGCGGTAGCAGGCGGTACAGAAGGACGGAATGTGGCCGTTGTCGATAAGCCAGCCGACAACCTCGTCAAGCGTGCGCTGGTCGGAAACGTCAAACTGCTCGGAGTCGTGTGGTCTTTCCTCTTCCGTATATCCGCCGACAGAGGTACGGGAAGCACCGCTAATCTGCGAAATGCCGAGGTTAAGCACGCGTTCACGCACTGCCTGGGACTCACGGGTGGATATAATCATACCCGTGTAGGGTACAGCCATACGGATGATGGCAATGATTTTTTCAAACATTTCATCGGGTATGGAATTGTCAAAAACATCGGGGTCGATATCGTCCGCACGCTTGATTCTCGGCACGCTTATCGTATGAGGACCCACACCGTGAACGGCCTCAAGGTGCTCCGCGTGCATAAGCAGACCCGCAAGCTCGTACTTGTAAAGCTCAAGTCCGAAAAGTACGCCTAAGCCGACGTCGTCAATTCCGCCTTCCATAGCTCTGTCCATAGCCTCGGTGTGGTAGTCGTAATCGTGCTTGGGGCCGGTGGGGTGAAGCTTGAGATAGCTTTCCTTGTGGTAGGTCTCCTGGAAGAGGATGTACGTGCCGATGCCTGCATCCTTGAGCTTTCTGTAATTCTCAACCGTTGTTGCGGCAATGTTGACGTTTACTCTGCGGATTGCACCGTTTTTGTGGTTGATTGAATAAATGGTTTTGATTGATTCGAGGATATACTCAATCGGGTTGTGCACGGGGTCTTCGCCCGCTTCGATTGCAAGGCGCTTGTGGCCCATATCCTGGAGTGCGATAACCTCTGCCTTAATCTCCTCTTGAGTGAGCTTTTTGCGCGCAATGTGCTTGTTTTTGAGGTGGTACGGGCAGTAAACACAGCCGTTTACGCAGTAGTTGGAAAGATAGAGAGGTGCAAACATAACGATACGGTTACCGTAGAAGGCGAGCTTGATTTCCTTTGCAATCTCGTACATCTTTTCGATTTTTTCGGGAATTTCACAGGCAAGAAGAACGCTTGCCTCACGGTGAGTCAGACCCTGACAGGTTGTGCCGCTGCCGCTCTTTTTCGGGCGTGCCTTTTCAAGAATTTCGTCAATAAGCTCAACGTTGTTCTTGTTGGCTTCGGCGTATTCGAGGGTTGCGAGAATTTCGCCGTGGTTAATAAATTCTTCTGCTTTGAGCGATTTGGAGTTATAGTTTGCCATAATATATTTTCCTTCTTTCGATGATTAGCTTTTAATTACGTCACCTTTAGCCGTGACTATTCTGTAGCCGATTTTCTCCATTTTTCCTGCAAGGCCGTTTTTCTGCTGAGCGGATTCCGCACCCGTGGAAATTTTACCGTTGTAGAGAGTGTATTTGCTTCGCACCTCTTCGGGCGAAAGATTCGGCATTACAACGTTTGCACCCGAAAGTATGCCCTTTTCCCTGCCGTCGGGAAGTATCGTGCCCAAAGCCGTTGTAGAGGGCAGGAGTATATTCGGGCGGATGAGCCTGACAACACTTAAAAGGTAACAGGTAAGCTCTGCCGAGCCCTGTACAAACGAGCAGAAGGGTGTATCCTTATGCGGCACAAACGGCCCTATTCCGCACATATCTGGCTGAAAATCCTCAACGAATTTTAAATCCTTTGCAAGATGGTGTGAGGTCTGGTAGGGTGAGCCGACCATAAAGCCGCAGCCGACCTGAAAGCCGATTTCTTTCAAATCGTAAAGACAGCGGATACGGTTTTCATACGATAATTCTTTCGGGTGAAGCCTTTCGTAGTGCTCCTTGTCCGCGGTTTCGTGGCGCAGTAGATATCTGTCCGCACCGGCATCAAACAGCTTTTGATAGCTCTCCCTGCTCTTTTCGCCGAGGGATAATGTCACCGCACAGTCGGAATAGCGGCGTTTGATTTCGCTTATTATGCGGCACATTCGCTCATCGTCAAAATAAGCGTCCTCACCGCCCTGCATAACGAAGGTGCGAAAGCCCAGCGCATAGCCCTGCTCACAGCAGGAGAGAATTTTCTCCTCGGTCAATCTGTACCGCTCGCAGGCTTTGTTACCCCTGCGTATTCCGCAGTAAAGGCAGTCGTTTTTACAGTAATTGCTTATTTCAATAAGTCCTCTGATATAAACGTCCGTGCCGTAAATTTCACGGCGCACCCTGTCTGCCTTTTCGCGAAGCAATGCGGCAGCATCCTCGCTTGCGTTTTCAATTATATATTCATATTCCTCCACGGATAATGAACGTGTTTTTTCAAGTTTTTTTATTAATTCAATTATTCTTTCATCCATAATTTATCACGTTTGAATAAGCGGTTTTTACGCTTATTCCGCTGAGCTTGCCGATTTTGCCCGAAAGAGCGGAAATCGTGTCCTGCGGAGCATCCACGGCAATGCTGACTATGCTTATTCCCCTTTCCTTATAGGGTATGCCCATACGGCCTATTATTATATCGCCGTACTCGTGCAGAATTGCGTTGAGCTGTTCAACGCTGTCCTTGTTTTCAACTATAATGCCCATAACGGCAACTCTTGTATCCATTTAAACTTCCTCTTCAAATATTTAAGAATAAAAAAATCCGCACCCCGACAAGGCACGGATAAACACGCAGAAGCTTTCTGTAGTTTTCAGAATTTTTACGGTATTTTCTCGCACCTTTCACTCAGTAATACTTTGTGTCAGGAAACAACTATATTATATATGAAATTTATACATAAGTCAACTTGCCAAGTGCATAAATTTTTGGGAAATTAATGCTTGAAAAAAGTGTTGTAAAAGAATATAATACAAAGCCGTGTTATAAATTCAAATTCATAAAAAGAAAAGAAGCGATATTATAATGAACGTTCTTTTATCAGTATCCGTAGCTCTGCTTGCAGGCCTTATGATGACAAGGCTTTTCAAGCCCCTCAAGCTGCCGAGCGTTACCGCCTACCTTATTGCCGGCGTGCTCATCGGCCCGTACTGCCTCGGCGAACTCGGTCTTAACGGCCTCGGCTTTGCCTCACACGAAAACGTTGAGTCACTCGGCGTTATTTCGGACGTTGCGCTGGGCTTCATTGCCTTTTCAATCGGCAACGAATTCAGGCTTGAAGAGCTGAAGAAAACGGGTAAGCAGGCGTTTGTAATCGGCGTGCTTCAGGCGCTTGCCGCCGCCGCAATCGTTGACGCCGCACTTATTGCAATACACCTGATAATGCCCGACAAGCTTTCCGTTTCGCAGGCAATCACCCTGGGCGCAATCGCAACCGCAACGGCACCTGCCGCAACGCTTATGGTTGTACGCCAGTACAAGGCAAACGGTCCCCTCACAAAGCTCCTGCTCCCCATAGTTGCGCTTGACGACGCAGTCGGCCTTATCGTTTTCGCCGTTTCCTTCGGCGTGGCAAGGGCACTCATCAGCGGCTCTGCGGATATGATTTCGATTATAGTAAATCCGCTTATAGAAATTGTCGGCTCACTCATACTCGGCGCGGTTATGGGCTGTCTGCTCACCTACCTTGAAAAGCTGTTCAACTCGAACACGAACCGACTCAACCTCACGATTGCCTTCGTTTTCCTTACGGCGGCACTTTCCAACCTCAAATTTGAAATCGGCCACGTACACATCGGCTTTTCATCACTTCTTGTATGTATGATGCTCGGCACGGTGTTCTGCAACATCTGTCCCCTTTCGCACGACCTTATGGAAAGCTCGGACAAGTGGACCTCGCCGCTGTTTGCGCTGTTCTTCGTAATAAGCGGTGCTGAGCTTGAGCTGAACGTATTTACGGACGGCGCAATCGTGCTCATAGGTGCAATTTATATCATCACCCGTTCTATCGGCAAATACTTCGGCGCTTCCGCAAGCGCCAAGCTCGTCAAGTGCGAGCCGCAGATTTGCAAGTACCTGGGCATTACACTCCTCCCGCAGGCAGGCGTTGCGCTGGGCATGTGCACAACGGCTATGCAGCTGGGCGAACAGGGCAACCTTATACGCAACATAGTGCTTTTCGCCGTGCTTATTTACGAGCTTGTCGGCCCGTTGCTCACACGCTGGGCACTTCAGCAAGCAGGCGAAATCAAGCCCATTCCCGACCACGTCAAAAACCGCAGACAGCACAAGCTCGAACAGGCAAAAAACAGATAACAAAAAGAATAAACGGACAGCATCCGTGTAGGGGCGACCTTTGGTCGTCTTTAAAATCAGATTGCTGTCCGTTTTATATTTGTTTATCTTTCCAACCTTATTACCGTTACGGAATATTTCGGGACAACGAAATTAAACTGACTTGAAAAGCCGTTCATTTCAAATTCTTCCATAATGCAGTCCTCTTTTTCGCCGAGGATGTTATCGTCACCGAGGCTTTCTCCCCTGACCTGATAAACGGTTGCGGTTGAGGCGATTTCCGCATTTTCAACGTTGACCGCTACGGTTTTGTTATTGCCCGTAACGTTTACGATTTTAACTATTATATCGCCGCTTTCATCGGTGCTGACCACCGAATAGGCCTCGGCTTCGCAATCGGAGCCTGTCGTATAGTCAACATAAAGCTCGCCGTCGATAAAACACTTTACGTTTCTGCCGTCAACGGTGATTTTCAGCTCGTACGTTCTGCCCGTTTCGGCAACGAACGGCTTCACCGTGCCGACAAGCTGGCCCGTTTTTGCGCCGTTACTTATTTCCTGCAGGCAGGAAACGGTATTATCCCAGCCGCCGATATTCCAGAAGAAGCAGTTGTCCTTATCTCTGACGGCAAATGGAATTATGAAGCCCTCTGAGCCGTCGAGCTTTGCAGCCTTCACGGTGTAGGTGTAGTTTTCCCATTCATCCGCGCCGAAGTAGGCAACGGAGCCGTTGTTGCTGTATTCCATATAGGTTGACTTCTGTGTAAGCTTGCCGTTTTTAACCTCGAACTCACCGTCCGTAGCCTTTTCCCAATCCCACCAGAAGGTGTTCAACGAGAAATCGTCTGCGCCGAGGGTTTCTCCCGTTTCATTGTTCACAACCTTTACGTCGTCAAATTCAGCCGCAGTATACCACGTGCCGACACCCACTCTGCCCGAAAGATTTTCCTGTGCAATATTGGCACCGGAAAGCGTAGAATCAAGCACCTTTGTGCCTTGGTTTACGGAGAAAATTTTCTGCATATAGTAGCTGATTGAGCCGGTGCAAAGGCGGTTGTTGAACCAGATAAGGTCGGGCGACCAATGGGTTGCGGTAAGGTTGCCGAAAAGCGGAGCGTACGCCGCCATTGCAACTATATCGCCGTTGCGCTCAAGCCCCGTCATATACGCCGCTTCCGCAAGGGCTGCCTTGAGCGTATTGGAGCGTGCGGCATATTCGCCGAGGAAAACGTTTATTGCTCCGCCGTAGCCCGTAGCAGTCATTTCATCGGGGCTGCGCTTATAATTCTTTTCATCATAATAATCTGTGTTTTCAAGGAACCACTCGGGGTCGTTGTAATAGTGCTGGTCTGTCGCACCCGCAAAATCCTTCACGGTTTTGTCGGGGTTTTCGCTGAGCCATTCTTCTGCAAATTCGTACGATTTTATGTAGTTGCCGCTGTGAGTTGCATCAGATGCACCTGCGGAGTAAATCAGCTCTATGCCCTCGTAAAGTGCGGGTTTTTCTTGCTTGGCCGCATTGAAGGAATCAAGAAACGCCTCGTAACGCTCAAAATAATCCGTGCCCTCGTTTTCGTTGCCGATACAGATATACCGAAGCTCAAACGGCTCGGAATGGCCGAGGGAAGCCCTCACCCTGCCCCATTTCGTGTTTTCGTCGCCGCGGCAGAATTCAACGAGGTCGTGCATATCCTGAACATACTGCTCGAACTCGGGGGTATCCATCGCTACGGGACCCTTACCTCTCATCTGGCAGAAAAGGCCGCAGTTGAGCACGGGCACGCCGACTGCGCCGATATCCTCGGCAAGCTGAAAATACTCAAAGAAGCCGAGACCATAGGTCATAAAAGAGGGATACGGGTCATCCGTTGCGGCAAAGTCCGTCCAGATGTTCATACCCTGCTTACGTGCGGCAACATCACCGTAGCCGCCGTTGAAATAAAGCGGATTACCCTGTGAATCAACGCCGATTGAGTCCTTCCAGTTATAGGCGGAATATCTGTCATAGCCTTCTATTATACAGCCGCCGGGGAAGCGCAGGAATTTCGGCTGAAGCTCTTCGAGCATAACCGCCAAATCCTTACGCATACCGTTTTCCCTGCCCTTAAAGGTATCAACGGGGAAAAGTGAAACCATATCGAGCGCAACCGCACCGTTGTCAACGAGCACCTGCAGGGTAACGTTTTGGCTTGCGGTTTTTGAAGAGGTAAGCACAAGCTCGTATTTTGCCCATGCGTCTGTAATACCGTCAATTACCGCAGTACCGACTGAATTGCCGTCAACACAGATTTCCGCATAAATTCTGCCGTCATAGCCGTCAAGTCCCTTTGCCCAGACGGAGAAGCGGTAACTTGCACCGTCTTCAACACTCATTCCGTCAAGAAAGCCGACGTTCGCCACACCCGAAGGGACATCGCCGCTGTTTGTAACAACAGCGTAATTGGTATTGTTCTCATTAAGGCAGTTTGCCGTGTCGTTGACCTTAACCTCAACCGATGCACCGCCGACAGTGCTCCAGCCGTAGAGTTGGTCGCCCGCAGCAACCTCGGTAAACTCAAACGAACGGTTGACCGCCTTTTCGGCATAGAGTCCGCCGTCTGCGGCAAAGTTGATATCCTCAAAAAATATACCGAAAAGCAGGTCGCTTATATCGTGCATCTCGTTTGCCGCATCAATTTGAAGAGAATAATCTGCCGACGTGTCGTAGCCGGAAATAAGGTTGGCCTCCGGCTCGTCAGCGGGCACTTCGCCGCCCGAAGAGGTAAGCAGCATAAACAGCGACATTATTGCCGCAGTGAGCTTTTTGAACAGAGAGAGTATTTTGTATTTCATATAGATTTATCCTTTCAGCCTCGACAAACTCTAATTTATTTCTTCCATAATAATACAATATTGATTATTCGTCAATTAATGCTATTGACAAAATATTATTAAAGAATACAATCAAAATAGACAAATCTGAAAGGGTGGCGAAAAATTGAAGCAGGAGAAAAACGAAATTTTTATAAAGGACCGTGCCGACCCGTTCATAACAAGGGGCAGTGACGGATATTACTATTTCACCGCTTCTTACCCGATGTACGGCAAGGATGACCCCGAGGGCTACGACAGAATTATTCTGCGCCGTTCCAAAACGGTTGAAGGACTTAAAACTGCCGAGGAAAAGACGATATGGGACGAAAAGGACTGTAAAACCGCACACCGTTTTATCTGGGCACCCGAAATTCACGAAATCGGCGGCAGGTGGTACGCTTTTTTTGCCGCAAGCGGCAGCAGCGACAACGTTTGGGACATCAACTGTCACGCCATTGTTTGTAAAGGCGAAGACCCTTACAATGACGGTTGGGAAGACCTCGGAAAGATGAAATGCCCCGATGACGATGATTTTTCATTCACCCGTTTTTCGCTTGATATGACGCATTTCAGCCATTTCGGGCGACATTACCTGCTTTGGGCACAGCACGGCGGCAACTCAAACGTATATATTGCCGAGGTTAAACCGAACGAGCCGAACAGAACGGTTTGTAAAGCAATTCTCTTTACAAAACCCGAATTTGATTGGGAGTGTGTGAACATTCCCGTAAACGAAGGGCCGGCCGTTTTAAAGCACGGCGGACGGATTTTCGTTGCCTTTTCCGCAAGCGCAACGGGCCCCGAATACTGCGTAGGGCTGATGTATGCCGACGAAAACGCAGATTTGCTGAATATGGACAATTGGACAAAGCTCGACCGTCCCCTGCTGTGCTCCGATGACCTTGTCGGCGAATACGGGCCGGGACACAACAGCTTTGTTCAGGACGAAAACGGCGACTGGCTGATAGTTTACCATTCACGGGATGAAAGATGCTGCAGAAAAGAATGTGAGCACGCAGACGGCGACCCGCTGTACGATCCGTGCAGAAGCACGCACATAAGAAAAATCGAGTGGGACGAAAACGGATTACCGATATTTAACGCTTGATTCAAAGGAGTAACATAATTAATTCCGATAATAAAAATTACAGACCATTTTCATATAGGAATAGCTCCCGATAAAAAAGACCAAAAAGATAAAAAAGGCTGCCTTGGCCTTTTCGTCATTCTCTGTGCGGTTATAATGCCCTTTGCTATGATAAAATCCTGCTTAAATCCCGAAGACACGAGCACGACCGAATCCACGTCAGTCTGCGAAGAATACAGCACCTCCGACACGCGCGAGACCGCCGAAGAAACAACAGAAGATTAAAAAAACGGAGCAACAGGCTTTCACCTGCTGCTCCTTGATTTTTATTTATCCTGATTTTCCTTGATATAATCGAGTGTTTCCGATTTTTCGGTAAGGACGTGTGAGAAGAAGAATTCCTCTCTGGGCTTTGAGTTGATAACCGTAACGGGCTTAATCTGATTGAGATGTACGCCCTGGTTACGGAGATTTTCTCTGTAATCCCAGTATGTGTCGGGCTTGAGGATGAGAATTTCGGGGCGGTTGAGCATACCCCAACGTCTGTACTTGTAGTACTTCTCGTTGACACCCTTGAGCTCTTCGTCCAAAACCTCTATCATTTCCTGACGCTTTTCTTCGCTTATATCGCCCTTGATTTCTGTAAGCATACAGTAACGGGGCGGGTTGGTTGAGAAATCGGGATAGAAGCTGTAGCCGACAAACTCATTGCCCGTTTTTTCAAAGACCTGCTTTGCGGCAAAGTCAACCATAGCAGTAGTTGTCTTTTCGTTGGCAACGTTCATACTCAGGTTTCTTCTGTAAAGGAATTCAATAACGGGTGTGTTATTGTGCATTCTTGTAACCTGAACGATATCCTCCATACGGTAGCGGTAGAGACCCGAGGAGTTTGTAACAACCATTTCGTACTTCTTGCCCACCTCAAGCTCGTTGAGAAGAAGGGTCTTGGGTGTTTCGGTTTCATCCTCTTCGATATCGTCGTTTACGGGGATGAATTCAAAGAATACG
This sequence comes from Clostridia bacterium, assembly GCA_017410325.1. Classification (GTDB taxonomy): domain Bacteria; phylum Bacillota; class Clostridia; order Oscillospirales; family Acutalibacteraceae; genus UBA8612. The sequence continues at coordinate 16,113 of JAFQRA010000037.1, read as the reverse complement.
CTGTAGGGAACGACCATACTGTCGTGAACGTCAAGCTCTATGGGAAGAGCAAAGAAGCCTTCTGCAGCGGCATAGCCCATATTATGAATCGGGATATCACCGATTGAACGGCGGAGAGTTTCAACGTACACCTTGAGGTTGGAGCCGACCATACCGTAGGCATAGCAAAGTCTGGGCCAGATTCTGGGAGCGATAGGCGTATCAAAGCCCTTGCGGAATTCCTGGCGGAGGAACTCTGCTCTCTTGGGGTTGGGCTTTAGCTTCTTTTCGTACTCTGCACGGTGCTCAGGTGTAATTTTGACACTCTGATTTATTGTGCCGTGCTCAATATCGTCGCAAAGCATTTCCCAGTTCTTTTCAAGGTAATCGAACATTGTTGTAACAAGTGTAATAACAACGGAGCCGATATAAGAAACCTTTTCCTCCTGAAGGGCAAAGCGAAGCTGAAGATAGGATGTATCAAGCAGCTCCTCGTGCTCTGCATAGAGCAGAGAAACGGGAGAAGTACAGAAGAACTTGGTAATGGGCTTAAGATAAGTCAGCGGAACCTGACCGGCGCCGTTACACATCTTGCCGTCCTCAAGCTCGTGGCCGGTAAGAATAAGAACAATCGGGCCCATCTGCGGAGGCATTTTTTTGCCGCAAACCTTCTTGAGGTGATGTGCCGTTGTGGAAACAGTGCAGGAGAAGCCGATACACTGCATATTCCAGATGTCGTAAATTGACTTGGGAAGAACCTTGGGCTTACCTACGCTGCCAGATGATGAACAGTAGCGTACGTTGTGGCCCGTGTACATAATATTCTTTTCTCTCTTGTGAATCATACGGTCAACAAGTGCATCGTAATCTTCATAAGTTGTAAGCGGAACCTTGTTGCGGAAATCGTCAATACCGTTGATGTCGGCAAAGTTGTACTTTTTGCCGAGCTCACAGTTCTTACTCTTGTTGAGAATTCTCTTGAGGAGCTTTTCCTGCGCCTTCATAGGGTCTTTTGTGGTGCGCTCAATCTTGGCGAGAGTAACATCACCAATAAGAACACCGATGTCTGAAAATGCCATAATTATGCTTCCTTTTCATATTTTTTGCTTTTAACTTGAATATTATAACCTATAACATCGCATTTTGTCAACTGCTCCGTTCAGGTTACAGCACCTTTCACGGTAACATCACCGTAAATTAATAGGAAGCCCCCGGCTTTTGAACAGCCAAGGTTTTTTTAAATACAGCAAAAATGCCCTCCCGAAATCGGGAAGGCAAAAACACAAAAATCAACACTGATTAAGTCTGAAGCTCTCAGCTTTTAAACATTGAATAGTTTTGCAACCGCACCGATTACCGTTACGAAGAAGGCTGAAATGTATTCAAGTATACTGTCGGCGTTTGCAATATTTATTTCGAAGCGGTTTATTTCTTCATCGGTTTCGGGAGTGAAGCGGATGTGGTCAAAGCTGATGTCAGCATTTTCACCGGAGAAGCAGAAAACAAAATCGCTCACGGAATCGAGATTGTCGTTGGAGAAAAGTATGCCGCATTCATTGCCCCACAGGCAGAGCTTGTCGAGGTTGAGTGTGACGAGGTGCCACTCGCCGTCGGCAGGAATTACACTTTCGGGCTGATTAGTTGAGCAATCGGCGGGAGAATACCACAGCGCCTTGTTTTTGTAAATTTTCAGTCCGTCAAAGGTGATATCCGAAGTGCCGTTGTTGCGAACGTAAAAGCTTATCGTGCCGTAATTTTCAAAGCAGTTTTCAACGTCCCAGAAGGTGTCGGGTTCAAATCTGTCCGTATAATTTCTTAACGGTGCAACGGTGAAGAAGCCGCTGTCAGCCTTTATGTTCATACCGTTGCTGCCGCTGTAAGCATCGGAAGAGTTGAACGAGATTTCGGCATTTCCAATCGTCCAGCCGGGGAAGTAGCCGGTCTGCTGTTCATTGTTATAGCGCCATATTTCGGCACTTTCGCATTCTGCCCAGGGCTTTTCAACCCAGTATTGAGTGCTGTGCGTCGGGTCGGTTACGAACAGGCTGACGGGCATATACTTTTCGCCGTCCTTTACAGAATAAAGGTTCGCATTGCCGTTGCTTACACAGTAGCCGTAGGTTGCCGAAACGGGGTTTTCGATGCTGTCCGACCATATTCTGACCGTGTTTTCCGAAACTAATTCAGCTTCGGCTTTCACATAAACACCGTTGTTGCCGCAAATTGCAAAGCCGTCGGGAGTACCGTCTGCTTCTACACCGTCGGCAACGTTTGTGAGTGTTGCGTAAATACTGCCGTTGCGGATTTCGGCAGAGTCAAGGCTTGCCGCCGTATGGATTGCGCTGCCGCCGTAGAGCATATTGATTGCACATTCTGCCATACGGTCGCCTATTTCTTCCTTGTGACCGGGGTGAATAGGACCTGCTTCGGGGATGTAGGTGCCGGGTAGGTCGTTTATTGTAACCATAGCTCTTGAGTCGGGCTGTGCCTTCTGCCAATCTGCAAGAGCAAAGTTCCACTCGGGCAGTGCCCAGCCGCCGTCTGTTGAATAATAATACGGTGCAAGCTGAGTATAAATAACAGGCATAAGTCCGTCTTCATATTCAAAAAGCTCAGTATAGGAGCGCTGATAAAGGTCAAACGCTCTTGCGTAGCGCTCGGGTGACCAGTTGAGCATAATATCGGTTTCGCCCTGATACCATACTACACCCGAAGGCCTGAAATGTCTTACAGCTTCGATACGAAGGTTGTAGTTTACCGTCATATCGGCGGAGTAGTTTATGTCGCTGTCAACCCAACCTTCGACGGAGATATAATCATCGGTAAAATCTTTTCTTACCTGCTCGTCGCCGTCAATAGCCTCACGTGAAAGCCAGGTTGCAATTGACGTGCCGCCGAGAGAAATATTGAGTATGCCTATGGGCATATCAAGCTCTTCGAGCAATTCTTCTGCAAAAAAGAAGCCGACAGCGCTTACGCCGTAAATTGCAGGATTCTCACCCGTAATCCAGACGGCATCAGGTATATCCCCGTGCGGTGTGACGGAAACCTTGCCGTGTGCAGAATAGGTGTCTGAAACCATAGCTCTTATCCATTTGCTCTGTTTTGCACCGTTTTCGAAATCCTCTATTGCAGAAAGAGCCTGACTCAAGGGATACTGCATATTGCTCTGTCCGCTCGCCAGCCATAATTCGCCGAAGACAACTCTGTTAAGGGTGTCAAACTCGGTACCGTTGCATTTGATAATAACGGTGTATTCCTCAAAGCTGCCTTTGGGAGCCGCAAAGGAAACGGTAAATTCTCCCTTTTCATCGGTAACGGTTTCTGCGGAAGCTGCAAGGCTGCCGTCAGCAGCAAAAAGCTCGGCAGAGACTGTGCTCCCCGCAGGTGCTTTGCCCGCAAAAACAGCATCCTTTTCCTGCTCAAAGAGCATATCGTCGCCGTAAATTTTCAAAAGCTCTGCTTGCGCTTGACTCGCAAGAACAGGTACTGTGCAGGTGAGCAGAATACAGATTCCGAGGAATAAAGCGATGAATTTTTTCTTCATAAATTTGGCCTCCTCATAATGTTTTTGAATTGCAGTTTGATTCCGATGTAAATAATTCAGATGAAAACAAACGGCTGCTTCTTGTGTAAAGCTGCCGTTGTCTTATACCTTTCAAAAAACGCAGGAACTGTGTTTATCGATGAATTATCAATCAAGATATATTACCTGCGAGCCCTGCCAGGAAATATAGTTTTTCTCTACACCGATTTTTCCAAACAAATCCGCAAAGAAAACAACGAAAGCGTTCCCGCCGCTTTCCTGCGCCGCGGTTATCACCGGCTGTTCACTCTGCACGGCAAATGCAGGCACAGCACAAGCGAATGCCATAACCAAAACCAGAACAATTGAAATAAGTTTTTTCACATCTGACCTCCGGTATATGCTTATTAACAGATTTTACTGTTCAACGTAAACCCTGATTATATCGTCGGGAGATGCGGGAGAACAGATAAATGTGAAAGAATAAGTTCCGTCGTCCTCATACTGCACCTGATAGCCGTCGTAGCCGTTTTCGCCCCGTAAGCATTGAATTATAAAGCTGTGCAACAATGATTCTTCACTGTTCAGCATTTCAAGAGCTTTCTCGAAAAACTGCGGCAGAACAATAAAATTGACCGCTATATCATAATCGGTTGCAGGCAGATTTTCCTGCCTGCAGTTTTGGGTCATAAAAAGAATATCGCCCTCGTTAAGAACAACGGTTTCGTTGTTGATAATATTGGTTTTTGTTCCTTGATACATATAAGTAATCTCAACATAATCATGGCAGTGCTCCGGAAAATGCTTTGTGTTTGTGTCGGCTCTTACCGCAATAAGCTTCTCCTTTTCCATTATTCTGGAGCCCTCAATGATGAATTTCTCATCGTTACTTTTGTTTTTGAGCAAAAATGAAGGGTTATCCAGCGTGTGCCTGATAAGTCTTTCTATCAGGTTATTTGCCATAATTATCACCGCCTGTTGCCTTCAGTATATCTTATTCGGGACGTTATTTCAACTGTTTTGCTGCAAATAAGGACACTTTTTTGCTCTAATAATGACCTTTGTTTTTTCTGTGAAAAATGATAGATTTTAGATATAGGATGTATAATTAGGAATATTAATTTTGGCAAATACAGCTTTTTCACATCGTTTAACGGCGGTAATGCACTTTTGACAGAGGAGAAAGAAGGTGAGGCTTCCTTTATGAAACTTGACAAAAATGATATCCTGCTGTTTTCTGGTGACTCCATAACAGACGGAAACCGAGGCAAGTGTATGGACTGTAACCACATTATGGGGCACGGTTATCAGTATATAGTTGCTTCACAGCTTGCTCTTGAAAATGCTGAGAATATGCCCAAATTCATAAACAAAGGCTATTCGGGCGAAAGAGCAGAGAATCTTCTTGAAAAATGGCAGGAGGATGTTATCGACAACAAGCCGACAATCCTCAGCATTCTTGTGGGGGCAAACGACGGCAGACACGGCTATTTTGCCGGAATCACTCCCGACGAAACGGCACGGCGCTATCCCATTACTGCAGAAAACCGCGAGCGTATGTACGCCGAGCTTCGTGAAAGAAGAAGCACCGTTGCCGATAAAATGAAGAAAGCAACAACAGAAGAAGAAATTGCTGAAATCGCAGATTCACAGTTTATTAATAAATAACTGATATGCTTTTTACGGATAAACAACTCCGCATATCAAATATATTCTGACTTAGTCGGATTTCGTGTTTATCGTTATCATATCGTATAGGAGCTTTTTATATGAAAACATTTTTATTTCAGGGTGATTCAATAACGGATGCAAACAGAGATGATGAGAATCAGGTTAATTTCGGCTTAGGCTGCGGATATGCGTTTATGCTCGCCTGTGAACTTAAAGATAAATACGAAGGCAAAATCGAATTCGTCAATCGAGGTAAAAGCGGAGACAGAATAACCGACGTTTATGCCCGAATCAAGGAGGATATAATTAATCTGAAACCCGATTATATGTCTATTCTTATCGGTGTCAATGACGTTTCTCATGAGCTTACCATGAGCTGCGGTGTCAGCCCGAAAAAATTCAGAATGATTTACGAGATGCTTATCGATGAAATCAGAGAAAGCTTACCTGAAATCAAAATCATAATTTTAGAACCTTTTATTCTAAAAGGCTCCTGCACGGAAAAATTATTGGATGAGTTTATTTCCGAAGTAAGAAAAATGGCTGAAATATCAAAACAGATTGCAGAAAAATACGGTTTTGACTTTGTTCCGCTGCAGAAGCGGTTTGATGAATTATGCAGTGACGGTAACACGAGTTATTGGACCGCTGACGGCATTCACCCCACCCTTGAAGGGCATCAGATTATTAAAGAAGAATTACAGAAAATTATTGAAAAATACATATAAATACCGTGTCCGGGTGAAATGCTTGACTATTCTTTGGAAAAGGCGGCAGAGCTTGGCTGCGGTGCGCTTTGCTTTGAGGGGAATATCGGGTTTTACGGCAAAAGCGGATTCGCTTATGCGAGCGAGTTCGGTATCCGGTACCACGGTTTGCCCGAAGGTGCGGATGCATCGTTCTTTCTCTGCAAGGAGCTGAAAAAAGGTTATCTTGACGGCATAAGCGGTGAATACACTCCCCCGAAGGGATATTTTGTTGATGAGGCTCAAGCCGAAGAATTCGACAAACAGTTCCTGCCGAAAGAAAAGCTGAAGCTCCCGACACAACTGTTTTAATCTGACCGAACCAAAAGAGCCGTCCGAGCAATCGGGCGGCTTGATGTTTGATGATAATAGTGATTGCAACAAAACAACGATCAACAATCAGAATACGATTATATCTTCTCCGTCTTTATTGACAACAACCCTGCTTTCTCCGTTGAATGTTCTTTCTGTATAGGGCATACCGTGGACTAAAAAGGTATTTGATGTCAAATTATAAACATAAATCAAATCTGTACCTTTTCCAGGAAGATGATTGACAAAAAACAGATTATCTTCCGAAACAAACATTTCATTAAACATATATCCCGCATCAAAATCGAAATCCATTTGCAGAATTTCATTTTGGGTATCGCAATCTACAACACAATAAATTCCGTTTTCCCAACCGCCTTTATGAGCAAGATACAGATTATCCGAATCATCTATTGGATACAATTCATCGTATTTGCAAGGAACTATCTCTTTACCACACATATCGATAATTCCCCAAGCTTCATTTTTCCAATTATATCGCCCATCATCAAGTTGAATCCAATTGCCTTTGCATACACATGCCTTGCCTTCGATAAAATTTTCGGCAAATATATATTGAGGTTCAATTACTATGTTAAAATCTTTATCTGTCCATCCCCAAATACCCGCACTACTGCCTTTGTTGTGATGATATGCTAAATTTATTTTATCCATTAAACTTACCATAACAAGTCCATTTTTATATCCGCCGCACTGAGGATAAACATATATCGGCGTGTTTTGGTATTGTTCCGGAAGTCTTTTGGCTGTTTGTGTTTCCTGACAAATTAAATATAATCCATCATAACCTTCAATTGTTCCGACACAGTATCCGTCTGAAAAATTATGTTGCTTACAGAAAACATCTGACATATCCTGAATTTTAAATTCCGATAAATTATTCATATCCTTCATCCTTTCTGTCAACTAATAATTTTATCTTATGATGCTATTATTTCACACTTTGAATCCAATAAAAAAGTATTTCGATTGATCAAATCAGCTGTCAGAGTGTAAAACTCCGGCGGCTTGATGTTTGTCTGTTATTTACAATATATTCCGAGGGCTTCGGATATGAATTCTGCGGTTTTCTGCTTACTTTCTTTGTAAGCATCCGTGTCACCCCAACGCTGTTTTACTTCGTTATCAAATGTATTCACCGGTATCTCCCCTTTTCGGCTTGTAATAAAATTATATAGTTTGATGCTCAGCCTTGTCAAGCATTGCGAGCTCTGAATTTATTGTAAAATATTTTCTTTTATGGTATAATAAATTAAGTTAAAAACGGAAGGAGAAACTGTAAAAATGAGTATAATTACAAAAATCGTTTCCGTTTCAGTTGCGCTGATAATTCAGCTTTGTGCGCTGACGGGACTTCCTTTTCTCGGCAACGAAACCGAAACACCCGTTGACTTGGGCGAAGGCGGCGACCCGTTTATGGTTGAGGACGGCGGATACACATATTATATGTACACGCTCAATGACCGCATTGATATTATTAAGATTGCATCGCCCGAAGATACTGCCACAATTGAACGCAAAACCGTTTATGCACTGGGTCAAGACGGTGTAAAAGACAATATATGGGCACCCGAAATATTCAGAATCGGCGAAAAATGGTATATTATTTCCTGCGCCGTTTTTGACAGCGAAACCGTGCCGAGAGGTGCAATGCCAAACGGCAACGCTGACGAAAATCACGGCGATTATTACCGCTACGGCTTTGTGCTTGAGAGCAAAACCGATGATATTATGGGCGAATATGAATTCAAGGGAATTCTTGCTCCCGACGGGCTTAACAACATTGACGGCACTTATTTCAGGCACGGCGAAAAGCTCTATTATGTCTGCTCGGCTTATCTGAATGTCGGACACCAGTGCATTTATATTGCCGAAATGGAGAATCCATATACTCTTAAATCGGGTCAGAAAGGCGCAATGCTTTCGGAGCCCGAATATCTCTGGGAGAAAAAAGGCTGGTGGGTCAACGAAGGACCTGCGGCACTTTATAAAGGTGATAGTTCTTATTTAGTCTATTCCGCAAGCGGCTACAGCTCGGGCGGATACTGTATGGGAATTCTGTGCCTGTCGGGCGATGACCCGATGAATCCCGATTGCTGGGTCAAGAGTGCAATACCGTTCTTTAGCAAAAACACAACGGCAGGGCTCTATCACACGGGACATTGCAGTTTTCTTTACCGTGACGACGGGATTTATATGGTTTTCCACGCAACGGACAGCAAAGATTTCGGCGCAAAACGCCGCTGTACTTATATCAGAAAACTGAATTTCATCGGCGACTGCCCTGTTTCCGTATGAATACAAAGCCGTTCGAGCGTAAAACTCGGGCGGCTTTGCTGTTGATATCAATTAAGTACTGCAAAAATTGTTTTGGTTTCCGATACACATAAAATTCCGCAAAGCATATTTTTGTTGAAGGCTCGGTCGATGAGTTCATTTACCGTCAGGTCAAAATAATTTACTCCTTCCTTTTCAGTCAGACACAATAAAAACTCCTGCCCGAATTGAGCAGGAGTTGATGTCTGTGGTAGGCTTTTTCGGCAAAAGTGGTAAAACTCAATTTCTGCCGCATTTAAAAGTCCCGTAAGCGTTGATACAGAGCTGTTTTGCTTAGTTGAGCGACTTCATTGTGGGGAAGAGCAATACGTCGCGGATTGCGGCGGAGTCGGTAAGAAGCATACACATTCTGTCGATACCGAAGCCGATACCGCCCGTGGGGGGCATACCGTATTCAAGGGCTGTGAGGAAGTCCTCATCGGTTGTGTTTGCCTCCTCATCCCCCTGGGAGAGAAGCTCTTCCTGAGCCTTGAAACGCTCTCTCTGGTCGATGGGGTCGTTAAGCTCGGAGTAAGCGTTTGCCATTTCCCAGCCGTTCATAAAGAACTCAAAGCGCTCAACATAGTCCGGGTTGCCGGGCTTTTTCTTTGTGAGCGGAGAAATTTCAATCGGGTGGTCGATAACGAAGGTGGGCTGAATGAGGTGGTCTTCTGCAAACTCCTCAAAGAAGAGAGCAAGAATATCACCCTTCTTGTGGTGCTTTTCGTACTCAACGTGGTGCTTATCGGCAAGTGCACGTGCCTGCTCAAGTGTTTCAACCTCGTTCCAGTCAACGCCCGAATACTTCTTGACGGCATCAATCATCGTGATACGCTCGAAGGGCTTGCCAAGGTCCATTTCAACACCGTTGTACGAGATTACGGTTGTGCCGAGAACCTCCTGTGCAACGTAGCGGTAGAGGTTTTCCGTAAGATCCATCATACCGTTGTAGTCGGTATATGCCTGATAAAGCTCCATAAGAGTGAACTCGGGGTTGTGGCGGGTGTCACAGCCCTCGTTGCGGAAAACTCTGCCGATTTCGTAAACTCTTTCCATACCGCCGACAATAAGGCGCTTGAGGTAGAGCTCAAGAGAAATGCGGAGCTTGAAATCCTCGTCAAGTGCGTTGTGGTGAGTCATAAACGGTCTTGCGGCGGCACCGCCTGCGTTGCTGACGAGAATCGGGGTTTCAACCTCAATGAAGTTCTCGCCGTCGAGATACTTGCGGATTGCGCGAAGGATAGCCGAGCGCTTGAAGAAGGTATCCTTAACCTCGGGGTTCATAATGAGGTCGAGGTAACGCTGACGGTAGCGTGTGTCCGTATCGGTAAGGCCGTGGTACTTTTCTGCAAGGGGAAGGAGGGATTTGGAGATGAGTCTGATTTCCTTTGCGTGAACAGAGATTTCGCCCCTGCGTGTACGGAAAACAAAGCCCTTTACCTCAACAATGTCGCCGATATCCCACTTTTTGAACTCGGCAAAGTTATCCTCGCCGATATCGTTGATTCTTACATAGACCTGCATTCTGCCCGAGCGGTCACGGATATCGATAAAGTTTGCCTTACCCATATCACGCCAGGTCATAATACGGCCGCAGATTGAAACATCGCTGTTTTCAAGCTCTTCAAAGCGGTCGTTGATTTCTGCCGCTGTAATCGTCTGCTCGGCAAGTGTGATTTCAAACGGATCCTTGCCCGCAGCCTGAAGTGCCTCAAGCTTTTCGAGGCGGATTGCACGCTGTTCGTTGGTGCTTATTTCTTCAACTTCCTCAACGGGAGTTACATTTACGTTTTCTTCTGCCATTTTTATAATCCTCCCTGTGGGAATTTACTTGATAATCTTAACTATCTGGTAGCTGAACTGGCCGCCGGGAGCATCAACAACAACCGTGTCGCCTGCCTGCTTGCCCATAAGAGCCTTGCCTGCCGGAGATTCTGCGGAGATATAATTTTCGTCGCTGCTTGACTCGTTTTCGCCAAGGATAACGTAATCGTCCTCCTCATCGTCGTCAAGGTCCTTGAGAGTGACAACGGAGCCGACGTGAATAAGGCCTGCAGCAGCATCGCTGATAATGATAGCATCCTTAAGGATACCCTCAAGCTCGGTGATTCTTGCTTCAAGACGGCCCTGGTCATTCATAGCCTCATCGTATTCTGCGTTTTCGGAAAGGTCACCGTGTGAGCGGGCCTCCTTGATGTTTTCGGCAGCTTCCTTTCTGCCGACGGTTTTAAGGTGTTCGAGCTCCTGCGCGAGCTTGTCATAGCCTTCTCTGGTAAGTTCCTGTGCCATTTATAAGTCATCCTTTCGATATATTTATTAATTTATTACACAATTAAAATATATTATATGCTAAATGCTTACCAATGTCAAGCGGTGAAATAAATCGTTGGCACGATTTGTGAAATATCTTTTAGATATCCTCGCCGCCGACGAGCAATATCTAAAAGGGATGTGAAATATTGCTGTGCAATGTGAAATACGCTGCGGCGTGTGAAAGATTTATAAATTGCAAGAGATATCACCCTTAACAAGTGCAAAAATAAACCTCCGACAATAAGCCGAAGGTTTGATATTTCAGTTATTTCCCAAAGCCGTTTATGTAATCTTTGTATTCCTCATTTTTCAGTTCGTATCCCGGATTGGCTTCATCAAACACACAGGTGCTTTTTTCTTTATCGAAATACGAATCCAGAAACTCGTCCAGTTCATCTTCCGTAACATCTATACCGTTTATTCTTCTTTCAATATCAAATTCTTCCCCTGCCCAGCCTTCGTTGGTAAAAGCGTTATATATCTCCTGAACCTTTCCGTTATCAATGCTGTACACCCAATAAGTACCGGTACCCATACCTACATAATGTCCGCAGAGTATACCCTGACGTTCAAAATAATTCACCATACCGTTTGAGCCTGTTTCGCAAAGCAGAGTCACTATATTGTTTTCAAAGGTGTAAACCTCAACCGTACAATAGTGAAACCAGCCTTCCGAAATAAAAAGCTCGGGTACATCATCATCGTCAACATAGCCGAGAAAAACTCTTTCTTCTTCGGTTTCGCAATAATAATCATTAAGCAAATCAAGATAAGCCTTTTTCCAACCTTCGGTGTTTTCGGTTTCAAGCCTATCAATTTCTTCGTTGATTTTCTTTTCAACCTCTGTTTTGTATGTAGTGGCGGTGGTCAAAGATTTGTCCGTGTCTTTTTCCTCATTGCCGCCTTTAAAGAACACCAAAAGCAAACCGACGGATAAAAGAACTACCACAACAGCAAGTAACGCTTTTACATTTAACTTTTTCATAAGTTTCTCCTTTCGGATTTTTAATTTTCCGAATTGTATTATAGCATATAACTCAACATAAAAGAAGTTACAAACAGTTACAAAATTTGTCGCCGCAGAAAAAACACATCGATAAATTGCGGTCGATTCGTGAATCGACCCTACAAAATGCAAAAAGACTGCAGGTGCGTGAAAACAGCTGCAGTCTTCGGCTTTTATCTTTACGGTTGGAAATTACAGGATATGTTTAAACACGTCAATAATTTATTTTACTGCTGTTCATCTGTTTTCTTTTCCTGTATATATTCGGCGTTAATCTGCGCACGGGCTATATTCTTGACCTCTTCGCTTGATTTTGCGTTAGCGACGGCGTTCTGTGTAGCCTCACGCCTTGCGTAAAGCTCACGGTACATACGGTCACGCTTTTCGCCGTTGAGGTCGTGGAAGAATTTGGGAATAACGCCCAGAGCACCCGTGATAACCGGTATGCCCGTACCCATAGCGAAAATCCACCACTTTGTGGAGTCCGCCTGAGTGCCTATTGTAAGACCCTGTACATAGCCGATACGCTTCATAATAAAGTTCTGGATTGAGCCCATAACTATGCCCTGGAGCTTTGTGACAAGTCCTCTTGCAACGCCTGTCATAGCCTCGGCACGGTAGCCGTTTTTCCATTCGCAGTAATCCATAGCCTCGTTAAGAATTTCCTGCGGAATAACGTGTCTGAGGCCGTAGACGCACATTTCAAAAACCTCTTCAACTGCCATAACAGGAAGCATAACCCACTTGTTTTTATACAAGCCGTTCTTCATACCGCCGATTGAGCCGATTGCAAAAACAGCAAGCCAGCAGGTATCTGTCCAGAGGTCCTCAAGAATCCATATAGTCTTTGTGGCAAACTTTTTGCGCAGCGGAGCTATAAAGGCATAGCTTATTGAAGAAACCGGGGAAGCAGGAATACCGACGATAGTCTGATAGGTTGCAGAGCCGAGAACGTCGATATAGTAGTTTGTTCTGCTCTTGCCGACTGCAAAGCCTGCAAGGAACTCGGAAAGAGTATAAAGCAGAATCGGGCGGTTATTGATAATCGCCTTAAGGCCTTGGATAATGCTCGGCTTTTCGATACTCTGGAGCACACGCTCCTTGGTAACGCAGATGAAATAGAACGACATAATACAGCTTATAATCGCCGTGCCTATGCCGAAGCCCATAAAGAGCTTTGTTCTGTCCCACGAAACAACGTTGTTGTTTACAAGGTCGAGCAGAACACCAAAGGTGAGTTCCGGCAGCTTTTCGCCAACAAAGCCCGAAAGAAGGTTTGCCATTGTTATAAGCCCCGTTCTTTCAAGCGGGTTGGGCGTGATTGTTGCCATAAAGCCGGTGTTGGCAACGGCAGTAAAGGTGCCTGCCGTTTCACAGATAACGCTGAAAACGGCGTAAAAAACGAGCTTTGGCAGATATGTTCCAGCAGTTCCGGCAAAGAGCATCGGCATAAACCAATACCAGAGGCCGAGAATTGCAAGCGGAATTTTGCCCAGAAGAATGTAGGGCTTGAACTTACCCCAACGGGTACGGGTACGGTCAACAATAACGCCGATAAAGGTATCGTTTATTGTATCCCACAAGCCGGCAAACAAGCCGAAAACCGCAAGGAAATCGAAATCGAGATTAACTATATCGTAAATAAATCTGTCGTTGTATTTGCTGATGTTGAAGCTGGCTGCAGCATCGTTGAGCAGGTAACCGACCTTTTCACGGGTGCCGACAAACCTGCGGTTAATCAGTTTAGGATTTTTTACACCCTGCTCATAGTCCAGGTATATACCCGTCTGCTCTTGCTCGGCTGCCGTACTTGTTTTGTTGCTTTCGGACATCATTCCGCCTCCGTTTCGGTAAATATGACTGCTGTAAATGCGGCTGTAAAAAGCCTACAGCAACAGTCTTTTCTCAATATTATCATATTCTCTTCCACATTTCAACGCTGTTTTTATAAAATTTACACAATTCCAAGAACAAATAAACTGTAATTCCCCTCTTTACTTTTGGAATTTAATGTGCTAAAATGTTCACAATAACAATCGGGAGGTACTGTAATGCCCCACAACATCAGAGACGATGAAAACATAAAGTTTATGCTTTCCGCAGTGCTTGAGCTCAAAAGTCTTGACGAGTGCTACGATTTTTTTGAGGATTTGTGCACGATGACCGAGCTCAAATCAATGTCGCAGCGCATTGTAGTTGCAAAAATGCTGCGTGAAAAGCAGGTTTACAGCGAAATCGTAAAGCAGACGGGTGCAAGCACCGCCACAATCAGCCGCGTCAACCGTTCGCTTGTTTACGGCAGAAACGGCTACGACGAAATCTTCAACCGCCTTGCAGAAAAGGAAACTGAAGAATGAGCGGATACGCAGAGTTTTCGGGTGTTTACGACATACTGACACAAAACGTTGACTACCCTGCACGCGCTGACTATATTGCCGACCTGTTGAGCCGTAACGGCGTAACGGGCGGCATTTTGCTTGACCTTGCGTGCGGCACGGGCAGCTTAAGCGTTGAAATGTCAAAGAAGGGCTTTGAGGTTATCGGCGTTGATGCAAGCGGCGAAATGCTCAGCATTGCAATGAACAACGCTTATGAGGCAGAGCAGAACATTCTGTTCCTGTGCCAACAGATGCAAAGCCTTGACCTTTACGGCACAATCGGGTCAGCTATATGTACGCTGGACAGCATAAACCACCTGACGGAAAAGAGTGACGTTCAAGCGGCATTTGACAGGGTTTCACTCTTTATGGAAAAGGACGGAATTTTTGTTTTCGACGTTAACACACCGTACAAGCACCGTGAAATTCTTGCCGACAACAGCTTTGTTTACGAGGCGGACGGCGTTTACTGCGTTTGGCAGAACACCCTTGACCCAAGCACGGACACGGTAAGAATTGACCTTGACATATTCGAAGAAATTGAACCGGACATATACGAGCGCTCGCAGGAAAGCTTCTGCGAGAGGGCGTACGGAATAAGCGAGCTTGAAGCAATGCTCACAAAGGCAGGCTTCGAGACGGTTGCGGTTTACGACGAGATGACTGAGCAACCGCCGCACGAAGAATCACAAAGGGTATTTATCACAGCGAGGAAAAAATAAAATGGGAAAAATTATCAGAACAATTACAAGCACCGGCGAGGTTATGTGCATAGCCGTTGACGCAACGGACATAGTTGAGCGTGCACAGCAGATTCACAAGACCTCTGCGGTTACTTCTGCGGCACTCGGCAGACTGCTTTCCGCCGCTTCAATGATGGGCGATATGCTCAAGGGTAAGGACGACAGCGTTACACTGCGCATAAGCGGCGACGGCCCTGCAGGCTCGGTTATTGCCGTAGCCGACAGCGAGGGCAACTGCCGCGGCTACGTTTCAAACCCCGTTGTTGAAATCGACCTCAACAGCAAGGGCAAGCTTGACGTTTCGGGCGCAATCGGCAGCGGCACGCTGACGGTTATGAAGGATTTAAACCTCAAGGAGCCCTACGTTGCACAGATTCCGCTGGTTTCGGGCGAAATTGCCGAGGACATCACGGCCTATTATGCAACAAGCGAGCAGACACCGACCGTGTGTGCGCTCGGCGTACTTGTAAACCCCGACCTTTCAATCCGAGCCGCAGGCGGCTTTATGATTCAGCTTCTGCCCTTTGCAAGCGAGGAAGCAATATCGGGCGTTGAAAAAAGCATTGAGGGTCTCCCCTCCTTTACGCAGATGCTCTCCTCGGGTATGACGCTTGAGGCAATCTGCAAGCGTGCTTTGCAGGAATTTGAGATTGAAATACTCGACGAAAGCGAGCCTGTCTACAAATGCTACTGCTCAAAGGAAAGAGTTGAAGCCGCACTTATCAGCACGGGCAAAGCCGAGCTTGAGGATATGGCAAAGGACGAAAAGACCGAGGTTTCCTGCCACTTCTGCGATGCGGTTTATACCTTTACAAGCAAAGAAATAATTGATTTAAGCAAGAGATGCTGAAAAAGCCTCCTGAATCAACGGATTCAGGAGGTTTTTTAAATGCAGAGTGCAAATTACAGTTTGTCAAACTCTTTATCAATGTAAAATTGGTTATCAACCGTAGGGGACGGTGTCCTCGACGTCCCTTTGTAAAATGTAATATCAATTTTACGGTGAGCTGTAGGGGAGGGGCTCTGTCCCCTCCCGTTACGCGACCGATATATCAATGTCGGGAGGGCGTGGAAGCCCTCCCCTACAATATCATTTTTACAT
>JAFQRA010000036.1 GCA_017410325.1 Clostridia bacterium | reverse complement strand
AGCAAAAGACGGAGGATTGCAAGATTTTATGTTGATTAATTTTTCACAAGCAACCCTCAGTCACTTCGTGACAGCTCCCTTCAAAGGGAGCTTTTGACAATCACTTTTATGCTTAAGAGCTTCCCTACAAACTCTAATTTATAGAGACGATTTGCTTTTCGGTCACAAAGAACAAAAAATGTCATTCTGAGGCGCAGCCGAAGAATCTTAAAGATAAAAGAGTCTTCACTTCGTTCAGAATGACATAACTTTTGTGTTGGTTTTATTTTCCGAATGTACTTGCAACAATTTTAACCTGCTCTGCGGTGAGTGTCCACGAGGGGATGAGCTCAACGATTTTGTTGCCGTAGCAAAGCAGATATCTGTTAATCGCCTGCCCGTCAACGCACAGCACGTACGCTTCATCCGCCGACCAGACATCTGCCGCTATTTTACGGTGTGAAACCCTATCCAACAATGCTTTACCGGAGGAGCTTTCAAGATGAAGATAATTTCCGAGTACACTGTATTTGTCAAAGAGGTTATTTATACAAGCACTTCGGAGAAACGCCAGTTTAATTTCAAACACGGTATATTTAAGTGTGTACTCTTCCTTTGTAGCGGGATTCTCCGCACACTGTACGGCACGGAATTTTTCTGCACATACAGCCGATTGATTTTCAACCCAAGCCTTTGTTCCTTTTGTTTCTTTAATAAAATCGGCTATTTCAAGCGGTGCGGCTTCGCTGAATTCCGCCGCAGTCAGGTACTGAATATTACTATAAATATCCTCTACGCTGTCAGGGCTGTTTTTCATTATCGTGTTCACCGACAAATGCAGGCACGCAACGACTACCGCTAAACAAACCGCAATGGAAACGGCAAGGTTGACTGTTTTAGGAACATTCAGCTTTTTCAGCAAGGCCGTTGTCCCGCGTGTGAACAATAAGACGGCAACGACAACCAAAATTCCGCAAAGCACCGCCGTCATTCCGGATGAATCACCCACAGAAACACTATACATAAATAAACTAATCAGCGTTATCAGCAAAACCGCAATTCCTTTTATGTTGCTGAAATTTTTAGTTGACAAAAATCCGCCGCCAAGGCTTGCGAGTTTTTTCGCCCTGATATACCAAACGATATATTCAAACATTTCCGAAAGAAAAAACAGAGCAATAAAAAGCAGAGGAATAATTAAAAAGACTGTATTTGAGAGCAACTGAGCAACCGTATCATCGAAAAAATCAAACAGCCTTGTGGACAAATTTATAATCGGCGAAACCGTCAACAGCAGATACGGAACAAGCAGTTTGCGCTTCATTATGTAATGAATGTTTTCAACCTCTACAACCGTATCGGTTTCTATCGGCACAGTGTTTTCGTTATCGGTATAAAATACGAAGGTATGGTCAAAAGAAGCGGCGAATTTCCAGCCCGAATGCTCACAGTATTCAACAAAGCTCAGTTGGTTTTCGGTAAGCCCGTAATCGTACGCCGAAGATTTATTTACATAAGAAATGTTGAATTTCAGTTTCTGAGGCTCAATGCGCTTATACTCCCACATAATCGAGCTCATATCAACAAGCAGCCAACCGTCCGCCGCTTTATTCTCGAGGTATTTACAGATACCCGTTTTGTCATACGGCGCAAAACGGTTGAAAAATTTTCTGTATTCGCGCATATATCAACCCTCCTTTTATTTAAAACATATTGGAAATATAATTTACGCAATCCAACAAGGCAAAGTAACCCAAAAATCGAACAAAACTTATAATCTTCTTTTTCCAACCGTTGTTATAACGCTTTTCGAGTTTTTCGATAAAATGTAGAAATATAAAATAGACGCCAAACACAGAAAAATACAAAAGAGTCGCCCAGGCGTTATTCATAAACGATTTTACGCCGACAAATACAACAGCCGCAATAACTACCGCAATTGATACAGCGACTACAAGCACATCTACTGTATCGCTTCTGCTGAATTTTCCCGTTGCGGCAGCTGCAAGCGCTTTTTTTCGCCAGCGAAGATAAGACACAAACTCGGCAACATTACCTAAAGGAGCTATCAGCAAAACCGCTAAACCAATAGCTGTAACCTTTGATGAAATATCAGTTAATAACAAAATCAAAATAATAGCAACTGATATAACAAAAGCAACAATACACGTTGGCAAACAACGCTTCATCATTGACTTATGTATTGAGGCGAGCTCTACCTCGGGGTCGGTTTCAAACGGCACGGGGTCTTCCTCTTCGTTATAAAAGATAACCATATTTTTGTACACGCAGGCAAACTGCCAGCCCTGCTCGGCACAAAAATCGAGATATACTTTTTTGTTTTTGGAAAGCAGGAAGCTGTCCTCATTTGCAAACTGCGGCAGGTAAGTTATTGCATAGTGAAGCTTTTGCGGCTCAATGCGTTTGAACACCCACTTTGAAAACATTTCTCTTTTGCAAAGCCGCCAGCCTTCAAGTGCTTTTTGTTCAAAGTATTCCTGCATAGCCGTACGGTCGTAATAGGCGAATTGCTCGGCAAAGGCTTCGTAATTCATTGATTCTTTCACGTTTTACCCCTCCTAATGCACACTTACAGTGCAGGGCAGAGTCTGCCGAGAACGGGAGAAGCTTCCTCACAAGCGTTTTTCTCGCAAGCCTTCTCTTCACAAGCTTTCTCCTCACATAAAAACAGCCTTTTGTAGTCCTCTGCCTGCTGACGCAGGCGCTGATACTCCGTTTCGAGCACTTCCCTGCCCTTATCGGTGAGCACGTAGCTTCTGCGCCTGCCCTCGGCTTTGGTTTCGGCTATCATTCCCGCTGAAAGAAACTGCTCAAGCAGATTGTACAGCGTGCCCGAGCCGACGTTTACTCTGCCGTCGGTCATTTGTGACACCTTATCCATAATGTCAATTCCGCAGCATTCCTCTTTTAAGCAGAGAAGAATATAAAACATCTGCTCGGTAAGAGTCTGAAATTTTAAGCGTGGCATATATGTTTACCTCCTTAATATCGAATATCGACATTCCTTTGGCTTCATTATAATATCGAATATCGACATTGTCAAGAGAAACTTTAAAAATAAAAAACCGATGAAAATCCGTTAAGGATAATCATCGGTTGAATTCAAACCGTAGGGGAGGCGTTTCGCCTCCCGTAGTGGTTTATTATATCGGGAGGGGTGACCCCTCCCCTACACATAATTTAGTTTAGATAAGACCCTGTGCCATCATTGCATCGGCAACCTTCTGGAAGCCTGCGATGTTTGCACCTGCAACGAGGTCGTAGCCGAAGCCGTTAGCTTCTGATGCTGCAGCAGAGCTGTCGTGGATGTTCTTCATAATCTGCTTGAGCTTTGCGTCAACCTCTTCAGCAGTCCAGCTGTAGCGCATTGAGTTCTGGCTCATTTCAAGTGCTGATGTTGCAACACCACCTGCGTTAACAGCCTTGGAGGGAGCAACTGCCTTACAGTTTTCCTTGAGGTATTCGAGAGCATCGTTTGTGGTGGGCATATTTGCAACCTCTACATAGTAGGGAACGCCGTTGGCAACGATCTTCTTAGCTTCTGCCATATTGATTTCGTTCTGTGTTGCGCAGGGCATTGCGATATCGACCTTAACGCCCCAGGGCTTCTCGCCTGCGTGGAACTCTACGCCGAACTTGTCTGCATAGTCCTGAACCTTATCACGGCCGGAAGCACGCATTTCGAGCAGATATTCAATCTTTTCGTCTGTGCTTACACCGTCGGGGTCGTAAACGTAGCCGTCGGGGCCGGAGATTGTGACAACCTTACCGCCGAGCTCGGCAATCTTCTTTGCTGCGCCCCAAGCAACGTTACCGAAGCCGGAGAGAGCAACGGTCTTGCCCTTGATATCCTCGCCGAAGTGTTTGAGCATTTCTACTGCGTAGTATGTTGCGCCGTAGCCCGTAGCCTCGGGACGGATGAGTGAGCCGCCGAAGGAGAGACCCTTGCCGGTGAGAACGCCGTTTTCAAATGCACCCTTGATGCGTCTGTACTGGCCGTAGAGGTAAGCAACCTCTCTGCCGCCAACACCAATATCACCCGCGGGAACGTCAACGTCGGGGCCGATGTGTCTGTAAAGCTCGGTCATAAAGGCCTGGCAGAAACGCATAATTTCTGCGTCACTCTTGCCTCTGGGATCAAAATCGGAGCCGCCCTTTGCGCCGCCGATGGGAAGACCAGTAAGGCTGTTCTTGAAGGTCTGCTCGAAGCCGAGGAACTTCATAATACCGATGTATACCGACGGATGGAAACGAAGGCCGCCCTTATAGGGGCCGATTGCGCCGTTGAACTGTACTCTGTAGCCTGTGTTAACGTGAACGTTGCCGTTGTCGTCCGTCCAGGTGACACGGAACATAATAGTTCTTTCGGGCTCGACAAGTCTTTCAAGAAGAGCTGCCTTTTCGTACTCGGGGTGTTTATCAATAACGGGCTTAAGTGAGGAGAGAACCTCGGTAACGGTCTGCACAAACTCAGGCTCGTTAGCATTCTTTTTAGCAACCTGTTCGATTACTCTGTCAACATAATTCATAAAGCAAAACTCCAAAAATAAATTTTCTCTTTCGCGCTTTAGCGATGTAAAACATTATAAACCCGCTTGCAATGAAATGCAAGATTCTTTTCATAATATTTCATTTTTTGTCATTTTAACGGTCATTTTCACCATATAAATGCAAGAAATGTGCATTTTGTGCAAGAAGAGCAACAAACCGTCTGTAAATTTTGCAATTTTTCTTGCAAATATTGAGCGTAATTCATCCGTATTTTTCTTGTCTTTTATTCAGTTTATTCAAATTCTTCCGCCTTGACACATAATATTTATAATGTTATAATATTTTATTATATAACTTTACTTAAAGGGAGTAGTGAACAATGAATTTACAAGAGTTGTTTGAAGCAACCCTTGGCCAGTGGGAGCTGCTTGTACGCCTTCTTGTCGCTTGTGTATGCGGCTGTATTATCGGCATTGAGCGCAGCTTCAGACAAAAGGAAGCAGGTATCAGGACACACATTATTCTTGCCCTCGGTGCGGCACTGATGATGGTTGTTTCAAAATACGGCTTCAACGACATCGGTATAATGGATATGAACAGCCTGCGTGCAGATGCTTCCAGAATTGCATCCAACATCGTTACGGGTATATCCTTCCTCGGCGCAGGCGTTATCTTCGTGCGCGGCGGCTCAATCAAGGGCCTTACAACTGCGGCAGGTATCTGGGCAACGGCAGGTATCGGTATGGCGATAGGCGCAGGTATGTACACGATAGGCATTTCCTGCACGGTGCTGATGCTTCTCATTCAGCTCATTCTCCACAAGGTTATGCCCTTCTCGGAAAATATGGAAACCAACATCATTTCCATTAAAATCAACGAGGGCACACACACGCTAGACGATATCACAAGCCAGCTCACCCAGGCGGGTATGGTAGTAACGGGCATACGCTTCAAAAAGCAGGACAACGGAATTACAAAAGCCGAGCTTACCGTACGCTTCTCCAAAAACAAGGAATCAATGAATTCCGTGCTTGATTTTATCAGCACCTGCGATGCTGTACAGGAATTCACCCTTGAAACCTGAGGACTGACACAAAAGCAAAAGCATCTGTTTGGAAAACTCCTTACAGATGCTTTTATTCTTTTATTCTTTTATTCTT
>JAFQRA010000001.1 GCA_017410325.1 Clostridia bacterium | reverse complement strand
TCTTTTACAGAAAATATAATTAAACTCTTTTACAGAAAATATAATTAAACTCTTTTACAGAAAATATAATTAAACTCTTTTACAGAAAATATAATTAAACTCTTTTACAGAAAATATAATTAAACTCTTTTACATGAAAATATAATTAAACTCTTTTACATTAATTGACAACATTTAACTGTTATGATAAGATTATTTAATATATTTAATATATTTGATATGCTATTTACATAGATTTTGTGTTTTCGAATTATTATTTTGAGGTGATAATTTTATATGGCTTTGGATGAAAAGAAGATTTTAAAAGGTAATTTTATTTTTGTAAGCTATAACCATCTTAATGCAAATGCAATTGAAGAAGATATGAAGTTACTGCTTGATAAAGGTGTTAGACTTTGGTATGATATAAATATGAAAAAACACCTTGGAGAAAAGTGGATAGATATAGTAAAAGAGAAAATTAATCATCCCAACTGTGTGGGCGTTCTATTTTATAATTCCACCGATGCTTTTGTTAGTCCGTCAGTTCAAAAAGAACAAGAATATGTGCTGGATAGACTCAAAAAAGGCAACTTTAAACATTGGTCTGTAAATTTAGAAGGTAAACAAACCTTTAAAATGTTCAATGACGCTAACAATATTTTAGATACTAAAGAGTATTCTGATTTTCAACACAATGTTCAGCGTGCCCTTTTTAATGATGATATATTGTGTATTCAAAGAACCGATTCGGAAACCACTGTAAAAAGGATAATAGAAGATATTGCTGTTATATATGGTCTTATAGACAATGAAGAAACGTTCATAGACCATATGCAAAAAAATAGTAGCACAGCAACTAATCCGGAGGAGATAATACTTGGAAGATATATATCCGGAGAATATATAGGTCCTGAATATGCACCTGATTTTGCTGACCAGAGATTCGGAATAACTCAAAACCTTATTCAGTTGAACCAAAAAAGATATTTCACAAAAGAACTTAAATGGAAACTCTTGTATGTAAAAGATAATACAACTGCAGTTTTGCTTTGCATTGATATCATCTGCAATGATACTTTTGAAAGCGGACTCAAATTCCTCACCAAAACATTTATTGATATAAGTTTTTTAGAAGAAGAAAAGAAAAACGGACCAATTACCGCAAGATATTTGACACAGTACGATATTGAACGTTGCCAATCTATCCATAGAGACGATTCATTAAAGCCGGTGTCTTTAGAAGCAAAACATTGGTGGATAGATATAGACGGTCTTACATCAAATTGGAAACAAACTATTATAGGCGATTACTGTTATTCAAAAGGCTTTGTTATTCTTTCTAAAAAAGGAATAAGACCGGTTATAGAGATTCCTATTTCAAACATTGATTAAGGAGGACAATAATATGGCACAAAAAAACAACGCATATGGCTTAAAGCATTCCGAATTGCAAGACTTAAGTTTTGAACTTCAGGAAGTTATCGAAGAAAAAGTTAACTGTTTCTATAGATATACAAACAAAAAAAATATCGGTTTAAAAATATATAACACTCTTAAAAACAAATATGAAGAAGACAAGAACCGCTTTGTGTTTTCGGACGACATTCAGGAAAGCGGAATTTTACCTATGCTTCAGGGTTACTGTAGCCTGCTCAACTTATTCAATGATTTTAATATAAATCTGCCCGAATCCGAAATCAAGGAATGGGTTGATACGATGATTGACAATTTGCTCAATCACGTTGATAATAACTTGAGCAGATACAAAATAGATATGTCGCCCTATCTTCCTGATAGTACATTTTTTGACAATAACACATATATCGATAGTGCAACTTGGATAATTGCTACTATTCTCGGTATTGTCAGACTCCATATCGGAGGAAAATATTTATTAAAAATAAATGACGATCGAGAAAAGAAGCTTTTTGATTTATACAGATTTTGTGTTAAGTATATAAATGACAGTTATATTGAAGTCCCTGACTCTGCAAAATTCAATTGCGGTTGGCATTTCACCAAAAACTGCGAAGAACCTTCTCTTTATTTTACTTTTGCTGTAAGCGAAATTCTTATCGATATGCTTATAACTTTTGAAAATGTTGTTCGTAATGATGATGTAGAATTAATTAAAGGCGAGATCAGAGAACAGTTAGATACAATTGGTATTTTAAAATCATCAAAATATCAAAAAAACAAAGATTTAATTGAAAAAATTCTGTTTGAAAACACAAATACCTCTGATGCAAACAAATCACTGTATTCTAATCTTAATGGTTTCACGGAGCAAGAAATAGAACTTATCATAGAGATTTATAATAAATATGCGTATGTTGAGTCCGAATGTTCAGAATTCTGCAACAAAATTAATCAAGGAAGCAGTAAAATTCTTCGTGAAAAAGAAATGTTCTTTATTCTTAATAACGGTAAGAAAACTTATGATTATGACTCCCCTTACAGAATTCTTGAAGAAAAGTGTAAAAACAGTGCCAACAGAATGTGGGATCTCACTAAAGATAACCTTATCGGCGAGTTCTTTTCTTTCGATCTTTCATCTATTATTTCAGAAGAAGCGATTAATTGCAGCATTTCTTCTGATGCCCTGTTTAACAGCATATTTGTCATCAATACCATCATCAATGCCGGTATTGATGAAGATTATGAGGACAAGATTAATTACTTCACAATAAATGGTTCAAAAGAATACGATGAGGCTCTTAAAAATTATGATAACCTTCGTGCAACACTTCGTTTGTCATACGAAAACTGTTATCAGTACTTTATGCGATTAAAAGAAGATGATAAAGATTACAAGATAAACGAATACACGCTTAGCTTTGACGAGAAGATTAATGATAATCACGCAGGTATCGTCAGAGATATGAGAAAATCTCACATCAGAGTATTTTCTCTTATGCCTCTTATAGCAAGAACCAAAACTACAATTAGTGATTTCGTTATCAGATATCCCCAGTACGATATGTTGTTGTATCTTGAGCAGATCTTAAAATATCGTTCATGGGATTCCGCTACCAATGAATATCTTTGGATATGGGAGAATGGTGGATATTCCACATCCAGTTGCTATTACTTCATTTCAGCACTTTCCAGTTTCTATTCATATTACAGTGAATATGAGGAACAGTTCCTTGCCAATGCCAACGCAAATAAAGAGAAAAAATCTGAGATCGAAAAAAACTATCATTCATCTCTGTTAGAAAAAGGCAAGGCCGTTGACAAAGATCTGGCAGACTTTAAAACCCTTGAACAAGAAAGAGAAGAGCTAAAAAAACAAATCATTAATATGCAGTTGAAAATTGATGCGTATGAAAGCGATCCTCTTCGTTCGGCTTTGTCCGGTTTTATTATGAATGTTTTAAGAGAAGGTATTATCGGTATTTTAGCTGAGCAGATGAGTGCTGAAGCAACAAGAATTATATCCTCGGTAAAAGAAACTATTGAAAACAAAACTAATGGTGTGGAGAATATCGAACTTGAAGAATGGAAATCCACTAAATCCGATTCCGTTACGTTTGAGAAAGGTATGCGCGATATTTTACTGGCTCTTACCGCTGAACAAATGGGAGAAACTCTCTACAGTGTTCACGACAACAGAGAAGAACGAACAAAAGCTCTTAACAGTATCGAGAAATACGTTACACAACATACGGATACAGATATGAAAATGGCTTTGAGATACTATCTCAAAGGAATTGCTGAAAAAGGCAATCATAAGAGTTATTTTGTGACCAACCGAGGCGAAACCAATCTGGCCAACAACAGACAAAGAGCATTAGATGGCTTGCTCGAAGAAAAGATAAACAAAGGAGAATGAAATTTAATGGGAAACGTTCAAAACACATGTAAATTTATTTCATGTTTTTCTTACAAGGGCGGTGCCGGCAGAAGCACTTTGGCAATAAATGTAGTTCCATATCTTGCTGAAATGCTTAACGCTACAGAAAAAAGGCCCTTGGTATTGGTTGATATGGACATAGACAGTTGCGGACTTACCTTTCTGTTTGATCTGCACAATGACCATAGAATCAAGAAAGAGTGTGTACAAAGTTGGTTTCACCCCAGATTTTCAAATATGCCAATAGTTGATGAAGATGAGGATGAAATTGACTCCGCACTTGATCATGAAATGTTTCAAAATCTCTACCCCGTTGGCGAGTTTTTTGGTTTCAGGCCAAAAGAAATCTTATGTCTTCCTGCTAATCCCGGCGAAACAATCAAGGGAGATTCAAACTATGATGCACCTTTGAGCAGTCATATTTCAGCATTTAAAAGAATGTGTAAATCTACTGCATGCGGAGTTTTGTTTGACTCTGCAGTTGGTTCACAACTCACTGCAATTTGGTCTAACAACTGCGCCTCCCATATTATGTGCTGTCTTCGACCGACAGAGCAATTCAGAGAAGGAACCAAACATTTCTTCGACATATATGACACTAAAGCTAACTCCAAAAATATAATTATCATTCCCAACATCGTTCCCGTAGACGAACTTTCTATAAAAGGTAAAAACGGAATTATAAACAACTACCCTTCTTATGCCAAAGACCGAATTCTTGAAGATTTTAAGGATAATTTGAGCAGAAAAAACAATAATTATATTCTTGATCTTCTTGAAGGCAATAAGTTTGGTGTCCCCAAAATTGATCGTTTCATGTGGCAAGAAGGGGTTCTCAAAAATGCTGAAAACTTGAGCGAAATCGAACGAACAGCCTTGGATATATACAAGGAGATTGCAAGAATGATCGTTGCAGGCAACTAATATTGTTGAAACATAAAATACATACAAGGATCTGACAGAATGATTATTACTTCAAAAGATTTTGAACAAATGATTCCTGACCCTGAAATGAGATTTTATCTTTCGGGTGGATGTGATGAGGATACCTTTTTAACTTCAGCACAGGATTTTGTCCGAGTATTTCAAAACACAATTACACTTGCTTTTATATATGCGTTTTCATGCTATCTTCATCTTAGCAACAATACTAAAAACAAGATAGAGACCCAAATTGGTAACTGTATAAAAAACGGAAATTCAAATGCTATGCGTGTTATCCGAACTATGCAAAGTATATATAAAAAGTATCCCTTATCTACTGAATTGATGCAATTTGTCATTGCTGATATTTATTACGATTTTTTGCAGGGAGGAGACGCTTGTTTAGGAAAGTATTTTCCTAACTGTGTTTCGATGGGCGATTATTGGGATGATAAGAACGTCGGTTTAAATGAATATTTTTCATTTATAAACGAAAATGCAGAAAGCTCACGCATAACGACCAAAGGGCTTCTAGGAGAAAAAGAAGAAACAGATTTTACCCTCGATATTGCATCCGAATATTTGAGGATTTTTATTGATTTTTTCCCTTTTTTAAAGACAACATCATTAAAATTTGACGAATTATCTCAGTGGTATACTTTTGTGATTAACAACTATAACGGTAGCATCTTCCGAACAGATTCGAAAGATAATCCTCGTATTGGAATTATAGATACCTTTGATATTCTAAAAAAAATTAAGATGGGTGGAAGCCACTACTGTATACTTACATCTATTGATTCAAATTCGCTTAAATACGAAACCCCCCGCTTCGACAGATATGTCACCTGTTCAATGGTTGGAGTTTCCGGAAAAAATTCTATTTCAAAATTCGACCCCGGAACCATTGCAAAGCCTTATAATATTGCAACTGACCATGAAACAATGTATACTTATTTAGGTTTTTCAATATCAGATGTTAATAATTCTGTTTCACCGACAACATCAATGGATCAGATTTTTAATATTAACTATAAATATATGAAAAACCTCTCTTTGGCAATCGCCGATGCAATAGGAAAAAAGCAGTTTAAACGTGGTGGTGAAAGGCTTTGGTATGTTTTTTCAGAAAAATTCCCACATGCTTTTGAATCTTACACGAAGGAAACAAAAAATTGGGACAGCATAGTAGTTATATTACTTATAGAAGCCGGACCCTCAATGGTGTTAAGAGAAGTTTTCTATGCCTTAGACGATGACGGAGATGATGAAATTGTTCGAAATCTCAGAAGACGATTCGGGAAATTGTTAAGCAATAACAAACTGTTTCTTGAGATAACCAATGGAGAAGAGTTTACAGAAAAAGCAATTTCTCTGTTGGGAAACCATTACATCGAAAATCATGGAAATGTTGAAATAGAAAAATATAATCGTGAACTCATCGCAAAAGCCAAAACCCATCTGGTACTTACAGCATTAACATCTTCAGATGAAAACATAGACTCTCACCTTGCAAACGATTGCTTTCATACAAATACTATTCAGCAATATATAATAATACTTGAAAATGCCAAGAAAACAAAAGATGCCAAACTGATAAAAGAATACCTTGAATCTTTTCTTAGCGATACATTTAAAAGATTGATTTGTTTTTATAGCGGTATATTTGCATACGGTGAAGAAAAAATCAAATTTGATAATGAATCTCGAACCACCATTCTTTCCGATTCTAAAATAAAAAAGTTTCAATTAAATGCAGAGGCTGCTTTTCAAGCTTCCGCAGAAGCATGTGCAAAATCATTAAAAAACATCACTTCTGCAACAGAGCTTATTTCAAAATTCGTTGATCTCTGTAACAGTTGTTGCCAAACTCAACTTTCTGTGGCACAAACAAGAAGCACTGAATCAAAATTGCTTTATGCGGTTCTTGGAAAAAAATCAATTATGGATATGTCTTTGTTCAATGAAATTATTGATATTAACACCGCAAAAGCCATAAATGAAGAAAATATCGATTACTGGTTTAATACCACAATAAAAATCTTTCGATTCTTATTGTCTGGAATTCTTGAAGAAAATGACTCAAGACAAAATTCCTTTAATGCAATTTCTCCTATGGTTGCAAGCTACAACAATCATAGTGACAGTAAAGACGGATATGACACATCGACATTCACCCTTATTTTTGACGCCAAAGAAATTGACGGATGTAATATGGAAATAAATATGTTAAGCGAGTTTGCTTATGACATAAATATGCGTTATTACTGTCTGCCAAATATCGTAAGATCAAACAATACTTGGTGGATTGATCCGTTTGTATTTAAATGTAGCGATTTTGATAAAATATTTTTAGAAGGATAATGTTATGCCACATTTACATTTTATGATGGACGCTTATGGCTCCGTAGAAGAAAGTTCAAACAATCTTATGTCGATTAATGAATTATTAAACTGTGTTACACATGATTTAGGAATTCTTCCTGTTATGCCTCCTTTTCTTGTTCCTTATTATTATTGTAACAATTCAGAAGACGGCGGAATAAGTGCTTTTACTATATGTAAAGGCGGACATGTCACTATTCATACTTTCCCATATAGAGCCTGCTATTTTGTAGATGTTCTTACTGACGAATTTTTTTCACAGGCAACTGCTGAAAACTATTTTAAAGAACGGTTGTTTGCTAACAAACTTAACAGCAAAATTATTGACAGAAGAATGATTTACAATTCAAAAGAACCTGAAATTGATGTTAATAAGGACTTTGGACCGCACTATATGATTGAAGTTAACGATTGTGAAATGTCTTTTGAATGGATCTATCGTTGGTTAGACAATATAGCAACAAAAATTAATATGTTGCCTATTATTCGTCCATATGTCATTTATGACCAAATTGAAAATCCAGAATATATATCCGGCGTTTTAATAGTTGCTCAAAGTCATATCGCTGTTCATTATAATGTCAAAACCCAAACAGCTTTAATCGACATTTTTTCATGTGAGTTTCTTAATGACAATGTAATAAAATCCATATTAAACAAGTCATTCGGAAATAATTATAAATGTTTCCTTGTTTCCAGAGGCAGTAAACACGATGATAACTATAAACGTAAAACTGTACGAATCCAAGAGAGCGCCGAGTGGAAACAAAACATTTAAAACCAATCATTTAAATCGGTAAAAAACATAAATCATAGCCATTTATATAAAGGTGCCTAAATTTAAGACTTATTACTGGTTATTAAACCACTAAATATAAAAAAAGAATACAACTGAGTTAAACGATTCCTCAACAAACAGATATATTAAATCAGTTGTTTTCTTTTTTGTTTGTAAAATATAAGAATAACAACCGCAAGCAGCCTGTCATCCACTTCGACAGGCTGCTTGCGATTCCCAAAAATCCACTGTTTTAATATGTGTTTTTATATTATATACATTATATTATGTATTTTATTCTGCTTTTATCACTCGATAAGTACTGCGGTTTTGACGGATTTGGAATACGGGAGTTCGCGGTCGTTATAGCCCATTGTAAGTCCGCCGGGGTTACTTGTTATTGTATTGCCGATGATTGAGCCGTGGATATTGAAATCGCCTGAGGCGAGGGCTACGTTACCCTTGGGTGCGTAGACTATGCCCCAAAGCTCAAAGCCGCCCTGCTGGGAGTAGAGGGTTATATCGCCTTTACGCGAATAAATAGAAAGGGTTGCACCTGCTTCGTTGTAGGTGTGGGTGCTGCCGCCGATGAGAATATCATCCTCGGCCACCATACAGCCGCTCAAGGTAATACCGCTTGAGCCTTGATTGGTTGTCAGCTTGCCGCCGCTGTATACTATGCCCTTTATGTTGTATTCACCCTGGCCCGAGAGCGAGAGAGTATGCTTTCTATTATACAAATCGCCAACGAGGGTAAACGGGCCTGCGATATCGGCTGCAGGTAATTCGTCGGTTGCGTTTTTGCCCCAGACGTAGATATTGCCGTTTACGGTTGTGCCGCCGCTTTGCAGTTTGAGCGTATCGTAGATATACATATTGCCTCTTGTACTCATTGCGACACTGCCCTGCTTATCAAACACGCCTCTGCAATAGACCGAGCCGTTGAAATCCGTTACACCGTTGAGAGTTACGTTACCGCCGACAAAGGTTTCACACTCGCAGGTGAGCTTATAGTTTGAGCCTCTGTTGAGGTTGCCGCCCGTGTAGAAATACTCGCCGTTGATTGCGGCATCGCCCTGGAAAGTAGTGTTGCCGGCAACGTAAAGGTTGCCGCCGACGTTAAAAGCACGGCTCCATGTGGTTGTGAGGTTACCGCCGATATAGGCGTTACCCTTTACATAAACGGGACATTGGGGATTAAAATCGCCCTCGACATAGAGGTCGCCGTAGATAATGAGCAAATCGGAGTTATAGCCCGTTGAAAGCGTGCCTGCGCAGTAGGTGTTGCCGTTGATTGCAAGAGACGAGTTGATTGTTGTGCCTGCGGAATAGCGGTTAAGGTAAAACGCCGATTTGCTTATCGGCTCGTAGGTTTTGCTGAACATTGATTCCTCAACCACAGGCACGACGGACATTATAGTTTCGTCAAAATCGGGCATTTTCTGCGAATTGACATTGCTTTCAAGCCTGCCGACAGTTACGCTGTACTGGTTGTGGGTAGCATTATTTGCCGAGAAAACAGTACCCGTAACTGCGCTGCCTGCACCGCCGTCGGCGTGGACGTTGCCGTTGCCGAAAATACTGCCGCCAAGATTATAGTGGCCGCCGAGAGTAAACTGCGTATTGTCGCCGTGGAACATCAGGTATTCAAAGTCTATCGCCATATTTTTGTTGACGTATTTAGCCGCCGCTTTGGCTTTAATCTGAACGGAATCGACCTTGAAAAGGCTGGCGAAAATCGTTTTGCCCTCACGCGAGTCGGACACACGGACAATTTCGCTGCTGGGAAATTCAACAACGACGCTTTCGGTTGAAAAGCCGTTTTTTTCAACGTATTCGAGGGCAACCTGCTTTGCGGTCTGCTCGTCGGGCATATAGCGTACCGCCGCTAAAGCCGCGGCATCCATTGCGCTCTGGAGCATACTTTTCTGGTGGTATTTGAGCCCCATATCGGTGACCAAAGAAACGATTGAAAGGAAGGCAACAAGACCGAAGGCGGCAATGACCATTACCGCTCCGTCTTCTTTTTTTGCAAAACGTCTGAGCTTATTCATAACTTTACCTCCCCTTCCGCTTTATTATTCGAGAGAGTCTTTTATTCTGTTCATCTGCTTTTGCAGCTCGGTGAGTGTGAGCTGTGCCTGCTCGATGTAGTAGCTGTGAACTTTCAGCTCCTTCTGCGATTCGAGCCTTTGCTTTGCGTGCTCGTTTT
The DNA here is from genome assembly GCA_017410325.1 of Clostridia bacterium. Classification (GTDB taxonomy): domain Bacteria; phylum Bacillota; class Clostridia; order Oscillospirales; family Acutalibacteraceae; genus UBA8612. The sequence goes on along the minus strand of JAFQRA010000001.1, from coordinate 86,139 downwards.
CGAGCGTATTGATTTTTTCCGCACACTCAAACGCCTGCTGTTTGTTGACGTCCTTAAGGCGTGCTATTTCCGTTTCGTTTTCCTCTGCACGCTGTTCAAGCACACTGCACCTGATTTCAAGCTCCGCGTTGAGCTTTTTGACGTCCTCGTTTTCCGTGTAGAGGACTTTGATTTCTTCGCTCTTGCCTTCAAGCTGTGAATTGAGGTCTTTGAGCACATCCTCTTTTGTGAGGAGCTTTGATTTGACTATTTCATACTGAGAGTAAATAGAGTTGTAGGAGTCAAACAAGGCGTTGTATTTTTCCGAAACGGTTGTAAGCTCGCCGTTTTCGGTTTGCAGGGCTTGGAGGGTCTGGGCAAGCTGTGCCTTTTCCTTTTCAAGGGTGGCTATTCTGTCGGTATATTCGAGAGCCTTGGTTTCGTTTTTGCTTTCTGCCGCTTTTCTGAGGTTTTCGTTTTCGCTTTCGGCAAGCTCCAGCTTTTTACGCAGGGCGGCAATCGTTTCCTCATACTGTGCGGAATTGTCGTGCGGCTGAGGCGTCTGCTGTCTGCCGTCAAGAGCTTTATCAAGCAGAGCCTTGCACTCCTTGTACTTTTCGGAGTAGGAATCCCTCTCCCTGTTTGAGAGAAGCAACTCCTCCTTTAGGGAGGAGAGCTTACTCTCGTGGATACGCATGGAGGAAGCGTACGTGGTACTCATTTCTTCAATATATGCCGCAACCTCGTCGGGGTCGTAGCCGTAGAGAGCTTTTTTGAAGGGAAGCTCACCCTGCACTTTTTCCTTTTGCGGTGCGTTATTCTTTGCGTTTTCCGCAGGCTTTACGTTATTATTCCTGGAGTTTTCGTTCTTTGCTTTTTTCATTCGTGACCCCTCGCAATACTGATTATTTCAAGGCTGTCGCCCTGACGGATGCCGAATTTTTCAGCGGCACCTGCCTTCATTTCAATTACGCTTTTGGACTGCTTCACCGTTTTGCAGATTCTGCCCGGCTGTACGTTTTCGTCAACCGTAACTATCCTGTTATCTTTATCAAGGTAGATTACGTCGAGAGCAAAGCGCATATTGAGCATGTGAATCCGGTTGCACGGTGTGATGTGCAAAGCGTAATTATCGTCTATACCTTTAACGAACATCAGCCCTTTGAAGCGTGTGAAGAAGTTATCCGCACGGTGAGCGTTGTCCGTTATAATCTGCGAATTTTTTTTGATAACAATTCTTTTCATATATTATATATACATTATTATAGGTTTAAAACGTTTCGATTATGTTCATTACGGTCGGTCCCATCAGGATTATGAACACGACGGGGAAGATGAACAGCAGCATTGGCAGGAGCATTTTAATTGATGCCTTCATACCCTTTTCCTTTGCCTGCTGACTGCGTTCAATTCTCAGCTGTTCGGACTGGGCACGCATTACGTTATTTATCGGGATACCGAGCTGTTCAGCCTGAACGAGCGCCGAAGCAAAGGTTTTCAGCTCGTCAAGGTTTGTTGCATCGCACAGGTTCTGCAACGCTTCGCGCCGTGTTCTGCCCATCTGAATTTCACGGTAAACTATGAGAAGTTCGTCAATGAACGGGCCCTTGAGCTTCTGCGAAACCTTGAGCAGTGCCGCGTCAAAGCCGAGGCCTGCTTCAATACAGACACACAGCAGATCCATTGCATCGGGTAGCTGTTTTTTTATACCCGTCTGGTGACTTGTGACACGGGAACGAAGGTACATTGTCGGCCCCATAACGCCGACAAGAACGCCGAACATCAGAACGAGAAGCATTATCAGCGCTTCCATATCAACGGCAATCGTGATAACGAGCGTGAGGCCCACCGTGCCGATAAGAAAGGCGTATTTGATAAACTGGAAGTCTGTCGGCTCCATAAAAATGCCCGCGTAGCGAAGCTGTTTTTTGATTGCCTCAAGCTGCTTTGTTTTGTTTGTGTTTTTCTTTTTCGGTGCAAAACGGCTGAGCTTTTCGGAAACAGCCTTAACACCCTTACCGATAAACCTGTCGTAGAAGGACGAATCAAGTTCTTTGTATAACGGCTGACCTACCGAATTGTTTATACGGTCTATTCTGGTCTGCTTGCTGTCCATTCTTTTGCCCCAGGGCGAAGCAACAAGCACAACGGCAATGAACGCCAGAAACGAATATGCAATAACCAACAGTTCCAAAAAAGCTCACCTCCGTGTTAATATTCTATAGTTACTACCTTCCTTATGGCGAAGAAGCCGAGGATTTCCATTATTACGGAAACCGAGAGCATTATGTTGCCCGCCGTTGTTGTAAAGAAGGTTGACATATACTCGGGATTGATTACCATAAGTATTACCGCTATACCTACGGGCAGCGAGCCGATTATAATGCCTGACATTCTGCCCTGGGCGGTGATTGAGCTGATTTCGCCCTTAATCTTTATTCTGTCTCTTATGGTTTCGGATATTGTGGAAAGTATTTCGGAAAGATTGCCGCCCGTTGTGCGCTGAATGAGCACGGCTGAAACAACCAGCATAAGGTCGGGGCTTTTTACTCTTTCCGCCATATTGTTCAGCGCCTCTTCCATTGTTGCGCCGTAGCGGATTTCGTTGCAGACTCTGCCGAATTCCATTCCGATGGGTGCCGGCATATCGCTTGCAACGTTTTCCATTGTCTGCTGAAACGAGAAGCCCGATTTAAGGCCGTTGCACATCATAATCAGCGTGTCACCAAGCTGTGCTTCAAAAGCCTTTCTGCGGTTTTCTTTTTTTATCTTAATAAATATTATCGGCAGGAAGGCACCGACAGCCGCAAGCGTTACGGAGGGCATCAGACCGAGTTTAAAAAGTGCCGCAAGCCCCGAGGGAATGAAGGTTATACTCAACCATACAAGGCAAAATTCCTCGGGCTTCATCATAATATCCGCAAGGATAAGCTCGTTGAAAATGGTATCCATAAGCTTTTTTCGCTGTACGGACTGCTTGCCGCCGTTCATTGCACGGTTGACAAGCGAGGTTTTTCGGCTTTTCTTACGCTGCTGAATCTGCAGGGTCAGACCGCTCTTTTTGCTTGCGATTTTATCGACACGCTTTTCAACGCGGCGTTTGTCCTGCGTTGCCGTACCGAGAATGCTCACGCAAAGGAAAAAGCCTAAAAGCGCAAAGGCAACGGAAAGGATTAATATACTAATTTGTAAACCATTCATTATTGACCGTCACTCCGTTTCCTCTGATTTTTTCAAGGCAATTCGGTCTTACTCCCGTTGCACGGAATTTGCCGACGAATTTACCCGAAGCATCAACCGTACCGTCTGTTTCATAAACGAACAAATCCTGCATACTTACTACGTCACCCTCCATGCCGATTATTTCGGTTATGGAGGTTATTTTTCTCGTACCGTCACGCAGACGGCTCTGCTGAACTATAAGGTCTATGGCCGAGGAAATCTGGTCACGGATAGCTCTCAGGGGCAGTTCCATACCGCTCATAAGCACCATTGTTTCAAGTCTTGCAACGGTATCTCTGGGTGAATTTGCGTGGGTTGTGGTAAGCGAGCCGTCGTGACCCGTGTTCATGGCCTGAAGCATATCGAGCGTTTCTTCCGAACGAACCTCACCGACGATAATTCTGTCGGGTCGCATACGAAGCGCATTCTTTACAAGGTTTCGGATTGTGACTGCGCCCTTGCCTTCAAGGTTTGCCGGTCTTGCTTCAAGCGTTATTACGTGATTCTGCTTGAGCTGAACTTCGGCGGCGTCCTCGATTGTAACTATTCGCTCGTCCTCGGGAATATAAGATGAGAGAACGTTGAGAAGCGTTGTTTTACCCGAGCCCGTACCGCCCGCAACAACTATGTTGAGCTTACCCTTGACGCAGGCTTCGAGGAAGTGAAGCATATTCGGTGTCATTGAGCCGAACTGCAAAAGCTGCTGTGCCGTAATCGGCTTTTTGCCGAACTTTCGGATTGTAAGCACGGGGCCCACAAGCGAGAGCGGAGGAATAATTGCGTTAACACGGGAGCCGTCTGCAAGTCGGGCATCAACCATCGGGCTTGCCTCATCAACGTGTCGGCCGATGTTTGAAACAATGCGGTTGATAATATTCATCAGGTGTTCTTCGTCCCTGAATTTTATATCCGTAAGCTTGAGCTTGCCCTTTTCTTCAACGTAAACGTTATCTGGGCCGTTTACCATTATTTCACTGTACGCCGGATTCTGTACAAGCTCTTCAATCGGGCCGTAGCCCATAATATCGTTAAAAAGCTGGGTGGCAACCTTTTCGCGGTCAATTCGCGGCACAAGGAACTCGTCGTCGTTCACCTTATCATCAACGAGCTTATACATTACGTCGCGGTCGGTAATCGTTTTACCGCTCTTGTTCATCTCGTCAATGATTGCGGTGTGAATACGGCGTTTGACCTCAAGATAAGGGTCTTCAACAATTTCCTCTGACCTTACTTCAGCCGCTTCCTTTACCTCAGGCTGATTTTCAGCCTGCGCCTGCAGCTTTTTCTGACCGTCTATTCTGTCTAAAAGTCCCATAACAGCACCTCTTATTTCTTCTTAGCGAATAGGCTTTTTTTGCCTTCCTTTTCCTTTATGGGAGTTATACCTGTGTGAACTTCAATTATTTTATCCGCCATTTCGCTGATACCCTTTGCAAGTGAGGATTTCGGCTGAGCAACCGTTGCCGCCTGCCCCTTGTTGATGCTCAGCAGGGCTGCGGAATAATCGGCAGGAATACTTGCGAAAATACCCTGAGCAAACATCTCCTCAAAATCCTTTTGCTTTACAAGGCTCTTTTCAACCTTATTGAGCACAAAGCGGATTTTTTCGCGCTGATGAAGCTGGTCGAGTATCGTGTAGCAGATTTTTGCGTTGTTGAGTGAAAGTATTTCGTTGTTGTAAACCAGGTAAAGCTCCTCGCAGTTTTCACAGGCGGTTATCGTAACATCGTTAAAGGCTGACGGAAAATCGACTATTATGTATTCGTAGTAGGGGCGCATAATGTCGATTATTTTTTCAACATGGTTGGGTGTTACGAAGTCCGCAAACTCTGAGCTTTTCGGGGCGCACAGCACGCTCATACCGCTTGAATGCTCAACGGCAAAGGCGTTTATGTTTTCTATCGTGATACCGCCTCTGTCCTGAACAAGGTCAACGATTGAGTTTTTAGTGTCGAGGTCAAGCGCCATTGCAACGTCACCAAACTGCAAATCGAGGTCTAAAAGCATTACCCTTTTGCCCGACTTTGCAAGGCTTGCGGCAACGCCGATTGCAAGAGTTGTCTTGCCCGTGCCGCCCTTACCGCCGAAGAAGCCGAGTGCCTTACAGCGCACCTTTTTGCTTTCATTGTTGTCCAAAACCCGCTGCTGTTCAAGGGTGTAGACCGTTCTTATATTCTCCGAAAACTCGGCTGACTCTATACCGTAAATCGGGAGCACCTTGCGTATTCCGTACTGTGCCGCTTTGTTGACAAGGTCAACGCAGATGTTATCGTTGACAAGGATTACCGTTGTTTCCCTTGCGACTACGAGCAAATCCTGTACGAAGGTAAAAACGCTTTCGGGCACCTCGCCCTTGACTGCGCACAGGACAACCTCGGGGAATTTGTTGACTATCTTTGTTTTTCCCTCGGGTGTGAAATCCGAATAGCCGCTGATGGCAAAGGTTTCACCGGAAACGAGGTTTTTGACTTCGATGCGTAAATCCAGGTCATCTGACAAAACGAGAAGATTTATTTTTTCCATTTTCCGTTCCTCCCCTCTTTACTGCTGTGCTTCGGGCGGTGCCGTTGTGATTTCACCCATACCGAGGTTTGTCTGCGGCTCTTCGGGCTGATCCTCGGGCACGTCTGCGGCGGCTATATCGTCATTCAGCTCGTAAGCATCTACATAAGAAACGAGTACGGCTTTGAAACGGTCATTACCTTCAACGGGTATGAGTTTCGATATCTGCTTTTTATCAAGCTCAAGAGTCAGAACCGCAAACGACGTTATTTCTATTCCCGAATCCTGCTGGATATTTGAGGGATAATCGCTGATTTTCAGCACTCTTACATTTTCAAGCAGCGGCTTGTCGGGAGTTGCTCTGTCGTAAATGTTCACCTTGTCGTTTTCCTTGATAAAGTAGGAAACCGCATTTTCAACCGTAACGCTGATTGAATAGGCGTACTTTCCGTCCGCAAGCTCATAGGAAAGTCTGTCCTTTGCCTTATCCGTTCCTACCGGCACAAGTTTACCTGTCATAAGCTGTTCGCCGCGGAGAATTTTAACAGAAGTCATATAGCCGATTACGTCGTTAACATCGGCAACCGTACCGAAGGAAACCGCTGTCTGCGGCAGCTTTACCGTCTGGAACATATCTGCGGTGAGTATTGTGTTTTCGTCTATATCCTCAAGCGCAATCACTACCGTTGCTTCGTTTACACCGGTTACGATTTTGCTTGTTTTAAGCTCGTTTGCAAAAAAGTATGTAGCAAGGCCTGCGGCAAGTGCAATGACCATAGCTATTAAATAAATTTTTTTCATATTTACAAGCACCCCTTATGATTCGACTTTCATTATTACCGTTGAGGTTATTGTTTTTTCTTTACCCATTACCGTACTGAGCACGGGGGTGAAGAAGGAAATATCCGCCTGCATATCCACCTTTATGTCTCCGGCTGTCGGGTCGTTGGGTGTAGTGTAGGTAACCGTTATACGCACACCGTCGTTGCTGATGACGGTTGAGGAAAGGTTTTCGATGTGGGTTATTATTGCCTGAGTGTCGCCGTTTTCTGCGGTGTGTACGACAGCGTAGCGTGCTCCCTCGCGGCAGGCATTGTTGAGCGATAACTGATTATAGAAAAGCCAGCCGAAGTCGATTATTCCGCAGAGAATTAGCAGAAATATCGGCAATATGAGCGCAAACTCAACCATTGACTGTCCGTCCTCACGCCTGAAGCTCTTCTTCAAACGCTCTTTCATTTTGCTGTCACCTCCGCATTTAATATAGTTTTTTCTTTTATCAGTATTGGGGTAAGCTCGCTCCGCGAGCGAACTTACCCCAACTCTCACTTAAGGATTATTAATTTGGTTTTTATGCTTTATTATGTACCTGACGGTGCTGTTGTGCCGTCGGTGCCGATTGCGTCGATTCTGTCGTTGACCTGCTCAAACAAATCACGAATCTTCGGACCGAGTGCTACGAGAGCAACAATGACTACGATTGCGATGAGACCGATGATAAGGCCGTACTCAACCATACCCTGACCTTCTTCATCCTTAAACCATTTTCTTAACATATTAAAAACCTCCGTTATTTTTCAAATAAGTTTCTGAACCGTTATACGTTTTATTGTTTTCTCTGAACCTTAAATTTTTAATAAACCGTTTTGTTTTTTTACCTTTCTTATGAACCTTTATGAAAGGATTTTGGTGTTATGCCGGAATATTATGTACCTGACGGTGTTGTCGGTGCTGTTGTACCGTCGGTGCCGATTGCGTCAATTTTGTCGTTGACCTGTTCAAACAAATCACGAATCTTCGGACCGAGTGCGACGAGGGCAACAATGACTACGATTGCGATAAGACCGATGATGAGACCGTATTCAACCATACCCTGACCTTCTTCATCCTTGAACCATTTTCTTAACATTAGTAAAACCTCCGTCTCTTTCTTTAATAATTTTTGTTTACTGAACCTTTAAGTAATCTGAACCTTTTTAGTTATTTAACCTTTTCATTGAACCGATTGAAAAGGTGATTATTGCTTCGGGTTATCAGGTGCCTGACGGTGCTGTTGTTCCGTCGGTGCCGATTGCGTCAATTTTGTCGTTGACCTGTTCAAACAAATCACGAATCTTCGGACCGAGTGCGACGAGAGCGACAATGACGACGATTGCGATAAGACCGATGATGAGACCGTACTCAACCATACCTTGACCTTCTTCGTCCTTAAACCATTTTCTTAACATTTTTATTACCTCCATTTTTATTTTTGTGTCCCTGTGGTCGGGACTGACGTACTTAATTGAAAAACTGTGAGAATATTGTTTGCTGAAGCTCTCCGAAAACCGGGAAGAGCACCGTTACCACTGCGCCGAGTGAAAGGTACGGGCCCATGGGAACCGATGTTTTAAGCGAGCCCTTTTTGGTTGCCACCAGGTAAACCAGGTAAACCAGAAGTCCGACTGCCATTATCAGCGCTGCCTGTATGTATCCGAAAGCTCCGAGGCAGTAGCCGATTGCCGCACTGTACTTGACATCGCCCGTTCCTATCGGTATTCCTATCAGCATAGGAAGCTGGTAGAGAATGAAGCCTGCTGCAAGACCAACCAGTGAGGGAATGAGAGTTTCTTTCAGCGGTGCGCCCGTTGCTATCTGATAAATGAGAGCAACCGTTCTGACTGTCAGCAGAGCGAGTACTGAGGAGTTGGGGATTTTCTTTATATCCATATCAACCGCACCGATTGAAATTGCTATTGATATGTAAGCCACCGACTCAAGCCTGACTGCCGTGTCTGCGTACCTTGCGAAGACCGCTGCGAAGAGTGCTCCCGAGAGCAGGACCCATCCGACTATCAGTGCCGTGTTTTTCAGCGTTTCGATTTTGGCACTTTCCTGTGTTCTTTTCTGCACCTGAAAAACCGATATGCGGTTGAACGCCAGCGCTGAGAGTGTTCCGAGTGCCGTACCGTAGATTGCTTCTATCATCGGCTTTCACCTCCCTGTGATTTCGTTGTGTTTGTACCGTGTCGTTCTCTGTGGCTTCATCGTAGCACCGCCTTTTGGCGAAGTCAACAGTTGAAAATTTCGATTGTGAACAACTTTTGCACACCTTGCACAAACGGCAGTTTTTTCCTTTGTTCCGCTATATATCAAGGGTTTTTCCGCAATTTTGCACAATTTCGCCTTTTAATAAATTTATAAAGTATAGCAACCAAAAATCGCCGCCTAAAAAGTGCGTTTTTTCAGCACCTTGCACAACGAAAATCAGTAACTATTCGCAAAATGCTAAATATTCAACAAAAATACACATCTTTAAGGGTTTTATGCATAAAATTCTGTATATTCACAGCGTAATTTCATATTTATACACCGAATATGCATCAAAATGCGCCGAAAAACGGAAAAAATTCAAAATCTTTCAGGAAAACATTCCCAAAAAGTCTTGCATTCGTCGCACAAACGCTGTATAATAAACCCATATTCAGCGCACTAACGACGGATAGCAGGCATTGGAGGAAAACAGAATGAATAAAATGAGCGTACAGCAGGCGGCGGAAAAGTGGAACATTTCCGTAAGGCGTGTTCAGGACTATTGCAGGCAGGGCAAAATACCCGGTGCAGAGCGTTTCGGGCTTAACTGGAGCATACCTGCCGATGCGGTAAAGCCCGCAGACGGACGCAGCAGAAGCGCAAAAGCAGAGGCGCAGGCAGATATGCCGATGCCGAAGAAATGCCCCTTTCTCGATATGACGAACCTTTACTCCGAGCCAGGCACGGCAGACGACTGCATTCTCGCCCTTGCTTCCCACCCCGAGGCTCAGGCACTTTTTGCCGCAGAGATAGCCTACAGAAGGGGCAAAGTAAACAAAGTTTACAGATACGCACAATATCTGCTCGAAAGAAAGTCGGGCTTCTATGCCATTATTGCAGGCGGTATGCTTCTCGCCCACTGCGCCTTGTGGACAGGTGACGTAAATATGTTCCAGCAGGCGAAAAAGCACATCTGCGAAGCACCCTGCCACACGCAGGCGGACAGAGATATTGTTGCACTTTCCCTTGCGGTAACAGACAGTGCAATCCGCTCCAAGGGCGATTACCCCGAATGGTTTACACAAGGGCGTTTTGACACGCTTCCCACCGATGCACACCACGCCGCAAGAGTTTATTACGCAAAAAATCTGCTTGTCGGTGCACAGGAGGTTGCAACAGGCGAAAGACAGTACCCCAACATCAGAGGCCTTGGTATGATAAGGTTTTATCCTTATATAGTCGAGCCGATGATAACCAAAGCACACACGGACAAAACGGTAATACCCGAGATATATTTAAGGCTGCTGTGCGCCATTGCCTACAGCCAATCCGGCGACACGAAGCAGGCAAAATTCCACATTGACAAGGCGGTTGCGCTCTGCCTGCCCGACAGGCTTTACGGGCCGCTCGTTGAATACCGCAGGCAGCTCGGCAAGCTGCTTGACGAACGAATAGCTATGGTTGACCCAGACGCCGCAAGAGAAGTTAAGGAGTTGCACAAGCAATACCTTACGGGCTGGACAACCATTCACAACACCATACTTGAAAGAAACGTTTCCGTATCGCTCACCGTGCGTGAGCGTGAAATTGCACGGCTCGCCGTTTTCGGGCTTTCCGACAGGCAGATTGCCGAGCAGCTCAAAATATCCGAAGCCTCTGTCAAGGGCTTTATAAGAGCCGCCAAAAACAAAACGGGGGTTGACAAGCGCTCCGAGCTGGTGCTTTTCATATAATAAATACCCTACTAATTTGCCGTGAATACGGTTATTGCATTTTATACAGAAATCGTATATAATACAGTTGCAATATAATCACTTAACAGATACTGTTTAATTTCTTAACAAAAATTAAACTTTTGTCTCTGAACCGCAAAAATCCGACGGCTTGAACCACCGTCGGATTTTTGTTTTTTATGCATTTGCTGTTGAAAAATAATAATAAAAAGAATATAATATCAAATTGTATCAAAACTTACGGGGCGATGAAATGAAGAACACCAAGAGGCTTGCGCTGCTGTGCTGTGCGGTATATTTCGTAAGCTACATAACGAGAATCAACTACGCCGCAACGCTTGCGGAAATTATAGCGGATTTGGGAATAACCAAGCAGCTTGCGAGTATTGCCGTTACGGGCAGCTTTGCTACCTACGGCATAGGACAGATTATCAGCGGTGTTGTCGGCGACAGGTTTAAGCCGCACAACGTAATACTTTTCGGCCTTTTCGGCACGTCTGCCGTCAACCTTTCAATGGTTTTCCTGCCCAATATTTATCTGATGAACGCCCTGTGGTGCCTCAACGGCTTTTTTCAGGCGCTGATGTGGCCGCCGCTTGTGCGCCTTGTTTCCGAATACTTCAAGGGCAGGGACTACACGAGGGTTATCGCAAAGGTCAGCCAGGCATCCTACGCCGCTACGATTGCCGTTTACACGGTAACTCCGCTTATTATCACCGTTTCGCATTGGAAGGCTGTTTTCGCCGTGTGCGGTGCTGTGGGTCTCGTCTTTGCGTTTTTATGGCTCACGACAACGAAATCGCTTGAATACACGGGCACGGCTGTAGCCGCAAAGCAAGCTGAAGAAAAAGGCAAGCTGCCGATAAAAGTACTTGTAAGCGTCGGCATAATCCCGATACTTATTGCAATAATTCTGCAGGGCTTTCTGCGTGACGGAATTACAACGTGGATGCCGACATATATTTCGGAGGTATTTGACCTCGGCCCTTCGGTTTCGATTCTTTCAACGGCAATTCTGCCCGTATTCAGTATTCTCAGTCTTACCGTTGTTACAAAAATCGGCGACAGAATTGCAAACGAGCTCAAAAGCGCCTTCGTTTTCTTTGTCACCGCACTCGCCTGCAACCTGATACTTATCGTCTTTTTCTCAAAGGCGGCAGTGCTCGACATCCTCACAATGGCAATAATCACAAGCTGTATGCACGGCGTAAACCTTATGCTCATAGGCAACGTCCCCTACCATTTCTCACGCTTCGGCAAGGTTTCGACCGCCTCTGGCATACTCAACAGCGCAACCTACATCGGCTCAGCCGTTTCCACCTACGCCTTTGCCGTTATTTCGGACAGAATGGGCTGGAATTTCACCGTGTGCTTCTGGGCAGCTATCGCCCTGCTGGGTGCCGTGCTCTGCCTGTCCTGCATTAAAAAATGGAAGGCTTTCCGCATTGAAAAGTAACAAAAATCAACTGCCTTATCTCAGACGGGATAAGGCAGTTTTGTTATGATACCGTTTTTTTCTTCGTTTTAATCGTTGCGGCGTAGGCACTGTTGCAAAGGCCGAGCACAGCGGAAATTATAAACAACAGCTCCATACCGAGGGTCTGCCAAATCCAGCCGCCGCAAAGGGCAATAAAAATCGTAATAAGATGGTTAATCGAAACGCCCGTTGAAATCGTAGCCTTGATTTCGTTGGGGTCGTCCGACAAATCCTGCACGTAAACGTTTGACGCCATTGAGGCAAGGGAAATAACCGCATCCAGAATATATGTAATACAGCAGATTATATATGCAACGTTCATCGGGAAAATGCGGTGGGCAAAGCCGTAGAAGAAGCAGACGATAATGAGAATCAGCGTGTCGGAAATCATTACGACCTTATAGCCTATTCTGTCGATAATTCTGCCGACTACGGGCGAAGCAAAGAAGCAGACAATTGCCGAAACGGCAAAAAGGAGGCTTATCGTTGCGGCATCGGCACCGTAGAAAAGAATAAGCACGTAGGGGCCGAAGGTGAAGAAAACCTGCTTGCGCGCACCGTAAAACATTTCGAGCATATAGTATTTTGTATATTTCTTGTGAAAAAAGAAGCGGCGCTTGTTTTTGTCCGTTTCGCTCTTGCCCGTAATGCGAAGCGAAAGCACGGCGCTGATTGCGGCAAGCACGGCGGCAACCGCAAAGAAGAGCTTATACGGTTGGTTGGCGGTAACCGTTGAAAACACGGCAACGACCACCATATAACCTATAAGAGTACCGACCTGGCTTGATGCATTCTGCGCGCCGAGTGCCGCACCGCCGTGGCCCGGCTTTGCGTATTTGAGTGAAAGCGTGTTTTTCATACCTATCTGGATATGCTCACCCAGCGAATACATACAGATTGAAAGCGTGACGAGCACCTTGCCGGGCGGCAGAATTGCAAGCATACCCATACCGCAGAGCAGGAAAAACGCACCCGCTTTATAAAGCGTTTCGGCAGAAAGCATATAAAACAGTGCAAGAATGAGAATCAGCATTACGCCCGGAATTTCACGGAAGAATTCCGCAACGCCTCTGTCCATTTCGCCCATACCGACAATTTCGGCAAGATAATTGTCGAGCAAGCCCTTATACAGGCCGTAGGAAAGACCCGTTACAAGGATTGACAGCAAAAGGAATTTATAGTTTTTGCCCTCAAGGAAGGTATCCCGAAAGCGCGGCAGCAAACGCTCTTTATTCATAAAATTTCATCGCCTTAAAATATATTACAGTTAAGAATTTTATACTTTAACAAAGAATATGTCAAGAAAAAGAAGCGGTGAAAATTCCTAACGAATAATCACCGCTTGTGCACTTGTTTTCAACGGTCAAGACCGTTTCCTTATACAAATTCAGTTTTTCTTTGCTTTTTTCTTTGCTTTTCTGTCGGACGAGCTTGCCTTATTGAGCGCGGCAACGCAGGCTATGATAACTCCCATAACGAGGAATATGCCAAGCATACCCGTACCCATAATGGGAAGTGCATCGACAAAATTGTCGGGAGTAACCTTAAACTCGTACTGTATTTCCTCTGCCGCCGTGCTTTCCTCGGCAACGGTGTTTTCTTCGAAAACGATGCTTTCTTCGGCAACGGTGTTTTCTTCGAAAACGGTGCTTTCGCTTTCTGCAACATAAGCCCCTTCGGCTGTGGTTGCTTTGAGTACAATTGTATCCATTTTCTTTCCCCTCCTGTTTTAGTTACCGAGTGCTTTGCCGACAAGCGTAAGGATGAGACCGCCGGCAATAACGGAAGCTACCTGACCCGAAACGTTTACACCTACGGAGTGCATAAGAAGGAAGTTCTGATTATCCTCTTCAAGGCCCATCTTGTGAACAACACGGGCAGACATCGGGAATGCGGAAATACCTGCGGCACCGATCATCGGGTTAATCTTATTCTTGCTGAACAGGTTGATGAGCTTTGCAATCATAATACCGCCAAAGGTATCAACGATGAACGCAACGAGACCAAGGCCCATAATAAGGAGCGTTTCGAAACGGAGGAAATCCTCGGCAACCATTTTGGAAGCGATTGTGAGGCCAAGGAAAATCGTGATGAGGTTTGCAAGCACGTTCTGTGCTGTTTCGGAAAGAGAATTGACAACACCGCACTCACGAAGCAGGTTACCGAACATCAGGAAGCCGATGAGGGCTGTTGCATCGGGCGCAACAAGGCCGACGAGAACTGTAACGATAATCGGGAAGAGAATCTTGGTGGTCTTGGAAACCTTCTTGCCCGTTGTTTTCATACGGATAAGACGTTCCTTCTTTGTTGTGCAGAGCTTGATGATAGGCGGCTGAACCAGCGGAACAAGAGCCATATAGGAATAGGCCGCAACCATAATGGCCGAAATGTAGTTGGAATCGAGCATATTGGCAACGAAAATTGAGGTCGGGCCGTCTGCCGCACCGATGATGGCGATTGAAGCGGCATCCTTGAGGTCGAAGCCGAAGAGAGATGCAAGGCAGAGGGTAAAGAAAATACCGAACTGTGCCGCCGCACCGAATATCATAAGCTTCGGGTTTGTCAAGACGGGCTCGAAATCAATCATAGCACCGATACCGATGAAAAGAATCAACGGGAAAAGCTCGTGAGAGTCGATACCTATTTCAAACAGGAAATCGATAACCGCTCTTACGCCCGACACGGGTCCCACTGCAATAGGCAGGTTTACGAGAATTGCGCCGAAGCCCATAGGAAGCAGAAGCGTGGGCTCCATTTCCTTTTTGATTGCCAGGAAAATAAGCACGCCGCCGATAATCCACATAATAACCTGCTCAATCTGCAGGTTGGTGAGATTCTCAAAAATTGCGGCAAGATTCATAAAAAATTCGCTCATTTTAAAAATCTTTCCTTTCCAAAACCGAATTCTACGCCATTATAGCATAGTTTAATCATACAGTAGTTTATTATAAACAAAGGCCTGCAAAAAAGCAAGCCTTTCAAGGAATATTTTATTCGTTTTTTTGCCGTGTCAGCTGAACGGCACATTCAAGCGTCGTTTCATTGTCCCAACTCAAACCTATAATTTCTTCGCCTTCATAAAAGAGCGGAAATCTGAACTGAATACGCTTGAGTATTCGACCATTCGGGGTTTCGGTTGGATAAATCTCAATCTTTTCAACGAAACTGCCCAGAAATGTCTTCTTTTCCTTATCTGTAAATTTATCATAAAGCTTATCAAAATACAAGAGATACTTATAAACATTATCGCTTGAAATCTTCTGAGCAACAAGAAAATCTATTCTTGCCTGAAGCTCGGCAATTTCTTCCTGAGCAGCATCAATTTTATCATAGAAATCATCAAGCCTTGCCTGCATATCTTCGTATTTTTTATCATAGTGCTTATCCGTTACATCAAGGGTATCCATCTGCTGTCCGAGTCTGTCTTTTGCTGATATAAGCTGTCGCAGCGCCTTTTGCAGGTTTTCCATTTCTGCATCCAACGCTGAAGTGTCAACACGTGAATCTATTTTCTTTCGCAATGCAGCTTCAAAATCCGGATTGTTAACAACCTTTCTTATTGTTTCTTCAACTGCTTTATTCACCGTTTCCTGATTCCACTGTCTGTCATAGTTGCAGCGCACACCGTTGACTTGCTTTCTGTGTTTGCAGGCATAGAAATAGTAGTCTTTGTAGTATGTTCCGTCGTCCTTCTTCTTGCGGTTCACATTGCCGTAAAGATTAGCATCACAAACAGGGCATTTAATAATACCCGAAAGAAGATGCTCGTGCTCAAGCTTGTGCTTTTTATCTCTCTTGTGTCCGGTTTTCTTTCTCTTCTTTTGTGCCTGAAGCCATATTTCCTCAGACACTATAGCTTCGTGAACTCCATCATAAACAGGGAAGTCGGTCTGGCTTACTATGTGGTATTCTTCATGTTTACCGGCAATCTTTTCGGTTTTTCTTCTTTGAAAAGCTATTTTTCCGCAATACACGGGATTGTCAAGAACCTTTTTAATAAACGATGGCACATAATAATCCAGCGTATTATTCTGACGTTTTTTCTTATTAAAGCCGTTATCGTTGAGATATTTTGCAATCCCGTTAATGCCTATGGTTGTGTTGACAAACTTATCAAATATTATGCGGATAACCTCAACCTCATCTTCGGCAATTTCAAGTTTTCCGTCAACGAGCTTGTAACCATATGGCGCAAAGCCGCCGTTCCATTTGCCTTCACGTGCCTTTTGCAATCTGCCTTCCATAGTCTGAACACGGATATTTTCTCTTTCAAGCTCAGCAACTGCCGAAAGAATCTGAATTATCAGTTTACCTGTGCCGTGAGAACTGTCAAGTCCGTCTTCGGCACAGATAAGGTTAACTCCGTTATCCTGTAATTTCTGCAAAGAGGTAAGCACATCAGCAGCATTTCTGCCAAAACGTGAAAGCTTAAACACAAGCACGAATGAAACCTTGTCCTTGCCGCTTTCGATGTCCTTAAGCATTCTCTGAAACTCGGGGCGGCCTTGAATATTCTTGCCTGAACGGCCTTTATCGGAATATTCACCGACCACCTCAAGTTCTCTGAACTCTGCAAATTTAAGCAAGCGTGTTCTCTGCGCATCAAGGCTGAAACCTTCAACCTGCATTGATGTTGAAACTCTTGTGTAAATATAGCATCGTTGCTTCATATATTACTCCTTGTTTACTAAGTATATGTTGTTTTGTGTCCCAACAAAATTGTAGCGCGCCTTAAACTTCATGTCAAGGCCGATAATTATTCGGGTAAATCAATATCATTTCCGTATTTCTCAATCATCATCGCAAAGAAATCAATAAAGCGTTCAAATTCAGCTTCATAGATTTTTTGCTGATCAAAATTCTGCAACTTTGTGCTTATACTGTTTTGAATATATTTCCTTTCTTCTGACATTTACTTATCCTCATAGGGTTTATTTTTTGAGGATTTTCTATATTGAACTCATAGTGAGTTATATTCGTGTTCATCCTGAGAATTTAAATCAAAACGGGTAGCGTCAAATCTTTCCCGTATCCTCAGTTGGTGCGGTAGTCACACCGCCATCATATAGTTTGAGACGGTTACGTCGAGTCTCCAATGAGACAAATGATAGATCGAAACTGCCATAAGCGACAGTCTGTCATAGACAATCGGGAGCCCTTTTTCAAGTGCAAGCTGCTTGTTTTTTCCGCGCACGAAATAATTGCCACGAATTTCGTTCTTATCCAGATGCTTCGGTTTCTTTGTTTTCTTATCGATACACTTTTCATTCCAACGTTTTACAATCTCATCCTCAAGCTGTTTGCGATATCCGGGCTCGTTGTTGATTCTGTCAAAATAGTAGTTGTATGCTCTGACAGCCTGTTCAGCTCTCATATGGTGGTAATCAATACTGTTGTTCATTTCCTGTGCAGAAAACACTTTGTTTTCCGTACCGTCAAAAAACGACTTTACTGTTTCAATATCTTCAGGCAAGATACGCTGATAGGTTTCTTTGCCGCCCTTACCTCTGCGAACAACGATGCACAAATATCCGCACTCATCCACCTTCAGGTCACTGCCGCGAAGGTTCTTAAGTTCGTTTCTGCGGATTCCGACACATTTCTGCAGCTCAACCGTTCTTGAATACTTGCTGTTGTTTTCATCACCGTCCGAACGGTAATGTTTGCGTTCTTTTCTGGAACGGGTATTCTCTGCCGCATACCTTTTAGGCAAATTCATCACGTTAAGCGGGATCCCGTGATAGAGTCCGACCGGAGCCATATATGTATGAATTGTGCTTGCGGTATGGTCTTTTTCTTTCAGGTACTCAATGTAATCTTCAATATGTTCGGCACATTCTTCCTTTGTTTTGCAGTCGTACTGCTCACGGCAGAACAGAATAAACTTATCGTAGTTCTTAACAAACGCAGCCCTTGTTACATTGTTTTCGTACTGTCCGAAAAACTTCTTGGCATTGCTTCTGAGCTTACTTGAATGGCTCGGCTTGTAATGCTTATTTTTCTTTTTACTCAAGGCCTTTTTCTCCTTTCTTTAGTATTCGGAAAGTGTTCTGCATAGCAACGTCACTTTACCAAAACGCCCACTAAAAATAGTGTTAAACTGTTCGGGGGCTTCATCCGGAAGCGATAACTTGTTGAGAACAAGCCATCCGTTAAGGTCGATGCAAACCATAACGCCAAAACGATTTTCCGTATACGAAAACCGTTCATTCGCCCTACTAACTGGTTATTCCGGTTAATAACCTGAATAACCGTTAGTAAGACCGGCTCTTTTCTTTCGAAAAGTTGCCGTGTCCGTGAGAAGTGTCAGCTCAAACAAAGCACCGGTACAGGCAATGTTTTCACTGTCATTCTCACTGCTGATCCGAACACCCTTGCATATACACAAAGCTGTTCGGATCACATCGGGGTACGCACTTTTCCGCAAACGAACGCAGCACTCTTTTGCTGCACACCTCAATGACACCGTGTCTTGGATGAGGTTGTTTGGTTTCGTCTGATATGTTCGGACCGAAAGCGCATACCACTTTAACTTCCTTCTTGATTTATTTCATTCAACCACCTTCGCAATTTCTATCCCTGACGGTTGAACTAAAACGGGATTTTTGAGAATCACTTGCGCTGTGATTTATACTCCTATCGTGACTCATTAATCATTAAAAATATATAAGACTGACCGGCACTACAAATCGCAACTTCAACTTTCCTGCTAAAAGCAGGCTGTTTTTTGGCAAAAATGGCGTTTTCGTCCGATTTTGGGCATAAATTAACCCCCGAAACGGGTGTGATTTCGTTCCAGGGGCAAAAAGAACCACCCGACCTGAGTTTCCGCTCAAGTCGGGTGGTTTAATAAGTAGTGTGTTTTATACTTTATTCTCTGCGTAATACTGCGCCTGTGCGTTCCAGAGTTCGCTGTATTTGCCGTCGGGGTTTTCGAGGAGGTTTTCGTGTGAGCCATCCTGAATCAGTTGACCGTTATCGAACACGAGGATTCTGTCGCAGAAACGGCAGGATGACAGACGGTGGGAGATATAAACCGCAGTTTTATCCTTAACCATATCATTGAAACGGGAATAGATTTCGTGTTCGGCTATGGGGTCGAGCGATGCGGTAGGTTCATCAAGAATGACAAATGCAGCATCTTTATAGAGTGCTCTTGCAATTGCGAGCTTCTGTGCTTCACCACCGGATATCTCAACACCGTCTTCTTCAAAATCTTTATAAACGGGAGTTTTGAGTTCCTTCGGCATAGCTTTTACTCGTTCAAGCATACCTGCTTTTTCGAGTGACGACCATACTTTTTCTTCGTCATAATCAACTTCTGCCGAAACATTTTCGCCAACGGAAAACGAGAACAGTCTGAAATCCTGAAAGACAACCGAGAACAAATCCAGATAGTCCTCATAATCGTATTTCTGAATATCAATTCCGTTGAGGGTGATGTATCCCTCTGTCGGGTCGTAAAGTCGGCAAAGTAATTTTATCATCGTTGTTTTACCGCTGCCGTTCATACCGACAACCGCAATTCGGTCACCGACCTTAAATTTAAGATTAAGGTTTTTGATAGCGTAGTTTTCTGTGTTCGGATATCTGAAGCTGACATTGTGAAACTCAATGTCATACTTGTTATCCATTCGCTTTTCGGTGGGGATAGTGCCGTAGTGCATTTCGGTCGGTGTGTCCAGATAGTCAAAGAATATTTCGAGATAATCGTTATTGGTGCGTAAATCTGTAACAGCACTCGAAAAGATTTCTGCCGCTTCAACAATACGTGCAACGCAGAACTGATATTTAATGAAGCCACCAAGACCAAATGCGCCTATATATGTTTTGAGCGCAACGAAAAGATAAGTGGCACCCGTTGTAAGAACATAGAATAAATTGAATCTGTTGTTCCTTTTCCTTTGAAGAGAAAAGAGTTCTTTGCAGCCTTTAATCCATTCATCGTAAACTTTATCAGATGAAAAACGGATAAGCCTTTTCTGGTTGAAGATGTGAATGTCTTTGCATGCCTTACTGTCATCAATATAATCGTCGAGGTAGTAGTGTAAAAGTCTTTCAATCATTGAATTGCCTTTAATTTTTTCAACAGAAAGACGGTTGAATTTTGATGTGACTTTATATTCACCGACAGCACAAATGGCAACAAACACGAAGAATGCTATTGTAAATCCCGATGTGTCAATAAATTTTTCAAAGCCCGACAGAACCTTATCGGAATGCTTGAAAAACAGCTCCATTGAAATAATTGAACACATAACGAGTTTGCTGATGCCTTCAAAAAGCGAAACCAAGTTCACCATAAGTTTTCCGAGTCCGCCGGTACCACGGCTGTCGGTTATCAATTGGCGTTTGGCTCTTATCAGCGGATCTTCCATATTCGGGTAGTCCATCGAAAAGCTCTTGCCGTTGAGCAAAACCTCTTCCCATTTTTCTGAAATTATATGGAATGTGCGTACTTTACGCCACGAATAATCTCTGAAAATATAAAGAACTACTTCAGCGGCATACATTGAAAGAAGAAAAACAATCTTTTGGGGATCTCTGTTACCTGTAAGCTCATCAACAATTGAGGCTGTGATGTAATTTGCGATAACAAAAATAGCCGTGGCAAAAAATGAATAGAGAAAGTTATGCAGAAGAAAATGCGGAGTATTGCTTTCAATAAGCTTAAGAGCTCTCTTTATCATCCGTAAATCTTCTTTGAGAGTACGCTTATGCTTCTTCATTTTCTTCTGCCCCCTTTTCATAATATTTGCTTTGAATTCTGAACATCTCGGCATATTTGCCTGAGCGTGCCATCAGTTCTTCGTGTGTGCCTTCTTCGGCGATTGAGGCATCGTCAAGCAGCACGATTCTGTCACAGAAACGAGTGGATGAAAGTCGGTGGGAAATATAGATTGAAGTTTTGTTCTTTGAAATTTCGCTGTATTTCAGATAGATTTCATTTTCTGCTATCGGGTCAAGTGCTGCTGTGGGTTCGTCAAGAATAAGCGTCGGTGCATCCTTGTAAATAGCCCTTGCAAGAAGCAGTCTCTGAATTTCGCCGCCGGACAATTCAACGGCATTTTCATTAACGTTCTTGACAAGCAGAGTATTTTCTTTTTCAGGCAGGTTTTGTATTTTTTCATATAAACCTGCTTGACGGATACAGAAATCGAATCTTTCAGCATCACTTTCTCCTGCGGGAAGCATTGAGACATTTTCGAGAATGGAACAGGGCATAATTCTTGCTTCTTGGAATACAGCAGAAACAGATTTGTAGTATTCATCTCTATTAATCGCTGAAATGTCGGTTCCGTTTATTTTGATTGAGCCAGAAGTCGGTTTGTAAAGTCCACTCAGCAGCTTAACAAGCGTTGTTTTACCTGCTCCGTTTACACCGACAAGCGCAAGCCTTTCACCGGCATTTATCGTAAGGTTTATATTATTGAGTATGATTTTATCCGTTTCGGGATAAGTAAATGAAAGATCTTTGATTTCAATTTTATACGGCTTATCGGCAGGCATAGACTTACCGTTTGCGTTTTCCATCGAATTCTCAATGTCAAGGAATTCACGTAAATCATTAATCAGCATATTTGACGGAATTACGTTAGAGACTGTTTCGCCGATATATTCAACCCAAGAAGTGAAATCCGTAACGGAAACAGCATAGAGAACCAATGCCGTTTTTGACATTTCACCGTTGAGCGCTTCATAGGCTATGTAAGCAAAAATGCCGATTTCAATGCCGACATTCAGAAGCAGTCTGAGTGTATCTGAAATAAAATAGTAAAAGTACATTTTATTAGTCCAGAATTTGCGTTCACCGACAAAATATTCACTCATCTGGCGCAGGTAATCTCTTAAGTGAAAAAGACGGATGTCTTTTGCAATTGCGAAATCACGGGAGGTTTTGGTTATATAATTCAGTTTTCTGTCAACAGCTGCTATCGGATCTTTTGTTTTATTTATAAGGTGGTTTTCAACAAGAGTTGAAAGCAATCCCAATAGCTGTGCTCCTGTCAGAATGAGTATAAGCCATGGGTTCAGCGAAGCCGTAATCGCACCGAAGGTAAATATGCCGATAATATTTGTGAATAATGTCGAAAACATTGTCACAAAGCCGTAAACACCTTCTGAGCCAAGTGAGTTTTTCGCTTTCTGGTACTTGTCTCTGCCAATAGGACCCTCAGCGATTTCAAAATCCATATCCATGATTTTTTCGCCTAAAAGCAAATCAAACTGTCTGTTTGTTTCATTCTTTTTTACAAGTATTTTCTCATTTAATCTGTTTGAAATAAAACTGGTAAGCACAGAAAATGCTGCAAGTCCGAGTGCTGCCAGAACTATCGAGCTAATACCTTTTTCATTTTCAATGCACCAAGTCAATACTGTTACAAAATAAGCTACTATAAGTTCCATCAGAATAATGAAAGGGGACTGCAGTAAACTTATCGGAACAATAGACTTATCCCATTTGGTAATGGTTTTGAAAATATAAAACATATTGCTGAAAAATGAATGTTTCTTTCTCTTGGGTTTATTGCTCATATTATCACCTCAATTCATCCGAATTGTACCAAAAAAGCAACCAATGAAGGTTGCTTTTGCACGAACGGTCATTTGGTTTGCACGAATGGTAACATTATCTCTGTACCAAATACCCCATCTTCAAACTGACGGTTGACAAAGCCGTTGTATTTATCGGCAATTCTGTCAACTCTCATAAGTCCGAAGCCGTGGTTTTCACCCTTTGAGGATTTGTATGCCTTACCTTTTTTAATAGGAGTACCAATCATTGAGTTAGTAACGTTTATATAAAGCTGAGCCTTAAAAAGTCCGATATAAACACGGATAAATCTCTTTGTTTTGTCCTCGATCTTTTCGCAGGCTTCCATTGCGTTGTCAAGCAGATTGCCGATAATAACACAAAGTTCAACATCATTTACGCTGCATTCTTCGGGAATGGTTGCAGTAACCTCATAAGGAATATTTCTTGCTTTGCAGAGTGCAAGCTTACTGTTGAGAATGGCATCCGCCATTACGTTGCCGGTTTTGACAACCGTATCAACAGTGTTCAGGTCAACCGAGAGTTCACCGAGATAGTTGCCAAGTTCGGTAAGGTTGCCCATTTCAAGGGATGCACGCATAACCTGAATGTGATTTTTATAGTCGTGACGCCAGCCACGCATTGTTTTATAAATGTTCTGAACTTCCTCGCAATGCTTTGTGATGAGGTCATTCTGATATTCGGCAATACGCTTGTCTGTAAAATTGCGGATATATCTCCTTGTGAAAATAACCGCCAGAACTATTGCAAGTAAAACAACTGCAACTGCTGCGGCAATAATCCAATAATTCATTGACTGATACCTCTGTAAAAATTGATGAATGCCATATTGACATCATTATACATTCGCCTTGAAACAGGAACGCTTTTGCCGTTGTCAAAGACTACATCTGTTTTGGTAATTCTTGAAATATGCTGAATATTTGCTATGTATGAACGGTGGCATTGAATGAAACTCTTATCAAGCATTTTAGAAATATCCGAAATCGGGAGCTTAACATTATGCTCACCGTTTTCACAAACAACACAGCTTGAATGTCCGAAGGCTTCAACATAAATTATATCTTTCAGATTGATTTTACAGCTTTCATTATCAATCGAAAGCAGAATGAATTTCTCTTCTTTCTTCAGATTATCGCAAGCCCTTGAAAGAACCTCAGAAAGCTTTTCTTTCTCAACGGGTTTAATCAGATAGTGAAGTGCCGAAACATCATACCCACGGGAAATGTAATCAGAAAAACCGGTTATGAAAACAATCTGCACGCTGCTGTTGTTCTCACGGATTTTCTCGGCAAGCGCAATGCCGTCCATCGCTTTCATCTGAATATCAAGCAGAAGAATATCAAAATTTTTATCTTCCTCATACTTGAAAAGAAACGCCTCCGCACTCGTAAAACCCGAAATGTTTACGGTGGTTTTGGTCGCCTTTGCCCACTCCTGTGTGAGCGATGTCAGATATTCAATTTCAATCAGTTCATCATCGCACACAGCAATATTGAGCATAGCGGTTGTTCCTTTCGTTGAGATAATATTAATCTATTATATTTGTATTTTTTAATCTAATGGCTTTTGCTTGTGAACCAGCATAGTTAGGCTTTAATTTATCTTTTGGAAGGTTAAGAAGACTTTCTATTTCTGAATAATTCATAGATAAACCATAATCTGATAAAGCATCAATAAAAGATGCAGGAGTAAATATTTTCTCTTCCAATAGCAGAGAAACCGCATCATCAAACATTGAGGGAAGCGGACACGGTAAAATATCGTCAAGAGGTTCATTTGTTCTTATGTTCTTTTTGTTCATCGTACTTAATAAGTATTGATATTGACGTTGGCTAATAATACCAAGTTCTCTGTTTTTGTACGCCATTGCACCGATAGACACTTTCCATTTGCGTTTTAACGGGAGATAACTTTCGATTCTATTAGAAATATTTAAAACATCATTAATATAGGAGGCACTTGGAAGCAAAAATTCACTGGCAAACTCGTTTGCTTCTTTTTCTCTCGCTTTAAATTGTTCTCTATCTAATAGTTCAATATTTTCACTCCATTCGTGCAATATAATATGCCCAAGTTCATGAGCAACATCAAATTGGAATCTGGCAGCTGAATGTGTTTCTTTGGATACTGCAATAAAATAAACTTCTTTACCATTAATACATTCACATTGACCAAAAGCATCTATGTCATCTGTAGAAGTCTCTAATGCTGTAATTAAAATACCTTTTGACTCTAATAATTGAGTTATATTGTTTATTGGATTATTACCTAATCCCCAATAATTTCGCAATTCTATTGCAGCTTGTTTGGGAGACAATTCTGTTTCAAATGTCGGTAAGTCAAGAACAGGAAAATCTACATATTGATTAAGAAACGAATAAATAATACCAATATGTTCCAGTCTTGTCTCTTGTTGGGTTCTAATCTTTGAGTTTGTTCTCAAAAGTGCTCTAAAGTAGGTGGTTCCAACCTTAACATCGGAAAAATCCGATTGAGAAAAATAATCAATCGGAAAATTCAGAATGCTGGATAGCAAAAATACTTTTTCTAACGGTAACTCAATTTGATTGTTTTCATATTGTGATACTGCCTGTTTACTCACACCTATTTCTCGAGCTAATTCTTCTACTGTTAAACCATTATACAATCTGGCCTTTTTAATTCTCGCTCCATTAAATCTTTTCATAATAAACAGTCTTTCTATACTAATTTTTATGCCTCTGATTTTTGGACATTTTTCTTCAATGAAACCAAACCCTTGCGTTTTTCCGTATCGTTGTTTTGTATGTCGGGTGATTTGTCCGGTACAACTAAAGGTATACGGGATCTAATTACTGAATCCATAATATCTTCTTCTTCAACAATTTCAAAACGATTGTTAACGATGTACAGTTTTATTGAGGTTATTTCGTCATAGGAAATATCGAAAACAACTACAGCATGAGTAAATTTATCGTTGCTTGGTGCTGGGAGCAGTTTGCAAAGACTGTCAAGCTGATTATACTTATCTGTTGCTTCATAGCAATCGTCGAGTCTCATTTGTGAAACCTTTGCTTCAAGTCCGTTGTTTAGAGATACCAAAGCATCAAAATACTGGGGAGCATTTTTTTCTGGATTATCACAGATATATTCAAATCTGTCTCTACGCATTGCAGAAAAAATTATCTCTTTTTTTGAATCACAAAAAAGAAGCAATGCCCAAAAGCCTTTTTTGGCAACCGCAAACGGAAAATTTAAATCTCTTAACGAATCTGATAAAGTTTCGTTTATAGAATCCCATCTCGCAGACGGATAACAGTTATGTGTTGTGTTAAACGGTGTTTGCATTTTGAATTCTTTAAATAATTCTGCAGAATTATTTAAAGAATCTACAATAAGTTCTTTGGTTATGGTGTCTATGTTATTGAGAATTTTGTTACCCATAGTAACCTCCAAGTGTGAATTTCAATATATAATGTAGCACATTATCCCAAATAAGTCAAGTATCAATGTATATTTTCTTTAATTTTGTCAAGCTTAAGAGGCTTGAGACCTCGTAATTTGAGATTTTGATGTCCGTTTTAGCGAGCAATGGATTTGTACATACAAATTTTCAATAAGGGATTTCGTCTCTGATATCTCGCAGAAAAGCATAAGCAAAAAGAAACCAGGTGCAGCAGAAATTAAATCCCGTTGCACCTGGTTTTGTTTTTAAGAAACTATTATGCTGTGAAAATCAACTCGCTATTAACAATTTCTCTTGTACGTACTTCAATGTAATTATTTTCTGTACCTATTCCATTTGGTTGTCTGTTTTGCATTGTTATGTGATTTCCTCACTGACCTTCATATGTTCATCAATCTCCGCAAGGCAAATCCAAAATAGCCGTTCATAAGCATAGTGTTAATTTGAACTCGTTTGCGTTGTCTAAGATAATTAAGAAATCACTGTTTCCGTACACCAAGAGGCATTCTTGCTTCAGCAAGTAATGTGATGTTCGGTATTTTGTAACCACCAACCGTTCTGTAGGTTCTGCTGTTCTGTTTAAATAATAACTTTGTAAATAAAACCTTCTGTTACTTAGTGAAGTTATTCAACCTCATTGCAAGAGATAAGTCGAATTTGTAAATATACATAATAAAAGAATAATAATGATATCATTCAAATAAAGTTATTTGGTTTTGTTTAAACGATTGAACTTTACGTTCCTTTATAACATCATTCTCCACAATTTCTCCGAAAAGCAAAGGAGATGTTGGGTTGTGAATGTTTGTGTTTCGCAAAACAGTGTTATGACTGTAATTTGCATAACAATATCTACATCCGTTTTTGCATGTATTGTATGAGCCGATATCTATACTCTCCATACAACCACATTCGGGACGTTGATTTTTATCTTTTGATAAATTCATTTTACAATTAAGAATCTTTTCAAATAATGTACAGTCAATGCAATGACCATGCTGTATGCCAAATTGTTCCAAATTAATTTTTTCTGCACATGACTCAACTATAAGATGGTTTTTATGTGCGATCTCAACAAGTCGCTCTGCTAATTCATACATTTCACTATCACCAAGAGGTAACATACGAAGGTCTTTTAAATGAGACTGTGTGTTACGATATAAATCAACAAAACTTATTACACACTTGTTGGTATATCCTGATAAGCGTTTGGCAATTTCATTGAAATAATTGACATGATAGTCAACAGTATATTTTTCGGTAAGCATAATTGGGTCGTAACGCCAAACAACCTTTTCGGCACCAATTTTTTTTGACAACTCCCGAAACGCAGGAATAATGATGTCATTTTTATTTGGCACGTTCGCCTCTATATCTTTACCGTATGAGTTTACAGTAAACTGAAAATAATATGCATAGTCCTTAAGTTTATCCAAATTCGATATCATTGGAATTGGATTTTTCGTCCAAAAAACAATTCCATCGACTACCTCTGGAGACAATGATATTTTACTTATCTGATGGATGTTCATTGGGTTACGCACATATACATATCCATCGTTGATTCTATTAAAAAACCATTCTGAATAAAATGTTGGAATATCCGTTCTACGACTGGCGCTTATAATCATGTTTTTTCCACCTTCTTAATTATCATTTGCGCACTTGCACATGTATTAAAGGGAGAATATGTTTTCCAAGGTGTCAAATCGAATCGATTTGCGTTATTTGTGAACTCACCATCGGAGTCATCGCCATATGGATACCCTCTGGGATAATAATTACTGGTTGAATTGTCGTTACAAAAACGACCTTTTTTATATATGGAATTATTAAGTTTCCCAAGTAGCCGATCAAAAAATTCTCTTCCTCCACCATAATCTCTGCCTAAATTGATATCATTGAGAACTATATATGTATTGGGTCCGATTTTTGTGTTGTAATATTTTGCGAAAGTGTTGATAAAGTTGTATATGTTCTGAAAATCCGTATGCTTTTGCATATCAGAAAAAACATATTGAAAAACAATAAGATTCGGCGTCCAGGTTCCTTCAGCAATTGTATTGATTAAATCACAAGCGTCTTCATAAAAAAATTTAATGTCACAGTCATCATTTTGAAAACATTTAATATCTCGATGAACCCATTGCCATACACGTTTACTGTAATCAACTCCACGATATTCCAATTGTTTATAACAAAGAACTTGCTTTTTATGAAGCGCATCAATTGCGAACAAATCTGTGCAAGGACCGCATCCAAAAGAAAGAACTCTTAACTTTTGCAGGTTATGCAAATCAACACATCGTTCAATAGCATACATTATTTCGGATGCATATCGACAAGAATATTTACACGTATAAAAATCTGCCATATGTGCACAGTCATATTTGCGCTTCGGAGAACCAGGTTCAGAATGACTTGGATTATGAATAAAGTCTAAACATTTTTCACAATCGTGTGGACAATACTCTCCATAAGAGCAATCTTCACATTGTTCACAATCGGTTTCATAACGAGCATCACAACCTGAAAGAATTGTTTCTAACATTATAATACACCCCTTTAATATGTTATATCATATCATTTTGAAATACCTTAACGCATCGGTGATGGCATCTTCTTTTTCTTTCGGGCAGTTGGGGACACGATGTCCTTCTTTACCCTTATAATAGTTCTCTCTTTCGATGATGCCATATTTAGTTTTGGTCTGGGCGATATACAAAGAAGAGACATTAAGTCCGAACTTTTTAAACACATAATCCTTGATTTCTTGGTATGTTGCTTTGGCTTCAGCTGCGGTAACATCAAGCTCATCGAGGTCTAAATCAATGTCGATATGTGCATCGGGTTTGCGTTGGGACAACTGAACAACTACTTCGCAATGATGCGTAAAGGGGAACATATCCACGGGGCGCATTTTGGTAACGGCATAGCCGTTTTTGGTGAGATAGCGCAAATCCCGTTCAAGTGTTTCGGGGTTGCAGGAGATATATACCACCCTTTCGGGAGCAAGGGTAACCACGCTTGATAGGAAGCGTTTGTCACTGCCCGCACGGGGAGGGTCCATAAACACAACGTCTGCCCTTTCGCCTGCTGCCGCCATATCACGCATAAACTGCCCTGCATCGGCACAGATGAAACGGATGTTCTCTGCGTTGTTAATTTTTGCGTTCGCCTTAGCGTCACGCACGGCGGCAGCGTTGAGCTCAGCTCCTATAACCTCGCCTGCCGTTTTAGAGGCGATAATGCCGATTGTACCTGTGCCGCAGTAGGCATCAATTACACGCTCCTTGCCCGTAAGCCCTGCGTATTCCACAGCAAGCGAATAGAGCTTTTCGGTCTGGGCAGGATTAATCTGATAAAACGACTGCGGAGAAATACGGAAGGTACTGCCGCAAAGGCTGTCCTCAATATAGCCGTTACCGTAGAGCACCTTGTCCGTATCGCCTAAAACAAGATTTGTGTGCTTCGAATTTATATTCTGCACAACGGTTGTAATTTCCGGGTGAGCTTTTAAAAGCGCACCTACAAAATTGTTCTTTGACGGAAAAACGGCACTTGCCGTAACGAGCACCACAAGAATTTCGCCGCTGTTATAGCCCTTGCGGATGAGCACGTGGCGCAGAAAGCCGCTGCCCGTATCCTCGTTATACGGTCTGAATTTGAATTTGGGCAGGAGATTTCTTATTGTTACTATAATTTCGTCAGCCTTTTCATCCTCTATCATACAGCTGTCAACGTTTACTATACGGTGGCTGCTGCTCTGATAGACACCGGAAACTATTTTGCCGCCGCGGGTTGTGCCGAAGGCGGCCTGCACCTTATGGCGGTAGTGGTACGGGTTTTCCATACCGATTATTCTGCCGACCCTGCCAAAGCGGCCGAGCAGCTTTTCAACCTGCGCCTGCTTAAATTTGAGCTGACGGGAATAGTCCATATTCTGTAGCTGACAACCGCCGCATTTTTTGGCAAGCGGACAGCGTTTTTCCTGTGCTATGACAATCACCTGCTATATTTTTAGTAATCTTTTTGCGTTTTCGCTTGTGATAAGCCGCTTCTCCTCTGCCGACAGCGGTAAAGAATTCAGTATTTCAAGCTCTCTTGAAGCGTTGCTCCACGGCGAATCCGAGCCGAATAGAATTCTGTCGGCACCGTGGTTTTGAACTATTCGCAGAAACTGCTCTGTCGCAAAGCACTCAAAGCCCATTGAAGTGTCAAAATACACGTCTCTGCCAACGAGATATTCTTCAACGCCGTCCCACATCTGCTGACTGCCCAGGTGAGCCAGCACGAACACACCGCCGCCGATTCTGTCGAGCATTTTTGCAAAGCGCTCGGGGCTTGTGTGAAACGGCTCGGGCATACCCGGGTCAAAGCCTGCGTGATGCAGAACAATGAGCTCCTTTGAAAAGGCATAGTCGTAAATACGCAGCATTCTTTCCTCTTCGGGATAAAAGTGCTGATATTCCGCGTGAAGCTTGATACCCTTCAGGCCGAGAGAAGAAACCAGATCAAGGTCGCGCTTATAATTATCGGTATCGGGGTGAATACCGCCGAAGGCGATAATTCCGTCACCCTGTGTCCGGGCAGCCCAGGTGTTGGTCGTTTCAGTCTGCGACGGCTTCGTGACTACGGGCTGAATTACGCTTATATCAACGCCCCATTTGTCCATATGCTCAAGCAGACTTGCGCGAGTGACCTCTGTCAGTGCCTTGTACGGGTGGCCGAAGTGAACCGTGCTGTCCTCAAGAGACTTTTTGGCTCTGGGTGCGAGACTGTCGGGGAAAATATGGGTATGAAAATCTATAACCATTTTTATCTGACTCCGCTGATTCTGTAGCCGTAGCTGAATTTCTTGAAGGCGTGGAGGATATACGGCTCACGCAGGCAGGCGTAGCCCGGCATATCGCCGCCGACACCGCAGGAGAAGCCGTCTATGCCGACGCTGATATAGTCCTCATCCTCAAGCTCGTAGAGATGCTTTGCCTTTTCGAGTCTTTCCTGGCTGTAATTTCTGGCGTTGAATTCAAAGCTCGCGCCGTCGAGAGTCTCGAACTTAAAGCCCCTGCCCTCGCTGTCGGTGAGCTTGAGCATTCGCACGTCAACGCGCGTGCCGTTTTCCTGCGGACGCATATAGCGGTGCTCAAGGCCCTCGATATCGGCATAGTGAGTATCAATTCTTGCACCTGTCTTACGGTCGCAGTAGCACTCGTGCGGGCCTCTGCCGTACCATTCGACATTCTGCATTGACTGCGGCATACCGAAGCGCATACCGACCTTGAGCAGAGACAGGAACAGGCTCATTGAGCTGTGGCGCACGTCAACCGTACCTGCGGAATTTATAATATACTCCGTCTTGACCTTTACGGCAGGCAGAGCAAACCACTTGACTATGACGAGGCACTGCGTATCGGAGAGTTTCTTGACCTTGAAGGATGATACGCTGCAGATTTTCGTTGCCACTCTCCACAGGTATTTCGGGTGGATGAATTTAATCATCGGGACAAAGTTGAGGTAAGCGGCGTCGTTATCAGTCAGCGCACGGAAGAAGTTGGGGCGCATACCCTTGCCGCTTTCAAGCATTTCCTTGCCGCCTATGGTAAGAGAGGAAAGGATACCGCGGGTAAACTCGACGTTGATTGCAGGAGATTTTACAGTCAGGTTTCTGCCGCTGTGAATAATATCAAGTGCATCCGTGCCCTCGGGTGCTTCAAGCGGCTGTGCCTGCTTTACAACGAACTGCTCAAAGGTCATTTCATAGCCCTTCATAGCCCAGGAGGTATCCTCACCGAGCTTCCACGAGAAGGTGAGCACACACTCGCCCGAGGGAAGCTGGTCAAATTCGTAAGGCACCTGCACCTGAAGCGTGCCGCGGGGAGCAATTTCAACCGTGCCGAAGGTGCCCTCGCCTATCAGCTCGCCGTTTTCTGTAAGCGACCAGTCGAGAATGTAGCGAGAATGGTTACAGAAAAAGTGCTTGTTGAAAATTTCGTAGATGCCCTTTTGGATGTCAACGGCCTTTGCCGTAACGTCGGCATAGCACTTTTTAACCTCGTAATATGACGGGTGAGGAATTCTGTCCGCACCGATAATGCCGTTTGCACAGAAATAGTAGCTGCTTGCGCCCTCTTTGAAGTCGCCGCCGTAGAGCCATTTTTCGGTGCCGTTGTCATTTACGCGGATTGCCTGGTCAACATAGTCCCAGATAAAGCCGCCGCAGAGATTGTCGTACTTTTCAAAAGCGTCAATATATTCCTTGAAATTGCCCAGGCTGTTTTCCATTGCGTGAGCATATTCGCAGAAGATAACAGGACGGGTTTCGTAATGCTCGGGCTTGATTGGCTTGCTGTCTGCGGCAAGCATATTGAGGAAATTCTCAATAAAGCTGACCTTTACCTCCTGCTTGTTGCCGAGCTTTTCAACATAGCTTTCAACCGGGTACATACGGCTGATAAAGTCGGACTTGTCAAAATCGAACTCGCCCTCGTAGTGGATAAGCCTTGTATCGTCAAGGGCAAGTATAGCCTTGCGCATATACATAAAGTTTTCGCCGTCGCCCGCCTCGTTGCCGAGGGACCAGAAGCAGACGCAGGCGTGATTTCTGTCACGCAGTACCATACGCTGTGCTCTGTCAACGCAGGTGCCCGTCCACCTCGGGTCGTTACCCGGGCAGTTTTTACGGCGCACGCCGTGGCTTTCAAGGTCGGTTTCGTCCATCACATAAAAGCCCATTTCGTCGCACATATCGTAGAAAATCGGGTCATCGGGATAGTGGCTGGTACGGATTGCGTTTATGTTTGCCTGCTTCATTAACGTAAGGTCGGCAACGTAGCGCTGCTTCGGGACTGCCCAGCCGTTGTCGGGGTCATAATCGTGGCGGTTGACACCCTTGATGATAATCGGCTGACCGTTGATATAGAGCACGTTGCCCTTCTTTTCAACACGCTTGAAGCCGATGCGTGCCGTTTTTACACATATAATTTTATCCTGACCGCGCAATACCACGCTTACCCTGTAGAGGTTGGGCGTTTCGGCAGACCAATGCTTGGGAGCAGGTACAACGTGGGAGAAGTTGAAATAGCTCTCGCCCGGCTGAATTACAATCTGCTCGCTGCCGATAACCTGCGGGTCCTCCTTATCCTCCATAAACAGCACGTCAGCAAAGGCGGCCGCCGCACCGTCGGTAAAATTGCGGAGATTTATTTCAACATCAAGCTTGCCGTCTTTATATTCCTCGTCAAGCTGTGCTTTTGCGTAAAAATCCCATATTGTGATTTTCGGCTCGGCATAGATATAAACCTCACGGTAGATACCGCTGAAAATCCACATATCCTGGTTTTCAAGGTACGTGCCGTCGGAGTAGCGGTAAACCTCTGCCGTGACAAGGTTTTCGCCCGGCACAAGGTACTTTGTGATATTGAATTCGGCAGGTGTCATTGAGCCCTGTGAGTAACCGACACGCTGACCGTTGATGTAAAGGAAAAATGCGGATTTGACAGCGCCGAAGTGAATAAACACCTCTCTGCCCTCGAAATTGTCGGGCACGGTGAACTTTCTTCTGTAAATACCGACCTCGTTCTTTGAATGGCTGATTTTCGGAATCTGACTCTTGCGCTTTGACACGGTGTTGGGCACGAAGGAGCAAAGGTAAACGGGCTTGCCGTAGCCCCTCATCTGCCAGACGGAGGGCACGTCAATATCGTCCCAGCCGCTGTCGTCAAGCGAAACAGATGCATATTCACCCGGCAGAGTGTCAACACCCATCTGCCAATAGAATTTCCACTGACCGTTGAGTGTTTTCTTGTACGGCTTTTCATCTTCGTAAACAGCCTGCCTGAAATTATCGTACGGATGAGCAAGAATATGCGCATCCTCCTTGTTTTCTTTATAAATCGTCGGGTTTTCCCAGTATTTGAGTTCCTTCATTTTCTTTCCTCCAAACTTGAATTTGGTTTTAAGCGGACACACAAATTTATTATACAATAAGAGGGATAGTTTTGTAAACTGCAAAATTATATTTTTGAAAGAATAAAGAATAAATAAGGAAGAAGAAATAAATTATATTTTGCAGGGGCAACCTTTGGTCGTCCGTGTTGCCGACATATCGATGTGAATTTGATTATCCTGTAGGCATAAGGTTGTATCAATTTAACGGCGAGCTGTAGGGAACGCTCTTGAGCGTTCCGCTCCGGTATATATGATTTTACGGCAGGAGCAAGCCCCCTGCCCTACGTTATCATTTTATATTGATATACCGGTAAACCTTTCGGGACGTTGAGGACGCCGTCCCTTACTACCTTGTTTCATCTTAAAGTTGACTTTTTGTAGGGGCGGATATTATCCGCCCGTGTTGATAACGCTCAGTTTGCTGGCGGCTGATAGCCGCCCCTACTGTGAAGTTTCGCTCGTTTATTGCAGTAGGGGAGGGGTCACCCCTCCCGCCGTGAAAATTATATACCGTTTTATGCGGGAGGCGAAACGCCTCCCCTACACAATTTTCATTATTTATTGAAATTTCCCAAACGAACCGCCTGACCTGTATCGTACCCGTAGCGCCGCCCTTACTACGCTGTAACAACTAATAAAATCAATCCTCAGTCTCGCTACGCTCGATAATCAATTTTACATTAATAACCCCTCTACAAACTGTAATTTACCAAACGAAAAAAGGAAGTGATAATTAAAACACAAAAACGTAAATTCGCTGTCATCCTGAGGCATAAGCCGAAGGATCTTTTATCGTTTAAGATTCTTCGCTTCGCTCAGAATGACATCGTAATTTTTTTAATTTGCGCCGTAAAAGCGATATAACAATAAAAATCGGGAGGCGAAACGCCTCCCGTACAGGAAAAATTTATTCTTTAAAAATTATTCGTTTGTTGATGCTTCTTCCGTTGGGTTTTCAACGGTTGCGGCTTCGGTTGAAGCGTTTTCAACAGTAGAATTTTCCTCCGTTGATGCCTCTTCGGTTGAGGGTTCGGCCGTGCCAGCGTTTTTATCGCGGAAATAGATACTGCTGAAGTTTGATGCAAATTCGTCTGCAGCGGAGCCCGTTTCGCCGTAAATTATAAGCTCGGTGCAATATTTGAAGGCATCCTCGTGAATTTCCGTTACGGTGTCGGGGATATTGGCAATTTTAAGTGCCTGACAGCCGAGGAAGGCGTTTGCGCCTATTCGCCTGACCGACTCGGATGAAATGGTAAGGCTCTGAAGCTTGCAGGCATTGTAAAAGGCTTCGTCTGCAATTTCGGTGTAGCTGCCGGGAATACTCACGGCAACGAGAGTGAGACTTTCTTTGAATATTGTGCCGAAGGAAGTAACGGGCTTGCCGTTAATGCTGTAGGGAAGAGTAACATAGGACCCGTAAGCCTTATAAGCGGTAAGCTCGATATGGTCGGAATACTCAAGATACTTATACGTATCGTTTTCGCCTTCAACAGGCACTTCGCTAACAACCGCTTCGGTTGTGGTTTCTTCAGCAGGCTCATCACCGTTACAGGCGGTAAAGCAAAGCAATGTGCCTAGTGCAAGAAGCAGAGCAATAATTCTTTTCAAAGCAATTCACCTCATAATAAACTATTTTATATATTAGCATATCGTCTAAGATATTTCAACCGACAAAACAACAATAACGGCAAAAGAAAGGAGAAAATTTCGGTAA
This sequence comes from Clostridia bacterium, assembly GCA_017410325.1. Taxonomy (GTDB): domain Bacteria; phylum Bacillota; class Clostridia; order Oscillospirales; family Acutalibacteraceae; genus UBA8612. The sequence continues at coordinate 50,547 of JAFQRA010000001.1, read as the reverse complement.
AAATGCAAAAATTGCGCAAAAACGTTACTTGACAACCGAACATTTGTTCGTTAGAATTAATATCAGAGCCGCAAAAACACGCCTTAAATCGGGTACGTATTACGCCCGTACCCCTGACCAAGCAACCATAGGGTGTGTATCTGCGCTCGGCGGAAAACATAAAAAACAGCAAATAAATGATGGAGGAATGAATGAAAAACAACAGCAACCCGCGAATCAGACAGGGCGATGACGTGAACACCGAGTGGTCGCAGGTTTCTTACGAAGCATGGTGCAGAGAAAACGCTGTCGAGTTTGTTTCCTTCCCCGAAAAAAGAATTGTTGACCTTTACAAGGTTGTGCGTTCCGTTATCGAAAAAGATTTTTCTCCCGCTGAACAAAGGGCAGCCGTGCTCCATTGGTATAAGGGGCTCAGCGTTGCCGCGGCGGCAGAAAAGGAAGGAACAAGCACAGCCAATATGTACAGAGCACTTTCACGGGGAAAGGAAAAAATCCGCCTTGTTTTAAAGCATCTTATCGACTGCGAAGTATACAGAATCCCCGTTGAATGAACAAACGATTTATTAATTAACGAAAGGAAGTAAAAATGACAGAAAAATCACTTGACCGGCTTGCCGATGAATACTCAGAAACCATAAAAGTCATTGACGGACAGATTGATGCCTGCCGTGCCGAAATACGCCGCGCAAGACTTAGCCGCAGGAACTTTGTTCTTGATAATCTCAACCGCAAGCTGTCTGTGCTTTACGACCAGCGAAACGAGCTGGCACAGATTCAGGCACATCTCAGCCGCTATTATGACGATGAACTGAGGTGTGCCGTATGAGCAGTATGAGAGAGTGCCTGGTTACCATTAACAACGACAGCACCGTTGAAGTAAACAGCGTAAACCAGTACATAGGCGAACACACCGCAACCCTGCTCGTAATTGCACTCAACGACGAGCTGAAATACAAAGGCATCAGGTACTACACGCTGAGCTTCTGTATGGGTTCCGACAACGTCAACCAATACCGGATAAAATATTCCAGCGATACAATAACCGACAAATCCCCCTACGGCTACGCAGAAGGCGGAAAGATTTATTTTGCCCTGCCCAAATCGCTGACCCTCTGCAGCACGCTGAGCATACAGGTTGAGGCCCACTGCACGGATGCAAATGAAAACGTAATCAGGACATTCAAATCGCCCGTGTTTGAAATTTCGTTCAACAGATCCATTGAGGGCGAGGAAACAATTTTGCCCGAAAACAGCTTTGGAATTATTGAAGAAATGCGCAAGGCGCTTATCTTCATAAACGGCTTTTCGCAGGAAATTGAGGAAATACGCACGAAGCTGGAAGACATCAACGGCTCGGTTGACGAAATTGAAGCACTGATTGACGAAAGCGGGGTGCTTGAATGAGCCTGGAAACGCTTAAAGGCAAGGTCGAACAGCTTATTGACAGAATAGAAGGCTTCCCCGTTCTCATTGAAGACAACGCGGCAAATTACACCCGGCCGAGCTGGTGGCTCCCCTACCCCGAAGCCGTAAGAAGCAACGGTTTAAACGAAATTTTTCTGCTTATTGAGGTTGAGGCGGATACGGAAGAATACGACGGCATTGATTTGAGCGATACCGCCGTTTTACCCAACGGAAGAAAGCAGTTCTGGAAAAGAATTGAAGGCACGGTGATAGAGGGAGAAATACCCGACTTGCTTGAGGTTTTTGCAAACTGCAGTGAAGAGTGGTGCTTCAGCCACACGGCGGCGGCAGTAACGAATGCGCCGACCAACGCAAAAGCCTTCTATCCGAAGCTGCAGATTATAGGCGGCACACCGATGAAAATTACATCGAGTACAAACACACTCCCCGTTTCGGGCAACCTGCGGCTTATCAACTGCGAAGTAAACGTTCGGGCAGCCGCACAGATTAACGGCATTTTCGCTTTTTCCGGCCTTACCCGTGCACCTGTAATCAATTCGGAAATTGCAATATCCTACGCCTTCAACACCTGCACGGCGCTTACCGACGGCGGCGTTTTCGGCGGCACTCACGGCACGGGCGGAAACTGCGTATATCAATACTGCATGGCTATGGAAAAAATCCATATTGCCCAGCCCTGCACAATAACCTCTTCAACCTTCAACAAATGCTCTTTGTTAAAAGACGTAACCGTTGACCGCGGCTTTTCCGGCTCGCTTTTCCTGCACCACTCAACACGCTTCTCAGCCGAAACGCTGCATGCCATAATCGAAAACTATGCCGACTGCACGGGGCTTGGAGTGGTTTTTCAGGTTGGCGACACCAACCTTGAAAAAATTGATGAAGCCCATAAGCAGATGCTTGACAGCAAGGGCATTGAATACAAATAAGGCGGTGCAAAAAATGATACATTTTCTTTTTATTATAGAGCTTTATGCGGCGTATTTTCTGCACCTGCTTGAGGCGGTGTTTATATGATTTACCGTTCACCGTTCAGGAATAAAAGCAGACAGACCACCGCTTTCAAAAAGCAGGGAAGCTGGAAGCTGGGCTATCACACGGGAGTTGACCGTGTATGCGACACCGACTGTACGCTCGTTGCAATTGCAGACGGCATTGTTACGCGCACCTCGGGCTGCGGCAAAAGCTACGGCAACCATATTGTTTACCGCACCGACGACGGAAAATGCGTGCTTTACGCACACCTGAAAAGCAAAGCGGAATTACCGGTCGGCGCAAAAATAAAAGCGGGACAGAAGCTTGGCACGATGGGCAGCACGGGCAACAGCAGCGGCGCACACCTGCACGTTGAAATACAGGACTGTGAAACGTGGGGCTACGGAAAAAATCTGCTTGACCCGAACGAATTCATAAATTGGAACGATTTCACACAGGAGAGTGATTTTACGGCAAAAACATGGAAAAACGGCAGTACCTCCGAAAAGGTTTATCAGACCGTTGCAGACTGCAAGGCAAAGAAGAACAGCATAGGCTTACTTTTGCCGGGAGAAACAGCACAATGCACGGCATTAATTGACGGCTGTTATCTGCTGACCTATTCTGCCGCAGGAACAACAAAATGCGGCTTCGCAGCCTATTCGGGAGGTGTATAAAAATGACACTTGAGGAAATTGAGCACCGCATTGAAAAAGCAGAGGCAGACATCAGAAAGCTTTACAGCCGCACGAACAAATTCGGCGAAGAAATGGCAGTTGTGACAACAAAGCTTGACAATATTCTGATAACGCTGGGCGAATTAAAGGAAAGTGTCGGCAAGATAAATTCAAGGCCTGCAAGGCTGTGGGACAAAATCGTGCTCAGTCTTGCGGGCGCAGTTGCCGCCGCACTTGCAGCGGCAATAATATCAAATTTATAAAAGGGAGAAGTAAATTTTTGAACATCAGCGACTATCTTTTTGAGCAGGGGCTTGCGGTAATTCCCCTGCTGAATATCATAGGCAAAATCATAAAAGAAACAAAAACGGTAAACGACCGCTACATCCCCGTTATACTGCTCGCTGTCGGCGTTGCCTGCGCCTTCGGGCTGATGGGCGTGTCGGTAGATTCGGCAATTCAGGGCGTACTGCTCACAGGCACGGCAGTTTTCGGCAACCAGCTTGTAAAGCAGTTTTCAAATGCGTAATTCGTAATTAAATCCAATTAATTATATATGTCATTCTGAGCGAAAACGAAGAATTTTTTAAGCGTAAAGGCTTCTTCGGCTTCGTCTCAGAATGACATTTCTTTTTTTGACACAACCGGATAATAAAAAAATAATTTAATATCACTAAAAATTTTTTCTGCAAAAACTCAAAAACTGATAAATTTTCCAAATAAAAAATATTGAAAAACTGTGTACTTGGTGATATAATAATTGAGTTGTTTTTTGCAATATTATAATTTTTGTTAATTTTTTATCTTCTAAAGGAGATGTTTTAAATGAGCCGTACTATCGGTACAGTATCACGCGGTGTCAGAGCCCCCATCATCAGAAACGGCGACGACATTGTAGAAATCGTTACCAATTCCGTACTTGAAGCAAGCGAGGACGCAGGCTTCCAGTTCAATGACAGAGACATTGTTGCAATGACTGAGGCCATTGTTGCACGTGCACAGGGCAACTACGCTACGGTTGACGATATTGCAGCAGACGTAAAGGCAAAATTCGGCGGCGAAACCGTCGGCGTTATTTTCCCGATTCTCAGCCGTAACCGTTTTGCTATCTGCCTTCGCGGTATTGCAAAGGGCGCAAAGAAAATCGTGCTCATGCTCTCCTACCCGTCTGATGAGGTCGGCAACCACCTTATCAGCATTGACGCACTTGACGAAAAGGGCGTTGACCCCTACAAGGACGTGCTTTCACTCGAAAAGTACAGAGAGCTTTTCGGCTACGAGAAGCACACCTTTACGGGCGTTGACTACGTAGAATATTACGAGCAGCTTATCACCGAATGCGGCGCAGAAGCCGAAATCATTTTTGCAAACAACCCCAAGGCTATTCTTGACTACACAAAGAACGTTCTTTGCTGTGACATTCACACACGTGCACGCACAAAGAGAATCCTCAAGGCTAACGGCGGCGAAACCGTGCTCGGCCTTGACGAAATCCTCAACGCACCCGTTAACGGCAGCGGCTTCAACGCCGATTACGGTCTGCTCGGCTCAAACAAGGCAACGGAGGACCAGGTAAAGCTCTTCCCCCGCGACTGTCAGCCCGTTGTTGACGCTATTCAGGAAAAGCTCTTTGCCGCAACAGGCAAAAGAATTGAAGTTATGGTTTACGGCGACGGCGCTTTCAAGGACCCCGTCGGCAAAATATGGGAGCTTGCAGACCCCGTTGTTTCCCCTGCATACACCTCCGGTCTTGAGGGCACGCCCAACGAGCTCAAGCTCAAGTACCTTGCAGACAACGAATTTTCCGATCTTTCAGGCGATGCTCTCAAAGAGGCTATCAAGGAAAAGATTCACCAGAAGGACGGCAACCTTGTCGGTAAGATGGCTTCCGAGGGTACAACACCCCGCCGCCTGACAGACCTTATCGGTTCACTCTGCGACCTTACCTCCGGTTCGGGCGACAAGGGCACACCGATTGTATTCATTCAGGGCTATTTCGACAACTACACAACGGAATAATCAATTCGTAATGCGTAATTAATTACACCTCTGCAAACCAAAAATTGCAGAGGTGTTTTAGTTTTGCTTGACAAAGATATATACATTATTCTAAAATGTTAATATGATATCGATAATATTGTTATAATCATTTGATATATTTTAATAAAAGGAAAAGAAGAAAGGAGTATATGCGAATGAAGGACATATTTGAGTACTCAACACAAAAGGAAGAAACCTGCCGCAATAACGACAGAATCGAGCCCCGTCTTTACAAGGAGCTCGGCGTAAAGAGAGGATTGCGTGACGAAAACGGCAACGGAGTTATTGCAGGCCTTACAAACATTTCCAAAATCACCTCTTTTGAAATGAGAAACGGTGAAAAAAGACCCTGCCACGGCAAGCTCTGGTACAGAGGCTACCGCGTTGAAGAATTGCTCGGCGGGCTGGGCGAAACTGAGCTGGGTTACGAAAAAATCGCCTATCTTCTGCTTATGGGTGAAATGCCCGATGAAACCGAGCTCAAAGAATTCAAGGGCTTTATCGGCTCAAGCCGCACGCTGCCGACAAACTTCACGAGAGACGTAATTATGAAGGCACCCGGCAAGGACATAATGAACACGATGACGAGAAGCCTGCTCACCCTTGCTTCTTATGACGACAGGATGCTTGACACGAGTGTGAGCAACTCCCTTCGCCAGTGCATCAGGCTCATTGCACAGTTTCCGATGCTTGCCGTTTACGCTTACCACGCGTACAACTACTACGACAATATGGAAAGCATGGTTATCCACCGCCCCGACCCCAACCTTTCAACGGCGGAAAACCTGCTGATGATGCTGCGCCCCGACAAAAAATACACCGCCACGGAAGCCAAGGTGCTCGACACTGCACTTATTCTTCACATGGAGCACGGCGGCGGTAACAACTCCACCTTTACCACAAGAGTTATCACCTCCTCCGGCTCGGACACCTATTCCACGATTGCCGCGGCAATGTCCTCACTCAAGGGCCCCAAGCACGGCGGCGCAAACATAAAGGTTATGGAAATGATGGAGGATATCCGCGCCCACGTAAACGATTACGCCGACGAAGACGAGGTTGCGGCATACCTGACGAAAATCATCAACAAGGAGGCCTTTGACAAAAAGGGCCTTGTTTACGGTATGGGTCACGCCGTATATTCACTTTCCGACCCGAGAGAGCGCGTGTTCAGAGGCTACGTTGAGAAGCTTGCCGCCGAAAAAGGCAGAGACAAAGACCTTATGCTTTACGAGAGCATTGAAAAGCTGGCACCCGAGCTTATTGCAAAGTACAGACACATTTACAAGGGTGTAAGCCCCAACGTAGACTTCTACAGCGGCTTCGTTTACGATATGCTCGGAATTCCGCAGGAGCTTTATACGGCTATGTTTGCCGTTGCCCGTATAGTCGGCTGGAGCGCACACAGAATTGAAGAGCTTATCTGTATGGACAAAATTATACGTCCCGCATACCTGAGCGTTATGGAAGAAAAGTAGGATGCTTCTATGAAGAAAATCCGTTTCGGCATAGTCGGCACGGGCGGAATTGCCCACCGCTTTGCCAACGCAATAAAAAACGTTCCCGAGGCAGAGCTTGTTGCCGTTGCCTCCAGAACAAAGGAAAACGCTGAAAAATTCGCAGATGAGTTTGACATTCCCGTGCGCTTTGACAGCTACGGGAAAATGGCAAAGTCCGATACAATTGATGCGGCTTATATTGCCGTGCCCCACTCGGGTCACATAGGTTGTTCGTGCCTGATGATGAACGGAGGCAAGCACGTAATCTGCGAAAAGCCGATGGCAGTAAACACCGCAGAAGCGGAGGAAATGTTCCGCTGTGCAAGGAAAAACGGCGTTCTGCTTATGGAAGCGATGTGGGCAAGGCTTGTGCCCGGCACGATTAAAATGCTTGAAATCGTACAAAGCGGCTTGCTCGGTGAAATACTCGGCGTTGAGGGTAAATTCTGCTATACAATGGACGAGGACGAAATGGGTCACCACGTTTTCAAGGTTGAGAACGGCGGAGGCTCACTGCTGGACGTAGGCGTTTACGCGCTGAATTTTGCAAGCTGGTATCTGGGCAAAGACGTTACCGAAATCAACGCACAGTCAAGCCTTTACGGCGGTGTTGACAGCCACACCTGCGTGATTATGAAATATAAAAGCGGTGCAATTGCCGACCTTTCAAGCGCGATTCTTTTAAGGAAGCCCAACGAGGGCTATATATACGGCACCAAGGGCTACGCCAGACTGCCGCGCTTTTATGCTCCGCAGGAAATTGAGCTGAATTTGGGCAGCGACGAAACCGAAATAATTGCCGTCCCCTACGCTGGAAACGGCTTTGAGGAGCAGATAAAGCACCTGTGCGAATGTATTTCACTCGGACTCACGGAAAGCCCGGTAAATACGGCAGAGCAAACGCTTTACATAACAAAACAAATGGACGAAATCCGAAAAATGACGGGTATAGTTTACCCGCAGGATAAATAAAAAAAGAAAGCAGCTGCCTCGCTGTGAGGCAACTGCTTATTCTTTTATGTTCAGTTATTAACCTTATCCTTATACTGGTAGCATCTTACGTAGTCGATGATAAACTCCGCAGGCCAGTTTTCTTCGGGAGTTTTGCTGATTTCGCCCGTGCCGTGTCTGTCGGAATGCTGCACGCCGTTGCTGCCTGCAAACTCGCAGGAGATAAGCAGGTACTCGGGGTTCTGCGAAACACCGCCGTCGGTGAGTCTGCCCGTTTCATAGCCGTCAACGTAGAATATGTACTCGTTTTCGTTCCATTCAAGGCCGTAGGTGTGGTATTCCTCGTAGGGGTTGCCCTCCATAAATACCTTACCGATGGAAGCGTTGCCGTTGTCGTCGCCGTAGCCGTCGTAAACAATGCCGCTGATAACGGCATCGTTACCCCACCAATGGTCCTTGTAGTACATTGACTCAAAGATATCGACCTCAGTGCCGTCCTTGCCCGAGCCGTCAACCTTGTAAACACCTTCATTCATCATCCAGAAGGCTGACCACATACCCGTTGCCGCAGGCAGGATACAGCGGATTTCAAAGTAGCCGTAGCACTGCTCGTACTTGCCCTCGGTGGTAAGCTCACCCGTGTACCAGCCCGGCTTGTATTCGTCAAAATCAATTTCATCGTGCCACTGCTCGTAATATTTGTTTTCAAGCGGCTCTTCAAGGTATTCCGCACGGATTACGAGGTTGCCGTCACGCACGGAAATCATATCCTCGTGCCAATAGCCGCCCTTACGCATAGTTACCCACCACGAGGGGCCCCATTTCGAAGAGTCAACCTCCGTGCCTTCAAACTCGTCACACCATACGGGCTCGTCGGTAAACTTGCTCATATCAATCTGATTATCGGTCGGAAACTCGCCGAAATCGAGCACGTCAAGGAGTGCAGGGTTGATGAGAGTTACGAGTGCAATAAGGAACTTTACGCCGGATTTGAGTATTGTTTTTAACATAATCATTCTCCTTTGTTATTTGAGTGTTACTATCGTTACGCCCGTTTCACCCTCACCGTATATTCCCAGGCGGAAGGTTTTGACAAAGCGTGATTTACGCAGATAGTCGTGTGTTGCGGCACGCAGTGCACCCGTGCCCTTGCCGTGAATTATTGTAAATTCGCTCAAGCCCGTGCGCAATCCGCTGTCGATAAAGCGGTCAATTTCAATCAGCGCATCGTCAACCATCATACCGCGAAGGTCAAGCCTCGTAGTAGCGGCAAGAGTGCCTCTGCCCTCAAGGCTGTCACCCGTTTTCCTCGGGCCCGAAGAAACGGTCTGCTTCTGTTTGCCGCTGAGAAGGCGGAGATTATCGGCCTTGACACGCATTTTAGCCGTGCCTGCCATAACCTGAACGTTGCCGCTCTTTTCAATTGAAAGCACGGTTGCCTGCTTGTTGATACCCGTAATCAGCACGGCATCCCCCACCTCAAGGGGACGGGGAAGAACGTAGTCTTCATCGTCGTTATAATCGTCAACGGGGTTGGCCGCCTCGTCCATAGCGTCAACGCCCTTGCGCACAGCGGCCCTTGCGCGCCTTGCAAGGTCTGCCATATCCTTGGTTTTGTCCTTTTCTTTTTTGAGCTTGTCAAGCTCGGCGAGCAGAGCGTTTGCCTCGCGCCTTGCCTGGTCAACGATTCTTGCCGCCTGGGATTTTGCATCGTCAATCTCCTTCTGGCGGAACTGTTCGATTTTCCCCTTTTTCTCCTCGGCTTCAAGGCGGATTTTTTCGGCAAGCCTCGTCTGCTCGTATGCCTCCTGCTTTTCGGTTTCAAGGTCTTTTCTGCTCTTTTCAAGGCTTTCGATAACGTCCTCAAACCTTGTGTTTTCGGCAGAAACCAGCTCAGCCGCACGGTCGACTATCGTCTTGTCCATACCAAGCCTTTCGCTGATTGCAAACGCGTTTGAGCGGCCCGGCATACCGATAAGCAGACGGTAGGTCGGGCGAAGGGTTGCAACGTCAAACTCACAGCAGCCGTTTTCGACCCTGTCGGTTGAAAGTGCGTAAGCCTTCAGCTCGGCATAGTGAGTAGTTGCGGCAATTTTTGCGCCCTTAAGGTTGAGGGATTCAAGAATTGCCATTGCAAGTGCCGCGCCCTCAATCGGGTCTGTGCCGGCACCAAGCTCGTCTATGAGCACAAGGCTTCGGTCATCTGTTTTGGAAAGTATATCTATTATATTCGTCATGTGTGCCGAGAAGGTGGACAGCGACTGCTCAATTGACTGCTCGTCACCTATATCGGCAAGTATTTTTTTAAAAACGGAAATCTCGCTCATATCGCTGACGGGTATCATCATACCGCAGGAAGCCATAACTGTAAGCAGACCGACCGTTTTGATTGAAACGGTTTTACCGCCCGTATTCGGGCCCGTTATGACAAGCGTATCAAAATCCTTACCGAGCCTTATATTTACAGGCACTACCTTTTTCTTATCAATCAGGGGGTGTCTTGCGTTGCGCAGCTCGATTATGCCCCTGTCGTTTATTGACGGTGCGGCGGAATTCATACTGTAGGCAAGCTGTGCCTTTGCAAAAATAACGTTGAGCTCAACGGCACATTCGAAGCTGCTCTTTATCGTCGCGGCAAAGCTGCCTGCCTCAACGGAAAGGGCGGAAAGTATGCGTTCGATTTCGTCACGCTCTTTTGAGAGAAGCACCTTGATTTCGTTATTCGCTTCAACTACTGCAATAGGCTCAACAAACACGGTTGCGCCACTTGAAGAGGTATCGTGCACAAGGCCGGGCACGGAGGCTCTGTGCTCATTTTTAACGGGAAGCACGTACCTGCCGTTACGCATTGTGACTATGCTCTCCTGCAGGATATCCTTGTATTTGGGCGAGCGTATCATTTTGTCAAGCTGCTCACGCACCTTGCTTTCCTGCTGACGGATTTTACGGCGGATTGACGCAAGCTCGGGCGAAGCATTGTCCGACATTTCTTCATCGCTGACAATCGCATTCGTGATTGAATCCTCAAGATATTTATTGGGTGTGAGCGCACCGAAGTAAACATCCAGACAGCTTTCAACACCCGCATTCGTGCTTCGCCACTGCACGAGTGAGCGTATAACACGAAGGGTTTCGGCAATCTGCAGCAGCTCGTGCATTGAAAGCGTTGAGCCTGCATCCGCACGGTGAAGAGCGTTATTGACGTTTTTCATTCCGCCGAAGGACGGACCGCCGAAACGGGCAAGGAGCATATGCGCATCCCTGGTCCGGTTCATAAGCGCCTGTGCTTCAAAAGCCTCGTGCACGGGCCGCTGACCCAACGCCAGCTCACGGCTGTCCTCACAGCAGGTAAACTCCGCCAGGCGTTCCAGTATTTTATCAAATTCAAGAGCAATTAAGTGCTTGTTCATTTTGGTAGTACTCCTAAATAACCTTCAGTTTGTCTGTGACAAACTGTTAATGAAAAATGAATAATGAAGTCTCTTTCGCTGATGAATAATGAAATACGGGTGCGGGTGTCCCGCCCACAATTATTCATTATTCATTCGCAACAATTTATTGTTGCATTGAATTATAATTTATAATAACACATTTTTAAAGATATAGCAAACCCCAAAATCAATGGTGATGATGATGATGGTGGTGGTGCTCCGTATGGCTGTGGGGGCTGCGGCAATACATATTTTCGCACTGCTCGCCTACCGCTTCAAGCTCCAGCGTGCAGTGGTCAATTCCGTGCTCCTTCAGCTCGGCCCGAACCTTTTCCTTTATTTCACGGTGGTCAGAATCCGTTACAATATGCATCGTTGCAAGGTTACGGTAACCGTCAGCGCTCCGGATGTGAATGTGATGAACATTCTGAACGCCGTCAATTGCGCAAAGGTGAGCTTCGATTTCCTTTACGCTTATACCATCCGGTGTTTTTTCAACGAACAGCTCCGTTGCCTGTTTAAGGTTTTTCACTGCATTTATAAGGATAAACACTGCAACCGCAATTGACATAAGCGGGTCAACCGCTGAAAAGTCGGTAAACTTCATAACCACTGCGCCTGCAAGCACTATAATCCAGCCGAGCACGTCCTCAAGCATGTGGAGATTTACCGCCTTCTGGTTAAGCGAATTCCCTTTGTGGGTAAACCACGCGGCAAACAGATTTACAAGCACGCCCATTACGGCGAAAACAAGCATACCGTTATAGTTTATTTCCACGGGGTTGAAAATGCGCTTTACTGCGTTGAAAATAACCGCCGCAGAGCCGAGCAGAAGAATTACGGTCGTTATAACGCTTCCCAGAACGGAATAGCGCACATAGCCGTATGTGTGGGTTTCATCGGGCTGTTTTTTGCTCTTGTGCTCCAGCAAAAGCGAGATGCCTATGCTTGCGGCATCGCCTAAATCGTGCACGGCATCGGACACGATGGCAACGCTGCCCGTAAAGGCACCGCCGAAAAACTCAAAAACCGAAAACAGTAAATTGAGTATAAAAGCAATCAGGATGTTTTTTTCTGTTTTCATTCCTTTTCTCCTTTTTTGTGTCTGATATGCTCTGCCGTAACGGTAAAAATTTCGGAAATATGCTCATCGTCGAGTGAATAGTAAACTTCCTTGCCGTTGCGCCTGCACCTGACAACGCCGTTGCTTTTCATTTTTCCGAGCTGGTGCGAAACGGCGGATTTGCTCATAGAAAGCACGTTTGCAAGGTCGCAAACACACATTTCACTGCTCAGCAGAGCAAAAATAATTTTGCACCTTGTGGTATCGCCCAGCATTTTATAAAACCCCGCCAGGCTGTCAAAAGTTTTTTCGTCGGGCATATTTTCAACTATGTTTTCAACAAGCTGTGTGTTGACCGCATTGCAGTCGCAGGTAAATTCGTTTTTCGGCATATTCTTCTCCCTTTCGGTTGAACAATTGTTCAATTGTTTATATTATAGTTGAACAGTCATTCAATTGTCAAGCAAATATTGCAGCAATGTAAAGATTTTTATAAACTTTGATTTAAACCAATTGTAATTTTTTGCAAATTGTATTATAATACTAATATCTGTAAGTATTATCATATTTGCAGATAAAAGGAGGGAAATGAAAAAATGACCGCTTCGGTCGAAAGAAGAAGAAGTGTGCTTATAAACACGGCGTACTTTGCGCTGATTATCGGCGCCTTCTACCTGTTTATGCGCTTTGCGTTCTGGCCGCTTTTTCCGTTTATCTTTGCGTTTTTTGCGGCAATGCTGCTGCAAAAGCCCGTAAAACTGCTCACCAAACGCACCCCTATAAAAAAGGGGCTTGCCGCCTTTCTGCTGACAATGTTCTGTGCGCTTTTTCTTATCGGCATACTTGCTCTGGCAGGAACAAAAATCGTTACCGAGGTAAAAGGCCTTGTCGAATCGGTAATGTCCGCCTTTGACAGCCTGCCCGATTTCATTATGACAGCCGAAAAATGGCTTGTTTCGCTTGTCGAAAAGCTACCTGCCGCACTTGAAACACCGCTTACGCAGTGGATAAACAACCTTGCAGACAGCCTCGTTTCTGCCGCACAGCAAAATCCGTCACAGCCTTCGGGGCCGCTGTTATCAGGCTTTAAATTTGACCTTTCCTCGCTTAAAACACCGCTTTCGGGAGTTATCTCTACAGCGAGCAAGGTGCCGAGCATTCTTATCGCAATAGTGATAACATTTATCGCTACGGTATTTATAACCTCGGACTATGACAGAATTGTCACCTTCATCAAGCGTCAGCTTCCCGTCAAGAAGCGCGAAACGCTTACAAAGACGAAAAATCTTACAATCACAACGATAAGCAAAATGCTCAAGGCATACTGCCTTATCATCTGCATAACCTGCACGGAGCTGTTTATCGGCATATCAGCACTCAAGCTTTTGGGAATTTACAACGGCGGTTACATTTTCACGATTTCACTTGTTACGGCAATTGTAGATATTTTTCCGATACTCGGCTCGGGCACGGTTCTTATTCCGTGGGGCATAGTATCCCTGCTGATGGGTAAGACGGGGCTGGGTATAGGAATACTTGTAATTTACGTTATCATAACCGTGCTCAGGCAGTACATTGAGCCCAAGCTCGTTGCGGGCCAGCTCGGCCTGCCGCCCATAGCAACGCTTATGGGTATGTATATCGGCCTCAAGCTCTTCGGCGTTTTCGGTATGTTTATCCTGCCGTTTACAATAACGATACTCAAAGTTCTCAACGATGACGGTGTAATCCGCATCTGGCGCACGGCACGTCCCGCAAAGGCAGAGGACGGACATTCCAGCGTTGAACTTAAGAAATTTTCGCAAATCAAACCCACTATGAAAAGAAAACAAAAAGAAAGGAAAAACAAACAATGAGCAAAATCATTGAAGTAAAGGGTCTGCAGAAATCCTACGGCCACAACCAGGTTCTGCGCGGACTCGACTTAAGCTATGACCAGGGTCAGATTATCGGCCTGCTCGGCCCTAACGGCTGCGGTAAAACCTCACTTATCAAAATCCTCACCGGTCTTATTCACGACTACGAGGGCGAAGTTCTTATTGACGGACATAAGCCCGGCATCTACACCAAATCCGTTACCGCTTATCTGCCCGAGCGCACCTACCTGCCCGAGTGGATGAAGGCGAAGGATGCCATTGACTATTTCCAGGATTTCTTTGCCGATTTCGACAAGGCAAAGGCTATGGATATGCTCACACGTTTCCGCCTTGACCCCAACCAGAAAATCAAGACCATGTCCAAGGGTATGCAGGAAAAGCTGCAGCTGCTCATCGTTATGAGCCGTGCCGCAAAGCTCTACTGCCTTGACGAGCCTCTGGGCGGTGTTGACCCCGCAACCAGAAGCGCAATACTCGACGTTATTATGAACAACTACGCCGACAAGTCTACCGTGCTTATTTCCACCCACCTTATCAACGACGTTGAAAGAATTTTCAATTCCGTGCTTATGATAGGCGAAGGCAGAGTAAAGCTTGATGCAAGCATAGACGAAATCCGCGAAAGCGGCAGAAGCGTAGAAGATATTTTCAAGGAGGTGTTCAGCTTTGGTTGGTAAGCTTATAAAAAATGAATTCAAGGCAGGACTTCACTCCATTGCCCCGATTTACGTTGCAGCCGTAGCCGCAGTAGGCTTTATGGCGCTCGCACTCGCCTTTGAAATTGCCTGGCTGACGGCGATTTCACTCGTAGCGGTTATCGTAATTGCACTCGGTATACTTATAGTCACTCTTATTTCCGTTGTTTCAAATTTCAACAAAACGCTGTTCCGTGACCAGGGCTACCTGAGCTTTACGCTTCCCGTCACAAGCGGTCAGCTTCTTTTCGCAAAGGCACTCAGCTCCTTTGTATGGATACTGCTCAGCTACATTGCCGTTATCGGCATATTTACAGGCATCTTCCTGTATTCCTCCGATATGGTCGGAGAAGAGAACATTGCAATGATTAAGATTCTTATTTCCACCGTTGCCGAAATTCCCGACACAGGTGCCGTAATAAGAGTCGTATCCTTCATCTGCATCAGAATCTTCCTCAAAATAGTCTGCCTTATAGCCCAGATTTATTTTGCAATTTCACTTTCAAACGTGCGCCCCTTCCAGCGCCAGAGCTTCCTGCCCGCAATTCTTATTTTCGTCGTTATCTACGGCGTTATGAACACGGTCAGCACACTTCTCACCGCTTACGTGCCGCTTTCCATCGTTATTTCGGTTCAGGGCATTGAGCTTTCAAACAGAGCTATGTCCGCAGGCGGTATGGTTTACGGCGTGGCAGACATTATTTTCGAGTTTGTTATGACAACACTGTTCTTCTACCTCAGCACCTGGTTTATGAATCACAAAATCAACCTTAAGTAATTGGAGAAAATATGCGCAAGTTCACGAATATAATTTTATGTGCCGCTCTTATTCTGTGCTTTGGCTTTACCGCCTTTGCACAGGCTGAAGGCGCACGGCAGGATATCAGCTTTGCCGCGTACTGCAAAAGTGAAGAAGATATTCCGGCCGCAATAGACAGCGGAGCAGACTACGTCTCTTTAGCTGACGGTGTAGAGCTTTCCGCGGCCGTAAAGGCGGTTGAACACACGGGAGTAATGCTCATCGTAGATGCCGACAGCATTGAGGAAGCGGACGAAAAGCTAAAGGAAACCGCCTCACTCAACGAAACGGGCAGCGTTTTGTTCCGCATCAAAGCAGGTGCAGACAAATCCGTCAAATGGGCAGAGGATAACGGTGCACTGCTCATAGGCTGCTACAAAGGCAACATCTACCCCATTGCCATTGCAAAAATTGCGGGCTACGCACAGCCCGTGTGCCGTGCGGTGCTGATGCAGACCAACAATCAGGACGGTGTAATTCTCCACAACAGCGTTACTTCGTTTTTTGAAAAGCACGGCATCAGCGGTATGTTTTCCTTTGCCGATTCGGCAAAAAGCGCAAAGCGCACGGACTCTGCCAGAAGCTGGGACGACCTTATTGCCAGAGGCTACGATATAATCGAAACCGCCTACCCTGCCGATTTTGCACAGTATCTGGCACAAAACACGGCAGAGAGAGCAAAGCTCAGCGCAAGCGTTGAAAAGGCTGCTGCAATCAGCACCGAGGGCTGTAAGCCCAACCGCATTACGGTCTATGAAAACGCACTTAACGATGCAAAGGCTCTGCTTCAAGACGGCAGCAGTGCCGTTTACGCTATGGCGGATGCCAGAGCCGTACTCGATGAAGCGGTAGAAAAGATAGGCCTGGACGACGGCTCAAAGGTAACGGGCGATTTCAAAATCACCCCTGCGAGAGCTTTGTGGGCACTTTTCGGAATTGCCCTCGTGCTTTCCTGGCAGATTTATTTCAGAAAGCATTGGGGTAAAACCAATTAAGAATTCGGAATGAATTAGGAATTGGTTTTAATCGTAAACTGATATAATACCGTTTCCTCGTACATTAATAAGTTTACTGAAAACAGTCTTATTTATTGAGGCAACTAAAAGGAGGTTATGCTTTTATGTTAAAAAATGAGTTTTCTGTTCCGAGAGCGGAAACGGCTGAATCCGTCGGCGTTTCTTCGGCGGCAATTGCGGCAATTATCCGCGATATGGAAGAAAAAAAGATTGAAAGCCATTCGATGATGATAATACGTCACGGCAAGGTTGCTTTTGAAACCTGGCGCAAGCCCTACGGCCCGGACATACTGCACACCATGTATTCCGTAAGCAAAAGTGTAACCGCCACGGCGGCAGGCTTTGCCGTAGCAGAAGGTCTGCTGACCCCCGACACACGGCTTGTTGACGTATTCCCCGAATACGCAAACCCCAAGGACGACGACCTTGATAGAATTACACTCCACTCGCTTATGACTATGACTGCAGGTAAAAACGTAAGCCTGCTTGCCGATAAGACCTCGACTACGTGGGTGAAGGACTTTGCGGAAACAAAGCAGTCCTATTCGCCCGGCGAGGGCTGGAGCTACATCAGCGAAAACACCTACTGTGTTGCCGCAATGATTGCAAGGGTTGCAGGTATGAGCGTAACCGATTACCTCACCCCCAGGCTTTACGAACCGCTCGGAATAACAAAAACCCAGTGGGAGCGTGACTCACACGGTACGGAAACGGGTGGCTGGGGTCTTTTCCTCAAAACGGAGGACCTTGCCAAAATTGCGCTGTGCTACCTCAACGGCGGCAAGTATAACGGCAGGCAGATTATTCCCAAGGGCTGGTGCAAGCTTGCAAGCGCCAACCACACGGCAGGTATTCCCGGCTCGCCCGAACACGGCTACGGCTATTTCATCTGGGGCTGTGACTGCGGCAAGGGCGTTTACCGCTTTGACGGTATGTTCTCGCAGTTTGCCTATGTTTTCCCCGAAAAGGATGCCGTTGTTGTTATGACGGACAATGAAATCAACGAGGACAAAACAAGGCGCTGTCTTGAAGCCCATATTGACGGGCTTTTCTTTGACGGCCAAGCACCCGAGGCAAAGGAAATCCCCGAGCTGCCCGAACTTGAAGAGATTGAAGCTATGCCCCGTCAGCCCGAAACGGAAAAGCAGGTTGACGGCAAAACGATAAAAATTACGCCCAACCCCGTTTTACAGGCTATGGGCTTTCCGCTGAGTGTCCTGACCTTCCCCGCCATTTATATGTGTGCGGACAAGGCAGGCCCGATTGACAACGTAAAATTCAATTTCTACGAAAACGAATGTACAATGTACTGGACCGAGGGTGACGAGAGCAACATTGTACATATAGGTCTTGACGGTGAAGCGAGAAGAAGCAGAATCCGCCTCGGCAAGCTCAACTACACCTTGAGCTCCAGCGGTGCGTGGCTTGACGAGCACAACCTTGAAATCTGGCTCAGACCGCTCGAAGCAATCGGCCAGCGCAGGCTGAAATTCACCTTCAGGGACGACCACATCACCGTAACCCCGTCCTGTATGCCCACACTGCGTTACCTTGCAGGCGAGCTTGCGCCGACGGTACAGTCAATGATACCCGGTCAGGCGGCTTACGCAATGTTTAAGCTGATGCTTTTAAACGCTTACAAGGTGCTTGACGCCGACCAGAAGGCTAAGTTCATTTAACATCAGCAATTGAATTTACTTAAAAAGTATATTACGCAACTTAACGGAGCGATTCCTATGTCACCTGTTTCATTCGCTTTATGCACAGCGCTTATTCTGATTGAATTTATATTCGTGCCGCTGTACCTGAAAAAAATGTGGCCGACTAAGAATTGGGGCTCACTCTGCTTAAAAATGGTCTGTGCCTCGGCGTACCTCGTGCTTGCCGCAGTTATCACGGCAAGCGTCGGGACAAACGAGTATTCTTTGATGATGCTTGGCGGCTTTGCGTTTTCGTGGCTGGGTGATTTTGCCTTGCACATACCCAAGCCCTCAAAGCTCTTTTTCGGAATAGGTACGGCATTTTTCGCTACGGCGCACGTTTTCTTCTGCATTGCATATATCGGCGCGCAGAAAAGGCTTTTCCCCGAAATACCTTTGTTTTATTGGTGGGAATTTGCGCTGACAGCCGCAATCGTTGCCGCCTACTTCACAGCCTGCCTGATAAGAAAGGTGCCATTCGGCATACTGGCGGTGCCTATGGTGCCCTACGGCTTTTTCGTAACGATGATGATGCTCAAATCAACGGGGCTTGCAATCAGACTGCTTTATTCTCAGGGAATTGCGGCCGCAATACCTGCCGCATTGTTACTGCTCGGCGGCTTTATGTTCATTCAGTCGGACGGCTCGCTTGCACTGATTACCGTTGACACGAGATACAAAAAGTTTAAATTAAAGGTATATAATATAATTACATACTTCGGTGCACAGATTTGCCTTGCACTGACAATACTGTTTATTAAGTAAAAATCAAGCGGAGATGACAAAATCATCTCCGCTGAATTATTTTATTTGATTAATCGAAAAATCCCACCGTATCGTTGGGGTATATTTCTTGGAAGGTATCAGAAAAATCCGTATTGTTTGAAGAAATATATATCTTATCGCAAGTCCAATTCACATAAAAAGACTGCTCTTCCATCGGATTAAACGCATAATAACCCTCAAGCAAAGCATACTCACAATATTCCACCCTATCGCCGAGAACTGATTTTGCAAACTCCTCGGCTTTGTCATCATCAAAATGAATGCCGTCTTTCCAAACCAAACCCATATCCGAACCCATAAGACAGAAATATATGCTGTTATGTTCCGGACTGACATAGTTAAAATGCCCTCTCATATAACAGTAAGCATATCCGCCGTTAAGATAACGGCTTCCGCTGTCGGGAGAATAACTTCCCGAATCATAACGACCTACACAAATGCTGCCTTTAGCTGCCTCATCATCTTCACAATACTGTAAAAACATCTCTTCTGCTCTGATACGGTTGTTCTCGTCCGTTTCTTCAGCAACGTTAAATCCTGACTCTTCCATAATATATTCAAACGTAAACTTGTTGTAAAAATCCTCTACATAGCTTTCGGGCACCCATACCGATACCGTCAAATGTTCATTATGCGAATAGCTATGCAAGGGCAAATCATTTTCGTGCGTCGGCTCAAAATCGCCGTCATCATAAACCAACAGCTTCGTGTGTAAATATCTTTCACTTTCACTTAAACCGAGTGTAACCTCGTAAGTTCTGCTGATTGTGTCCGCAAAAACATATTCTTCTTCAAAGGCGGCTAAAGCTTCGGGGCTTTCATCGGCTATGTAAAACTTTTGCTTATCCTCGGACATTATCCAACATTCAAGCGTTAAATCCGCCTTGTAAAATTCTTCCGCAGGCACATTAACGGGCTTTTCCTCAATGGTCGGTTGGGTTGTTTCGTCCTGTATCGGCTCGTTTGAACAGGCGGAAAACAGGAACATTACGGCTAAAAACAACGGTATTAATTTACTTTTCACATCTTTCTCCCCTTTTTTTTTTATTATACCAAACAATAACAGTACTTTCAACAAATAAAATATCCGTTGGGCGGTTTACTTATCCGAAATATAGTGGTATAATTATAAATTGTATTATGTATTTTACCTTTAAGAAAGGATATGAAAACTATGTTGAAGTACGTAGGAATTGTTCTGCTTTGTCTGTTAGCTCTGCTCATTGTTCTGCTTGCTGTTGCGGCAATCAGAGCCGTTAAGCTCAAGGCAAAGCCCAACACGAATTCACCGGCAATCAACCCCACAAAGCAAGAGGCGGACGATTACGCCGCCAAGCTTTCCGAAATGATTAAAGTGCCCACGATTTCACTTCGAGGCAACACCGACCTTTCACAGTTTTATAAGCTGCACGAGGTTATGAGAAAGAATTTCCCCAATGTTTTTGAAAAGATGGAGTGCACCGAAATAGAAGGCAATCTCCTGCTCCGTCTGCCCGGTAAGGACCCCAAGAGAAACGGTATTCTCCTTATGGGCCATCAGGACGTTGTTACGGCTGACGAGCCCACCTGGGAAAAAGACCCGTTTTCGGGCGAGATTTCGGGCGGCAATATCCACGGCAGAGGTGCTATGGACTGCAAGTCCACCGTTTTCTCCGAATTCCAGGCTCTTGAGGAGCTTATAGCGGAGGGCTTCGAGCCGCCTTGCGATGTTTACCTTGCAACAGCCGTTGACGAAGAGATTTCCGGCGGCGGCGCACCGATGCTCGTTGACTACCTCAAGTCAAAGGGTGTTCACCTTGACGTTGCAATGGACGAAGGTGGTGCCATTCTCAAGGGTCAGCTTCCGACAATGGACGGCTGGTGTGCCGCTATCGGCATACTTGAAAAGGGCTATATCGACGTTAAAATCAAGGCAAAGGGCAAGGGCGGCCACTCCTCAACACCGCCTAAGAATACTCCCCTTACAAGGCTTTCAAAGTTTGTTGCGGATATTGAAAACGACCAGCCCTTCAAGGCTGAAATTTCCGCACCTGTCTATGCTATGCTTGACCAGGCTCCCTACCTCGGCTTCCCGCTGAGAATGGTGCTTGGCAATATGTGGCTGTTCAAGGGTCTGCTTACAAAGGTGCTTCCCGTTGTTTCGCCGATGTGCAACGCATTTGTAAAGACAACCTTCGCCTGCACAATGGCAGGCGGCTCACAGACACCCAACGTTGTGCCGACCGAGGCTTACGTTGTCTGTAACCTTCGTCCCTCACCCCACCAGAATGCCGAGGCTTCACTCGCCGTGCTTCAGAAGTATGCAGACAAGTACGACCTTGAGCTTGAGGTTATTCACGCAAGAAGCGCCTCCAACTGCGTTGACTTCAACGGCGAAGAATTCGGCTACCTTAAAAAGTGCCTTAACGAGTGCTACCCCGATGCAGGCGTTATCCCCTACCTTATGACGGGCGGTACGGACTGCCGCCACTACGAGGCGGTTGCAGACAACTGCCTGCGCTTCTGCCCGATTAAGATGAGCAACGAGCAGCTTGCCGCAATGCACGCCGCAAACGAAAGCATCGGCGTTGACGAGGTTGCGCACTGCGTTAAATTCTACAAGCACTATATTAAAAACCACAAATAACTCCGCTGACAACAGCAAAAGCCAACACAGAATTTCTGCGTTGGCTTTTTATTGCTGTCCTTTTATTCACTTCTGAGTGCTATTACGGGGTCTTTCTTTGCGGCTACCTTTGCGGGTATAAGGCCTGCAACAACGGTAAGCACGACACTGATAGCTATAAGCGTCAGTCCTCCGTAAAGCGGAAGCTGTGCAAGATGCGGAATATTCGCAACGGCATTGATTATTGCGTTTATCGGTATTATCAGCAGGAGCGAAAGCAAAATACCCATCACACCCGAGACGAGACCGACAATTATTGTTTCGCAGTTGAATACGCGTGAAATATCGCGTTTGGAAGCGCCGATTGAACGAAGGATACCTATTTCCTTTGTGCGCTCAAGAACGGAAATATAGGTGATAATTCCTATCATAATGGACGATACGACAAGCGATATCGCAACAAAGGCAACCAGAGCGTAGGTCACAAGGTCGATAACCTGAGTAACGGAGCTCATAATAAGGCTGACGTAGTCCGTATAGGATATAACGTTGTCCTCCTTGCCCTCATCCGTCTGCTGCTTATTGTATTCATCAATAATCTCGGTCACTCTTGACTTTGCCTCGAAATTAAGCGGATAGATAGTTATTGTCGAGGGTGAGTCAAGATTTGCTACGCCGAGAATTTCAAGGTTTTCCTCATAGGTGGAGTCGGAGTATTGCGGCTCCTGCTTTTCGGGCTTCTGCGGCTTTTGCGTATTCTGATTGCCCTTATCCACCGTGTCCTTGATTTCGTCTTCGGTCGGCACATCAATTTCGCCGCCGCTTTCAACAGCCGTAATTATGGCGGAAAGAAGCTGCAGCTTCATATCCTTGCTCATCATCTGGAGGTAATTGTATACGGTCGATGAATCCGCATCACTGCCGGCAAGCACTTCATCGAGCATTGCCATAAGCTTTTTCCTGTCGGAAACCGTGCGGATATCCTTTAACATAAGGCGGACAAATTCATTCATTTTGTCCTTTTCTTCGCCTTCAAAATTCTTGTCGATATAGTCGTATATTTCATCCTCCGTCATAACGGGGATATCTTCGTCGGCAACCGCAGTTACCTCGGGCAGACTGCTCGTCTTTGCGGCAAACTCAACAGAAGGCATTGAAATAGCGGCTGTAGCCGTTGTGTTCTTGTCCTTTTCACTTGCAAACGGCAGACCGGTAAACACGTCGGTTTTCGGTGACTTTTTCTGCGCCTTTACAACGGGAGCTTCATCGGTTTCTTTAAGAATATACTCGGTAAGTGAGCTCATATAGCCGATTGTGCCGCCGTCTGCGGCTGACTGCGCCGTTTCCTTCGGGCGGGCAATGCCGACGATTTTCAGCTCCTGAGCCTTGTCAAGTTGCGTCTTCATATACTCGCTGTCTTCGCTCTTGTCAACCCACTTGTCACCGTCCTTGCCGTAGCACAGGGCTGTGGGAATAACCTTAAACGTAAGGCCGATGAATTCGGTGTATTCATAGCCCTCAAGCTCAACAGGTGCTTCCTTGCCGTTTTCGTCGGTTACGGGCTCCTCGGGAGCTTTTTCAAGCTCGCTAACATCGGCAAGGCCGAGTGCATAAAACGTCAGGTCGCTGATTTCGTTGTTTTCATCAACAAACAGCACAAGCTCGTTGTGATTTTTCGGCCACGCACCTGCAAGAATGTCGTACTGTGTGCCGAGCAGAGTTTCATTGCCGATAAGCTCTTCCCATATTTTGGAATCCATACCGCCCAGGTCAGCAAGGTCTGGATTAGGCCTGACCTGCTTTACGCCGCCCGTCGTATCAGCCTTGTAAATACGGAAATCAACGTCATAGCCGTATTTTATATCGGTACAAAGAGTATACATTTCCTCGTTGAGCTGCAGGAAACTCTTGAATTGCGAAAGGTCGTTGAGGCGGGTCTGCATAGCGGCACTGCCGATACTGCCCTGCAGGCTTGGCAGCTTATAAATCTTGTCGTTGCCGTGCTCGGCGGCATTGACCTTGCTCTCCGTCACGGTGCCGAGAAGCTGTGACAAATCAAAGCTTTCCTTTTCAATTATAAGCGGATACGATGCCAGCGTGTCCTGCTCAATTGAACTGATAAACGCCTGCATACCGTTGGAGAGCGCAAGAATGAGCGCTATGCCGATTATACCTATACTGCCCGCAAAGGAAGTGAGCACCGTTCTGCCCTTTTTGGTGAGCAGGTTATTGAAGCTCAGGGAAAGAGCCGTTGCAAAGCTCATTGAAGCCTTGGGCTTTTTCTCTTTCTTCTGCTTGGCCTTCTTTTCCTTTTTCGGCTCGGCAGGCTGTATCTGCTCTGTTTCTTCGGGGTTATAGGGGTTGGTGTCCTTGCGGATTTTGCCGTCCTTGATAAGCACGAGGCGGTTTGCGTATTCCTTGGCAAGCTTGGGGTTATGAGTAACCATAATAACAAGCCTGTCCTTGGAAATATCGCGGATGAGCTCCATAATCTGCACGCTTGTCTTTGAATCGAGCGCACCCGTGGGCTCGTCGGCAAGAAGAATATCAGGGTCATTTACCAGAGCACGGGCTATTGCCACGCGCTGCATCTGGCCGCCCGACATCTGATTGGGCTTTTTGTGAAGCTGGTCGGCAAGACCGACCTTTTTGAGCACCTTTTTTGCCCTCTTGCGTCTTTCCGTTTTGGAAACACCCGAAAGCGTGAGCGCAAGCTCAACGTTTGCGAGCACCGTCTGGTGAGGTATCAGGTTGTAATTCTGGAAAACAAAGCCTACGGAATGGTTACGGTACACGTCCCAATCCTTATCCGTGTACTGCTTTGTTGAGCGTGAGTTGATAAGCAGCTCACCGCCGTCATACCTGTCGAGGCCGCCTATGATATTGAGCAGAGTTGTTTTACCCGAGCCGGACTGACCGAGTATTGCAACGAACTCGTTATCACGGAAATTCATGCTCACGTCATCGAGAGCCTGAACCTTGTTTATGCCTGAAAGATATGTTTTTGAAATGTTTCTCAGTTCAAGCATTTTTCTTCTTCCTTTTTGTTTCTTTTTCTTTTATTTCAGTTTGAGTACTGCGTTATAATCATCAATACCGTAGTTACCTGCGGTATGTTTAAGCAAGTCGGCAATATCCGCCTTTTTGCCGTCAAAAGTCTTTGCATTTACCCTTCTGAGAACAAAGCCGAAACGCTTGAGCGCGGCATTGAAAACATCGCCCTCAGGCGTACCGATAACCATTTTCTGGTTGCCCTCAAAAATACCTCTTACAAGGTCGGTGGCAAAGCGCTTGAGAGTCATTTTTCTGATTGACTTGTCACACTTTATAAACAGAAGCCTTGCAAGCGTGCCGAGTGTAATCGAATTGAGCAGCTTACCTGCCTGCTTTACGGCAAACACCGTATTTTTATTCTGCTTTATGCCAAGCTTGCGCAGTACCCGCGGGGTATCGTTGACCATATCCTCAAGGAGATTTACTATCATTGCGTCAAAGGTGTCCTTAAGGTACTGCTTGCAGTCCTTGCCCTTTGTGTCCCAGTCAAAATCGGGAGTCGGAATTGACCTGATTTCAACCGTGTTTTCGTCCTTGATTGTAATATGGCGGATTACCGCAGGGTCGGCAATAATTGAGCCCGTGCAGACATCATATATTTTGTTTCCTTTTTCGGTTACGTATTCATTTATACTCTGCTGATGCATGTGACCCGTGAAAACAACACCTATGCCTTCATCGGCAAGGAGCTGTATTGCCTTGGCACTCTGCTTCTGCATGGTTGAACCGATAAGATTAAATAGAGGCTGAGGCGGAAGCAACGGAAAATGGTTCATTGCAATCATCATCTGGCCGTCTTCTCTCGCCTTTGCGGTCTGCTGTTTAATCCATTCAATCTGTGCTGCGTCAAAATTGCGTATTCCGTCGCGGCTGCCCTCGTTATTAAGAGCAAGCAGCCTCACACCGTCGGCAAGCTGAGCAACGTAGGAAAGGTGCTCACGGTCGGCGGCAATTGCACCGCCGAAGCCGTATTCGTTATAAATATCGAACAGCTCGTCTCGCTGAATTCCCTCGGGCTCAAAGCGGCCGTTTTCGTTAAAGCCGAAGGGGTGTGCACTGCAGTCGTGGTCTGCGGTTACAACAAACACACGCTTGCCCGCATTTTTAAGCCCTTCAAGCAGTTTTACAAAGCCCTCGTGGCTTGCCCTTTCGCCGTTGAAGCTCAGGTCACCCGCAATAAGCACGGTGTCAGCTTCGTCCGCCTTTTCAAGCCACTCAAAAACAGAGTTGTTTATGCTTTCGGTTTCGGCAAAGCATTTCTGCTCGTAACGCATAAACTCGTCGTACTCCTTACCGTAACAGCCAAGCGAATTTTTATAAAAATGTGTGTCGGTAATCAGATAAAAGCTGAAGGGCTGCATTGTAAGCACCTCGTATGATAATTCTTATTTATTCTTTTTCTTTATGTTAAGCAGTCTTACGACAACGGGGCTGAGCACAATGTTAATTGCAAGCTCAACGAGGAAGTTTCCGCCCGCAAGGCCGAGGAACATATACTCCACAGCCGTGCCGTAGCCCTCTGCAAGGCCCCAGCCCTCAATGGTTTCAAAGAAGAACAGCACACAGCCCAGCAGGAAAATTCCCGTATTTACTATCGGGCAGAGAAGCGCCGCAACAACAACTGCGGCATAGCGGTTTTTCTTTTCGACTGCCTTGTAGGCAAGTCCTGCAACAAGGCCGCAGGCTGTACCTTTAAGCAGAACGGTAGCAACAGTACCCGGCACGTTGATTGCCAGGAAAGCGGCGGCATCGCCCGTTATAAGTACTACCGCGCCGAACACCAATCCAAGCCACGCACCAATCTTAACGCCGCAGGTTGCCGCACCGATAACGATAGGCAGCAGCACAAGCGAGATTGAAAACGGCCCGAGGCGGATAAACTGACCCAGGTATTGAAGCACAACCACCAGAGCCGTTAAAATCGCGCCAAGCACCATAGTCTCGGTTGACATCCGTTTTTGTTTTTTCGTTTGCATAAAAATTCCTCCTTGCTGTCGCTTGCCGCACGGCAATGCAACGCATCTGAATTATTTATATAGACCCATTCGGGAATATACCGCAAAATTATTATGTTTTATTTTTGTTGTAGAGAATATTTAGCCCCTTGAGCAGAAGATTCTCGTCAATTTTAATTTCGTGGCGGCAATGCTTGATAACCGTTTTGGCAAGCCCTCCCGTTGCGTAAACGGGCAATTCACAGCCCACCTCTTCGTTTATGCGGTCTATCATGCCGTCAACAAGCGAAGCGTTGCCGTAAATTACACCGGAGCGTATACAGTCCACCGTATTCTTTGCCGCAACAAGCGGCGGTGCCTCCAGCCCGACACGGGGAAGCTGTGCCGTGCCCGTTGCAAGGGCGTTGAGTCCCATAAGCACACCGGGAATAATCGAAACGCCGATGAAAGCACCCTTTTCGTTAACGACCATCATTTTCGTTGCCGTGCCCATATCAACTATGAGCGAGGGACTGCCGTAAATATGGTGCGCCGCAACGCAGGCGGTTATGAGGTCCGCACCGACGGAAGCAGGGTTATCACAATGAATGTTGATACCCGTTTTG
Source organism: Clostridia bacterium (assembly GCA_017410325.1). Taxonomy (GTDB): domain Bacteria; phylum Bacillota; class Clostridia; order Oscillospirales; family Acutalibacteraceae; genus UBA8612. The sequence continues at coordinate 23,394 of JAFQRA010000001.1, read as the reverse complement.
ATGCCCGGGCCGACCATAAGCGGCGTAACACCGTAAATAAGCTCTATTGCCTTTCTGATAACGGAATTGAGCGGAGGCACAACAGACGAAATAATCGCACCGCTCACCTTTTCCCTGCCGACATTATGAAGCGACAAAGTGGAGAGAATCTGCCCGGCGTATTCATCCTCCGTGCGTGAAATATCCGTAGCCATTCGGGCAACGAAAACAAGCTCATCATTTTCAAAGCCGCCGAAAACAATATTTGAATTGCCGATGTCAACCGTAAGTCTCATAAAATCCACCGCCTGTAAATAATAGCGTGCAGGGCACAATCAGCCGACAGTACCCTTATTATTGATAGTATAACACATATTAACATTCAGTTCAACAAGTTTTCTTGCAGTCTAAAATCAGCTCTGTATTGCGCCGAACAAAAACTCCACTGCAAACCGAACGCCCTTTACAAACGCCTCCTTTTCGTAAATGTTACAGATATTGTTTGAGTTCTCTTCATAGTCGTCAAAATCAGTTTTCTGTTCCTGATTTAACGTGTTATATATTTTATCCCGTTTTTGCTTAGACGAATTGACAATTAATCTGTCGCTGTCGGAAAGAACCGTTCTTTCTTCTATAAGATAAGAAAACCATAAATCCTCAATTAAATTCTTCATAATAACCTCCGAATGATTTTTCAGTATATTACCATAATTATTCTGTTGTTTTAAATTTCTACATCTTAAAAGCTATAACAAAAAATCAAACGCACCTCATAAGGTGAATAATTTAAACAATCTGAATTTTTATGTTATCATCTGCTAAGGAGGTTATATAATATGAATTATTACAGACGAATAAAAGATTTACGAGAAGATAACGATATAAAACAAAGCAGCATTGCGAAACTTTTACAAACTACTCAGCAACAAATAAGCAAATGGGAAACAGGTGTACAGATGATGGGCGTTGATAAATACATAAAGCTCGCTCAATTTTACAACGTATCCCTCGACTACCTGCTCGGTATAATTGATACACCAAGAAAATTGAAATGAAAAATGAATAATGAAGCCGCTTGTGCTGATGAATAATGAATAATAAAGGGAGGGCTTTGCCCTCGCCCATTATATATTTGGGTGCGGGTGTCCCGCCCGCCATTATTCATTATTCATTATTCACTATTCATCATTCATTAATTTTTTCAACGAACAAGCAAATGAATTGTCCCTGCTTGACTCGCGCGAACATTTGTGCTAATATGTTCTGCGTAAGGTGTTGTCAGTAACGGATAGGCGGTTACACTCTTTGCCCTCGCAAGGGGGTGATGCGTATGCAATACATAACATTATCGGATTTGTTAGAGTTCGTTCTTGTTATTATCGGCATTATAGGAGTTGTTTTCACAGCTCTTGAGCATAAAAAGAATTAACCGCCAGACCCTGAACAAGTTGGCGGTTATTCTTTAACTATCCAATTTTGAGGGCGTAACCGTCTATCGGCAACGCCTTACACCCATATTATATGAGAAAATCATAGGTTTGTCAATATAAAAGAAACAGAGTTTTGCTCTGCTTCTTTTTTTAATTTATAAAACCTTTGAAAGGAAGTCCTTAAGTCTGTCGCACTTGGGGTTGGCGAAAAACTCTTCGGGCTCGTTTTCTTCCTTAATGACACCCTCATCAATAAAGACTACCTTGCTTGCAACCTCTTTTGCAAAGCCCATTTCGTGGGTGACGACAACCATCGTCATACCCTCTTTTGCAAGGGACTTCATAACCTCGAGCACCTCGCCGACCATTTCGGGGTCAAGCGCAGATGTAGGCTCGTCGAAAAGGATAACGTCGGGATTCATTGCCAGCGCACGCACGATTGCGACACGCTGCTTCTGTCCGCCCGAAAGCTGGCTGGGGTAAGCATCCTTACGGTCTGCAAGGCCCACGCGCTCAAGCAGCTCGATTGCCGTCTTTTCAGCCTCTGCCTTGCTCTTACCGAGCAGCTTCATCGGGCCTATAGTCATATTTTTGAGTATAGTCATATGGGGAAAAAGGTTGAACTGCTGGAAAACCATACCCATCTTCTGACGGTGGAGGTTGATATTTACCTTGGGGTCGGTAATTTCCGTGCCCTCAAAATAAATCTGACCGCCCGTAGGCTCTTCAAGCAGATTAAGGCAGCGCAGGAAGGTGGATTTACCAGATCCCGATGCGCCGATTACGACTATAACGTCGCCCTTTTTGATTTCGGCATCAATGCCCTTGAGGACTTCGATATCGCCGAAGGATTTCTGCAAACCGTCAACCTTAATGAGAACGTTGTTATCAGTGGTCACTGTTACGCAGCCTCCTTTCGAGTCTTCTTACAAGGGCTGTGAATATCATAACCACAACGAGGTAGATAAGCGCAACCGCAATAAGGGGCATAAATGCGGAGAAGGTTCTGCCGCGGATAAGGTCGCCCGCCTTTGTAAGGTCAACCGTGCCGACGTAGCCCGCAACGGAGGTTTCCTTGAGAAGAACGATAAACTCGTTACAGAGTGTGGGCAGAACGATTTTGAACATCTGCGGAATTACGATGTGAATCATAGTCTGTATATAGTTGAGGCCGAGGCTTCTGCCTGCCTCAAACTGGCCCTTGTCAACGGACATAATACCGCCGCGGAAGATTTCCGCAACGTATGCGCCCGAGTTAATACCGAAGGCGATGACCGCAACCATAATATCGTTCGTTGAGCTTGCAAAAATTATGAAGTACATAATAAGAAGCTGAACGACAACGGGTGTACCGCGGATAATCGTCAGATAAACATTGCATATTGCGTTGAAGAAAGCGAGCACAGCGTAGCCGATGCCGCCTCTTTTTTTGAGGTCGGAGCCCATCTTATCGTAGGTTGAGCGGACAATTGCAATAATTACGCCGAGCGCAATGCCGATAAGGCCGGCAAGAAAAGTGATAAGCAGAGTATTGCCGAAGCCCTCAACAAGCCACTTCCAACGCTCTTCATTGATAAAGTTACGTGTGAATTCGTCCACAAAGTCCTGCCAGCCGAGCTTAAAGGAATTTACGACCTCCTTGCCCTGCATCTGGACAAATGTGGCAAAATCAGCAGCTATCCAAGCTGTCATTGTATTACCTCATTTCCATAAAAACAGCGGACTTTAACGTCCGCTGTCGGAATTTTTAAAAGAATCAGTCGCCTATGTAGCGGTCGATGATTTCGGCAATCTTGCCCTCTGCCTCAAGCTCTGCAAGTGCAGCGTTGAGCTTGTCGAGAAGCTCTGTGTTTTCCTTTGCAACGCAGATTGCGTAATCCTCAACAGTCCACTCGGCTTCAAGAATCTTGAGACCCTCTGTAGATGCTACGAAGGACTTTGCGGGCTCGTTGTCGATGATAACGGCGTCAACCTTGCCTGTTGCGAGAGCCTGAACAGCCTCAGCGCCCGTCTTGTAGCGGATAACGTTATCCTTGCCGTAACCGCCCTCATCAGGTGTAAGGGAAGCATAGATATCACCCGTTGTATCCTGCTGAACGCCGTACTTCATAGAGCCGTCAGCAAGCATATCATCAAGAGAAACGATGGAAGAATCCTCTTTAACAATAACAACCTGAATACCCGTTGCGTATGATGTTGTGAAGTTAACGCTTTCAAGGCGATCGGGCGTAACGGTCATACCTGCCATACCCATATCGAACTTGCCGGTTTCAACACCGCCGACGATTGAGCCGAACTCAACGTCCTTGATTACAAGCTCCATACCGAGCTTTTCTGCAAGAAGGCCTGCGATTTCAACGTCGATACCTGCGAAGGAGTCACCCTCTTTGTACTCATAGGGCGGGAACGCAGCGTTTGTAGCCATAATGAGCTGTTCCTTTTCGTCTGTCTTGGGCTCATCGCCGCCGCAAGCCCAGAGAGCTGCAAGGCCGAGAACAAGAGCAAGAACTACGGATAAAACTTTAACTATTGTCTTTTTGTTCATTAATAATTACCTCCTGATAATTTCAGTTATTGGTATTATAGCATTATTATGCAGTGTATGCAAGGAGTTTTGAAAATTTATTCAGCAACATCATTTCAGATTTTCCTTTGCAGTGTTAACAGAAGCAATTAAAATCCGTTTGATTTCCAAGCAGTCATCCAAAAGGGAGTTGACCATCTTTTCATCAATGTATTCTGATAAGAAAAGCAATCTGAGCCAATATTCAGTTTCAGCTGTTTCTTTCAAGGCAATATGCATTTTAGAAATAAAATCCGCCGGACTTTGACCGTAATTAGCTTCGTTAATATTTGCACCAATACTCGTTCCGCTTCGGATAATCTGCTTTGCTATTGTTAATCCTTTTTTGCTTTTGATTAAAAAGTCGTGCAGTTTTACAATTCTTGAGGCAAAGACAAGAGATTTATCAATCAAAGCATTTTCTCTCATAAATTCACACCTTCTGACAAATTTTTGTACAACGTATCAGGTTATGCAAAATTATTCATTATTCATCAGCGTCAGCGACTTCATTTTTAATTATTCATTTGATTCAGGTAATGAATAATGAATGATGAATATTGAATAATGAATAATATTGCGTGTTACTCCTCAATCAGCCCATAGTGTCTTCCCATCCAATACGGAAGCAGGAAGGTTGTGCCGTCGTGAAGCACGGGGTTATTGCGCACAACGTCTGCAACGAAATGGTTTCTGTTGTAGCGCAGAACGGGCTTTTCGTCGTAGGGCAACGGCTCCTTGAGCTGAGGCTTTTCGCCGCCGAACTGCTCCCACTCGCTGTCCCAGACGAGGTCGTTCCTCGTGCTGTTGATAACGGTAACGTCGAGCATTTCAAGCGGAAGCTCGCGCAGAGTACCAACCGCCTTGTCGATATCACAGCATTCGCCCGAAAGCGAGCCGTAGATAACGTTAAGCACGGGGTTGCGCTCAACCTGCTCGTACTCCCAATGCTCACGCATACCGATAAGCAGGCACTGCCTGATATCGTGGTTCGTTTCGTAGCTTAAAATCGGAACATAGCTAAGGAAGCAGAGTGCATCGTCAATATGCACCGTGTGTCCGTCGGGGATTTTACAGCGCATAGTGTTGAGGGCGTAGTGCTCCTCTTTAATCAGCTTCATATACTCGGCGTTGTACTTTTCATCGCCGCTGATATGGTAAGCGGTTTTAAGGAAGGCAAGCATTTCAAGCGCATTTGTGCCGTGCTCCTCCGACCAGAAATCGTTGCGGTTGAGGTCGTCGGGATTCCAATTGCCCCAGCGTGTGTATTTGCCGTCCTTATCACGGAGCTTATAATTATTTTCAAGAATATGGTCAACAACGGCGCACAGTGCATCGGCTATTTCCGCCTTTTCCTCATCGCTTGCGCAAAGGTCATAGTATACGGGAAGCGATGCGAAGTGGCCTACCATTTCGTCACTTGAAACATCACCCAGCCAGTCGTAATCGCCTGCATCAAACCAATCGGGCATAGTGCCGCAATAGGCAATATCACCCTTTTTGCGTACACAGCGTGCGGTCAGACCCGACACACCCGTAACGGACAGCAGCCTGAGCATAGCCCTTGCGCTTCTGCGTGCAAGCTCAAGCGCTTCAGCGTTGCCCGTAACCGCATAGCGGTAGGACTGCGCCATAAGATATACACCCGTGCGAAGTCCGTCATTATCGGTGATATAAACGTAGCCCGAGCCTAAATCGTCACGGCTGTCGAGCTTGCGGTGGGCAACGAAGCCGATATCACGCACGTTGTATTTTTCAATATAATCCTGATATACAGCCGCTTTTTCAGCAAGGGTCATTGTAACCGTTTCAATGCAGGAAACGCCATTTTGAGTGCCGACCCAAACGGTGCTGCCGCCGTCGCTTTCGGCAATTGCGGTAACCTTTGCATCGGGCAGCCAGTAAGAAGCGGGATAGAAGTGGCGCTTTGCGCCGTCATAAATTGCAAGGCCTATATCCGTGCCGACGTAGCGTTTGCCGCTTTTGCCGAACAGAATTTTATTTACGCTGTAGCTTAAAAGAGATTTCACCTCTTTGTTTGTAACCCAATAGCTTTTGGAGTCGTAAACAAACAGGCCCTTGTCCGTGCCGACCCAGACTATGCCGTATTTATCGCCCGCAACCGTGCGGATATAAGACTCGGGCATATATGAATTTTCGGAGCTGACGTTAAACCATCGCAGACGCTTGCCGAGTGCGGTTTTGATGTTTTCACCCGTTGCAACGAAGATTTCACCGTCTGCAAAGCAGCACATATCAAGCGGTGTTTCGTGCTCGGTGTGATACCAGCGCACGAAGCAGCCGTTTTCAAATTTATAGAGGTATTCATCGGTTATAAGGCGGAGTCTGCCGAAGTGGTCCTGCGAAATTGCAACAACGCTGCCCTCAACCTGCTGACGGTTTTCACCGTCTGCGGTACAAAGTTCGTTACCGCTTGCAAGCCACAGCCTGCCCTCGGTATCGGCAAAAACCGTCTGCACCCTGCCCTCAAACAGGCTTACGGGCACAAAGCGGCCGTTTTCGCAGTAAGCCGCGCCCTTGTCCGTGCCGACCCACGCCCTGCCGTCTTTGTCTACGGCTACAGAAAGAATATTGCAGGAGGGCAGACCGTCACGCTCTGTGTAAATTCTGCGTTTATCCTGCTTGAAAGCATCGCATTTAAAGCCAAACATAACTATTCTCCTTTCCGCATCATTCAGCTATGAGCCCGTAATATCTGCCGAGCCAGTACGGCATAAGGTAGAACGTGCCCTCGACTATACGGTAGTCGTCCCACGTTCTGTCCGCAAGATACTGATTGTGGTCGTAGGTTGCGAAGGGCTTCTCGTCATAGGGCAGCGGAACGCGCAGCTGCGGGTCCTCGCCGAAGCGCTCCTGACCCTCATAATCCCACACCAGGTCGTTACGCACGCTGTTACAAAGCGGAATTTCCATAGTTTCCATCGGCAGCTCACAAAGGCTGTTTATGCCCACGTCAAGGTCACAGCATTCGTCGGTATAAGCACCGTACAGAATGTTCCAGAACGGATTTCTTTCTGTGCGCTCATACTCCCAGTGCTCACGCAGACCGATAAGATAATACTGGAGTATATCGGGGTCGGTTTCATACATCAGAAGCGGAATAGTCGTAAGGAAGCCGAGGTGGTCGTCAATATGGTTTGTGCGTGCATCGTCCAGCTTTCTGCGCATTGAATTGACTGCAAAATGCTCCTTGGAAACGAGGCGCACGTATTCATCGTGATACTTTTTATCCGCACCGAGGTGGTCAAGAATTTTGAGGAAGGAAAGCAGCTCAAAGGAGTTTACTCCCCTCTCGTTGAACCAGCGGTCGTTGCGGTTGAGGTCGTCGGGGTTCCAGTTACCCCAGGTTGTGGGAAGTCCGTCAATATCGCAAAGCCTGTAGTTGTGGGTCATAATATGATCCACAATAGCGCAAAGTGCCTCTCTGATTTCCGCTTTTTCCTCGGGTGTTGCACAAAAATCACAGTATACCGCGGCAGGCACGAAGTGGCCCGACATTTCATCGCTGGAGGTTTCGCCCTTCCACTCCACCTCGCCCGTTTCATCGGTTACAAGGTGCCATTCCGGGTGGCCGTTGCCGAAGCCCGTTTCGCCGGGGCGGCGTATTGCCCTTGCCGTAAAGCCCGGTATACCCGTAATCTTCATCAGGTAAAGCATGGCCTTCATCGACCTGCGTGCAATATTCAGCGCTTCCTCCTCACCCGTAACGGCGTAGCGGAAAGCCTGCGACAGCATATATGTACCCGTCCAGAGTCCGTCATTATCCGAAATTTCAACCTCACCCGTGCCGAAATCGGTTGCGTTGTCAATAAAGCGGTTGGCAACAAAGCCGATATCGCGCACGTTGTATTTTTCGGTAAGGGCAACGAAGTTATCTGCCTTTTCCCGAAGGGTCATCATAACGGTTTCAATGCGTGAAACGCCGTTTTGTGTACCTACCCAGATTGTACTGCCGTCGTTACTTTCGGCAATAGCCGTAACACGGGCCTCGGGCAGCCAGTAGCCCTTGACGTAGAAGTGCCGCTTTGCACCGTCGTGAATGCCTACACCGATATCCGTGCCGACATAGCGTCTGCCCGTTTTGCCGAAAAGGATTATATGTGTATTGTAGCCGCAAAGAGCACCTGCCCTTTCCTTGCTTATCCAGTAGCTTTTCGAATCGAAAGCCTTAACGCCCTTGTCGGTACCGACCCAGAGCATACCGAGGCTGTCACACTCAACAGCCTGCACAAGCGCATCCGTTTCGTGCGTGACGCTGACCCCGTTTTTATCAACACTTAACAGCTTACCGCCTGCGGCAAGCCAGATTACGTTCTCATTTAAAGCCATATCCGAAATTTCACTTTCGGATTTAAAGCACATTTCAGGCTTACCGTTTAATGCGTAAACACGGCTTTTCGTTGCAACAAAAAGCTTGCCCGAATTATCCTGCGCAAAATCAACAACGGCGCTGTCGAGCTCATAACGGTTTTCGCCGTCTGAGGTGCAAACGGTATTGGCGCAGGCGAGCCATAAATTGCCCTGAGCATCGGCAAACATAGCCTGAACGCTTTGGGCAAAGCACGGCACGCTTACAAAAGCACCGTTTTCAAAAACCGAAACGCCCTTGTCCGTACCTATCCACACTCTGCCGTCTTTACCTACCGCGGCAGAAAGAACATTGCTTGAAACAAGACCCTCTCTTTCGCCGAAAAAGGTCCTCTTATTCTGTTTAAAGGGTTTTACCGTAACAGTTGACATACCTTATTCCCCCTGAAGATGGCTTATTTTGAAAAAAGCAGGAGTTACGGTGAAACTCCTGCTTTTAGTTTAAGTAAAATTATTCAGCTGCTTCTTCTGCTGCCTCTTCAACAGCTTCCGGAGCTGCTTCTTCGGCAACGGGCTCGATGAGAGCACGGATGGAAAGGCTTACGCGCTTCTTGTCGAAGTCGATTTCCGTAACCTTTACGTCAACCTCTTCACCGATTGTAAGAACATCCTCGGGCTTGTTGATGCGGCGGTCAGCAATCTGTGAAATGTGGATAAGACCGTCGATGCCGGGAATAACGTTTGCGAATGCACCGAAGGTTGTCATACCGACTACCTTAGCCTTGCAAACCGTACCTACGGGGTAATCGCGGCGCATAATCTCCCAGGGATTATCCTCTACCTTCTTGTAGCCGAGAGAAATCTTCTTGTTTTCAGCATCAAGCTTCTTGATGTAAACTTCGACGGTATCGCCGACGTTGACAACCTCTGAAGGATGCTTGATACGCTTCCAGCTGAGCTCTGAAATGTGAACCATACCGTCCACACCACCGATATCAACGAATGCGCCGTAGCTTGTGAGGGACTTGACGGTACCTGTGATTACCTGACCCTCTGCTGCGTTGTCCCAGAATGCCTTTGCAAGCTCCTTGCGAGCCTCACGTGCGACAACTCTGATGGAACCGACAGCTCTCTTGCGCTGCTTGTTAACGTCGATAACCTTGAACTGAACCTTTTCCTTGAGAAGGGACTCAAGAGGCTCGTCCTTGGAAAGGCCTGTGTGTGAGCCGGGGATGAAGACACGTGAACCCTTGCAGGCAACGAGAACGCCGCCGGCCGGGATAACCTCACATACTGTGCCTTCGAGAACTTCGCCGCTCTCTTCAGCTGCACAGATGTCAGCCCAAGCTTTTGTAGCGTCAAGACGGCGCTTTGAAAGCATCATTGTGCCCTCTGCGTCGTTTGTCTTCATAATAATAAGCTCGATTTCGTCACCGATTTTGAGCTCTTTTGCGGGATCAGCCGTAGGATCGTTGCTATATTCATCGATGGGAACATAGCCGGTCTGCTTGCGGCCGATATCTACCTGAATCTCACTCGGTGAAATGCCAACAACGATACCACGAACCTTCTGATCCGAGCTCATGCTTTTCAGCGATTCCTCCATCATAGCCTCAAATGATTCTACTGCGGAGTCATCAGCAGCTATAGCGGCATTTGCCGACTCCTGACCTGCTGCTTCGGGGTTGAGCACCTGCTCGATTTCAGCCTGGAGAGCGTCAATCTCAGGCTGTACATTGTTTACGTTTTCAGACATGGTTTGTAGTACCTCCTTTATTATACCGGCAGGGGTGGATGCCCCTGCAGTAACGCCAACATTGGTGCAGCCGCTTAAATCTATCCTGCCTGCTTCCTCGGCATTTTCGACGAGATAGGTTTTGCAGTTGGGCTCGCACACGGCTTTTAGCTTTGCCGTGTTTGAACTGAGGCGGCCGCCGACAATAATCATTGCATCGCTCACGAGGGAAAGCTCATACGCTTCTTTCTGCCTGCGTTGCGTAGCAGAGCATATTGTATCAAAAATAATTGCATTTGTATAGAGTTTTTTTATCTTTTTTTCACATAATTTCCATTCTTTTGTGCTGAACGTGGTTTGAGCAACGGCAAAAACCGACTTTTGAGCCAAGTCCTGCCGCTCAGCCGCAATTTTTTCAAGCTCCTGAGCGTTCGAAAAAACAATTGCCTCGGTTTTGCAGTGGCCGACAATACCCTGCACCTCGGGGTGAGAGGAGTCGCCCGCAATAAGCACAACGCTGTTTTCGCCGGGCTTTTCGGAAACTATTCTGTGAATTTTCTTGACGAACGGGCAGGTTGCGTTACAGAAATCGATACCCGTATTTTCAATTTCGGCTTCAACTGCCGCCGTGACACCGTGGGCACGGACTACGAGCGTTTCGCCGCCGTTTGCCTGCTTGGGGTCGCAAATTATCCTCGTACCTCTTTTTTCAAGGTCTTCAATAACCTGCGGGTTGTGGATAAGAGGGCCGAGCGTGCACACCTTTTTGCCTTCGTCAAGCATTGAATACACAAGGTCAACCGCACGGTTTACGCCGAAGCAGAAGCCTGCCGTTTTCGCAAGAGTTAATCGCAATGCTTTTCCTCCCAGAGGTCAACGATTTCTTCCATAATCTTATCCGCCGCCGCACGCAGCTCCTTGGTGCTGCTTTCTTCGGTAAGGCCGAGCTCCTCGTACTTGATGAGCTCACCGTAGCGGACTGTTACCTTGCGGAAAAGGCCGCCCTTCTTATCGCAGTAAATTGAGCAGGGAAGAATGTCAGCCTTGGTCTGCCTTGCAATAAGCGCAACACCGGCCTTTGCCTTGTGGGGCTTCAAATCCTTGGAGCGTGTGCCCTCGGGGAAAATGCCCATAACACAGCCGTTTTCGATAAGCTTGACAGCGTAATCGATGGAAGCCTTGTCGCTTCTGCCGCGGCTTACGGGGAAGGTGTTGAGGTGAGTGAGGAGAAACGCCGTAATCTTATACTTGAAGGCCTCAACCTTTGCCATAAAGTGAATGGGTCTGGGGAAGTTTGCAAGCAGCACGGCAGGGTCAACAAAATGGATGTGGTTGCTTGCAAGAATGAAAGCACCCTCCTTCGGGATGTTTTCAACGCCTTCGCACTTAATGCGAAGACCTAATTTAAGTAAAAATTTGCACGGGCCTTTAACTACATCGTAATACTTTCTGTCCTTGACTACGGAATAATCAAAACTCATTTCCTGTTTTCTCCTTCACTATTGTTTCAAGTGCTTCCAACACCTGTTCGAGATTCATTTCCGATGTATCGACAAGCACGGCATCATCCGCCTGCTTAAGGGGGGCAATGGCTCTGTGCGAGTCCTGATAGTCGCGCTGAATCATTTCCTCCAAAACATCATTATACTCCGCTTTCATTCCTTTTGCAAGCAGTTCGTCATATCTTCTTTTTGCTCTTACCTCAGCAGAGGCTGTGAGGAAGATTTTGACCTGTGCTTCGGGAAGAACAACGGTGCCGATATCTCTGCCGTCCATAAGGCAGTTGTTTTCCTTGGCAATATTACGCTGCAAGTCGAAAAGGAATTCTCTTACGGCGGGAATTGCGGAAACATTTGAAGCCGCCATTGACGCCTCGGGTGTACGGATTGCAAGCGAAACATCCTCATCACCCAGGAAAACCCTCTGCTCACCGTCAACAAAGCGAAGGCTTACCTTTGTATCGCCGAGAACGGATGTCACCTGCTCAGCATTTTTCGTGTCCATTCCTGCACGCATTGCGTTTACGCCGACGGCACGGTAAAGCGCACCCGTATCAACGTAAATGAAGCCGAGCTTTGCGGCAAGACTTCTTGCTATGGTGCTTTTGCCTGCACCGGCAGGCCCGTCAATTGCTATGTTAATCATAATTTATACAACCCTTTCGGTTAGTTTACATATTTACTCCCGCAGCGTAACCGGTAGCAAAAGCTATCTGCAGGTTGAAGCCGCCCGTATAAGCATCAACGTCGAGCACCTCACCCGCAAAGTAGAGGTTGTCAACGAGCTTTGAGCGCATGGTTTTCGGGTCAACCTCGCTTACCTTTACGCCGCCCGAGGTGATGATTGCCTCATCAAGCGGACGGAAGCGTGTCACAGTCACCCTGAAATCCTTAAGCCAGTCAACAAGCACCGCTCTCTGCTCACGGGTTATCTGGTTAGCCTTGGTGGTTGGCTTGATGTGCGTTAGCTGTGCGGCAACGGGAATGAGCTTGCGGGGAAGCAGAAGCGCCAGCACGTTTGCATAGTCCTTGTTGGCGTTTTCGGTTAAGTCCTTGACTATTCTTCTGTCAAGCTGCTCGTGAGAAAGCGCAGGCTTAAGGTCAATGTGAATTACATATCTCTCGCTTTGCATATCACGCATATGCGAGCTTGCACTTAAAATCATCGGCCCCGAAACGCCGAAATGGGTAAACAGCATTTCGCCGAAGTCCTCATATACCGTGCGGAATTTAAGCGTGTCCTCCACCTTAATTGCGGCATTTTTGAGCGAGAGCCCCTGAAGCTGTGAGCAAAAGCCCTCGTGCGCTTCAAGCGGTACGAGAGAGGGCTTAAGCTCAGTTACGGTGTGCCCTGCCCTTTCGGCAAGCACATAGCCGTCACCCGTTGAGCCCGTGCCCGGGTAGGACTTGCCGCCCGTTGCAATAAGCACGCTCGCGCAGGGTATCTCCCCGCCGTCCTCGGTTATAACGGCGGCAACCGAGCCGTTTTCAATTTTCAGGTCAACCGCTCTGCCCTTTTTAAACTTTACGCCCTCATCCGTTGCGGCGTTATAAAGCGCATCTACAATATCCTTTGAGGAATCGGAAACGGGAAAAACCCTGTTGCCTCTTTCAATTTTGAGCGGTACGCCCTCACACTCAAAGAACTCCATCGTATCCTGCGGCATAAAGGCGGAAAAAGCACTGTAGAGAAACCTGCCGTTTACGGGCACGGCGGAAATCAGTTCGTTGAGCAGGTTGGTTGCATTCGTAACGTTACAGCGGCCCTTGCCCGTAATTATAATTTTCCTGCCCGGTCTGCCGTTACGCTCAAGCAGAGTAACGCTTTTGCCCAGGCGTGCCGCCTGCACGGCAGCCATCATACCCGCCGCACCTGCACCGATTATTACAATTTCATCTGTCATTTTCAATCCTGTCCTTATCGTAAACGTTGTACTCATCCCAGATTTTTTCAAGCTGGCTTAAGTTGTCGTAAACCTCGCTGCGGCGGTTGAAGGTTGCCGCAACAATCAGCGCGTTTATAAGGCTGAGAGGTGCTACAAGCGAATCGACGAACGATGCCATTGTACTGCGCGCAAGCAGAAGATAGTCCGCAAGCTGTGCAATCGGCGAAAGCTCGCTGTCGGTAATCGAAATAATCTTTGCGCCCTTGTCGTGAATAAAGTGCAGGGCGCTTATTGTCTGGTTTGAGTACCTTGGGAAGCTGATGGCAATGCATATATCACGCTCGTCAATGCGGAAAATCTGCTCAAAAACCTCGCTCGCCCTTGCGCTGTCAACGAGAATTACGTTGTCGTAAACCGGCCTGAAATAAAACGCCAGAAAGTTTGCAAGGGTTGCCGCACTGCGCACGCCGAGAATATAAATATTCCTCGCCTTGTTGATGGCTTCAACGGCAGAGTTGAAGTTTTCCTTTGAGGTCTGCTCCAGAGTGGATTTAATCATCGCCGCATCGGCAGTGAGGACTGTTTCGAGAATTTCGTCCTGCGCTATACGCACGCTTGCGCTTTCCATTCGCTGTACACTCGTCAGCTTACTGCGTATAAGCTCCTGCAAATCGCTCTGCAAGGCGGGATAGCCCTCAAAGCCAAGCTCCGTTGCAAAGCGCACCACCGTGCTCTCGCTCACGCCAACGGTTTCGCCGAGCTTTGCGGCGGTCATAAAGGCCGCCTTGTCGTAGTTTGCCATAATGTAATCGGCAACCTTTCTGTGGCCCTTGGAAAGCTTGTGATAAAGCGCATCTATTTTGTTGAGAATTGATTTGGTCATTATTTAGCCTTCTTATTCTTTTCTTTCTTTGCCTGCTTGAGTTCGTTGAATTTCTTCTTATCCTCTTCGATTTTACGCTGTCTTTCGGCTTCGGCTTCCGCCTTTTTGGCTTTGGATTTATCGAGCTGAATTTTCACAATTACTGCGGCAACAACCAAAACAGCCGCCGCAATGCCGAAAACGATGAATGCACACTTGCCGAAAACGGGCTTGCATATACCGCAGGTTGTGCACTTTGCGTGAAGCACGCCTTTACCCTCTTCCCACCGGGGGGCAACGGCTTTGAGAATTTCGCTTTCCTCGGAATAGATGGGGTTGTCGTTTTTATCGTAAATGAGGTAAGCAAGCTTGAATTTAAAGGTCTTTTCATCGTCGAATTTATCTTTGTCAAAGCGCACGGTCTTTTCTTCGTTGGAAAAGAAGCTGCCCGTTGAGCTCATTGCCGTGTCTGTCCAGCCCTCACCGAAATCTACAAGGCACTTTAACTGGAAGCCAGAGGGAACGTACGCAAGGTAAGCCGACTGTGCCTCCTTCATACTTTCGGGTGTTTTTACATCGAATGTGAAGTACGGTGCTTCCTCATCGGAAGAGTGCACCTGCAGGTTGCTGATTTCGGGGGCTTCAAATTCCGCAGGCAATTCGGGAGCCTTCTTACGCTCAACCTTTATAACCTGAGTCCAGTCGGAATGGGTGATAAAACTGCCCGAGCTGATATATCCGACAGATGCTCTCAGGCGGAATTCAAGCGTGTGGTTGTCAAGGTCGAACACTTTACTGCCGTTCTCAAGTGTTTTGGCAAGTGCGCCCGAATTGTCAACAGCCGTCTGGTTTGTAAGGTACAGAATATCAAACGAGGTAACCGTTGCACCGCTGTTAAAATTCACGCCGTAGTCGCAGATATCGGGCTGAGTGTCCCACTCCTGCGTGTAGTGCCAGTCGCCGCCGTCAATGCGGTAGTCCGCCTGAATATAACCGTAGGCCTGTGTGATTCCGTTTGAGGGGTTTGCGGTAAGCTCAGCCAGCTCATCGGTGAGCAGACAGCTTACTATTACACGCTCGTTGTTGCCGTCATCATAAACGGAATACTTTATGCTGTACGGCGCATCAACGTGCTCCACCTTACCGAAGGCAAAGCACGGGAAAGCCGCTGTCATAACAATTGCGGCAATAATTAAAATACTGAAAAGCTTCTTCATCTTTTTCGTCCTCCGAAAAGTAACTGAATATATTTTAAAGTATAATCGCTTAAAATTCAAGAGTAATTTTATTTGACTAATGCAGATTATGGGACTATAATTATATAACGTAATAAAATAAAAGGAAAAGTTCTTATGGAAAAGCTTCTTTGCCCCGTTTGCAAAAAGAATATGACTTTATACGGCAGCTGTCTGCGCTGTGAAAACGGCCACAGCTTTGACCTTGCAAAGGAGGGCTACGTAAACCTGCTCACGGGCAGTAAATCGGGTGCCGCCACGGGCGACAACAAGGATATGGCACGGTGCAGAAAAAGCTTCCTCGACAAGGGCTGGTTTGAGCCGCTTGCAAAGGGACTTTGCGAAATCATAAACCGTGAAAATGCTTCAAGGGTGCTCGACATCTGCTGCGGAGAAGGCTATTACTCCGAATATATAAGCCGGAATACCCGTGCCGCCGTTTACGGCTTTGACCTTTCAAAAGAGATGGTGCGGCTTGCCGCAAAGAGAAAATGCGGTGCTCGTTTTTTTGTGGCAAATATGGCGGCTGTGCCCGTAGCTGACGGCTTTGCGGACTGTGCAATTCACCTGTTTGCTCCGTTTTGCGACAAGGAATTTGCAAGAGCATTGTGTAAAGGCGGTGTACTTGTCAGCGTTTGTCCCGGCAAAACCCACCTGTGGCAGATGAAGCAGGCGCTTTACGCCGTGCCGTATGAAAACGAAGAAGAAAATCCGACCCTTGAGGGCTTTGATTTGGAAGAGACCTTCAACATAAAGGCAGATATAACGCTCACTTCGCCCGAGGACACGGACTTACTTTTCCGTATGACACCGTATTACTACCACACCTCGCAAAGCGACAAGCAGAAGCTGGCTTCGCTCAAAGAGCTCACAACCGTTACGGATTTTTATATCAGAATTTATCGCAGGAAGTAAAAAAATGAAACGGATAAAACACGAAATTGATATGTGCAACGGCCCCCTTACGGGCAAGGTGCTGCTGTTTTCCCTGCCGCTTATGCTGTCGGGTATGCTTCAGCTTCTCTATAACGCCGCAGACGTTGCCGTTGTCGGCAGGTTTGCGGGCAGTGCCTCGCTTGCCGCGGTAGGCTCAACGGGCTCGCTTACCAATCTTATGATTAATCTTTTTATAGGCTTGAGTATAGGTGCAAGTGTAGTTGTAGCACGTAACCTCGGCGCAAGAGATTTTCGCCGTGCACACGATGCGGTGCACACGGCAATTGCGCTCAGCCTTGTTGCGGGCTTTGTATCGCTGATAATAGGCGTTGCGTTTTCAAGAAGCCTGCTCGTGCTGATGGACTCACCCAACGACGTAATTGACCTTGCGGCACTTTATATGAAGATATATTTCCTCGGTATGCCTGCGCTTATGGTTTACAACTTCGGCAGTGCAATTTTAAGAGCAATGGGCGACACGATGCGGCCGCTTTATTTCTTAACAATATCGGGTATTATTAACGTGCTTCTCAACCTGCTTTTCGTGTGCGTGTTCCACATGGACGTTGCAGGTGTTGCGCTGGCAACGATTATTTCGCAGTACGTTTCCGCCGCGCTCGTTGTAAACTGCCTTGCAAGGCTCGAAAACTGCTGTCGGCTTAGCATCAAGGAAATCAGGCTCCATAAAAAGGACGTTGCAGAAATGCTGCGTGTTGGCCTGCCCGCCGGAATACAAAGCTCAATGTTTTCGGTTTCCAACGTGCTCATCCAGTCGTCAATCAATTCTTTCGGCTCAACGGTTATGGCGGCAAACGCCGCAGCCGCCAATATCGAGGGCTTCACCTACACGGCAATGAACTCAATCTATCAGGCTTCAATAACCTTCACCAGCCAGAATGTCGGTGGCAGAAAGCCCGAAAGAATCGGCAGGGTCTGCTCGGTCTGCCTGCTGACGGTGACGGCAATCGGCGTAGTTATGGGCTGCGGCTCGTATCTGCTTGCCGAGCCGCTGCTGAAAATCTATTCAAACGACCCCGCCATAATCCCCTACGGACTTATAAGAATGAAATACGTCTGCCTGCCCTATTTTATGTGCGGCGTAATGGAGGTTTTCGTCGGCCTGCTCAGAGGTATGAACTGCTCGACAGCCCCTATGATAGTTTCAATTTTCGGCTCGTGCGTTTTCAGGGTTGCGTGGGTGTATACCGCCTTCCGTATGTACCCGACACTTGAAACGCTGTATATCGCCTACATCATCTCGTGGAGCATCTGCTCGCTTGTACAGCTTGTGTGTTATCTGTTCGTTAAAAAGAGAACAACGAAACGGCTGTTGGAAAGTGCGGAATAATTGCGGAAAATTCGTGAGTCGTACAAATTACAGTTTGTTGAGTTCTTTATCAATGTAAATTGAATATCGACCGTAGGGGACGGCGTCCTCGACGTCCCGAAAAAGGTTATCGATATATCGATATAAAAATGATAGTGTGTAGGGGAGGGTTTCCACGCCCTCCCGTCGTTGATATTTCAATAAACATAACGGGAGGGGACAGAGCCCCTCCCCTACAATTTGCCATAAAATTGATATAATATTTCACAAACGGGACGTCGAGGACGCCGTCCCCTACAATTGACAATCCCTTTTATGCTCGCAAGCAGACAGACAAACTGTAATTTATTATTTCTTATTTATTCTTTATTTTTAAGTATTTCCCCTGCGCAAGTGCTGCTTGACATTAATCAAGCAATCTGTGCTTGGCTTAGCGAGGAGGTTGTGCTACAATCTGCTTGTAGCTACGAAACCACAAAACCGCTGACACAGGAGGCGAAAAAATGACCACAGGCGAAAAAATACAATACTACCGCAAAAAGCTCTCGCTTTCGCAGGAGGAGCTCGGACAAAAGCTGCTCGTCAGCCGACAGACCGTAAGCCTTTGGGAAAACGGGCAGACCGCACCGACAATAGATAACCTCATACGCTTAAGGGAAATTTTCAGCGTTTCCGTGGACGAGCTTTTGGGCTGTGAAACCGAAACCGCAGAAAATAATGAAGAAAAAACCGACACACCCGTACCGAGCGAGAGCTATAAGGTAACATATTCTGATAAAGAGCTTTCGTCAGCATTCAAGGCCATTGTAAAGGCACTGTACTTGCCGTTGGTATTATCCGTAATCACTTCATTCGCTATGCTGATTTTCAGTGTATGGATGGATATGAGCGATATTACAATCGGAGAATTTATCGGACTGTCGATAACAATAACAGTTGTTTGTATTTCATTTATTTTCAATTTCAGAAAGCTGTGGAAATCTCAACTGCCAAAACTAAAAGGAAGCGAATACGAATATAAAGTTTTCAACAATTATTTTACGGTTGACTTAAAGGTTAACGGCGAGTTTATCGCCAAAGAGAAAATTTACTTCCACGAAATAGACAAGGTATATAATACCGATGAATTTTTGTTGATACAAATTAAAAGCGAAGTTCACATACTGAAAAAGGCCGATATAATAAGCAACTCTGCGTTTTTTGCTTTAATGTATAACAAGCCTGCAAAAATCACAGACAAAAACAAAGTAAAAAAGCTGAAATCAGCAACAAACATTCTTTTTGTTGTTACCCTTGTGATTCTTGCCGCCTACTTTGCATTTTCAGGCAATCTCTTCACGCTTGATTACCCCTGGCTTTTCTCTCTTTTCCTACCCATCCCGATTGCGCTGATAGTATTGAGCTACAAGCTCCGAAAAAGCGGTGAAAAGCAGCTTAAAAACATCATTGTCGGAGTCATTCTGTCTTTTCTGCTTGTAATTGACGGTGCGCTGTATTTATTTATCGGCATTGGCGTTATCGGCAAATACGACCCCGCGCAAAACTTTACCGAGATTACAAGCATTGCCCTGCCCGATGAAATTGATAAATACACCGTAGAGTTTCAGGAGGATACCCAACCAACCGATACAGGCTATATATACTATTACTCAAGCCTTGTATTTTTTGATGAATACTTAACAGATACTTTTGAAAACAGCCTTGAGCACGACCTGCGCTGGGTAGATACCTTCCCCGAGGAATTGAGCGAATACCTTGCTCCGCTTGATTTCGACGAAGGACATAAGGGCGCAGACAAAATGCTGCTTTACAATACTTATTCCGGCGAATACAATGCTCTGCCGACGGAAGAAGACTCACAATACTTCATAGCTGTTTTCTACCATAACGACCAAAATCTGATGGAAATTTTCGAGTATACTACAGAAAACTGATTACGGGCAATTCTTGAATCGCTATGCTTCACAAAGGAGTTGAAAGATATGAACGGTAAAAGCCAAAAGGATTTGGACTACTGTTTATCCCACTGCTTTATCGGAATAATTGATGACTGGAGCGAACGGGATGTCTACGACATACCGCACTTCATTATCACAAACGGCAAAAGCGTTGAATTTGAAGGAGGCTTTGACAGCCTTTGCACTTTGAAGAAAAAGGAAGAGTTTTACCATCTGGCAGGAGAGTGCCTTGATATCATATATAAATTCGCCTGTGCCGTAAATGAATCCGTTTGCTGTGCAGGACCTTTTCTCGGCACGGAAAATTATGAACATTGGTCTAACCTGAATGAGTTTGATGCGTTCAACACTTTGGCTGAACACATTGAGAACAACGAGTACAAGGTGATTGATTTACCCGAATCGCAAGACCTTGTCGGGCTGATAACCGAAACCAACTTCCGCTACTTGACACAGATAGCTTTTCTTTTTGCAGATAACGATGTAATCATTCAGCCGACACACAATGCGGAAATTCTGGTATTGGCAAAGGATTGCGGCAAAGCAAAAGAACTGTTTGCAGAAATTCTTGTCAACGGTTGGCATATTTGCGAATAAAGAATCTGACAGCAAAACGCAAGGAGAAATTATGAGAACAACAGAACTCTTACACTCAATTGCACGGCTTTTCGATTTTAAGATTATAAAAGATACACACGGCAACGAATACGTTGTTTACAAGCACGATCCTATGGACGATGCCGGCACTCCGCCCGAAGACAAAACCGCTTTTGAAGCATTGGTCAACCACGAGCATATTTCCGTAAGGCAGAAAAAGGCCGATTTTGACAGTGCTTGCTATATAGCGCAAAGAATAGGAAACGCCCAGCTTGCCGCACTAAAGCAAGCCTATCCCGACAAAAGCTTTATTGTTTTTGCTTCTGTTCATAAGGACGAAATAATAATCCGCTTCCATCAGAAATGGGAAAACGAGCCCGTTTATTATGACGTAAATGGAAAATACGAAGACGGCACAAAGCTCTTTGCGTTTGAATAAAAAAACGATGTTTACAGACAGGCAAGTGAAGTGCCTCCACTACAATATAACAGCTAAAACTTTAAACTATATCAATGCACTATAGAGATACAGGTAAGGGACTTGACATTTTTCGTAAATATTTATATAATTTTCAAGCGAAGATTCATCGTTGATATTTCTCCGGTATCGGACCGGAGAAATGCCTTGCGGTGTTTTTTCGCATTTTTTCTCGTTAGTTTTAGATACTGTTTTCATTTTCGTCCGCCCGAAATTTGTCAATGGTTTTTGCTTGACAAAGCCGTAATATATGTTAAAATAAACTTTGCGAAAGCCATAAAGTGAGGTGAGAGGCTTTTGGAAAATCAGAACGGTAAAACAATTGCACAAAACAAAAAAGCCTATCACGACTACTTTGTAATCGAGGAGGCAGAGGCAGGCATTGAGCTTTTCGGCACGGAGGTAAAGTCTCTCCGCCAGGGCAGGGTCAATCTCAAGGACTCGTGGTGCTCAATCAAGGACGGCGAAATTTTCGTCAACGGTATGCACATCAGCCCCTATGAGCACGGCAACATCTTCAACCGTGACCCCCTGCGTGTGCGCAGGCTGCTTATGCACAAGCGTGAAATCAACCGCCTTTTCGGGCTGATGAAGCAGCAGGGCTTTGCAATCGTTCCCCTTTCGCTATATTTTGTAAAGGGCAGAGCTAAACTTAAAATCGGCCTGTGTAAAGGTAAGAAACTTTACGACAAGCGCGAAGTCGCCGCCAAAAAAGATGCTCAGCGCGACGTAGAAAGAGCACTTTCGGACAAAATTAGGAATTAGGAATTCCTAATTCAACCAATGGTTGCGCTTATTTTTCGGCAATATCAACCTACGGTTTAGGCATTTCAACCTTTGCTCGCTTCAAAAAAGCACTATTCTCCTATAGAATTAAGGCACAAATTCATTTGCCGAAAGGAGAAAACACAATGTCATTATTCAACAGAAAACCACACGAAGAACCAAAAGAGGAACCGATTGTACCAGAGGAAAAGACTGCCGAAACTCTCGGCGCAAAAATTGCAAGGCTGAGAAAAGAAAAGGGCTACACTCAGGAAGAATTTTCACAGCTGCTCGACGTTACGGCACAGGCGGTATCCAAATGGGAGAACGATATCTCCTGCCCCGATATTATGCTGCTGCCCAAAATTTCCCAACTGCTCGGGATAAGCATTGACGAAATGCTCGGCAATTCCGTTGAGCAAAAGCAAGCCGAAAAAACTGACGAACCTAAAATTGACACAAGCAAGCTCAACCTTAAAATCAATATAACCTCACCCAACAAAAAGCCTGTCAACGTTGTCTTTCCTATGGCTATGGTAAAAAGATTCACAAAGCTCGGCACGAAAATTTCAAGCATAGTCGATGTAAACTCACCGTCAATAGATGGCGACAAAATTGACAGCATTTTTGAGCTGATAAACGACGGCGCTACGGGCGAAATATTGAATATTACAGACGAAAACGGTCAGAATATCGTTATTGAAATCAGTTAAATAATTAAGGGATTCGGAGTTTGGATTTGCAAAAATTCCTAATTCATAATTCCGAATTCCTAATTAAAATATATGGGGATGAAAGGATTTCGACGGGGATTCAGAGTCACGATAAGCGAGTAGCGGTGCGGAACCGCTATAAAAGCCGCAGTTTATTAAAAATAAACGACAACGAATTAACTCTTAAAGCTGCTTAACTTTTAGCAGCCGTCGTTACCGGGAGCACCGCGGCCCGGATAACGGCGTCGATTAGCGGTGAACGTGCGTGTCAGATTAGCCTTGTATGACACCATGAATCAAAGGCTACCGTAGGGTAAAGCCTGCCGGTCGGCGTTGCCCGAGGGGAATCTTAAAAGAGCGGATACACTCGTAGAAAGTTGTGGTAATGGGTTTTCGGACGCGGTTTCGATTACCGCCATCTCCACCAAATGAAAGTCAGACGAACACCTACTACTTCTTCACAGGCGGCTTCGCCATGAAAGTGGACATCTGACAGAACAGAACGAACCAAGATTAGAAATAGCCTTGGTTCGTTTGTTAGTTATGGGTAGTTTAGAACAGCAATTAATTATGCTATAATTTATCTATATAAAATTGCGAGGTGGATATCGTGGACAAACTGATTTTGCATAATTGCTTCTATCTTTTTCAGTCTTTTGTTGAAATGTATAGTGGTGGCCGTTTCAATGGATTTGAGGGCAATTACTTTTTAGAAAGAGAAGAAGGATATAAATCCAAGGTATTTGCCGAAGCACAAAAATGCTTAAATCTGTCTTCTTGGCATAAGGAATCAATTGGAACAGGTTATATTTCTGAATGTTTCAAAAATGCATACAAGAAAAAAGGAAACCTGATTTATTATCAGTCATCCTGGGAGAAGCAGGAGGACGGAGAGATGAAGATCCGATCATATCTCGTTCGTGAGAACATACGGACGGGGACGCGGGAGATGCTGAGTTCGGATAAGCACGGCATTCCGAGCTCCGACCATTTTTTGTTTGTCGCAGACAATCGCATTTATTTTGAATCCCCCATCGAGATCTATTCCACGAACTTTGCGTTGGAAGATAAACAAACGCTGTACGCAGCAAACAATGTGATC
>JAFQRA010000035.1 GCA_017410325.1 Clostridia bacterium | reverse complement strand
TTACAACAATCGCAGAATCAAGCTAAAATTAAATGGCTTGACACCTGCTATGCACAGATCTCAAGCCATTTTAGCTGCTTAATATTCAATTTGCACAAGTTTTATTTTAAAACTTTGTCTAACTTTTTGGGGTCAGTTCACGGTAGGATACAGGTCATTTTTTCTTTTTATACTATGTTGAACTTAACCATTGAAGCGATTACCGCACCGAACATCGGGTGGGAATGAGAATCCGCACCGTCCCAGTTTTCCCACAGAGTCGTTGCACCGTGCTCACGCATATAGTTGAAGGTGCCGATACCGTCACGGCTTGTGAGAAGCTTCCTTGCAAGGTCTTTATCGCCTCTCTCGCAAAGAATTCTTACAAGAATATCCGTGCCGAATATGCCCGTATCAAACTTGCCGAGGGCTGAATATTTGGCGAGAACGTTTTTATATGTTCTTTCATCGCCGAGTCCGAGGTCAACGGCAAAGGCATCCGCACCCTGAACAGCGTTGCAGAATGAGCCCGTAGCGTTGTCAAAATACTTATTGTAAACTGACCTTATTGCCCTTTCTTCTCTTTCGTCCATATCAACGGGAACATTTTCACCGATTATTGCGGCAATTTTTCTGACACAGCGCATAGCCCTTATATAGAAATACGTATTTACAAAAGGCTCGGGAAGCTCCATTTTTTCGGGTGTACACCAATCACCGAGGCACCAGCCGCCCTTTTCTGAGCGGACAACAAGGCTTTCCTCGCTGTGGTTTTCCATATACTCAAGGTATTTGCACATATTGCGGTAATACTTTTTGAGTACTTCCTTATCACCGTAATGCTTATAGAAGGTATACGGAACAAATACAATCGCGCCTCCCCAGCCGCCGGGGCCGCCGCCGCCGCCGTAAAACGGTGCGGTGTGCTCAACATGGCCGCCGTAAATATCCTGGCTGTCTGCAATATCCTGCATCCACTTGAGGTACATATCCTTTGCATCGAAGCAGGTCATTGCGGCATCGCAGGCAAGCTGACCGTCGCCGGTATAGCCCAGACGCTCTCTGTGCGGACAGTCTGACGGCACACAGCAATGCACGTTACTGAGCTGTGTTCTTATATAAGTATCAAACAGCCATTGCAGAATTTCATCATCGGAGTGATAATGGCAAATCTGCTTCATATCCGTATGTACAACGGCAAATTCCGTGGGATAAGCGTTACCCTGCACCTCAAAATATCTGCCTGCGTGCCAAGTAAAGAGCGGATAATAAGAATGGTCTTTGTGCTCCTGGCTGAAAACGAATTCATCTCTCTGCATACGGAAAGGCCGCTCCGTAACATAGAAATTGAGAGAACCGTCCTCATTGAGCTCTTCCGCGTAACGGACAAAGGCTCTTTCATCCGTTATCGCTCTTTCACCGAAGACAATTTTCGGGTAGCCTGCAACGTGCTCGCCCAAATCGTAAATAGCGGTATCACCGAAAGAATAAATTTTCTTCGGAATTATCGTTCTAATTTCTCTGTCCGGCAGACAGGTCTGCTTTGTCAGAATTGAAAGAGGATTATCAAGCTTTGTTACCTTGCGCCACTCGCCCTTGTTTATCAAGCGTGCATCGTGGGTTTCGCCGAAAAAGATATTCGTGCGGGTAACGTAAGAAGGCTTCCACTCAACATCCTCATCGGATTTGGAAACCGTTTCACCGTCGGCAAGTATTTTATAGCACAGCTTTAGCTGACCGTATTCGGCCATACCCTCGTTGCGGCTCTGATTCTGGCCGTACCAGCCTGCACCGATATGAAATTCAACGGTATTTTCACCGTTTTTAACAAGCGCAGAAATGTCGTTTTCAACATAATGAATTCTGTGAACAAGCGTATCGTAAACGGGCATATTGATTTTTGTGAGGTCACGCTTTTCATAATTTGTCCACGCAGGTGAAAGGATTTCGTCCGTTACGGGTATACCGTTGATTTTAATGTGGCAAAAGCCGAGACCCGATGAAAGAATTTTAACATCCTTTGCATTTTCAACGTTAAAGCTCTTTCGTGCATAGACTGCAACGCTGTCCTTTTCAAAGCCTACCCAATCACAGCCGTCAAAAACAAGGCTCATTTCCATATCGACGTGAGGCAGGTTTTCCTCATAAAATTCGGGTCCTGCAACAGCAAAGCCGAATTTCTCGTAAAAAGGCACGGCGTGAGTCTGGCCGCTTATTTTCACGGTCGTTGCACCAAGCTCCTTGGCTTTATCGATAAGAGACTGCGTAACCCTTGAGCCGAGTCCCGTACCCCTCAAGGTCTGTTTAACGGCTATTCTGCCAAGCTTATACACGTTTTCCTCAAGCTTGATAAGCCTGCCCGTTGCAACGGTTTCGCCGTTATCCTCAACGATAAAATGCCGGGCAAAGGCCTCGTGTTCATCATCTTCAAGATGTGCCGGAAAATTCTGCTCGCCTACAAAAACCTCATCGCGAAGAGGCTTTGCAAGAGCGTGTCCTTCAAGACCGTAGTACCATTTTTCTGTCACGGTTATTCCTCCTTACTGTTCAGTTGCATTTAAAAAGCTGATTATATCTTCCTTGGAAGATTGCACGCTGCCCTGAATCATTTCGGGTCTGCCGCCGCCTCTTCCGTTAAGCGATGAATTGAAAGTCTTTGCAAAGGCTCTTAAATCCGTTGAGTTGCTGCCGATACAGTAGCGGTAGCCGTTGCCCTCCGATGAAAAGGCACCGAAAACACCGCCGCAAAGAGCTTTTCCTGCGTTGACTATTTCCCTCAGTCCGTCACCGTCGGCATCATCAGCGAAAACGCAGGCGTTGCCTTCGGTTGCCTTGAGACGTGAAATATATTTTTCAAGTGACTGTTTTTTTATACTTTCAATTTCATATTCCAATTTTGCCTTTTCGGCTTTGAGTGCTTCAACAGCCTGTGCTATTTCCTCCTGCCTTGCACACAGCGAAGCGGAAACGGCGGCAACACTGCGGGATTTCTGACAGTAATCCTCATAAGCATCATAGCCGCATTTAATCAGCAACCTTGTACCGCCGCGGTTACTGCCGTGTTCAAGAATTTTAATCACACCTATTTCGCCCGTATTCAAAACGTGAGGCGCACAGCAGGCACAAAGGTCATAGCCCTCTATTTCAACAAGGCGCACATTCTCGGTTAAGTCAAGCTTACTGCGGTATTCAAGTGTTTTCAATTGATTTTCGTCAGGATAAAATACTTTTACGGGCACGTTTTCAAAAACAACCTTGTTTGCAAGCCGCTCGATTTCGGCAACCTGTTCGGAATTCAGCAGAATACTGAGGTCCGCGGTTATACCGAAGGTACCCATATGAAAGCCTGTGTTTTCACAGCCGTAAAGGCTATGGGCTACACCGCAGACGAGGTGCTCACCCGTATGATTCTGCATTCTGGAAAAGCGGGTTTCCCAGTCAATTTCACCGCAAACAGCTGTGCCCGCTTCAAGCGGTGTTTTTGTCAGGTGGTAAATATTACCGTTTTCTTCAAAAACATCGTACACCCTTTCGCCGCCAAGCACTCCTTCGTCAGCCGCCTGACCGCCGCCTGCAGGGAAAAAGGCTGTTCTATCAAGCAGAATGAGAAAGCCTCCTTCGGTTGGTTTGCAATCAACAACCGTTGCTTCAAACTGCCGTATATGTCCGTTATCGTAAAGTCTTTCGGTCAAAACACCGTCTCCTTTTCTTTTAAAAAAGCCACTTCGCCGCACAAAACGGGAAGTGGCACTTAAAGCACTGCGCTGTATATTAGCTGTATATTAATAGTTATTTACAAGATAGCCTTCTTCGCCTGCTTCGATACCGTAGAAGACTTCGTCGCTGCTCAGCTGAAGTTCAGGATTTCCCGGAAGCAAACTGCTGGTATCGTTTGCGGCAATACTGTCCGGAATATCGAACTCTACTATTTCAATTTCAGGCTTTATGTATTTCTTCATCTCAACCATCGCCCCTGCACAAAATTCTATATAAACATACATATACACATAATTTTTTACATAACGCATTATACAACATATAGTTACCCGTGTCAATAGAAAAAACAAATTTATTTTACAAAAAAACAAATTTGCAGGTAACGGCCAAGCGCGTTATTGACTTTACAGTGATATTAATATATAATTAGACAGATATTTTATGTTTCTACATAATTACACCATTGGGGAGATGTAATTAATGCCTACAAAAGAAGAGCTTATGCGGCAGTTTTCACTTGCCGAAGAAAAAGAAAAAAAGCCGCCCGAAGCTGAACAGCAGCAGGAAACGGCTGAAGATAAAAAAGCGCCTGCCCGGCCTCTTGTGCCCAACTCGCACGAGCACGGCAAAAAGCGCAGGAAGCGCAAGAAAAAATTGGGCAAGGTACTGTTCGGAATTCTTGAAGATAAAACGCTCAACAAAATGCTAAATGTTTTCCTGATTTGCCTTATAGTCAATGCCGTTGAGTATTTTGTGCTTATCAACTACTTCGGAATTCCTACAAAGGGCGTTGTCGGTAAAATACTCGGCCTGCTTGTAATTATGGGCTATATGTACACGGCCAGACTAAAGCCGAGAAACATCGGCTTCAGCACAAACCCGAGGGCAATAACCGGAGCAATACGCAACGCTGTATTTTTCAACCTTTCCGTTATACCCGCTTACATCATTGAGTATTTTTATTTAGTATTAAACGGACACCGGCCTATGGTAAGAATTTTTGCGTATCAGGCTGCTCTTTCTCTGGTCGGTCCGCTATACTTTATTGCCAACATACTGCTTTTACTCATTATCAACACCGTTTCGGTAGTTATGCTTGAAATTCTGTTCAGAGGCATACTTATCAAAATGGGCAAGGGTAAATTCGGCTTCTGGCAGACAGCGGTTATTGTTTCCGCTTTCTATTCGCTCTGGTATCTCATAATTCCTCTTTCAAAGGTTTCCGCAGGCTACAGCTTCGGTCAGTTATTGACACTGTGTTCATTCTACCTTATATTCGAGTTCTTCGTTTCGCTCAAATGGTGTATGTGCACAAGGGCAAGCGGTTCAATATGGCTGGCACTTTTCGACCACCTTTTCTTCAACGTGCTGGTTGAGCTCATTCACGTGCTTGACAACACACCCGGCCTTTCCAACTATATCGACGTCAACCGCAACTACCGCCTTATCATAATCCAGGTTATTTCCTTTGCTTTCTGCTTCTCCTACTACAAAATGAAAATGCGCAGAAAGGAACGTATGCTTCAGGCAGTCGGTGTCAGAAGTATCTACACCTTCGACAGCCTTGCTGAAATGAGTGAAGAGGAAGTCAACCGCCACGCTGAGCGAATCAAGACAAACGACGGCGAAATCGACGCGGAATACCTTAAGCTGCTTGAAAAGAACAGCCTTGACAGAGAACACCGCAGATAATACTTTTGAGACAGTTTCATCATTTTTTGAAGCTGTCTCTTTTCTTTTATCGGTTGACTGAAATATACATATAATGTATAATAATAATATATTTATTTTTACATTAATTATTGCGGAGAAAGCCTTGACAGATATTAAGTACAGCATAGTTAAATCCGAACGCAGGACTGTATGCATAACAGTAAAGCCCGACTTAAGCATTGAGGTAAGAGCGCCTTTGAGAATGAAGCAAAGCGAAATTGAAAAATTCGTTTTGTCCAAGCGTGCCTGGATTGAAAATGCAACGGCGAAAATGAAAGCCGCAGCCCCTGCCCCGATTACCTACGGCAGTAAAATAAGGTTTTTCGGAGTTGAGCTTACTCTGACGGCCGCTGAATGTAAAAAGGCGGTTTTATCAGACAGCTTGCTGCTTGTACCCAAGGAGCTTACACAGGAGAAGCTTAAGAAGCATATTGTTGAGTTTTACAGGGCAGAAGCACAGAATTACCTGCCCGAAAGGGTCAGAGAAATATCACTGGAAACAGGGCTTTCATATTCATCACTTCTTATTAACAGCGCAAAAACGCACTGGGGAAGCTGTACGGCAGACAGAATACATCTTTCCTGCCTGCTTATGGCGGCATCGCCCGATACTATCGACTACGTTATAATCCACGAGCTTGCACACACCGTGCATCACAACCACTCTTCCCTCTTTTGGACACTGGTGGCAAAGCATTGCCCGAATTACAAAGAAAAAAGAAAAGAACTTAAACTGTACATTTAGCGGACGGTGAATAAAATGAACAAATCAAGCAAAAACAAATTCAGCCCGGTAATAATCTGCCTGATCTTGGCGGCAGGTATCGTTGCCGGTACTTTCTTGGGCTTCAGACCGTTTTATTACAATAATATTTATATAGCGCCTGTTCCCCAAAATTTAAGCGTTGCCGCAGCAGGCACACACGAATACATTTACGGCGATTTCTACGTTTCGCCCGGCGGCGACGACAACGCCGCAGGTACTGCAGATTTTCCGTTTGCAACGATAGCCCGTGCAAAAAAAGCGGCAAAACAGCTTGACAGAGACTACCGCAACCACATTGTCATAGCACTTATGGAGGGCGTTTACGAGCTTGACGAGCTTAAATTTACCGAAAAGGATTCGGGTAAAGAAAAATGCCGCATGATTTTTTCCGCTTACGGCAACGGAGAGGTTGTTTTCAGCGGTACGGATGTAGTTTTTGACGGCGCACAGTATATAACGTTCAGCAACATCACCGTAAGCGGCGGCCAAATCCGCATTGACAGCAAGAACGTTGATATTTCGGGCTGTACCGTCAAAAATTCGCCCGATGTCGGTATTTCGGCAAAGGGCAGCAATATAAACATTACAGGCTGTACGGTTTACAAAACCGGTTCAAGCGCTGTTACGATAAACGGCGGCAGCACAAAGAAGCTTACTGCAGGCAACATCGTTTTTGAGAATAACCTTGTATACGATACCGGTTTAACTGACAAAACCAGTCCCGCAGTTGTTATACAGGGTGTAGGCAACGTATGCTCCAACAACGAAATTCTGCACACCCCCGGCAGTGCGGTTTACTACAGCGGCAACGACCACAGAATTGATTACAACTACATTCACAACGTTGTTCTTGAGCTTGAGGGCACGGCGGCCGTTACCTCGGCTGACGGTTGGATAAACTACGGCAACCTTGTTCGCTATAACTGCATCAGCACCATAGGCAACGGTAAGAACGCCCCTGTTGCCGTTGCACCCTCTTCGGGCACTCAGGCAAGAGGCAACATCTTCATCAACATTCCGGGTACGGGTGTTGATTTCAGAGGCGGCAGAGATATTGAGCTGAGCAACAATCTTTTAATCAACTGCAAAGCTCCCATCGTTTACGAAAGCATAACACCTGAGGGTGAACGCTTCGGCGAAAACGGCACAGCGTGGCAGGAGCTTGAAAATTCGCCCCGTATGAGCGACAAATGGAAAGAAGTTTATCCGCAGATATCTTCCCTTTCCGATGATTTTTCGGACACGTCCTCACCGTATTTTGCCGCAAATCCGACAGGCAGTATTATTCAGGACAATATTATACTAAGCGCAAAAGCAACGCTCGGTACGGTTGACGAAAAGGCGGCGATGCTCAGCAACACCGTGAACAATCACCTGCTCACGCTCACGCAAACGGATATGTTCACAGATGCAAAAAACGGCAACTACACGATTGATTTTGACAGCGAAGAAGCAAAGGCTTATGAGAATTTCCTCAATATACCCTTTGACAGTATAGGCAGATATTGATAACAAATAAGCCGCCCCTCGGGCGGCCTTTTTTTATTTACTTAAGCCAGAGCTTACGAAGCCACTGTGTACAAAGCGGTGCCCAGCTTTCGAGCACGCCCTTACTGTTGCCGTTGCATACAACGGGTGAAGCAAGTGAAAATCCGTGACCGCCGTTCTGATAGATGTGCATTTCAAACGGCACACCGTTTTCAGCGCAGGCGGAAGCAAAAGCCAGCGAATGCTGAATAGGAACACAGCCGTCATCAGCGGCAGAGAATATGTAGGTGGGAGGTGTATCCTTGGTAACCGCAAGGTTGGTTGAAGGAACATTACAGGAAAGGATTTCGCCTATACTTTCCATAATGCAAGGATAAGAGAGAATAAGGGCGTTGGGCTTTTCTTCGCTGATTGTACCGAGCGCACTGCAAAGGTGCCCGCCTGCGGAAAAGCCGATTGCGGCAATTTTTTCGGGGTCAACGCCGAATTCTGCGGCATTTTCACGGATATAGCGGAGTGCTCTCTTTGCATCCTCAAAGGGCTTTTCAAAGCAGTAATCCGTGCCGCGCTTGCCGATACTGTAGCGAAGCACAAAGGTATGGTAGCCCTCAAGCGCAAAAAGCATGGCAATTGGCTCTGCCTCTCTGTCCGAACAGAAGCTGTAACCGCCGCCGGGAATAACAAGCACGGCAGGACGAACGTCGAGATTGGGCATTTCGGGCGAATTGTCGAGGAGATTTGCGGTAAGACTTACCTTTTTGTCTTCGGAAAAATACTCGGTAAAAGTTCTCATTTTTTGCACCTCAAAATATTTTGTAAATTTTTATTGCAAACTTTACTTTTAATATCAAAGCAATTTTTTAAAACAATATTAACGGTGATTATTTTGACAAAGGAACAGTATCTGCGCACAAGAATTGCGGAAATCGCAGAAGAACTGACGCAAAGAAAACTTGAGCCCGCCCAAAGGCAGAGCCTTGAACGGGCACTGAAATTTTATATAAGCGATTTAAGAGAAAATCAATAGGTAAGGCGTGAGTTAATATCCTTAAGCATATCCTCATTGAGCTTTACGAGCTTACGGTCGTAGGTGAGAATACCGTTGACCTCGTTTTCAACGTCGCTGACCTGAGTATAGACAAGCGCACAAAGGCCGTGCTTTATAAGCGGAATAACCTGTGAAGTGTGCAGGCGTCTGTAAGCATTGGTGAGTGTCTTCTTGGAACGGAACATCAGATAGCCGAAGCACTTTTTAATATTCCAGACGTGACCCTCTATAACATTGCTGTAGCCGCCGTATTCACTTACGACAAATGCACGGTGATCCGTCTTAAACGGGTGAAGCGGCACAATATACCTGTGAATGCTCTTGAAATCGCCGCCGCCCTGGTCGTGCCAGCCGCTTGCATGGTCAACAAAACGTGTCGGGTCAAGCTCCTTTACGTGCTTTGCAACGTTTACGGCATCAAACTGACCCCAAGCCTCGTTAAAGGGCACCCACGTACAGATTGAGACACAGTTATAAAGAGTATCAATCATTTCGTCAAGCTCTGTGCGGAAAAGCTGCTGTGCCGCCTTATCGGTACGAAGGTAGAGCTTTTCGTATTTATCGGGCAGTGTACGGATTGTAATATTGGGCAGCACGCCGACAACAAGCTGGTTGATGTTACAGCCGTTGGGCATATCCTGCCAGACGAGCATACCTATACGGTCACAATGATAGTACCAGCGTGCAGGCTCAACCTTGATATGCTTTCTGAGCATATTGTAACCAAGGTCGTGCATTTTCTGCACGTCATAAATAAGTGCTTCGTCCGTAGGTGCCGTCATACCGCCGTCGGGCCAGTAGCCCTGGTCAAGAAGGCCCTTCTGGAAATAGGGCTCATTATTAAGGCAAAGGCGAACATAGCCCTTGCTGTCCTTCTTCATACTGTACTTACGCATACCGAAGTAGGACTTTACCTCATCAACGGTTTCGCCGCCCGAAAGAAGCTCAATTTTTATGCCGTAAAGGAAGGGGTTTTCGGGACTCCAGAGCTTCTGATTCGGGATTTTCAGCTTTCCTCTGCCCGTAAATTCCACGTAGGAGACCTGAGCTTCACCGTCATAGGCGGTTGCACGCACGGTTGCCTCCCCTGCCGCTTCAACGCAGATATCAAGCACCGCACAATCAATATCGGGAGAGAGCCTGAGCTTTTTAATATGATTTTCGGGCACAACCTCAAGCCATACCGTCTGCCATATACCCGTAGTGGAAGTGTACCAGAAGCCGACGGGCTTTGAAATCTGCTTGCCGCGAGGCTGGTCAGCCTTATCTGTCGGGTCGATAACCTTCACTTTAAGCTCGTTTTCTCCGCCGTTAAGATAATCGGTTATATCAAAGCTGAACGGACAGTAGCCGCCCGTGTGGCCGCCTGCGGAGCTGCCGTTAACCCATACTTCACATTTCCAGTCAACCGCACCAAAGTGAAGAATTACCCTTTTACCCGTGTAATCCTCCTCAACGGTGAATTTCCTTGAGTACCAAAGTGCCTGGGTATCGCTCACGGCACGCTCAACACCCGAAAGCTCACTTTCAATTGCAAAGGGTACAAGAATATCGCCCTGTACCTCGCCCATTGTATCGGCATTGATATCGGTCACGGCGTAGCTGTACATACCGTTGAGGCATTGCCAGCTTTTTCTTTCCATCTGCGGACGGGGATATTCGCTGAGAGGACAGACCTTGCTCACCTTTTCCGCCCAAGGGGTTCTGATTGCGTTCATAACCTATCTCCTAATCATAAATTGTCTGTTACTGCAGACTGTGAAATTTCGTTATCGTGAAGCAGATATTTCTGAAGGTACTCTGCATCCGCCCGGTCAACGGTGCCGTCTCTGTTTACGTCGGCGGCAAGCTGTTCGGCGGGATAGAGTTCATCAAACCATATCATATCCGAAAGCACCATATTCAGAAGGAAGGCATCGGTATCGTCAACATTGCCGTCACCGCTTATATCGCCGAAAACAACGATGTTGGCAATGTGGATATATATACCCTCGTTTGCTCCGTACAGAACAACCGTCTGACCCGTGTAAACCTTTTCTTCGGGACTGCTGTACTCAATCATATCCTTGTCCATAACAACAATGTTCGGGTTGGAAATCTGATTTCTCAGCTGTGCTGTTGTAAGGTTATCCTCGGGTGAAATGCCGCATATTACGGAAATGATATCCGTTTCCATATACTCAAGCTCTGCATACGGCATAAAGGTGATATCGCTCGGCCTGTCAAACACGGCCGTAGTCACAACATCCGCCGTAAGGCTGTCAAAAGAAGTGTCCCAATAGAGGAAGCGGTAACCCTCAGCCGTGGGTACGGGCGGAGTGACCGCCGCACTGTTTTTCTCCGCCGCCGCTGTATAATAGACCTCACCGAAGCTCAGATAAGTCACCTTATAAACTACTGCGTCACTGCCGTCCGGCTTTGCACCCACCGGGTGAGAATCTCCCTGCGCCCAGTTGGTTTCCTTGCCGTTATTATTGAGAAAATATGCAAGCATACCCGTTGAAAAATCAATTTCGGGAACAGGTGTGCCAACACCCGTTACACCGGCCTCAAGCCCTTCAAGAGTAAAGCAAAGCTCAAAATCCTCCAGCTCTTCAAAGAAGCTAACTATCGTGCCGGCATAATTATCGGCAGAAACATTGCCGGTGTTATAGACGGATCTCAATTCAGAATAGGTAACGCCGACAATACCGCCCGCATACTCATTTACTTTTATATTGCCCAAATTACCGCAATATCTGACTGAACCGTAATTTCTGCCCGCCAAGCCGCCTGCTTCGGCCGAAAACGCACCTTCCGTGCCGCCGACCTTGCCGTAATTGAGACAGTAGTGAAGGTCGCCGCGCTCATGAAGACCTGCTATGCCGCCCAAGCACATTAAACCGTTTACCTCGGCACGGTTGACCGAATAGGTAATATCGCCCAAATTATAACCGACAAGACCGCCAACGTTTTCTTCGCCCGTTATATCCGACTCGGTAACACAGCAATTATAAACCGAGCCTCTGTTAGTGCCTATCAGAGCACCCGTATGCACCTTACCGACTACGGTAAAATCGCTTAAGGTAAGATTTTTTATCTGTGCGCCTGCCGCAGCGGCTCTGAAAAGGGCAACGTTATCCTCCTGAACAAAAAGGTTAACACCGCTTAAAGTGTGTCCGTCACCGTCAAAGCTGCCCGCAAATTGGTTCGATACGTCGCCGAACGGAACAAAGTTATTGACCGTCTGAGGATTCTTAAGAGCAATATCCGCACCGAGCTTATAGTGCTTTGCAGACCAGCCGCTGTGGTTATTGATATAAGCCGAAATCATTCTGAGCTCGTTTTCGGTTGTAATGATATAGGGCTTTTCTGCAGTGCCTTCACCCGCAAGCGGGAAGAGATAGGCCTTATTGTTTTCATCTGCAAGCACAGGATATTCTTCCCCCTGCGCCCAGACAGGCTTTTCATCCTCACCGTTGAGGAAAACCGCAACGTAGCCGCAATAGAAAAGCTCCTTTGTGGCATTGATACCGACAGCCGAAGCCGAAAGCTCACTTGCCGTATAGCACCTTTCAACCGTCAGGCCCGTACTGTTTGCGGCAACACCGTCTGCCTGCTGTGCAGTAACCAAAGCAAAATTGTGGCTGCTGACAAGCTTGGAATTATCTGTATTTGCGGCAAGACCGCCCGCAAAGGTACTGCCCGTTACGGCACCCGTATTGTAAGAATAAGCTATTTCCGCCTTACCGCCCGCGGCAAGACCTGCGGCAGCTCCGTTAGAAGAAATTACCTCTGCGCGGTTAACGCTTCCGTTAACCGTTACTTCACCGAGAGCGGCAACACCGCCGGCATAAAGAGCACCGTTTACTTTACCGTTGTTCACGCAGCCGTCAACCGTTGCGGGAGCATTCGCAGTAATACCGCCCGCGCCTACTGTTGAAGTAATCTCGCCGCTGTTGGTGCAGTTATTTACAACCGCACGTGCATAGGCAACAATACCGCCCGAAGTTTCAAGCGAGGAAACACTGCCGCTGTTTGAACAATCGGTTACCGTTGTTGTAACAATAACCGTAACGGTATCAATCACTTTACCGTCATCATCAATTATCTGCTGATTTGTCTGTCTGGGGTTATAGCCGAGTATTCCTGCCGAATTGGTGTCCGCATAAACGGCAGACGTATTTAAACAGTTTCTGATAACAACGCCGTCACTTGTTGCCGCACCGACTATACCACCGCAGTTTTTCTTGGCAGTTACGCTGCCGTTATTTGTACAGTTCTCAACAACTGCATTCTCCTGTGCACACACGCCTGCTATACCGCCGGCTTCACTGCCGCCGACAGCCGCATCCGAGCCGCCTGAAGAATACTCGGCAGCCTTGACCGAGCCGTTAAAGGTACAGCCCGTTACCGTACCGTGGTTTTCACCGACGATACCGCCGACAACTTCAACGCCCTTAATATACACGGCACTTGTGCAGTTTTCAATCTTGCCGTAGCTTGTGCCGACTATTCCGCCCATATTGCCGTATGCTTCATACGAGGAATCGACAACATTGAGGTTGGATATTACAGCCGTACCCGCAATACCGCCGAAAACACCGAGTTCCTTGGATTCGTACGACATTTTATCGTAATCGATACAGATACCCGACAGTGTATGGCCGCCGCCGTCAAACTTGCCTTCGTAGAAATTGACAAGGTTTTCGCTGTCGCTGTAATCGTAGCCGCCAATGGGCTTCCACACCTGAGCGTCCTGAGTAAAGACAGGTGCACCGGTTTTATCTTTGTAATACTTTCCTTCATTAAAAGCTATATCAATGCAAAGCCTTGCATTGATCGCAGTGTTGCCGAAGTTGACCTCATCCTTAAACCAGGTGAACTGCTCTACGGTTGATATGAGGTAATATCCGTTTTCTTTCTGCGGTTCAAAACGGGCATAGAGCGTAAGCTCGCTTTCAACAGGCGTATCGAAGCTGTATGCCGTGCCGTCCTTCAAAGACCAGCCCGCAAACTCAAGGCCTTCGGCAAGGGTCGGCGCTTCGGGCGGCTGTGTGCTGTCACCGTGATCAACGGTCTGCGAAGTGATAAACGTACCGTCCAGATGCTGATACGTTACCTTGTAGTTGTCCCTTACAAGGCCCGTAATCTCAACCGTCTGATCCTCGGTTATATTTTTGATTGTGTAAATTATTCCGTATTTCGGAGTTATCTCCTCGCCGTTTGAAGTAACAACCGGGTTTGAATCAAGATAAATATCCGAAAGCTCAATGGAAAACGCAAAGCTGTCGCCGTATTCAACCTCGGTCGAATACTCGGGAAGCGGATAAATTGTGTAAGCTTCGTGTTCGGGCAGATTGACGGTATATGTATTTACCGCCATATCGCCTATTTTTATTACAAGGTTTTCCGTTACGTTGTCAACGGTATATTTGCCGTGGCGCAAGGCAACACGGACACCGTTTGCCCAAACTATAACGTCCGACTGTGTATAAGCAGGGTTTACATCAACCGTAAACGAAAAGCTTTCTCCGTAATAAACAACCGTGCTTCCGTTTTCGGGAACGACGGTAAAGTATTCGGATTCGGGAAGGGTCACGTAGAAGCGGCTTTCAACCTCACCTGTAAAATAATAAAACTCAGGCGTTTTACCGGAAACATTACTGCTTTTGTAATCGACACCGTCACCCAATGCTCTTACAGCAAACGCATATTTACCGTAGGTAGTGAAATGGCCGCCGAAATTACAGCTCAGCGCATCCGTAACGGTAAAGGTTTTCGTGAGGGTGTAGCCCATCTCATTATAGTGGTAAAGATAGACCTCATAACCGGTTGCGTTTTCAACGGCAGACCATCTGCCCACGGGATTGGTTA
This sequence comes from Clostridia bacterium, assembly GCA_017410325.1. Lineage (GTDB taxonomy): Bacteria > Bacillota > Clostridia > Oscillospirales > Acutalibacteraceae > UBA8612. The sequence goes on along the minus strand of JAFQRA010000035.1, from coordinate 16,267 downwards.
CACCCGCACTGTCTATAACGGTATCATCCCACGAAAATGTTCTGGGCGGATTGAGCTTAGGAGCTCCGTCAAAAGACATACGCAGATATTTTTCGTCGGTATACTCCGGCGTAGCATAACCCGGAGCAGAGTCACCCGCATAAATGATGGCGTTTGCGCTCAACTCAATATAAGAATTTTCACCGGGTGCATAAATTGCACGTGAGGTAGAATCGATGGTAAGCTCCGTATCACCGCCGCCGATATACACTTCACCGTAAGCCGTATAAAGGCCGTTTGAGCCGCTGAGGTTAAGTTTACCCTGTGTGATTTTTATGTCTTCGTAAACATAGAAGCATTTACCCGTTGTATGAATGTTGATATTTCCCGCCGTGCGGATATCAAGGCCCTTTATGGCAGTAACACCTGCAAGAGCATTTACGTTCAGGCTTGCCGATTCGGCAACCGTCACCTTGTAATCCGTGTAAATACCGTATGTATCCGCAGAAATTACATTGAGCGTACCGTCGCCCGTAAACGTTACGTTGCCTATGACAATAAGCGCCATTTCGCGCTCGGACTTGATGTAATTGTTTCCCTTTAACTCAATAGTGATATTACCCGAATACGGATAGATAAACAACGGTGTTTCCGGAGAATCGGCAGAGCCGAAATTTTCCAGAGTAAGCTTATCCTCGGAATAATCATAATGATAATGAGTAAGAACAACCGAGCCCATATCATTGTAAACCTTGTTATAGACCTGGTCGTCAATGATAAACCTCATCATACCTGCAGCCTTACTCACGGGAGCAGTGCTGAATATAAGCACCGCACACAAGGCAACACTGAGCAGCCCGAACAATAATTTTGTACCCTTTTTCATTGGAAACCCTCCGAAGCATTCTTCCTATATATTTCTTTCTGTATTTGAGAAATAATAACCTAATCATATATAATTATAAAATAAAATAAAGTATTTGTCACCCCAAATCAAGTGAAGCAAACGTAGAAAATCTCAAATATATCTTGTATAAAATTAACAAATATGATTTAATATAACAAAGAGACATAACGTAAGACGGAGGATGTACGGATGATTACTCATATAGTTTTCTGGAATGTCAGAAACGACGATAAGAAGCAGGAAAATATGGAGCATATGAAAGAAATACTCACAGCACTTGTCGACAAGGTTGACGGTCTTCTTTCCGCTCAGGTCGGCTTCAACTTCAACCCCAAGGGTTATGACCTTGCGCTTTACAGCACGTTTGAGAGTAAAGAAGCTCTTGACGGCTACCAGGTGCACCCGGAACACCTTAAAGTAAAGGAATTTGTACACTCGGTTATCACAGACAGATGTGTTGTCGATTTTGAAAACTAAAAATGCACAAAAAAGTTATAAATAAGTATTGACAACGGGGGCTTTATTTGCTAAAATATTCCCGTTGTCAACTTACGGGTGTAAGGAGCTTCAATACCTGCGGGTGTAGTTCAATGGTAGAATCCCAGCCTTCCAAGCTGGTCGCGTGGGTTCGATTCCCATCACCCGCTCCAAACGTGCGCTGGTAGCTCAGCTGGATAGAGCAACTGCCTTCTAAGCAGTAGGCCAGGGGTTCGAGTCCCTTCCAGCGCGCCATTTATGGTGGACATAGCTCAGTTGGTTAGAGTGCCAGGTTGTGGCCCTGGAGGTCGTGGGTTCGACTCCCATTGTCCACCCCACTGAAAAAAGCACTTGCAAACTGCAAGTGCTTTTTTCAATGAAATTCGCCTTTCGGCGAGTGAAATCACTTCGTGATGAAATACGCTGAAGCGTATGAAATATTTGCTTCGCAAATGTTACGGGTGAGTTTTACAATCCGTCAGGATTATTTCACGTTTTGTGTAAACAAAACATTTCACTATAAAAAGCGTCATTTAAACCTAATATTGGGGTGTAGCCAAGGGGTAAGGCACGGGACTTTGACTCCCGCATCCGCTGGTTCAAATCCAGCCATCCCAGCCAAAAAGCACGCTTTGGGGTGCCTGCTCTTTCGCAGGTATCCCAAAGCGTGCTTTCAATCAGAAACGGTATAACATTTTGGTGTTATGCTGTTTTTACTTTTATATTATCTTTTATATCGCATAAATGCTCTTTGAACATTTCTTCCGCTTCTTCGAGTTCAGGAATAAATACATACCCTATACCATTGTAGTAGATGTCAATCCGCTGATGCCGCGGTTTGTTTTAGCGGTACGGAGCATACACGTCAATTCTTGAAATAAATTCGCGAACGATTTCGGGAGTAAGTTCTTGTATATCGGTAATTGCCTTCACCTTCGTCATTAACTTCTCAATGCTGTCGTTCTGTTCTTTGTCCTTATCAAGACCCGCGCAGAGTTGTTCAGCAAAGGCTTTCTTTTTCTTTGCTCGTCACCATATATGTTGAACATATTAGAAAAGTGATCGCCATACAGCTTTCCTGATACGTTGTCCTTGTAAATACGCATAAGGAGTTTGTCAAGTTCTGCGATTCGCTTTACTGTCTTTTCAAGATTACTTTCATCTTTAATTGAAAAGCATCTTGCCATATCATAAATTTTCTGTTATAATGCACCTATTCGCTATTATTAACTAAATATGCGGGTATGGTGGAATTGGCAGACACGTAAGATTTAGGATCTTATGCCCACAAGCGTGCAGGTTCGACCCCTGTTACCCGCACCAGCGTTCAGCACTCACTTAAACGTGGGTGCTGATTTTTATTTAATCACCTTATGTAAAGATTTTATCAATTTTGCCGACAAAAAGCCGTTCAGACATCAGTTCTGAACGGCTTTGAGAATCTCACAACGGCATTATTCAGTTTTCAGTTCAAAAACAATTTCTCCGCCGCTTGTTATTTCCTCATAAGTCAGATAGTTTTTATCAACTACTTTTCCGTTTAATTTAACGGACTTTATGTACGGGAAATCCAACGGATTTTTGTCGCATTTAATTTTTAACGTATCCGAAACCTTGCAGGAATGGAATTTCTTGTCCAGCCTGATTTCAGCTTTTGCAAAGAGCGGTGTGTTTATGTAGTATTTGGGGTCGGCGGGACAAACCTGAGCAAAGCCCAATGCAGAAAGCACATACCAGGCGGAAAGCTGTCCCACATCCTCATTGCCGCAAAATCCGTATGCGCCTGTTCGATAAGCCTCCTTCTGAACACGCCTTGTCCAGTACTGTGTTCTTTCGGGGAGCCCGAGAATACTGAAATAGTGGGTAATGTTGTGACACGGCTCATTGGAATGATTGTAATCATCGTTCCAAAGGCTTTTTAAATCTGCCCTTTCAAAGAATTCTTCAAGAAGCTCAACGGTTCTTTCTTCTCAGAAAAGCCTGCTTAAGCCACACACATCGTAGGGCACAAACCAGGACTGTTGAAAAATGTTGCTTTCAACGGTTCCGTCATCATCGTATCTGTCTTCTTCAAAAACAAATTCACCGTTTTCCTTTCGGGGAGCCATAAACCTCAGGGCTTCGTTATAGTTTTCCCCGTAGCGGTTTGCTCTATTGAAAAAGAACTTTGCATCTTCAATTCTGCCTGAGTATTCGGCAAATTTCGCCATAGTGAAATCCGCCAGCAAATATTCAAGTGTATCGCTCAGCTTTCCGGGCACATAGCAATCGTCGAGATAAGACTTGCAAGCAGGTCTTATAGATTTGAATTCTTTTCCGTTGAGTTCCTTGGCACAAACACTTGATGCTTTGGATATTTCGTACGCCTTTTCGATATCATAAGGAAGAATTCCTTTGGTAACGGCATCGGCAAGAACGATAAGACCCGGGTCGCCGACCATACAGCCTGCATTAATGCCCATAAGCTCCCAACGCGGGAACGAGGAGTTGTTCAGCTCCGCAATTTTAAGCAGAGAATTTATTTCGTCACGGACCATATCGGGACGAATAATGCTCAGAAGCGGAAACTCGCTTCTGTAAACATCCCAACCGCTGAACACGGTTCTTTGCTTGTAATCGGTGTTTTCAAATATCTGATAGTTTATTTTGTATCTGCCGTCCGTATCAGCCATTGTGCGGGGGTCAAGAAGCACGTGGTACAGACAGGTATAAAAAAGCTTCAGGTCGGTTTCGTCCGCACCCGAAACGTTTATGCACGAAAATACGTCATCCCATTTTGCGAGGGCATTTTTCTCCATAGCGTCAAAATCCGAGCCTTCGCATTCTGTGGAGAAATTCTTACTTGCGCCCTCGATATCAACGTAAGAGATTGCACATTTTATCGTCAGAGGTTCGGTGATTTCGTTTGAAAAATCAAAAATTACACCTAAATCCTCGCCCTCGGCTGAATCGGTAAATTCTTCACTTTCAAAGAATCTTTTGCTGGTAAACGGGTGCGAAAATTCCATAACGAAATACAAGTCATAAAAAATCTTGCCGTCGCCGTGACCGAAGCCGCCGCCTACAGGTGTGCATTTGATATGACCTTCAATTTTTCTGTTGCTTATAACATCAACCTTTTGAAAATCCGCCTTGCCGCCGATTCTTCTGCTGAAATTGATAATAATTTTCTTTTCTGCTTTTTCCGGATATGTAAATCTTAAAGCGCCTGCATGCTCTGATGCAGTACATTCGGCAAGAACGTTATATCGCTCCAGCATAACGGAGTAATACCCCACACGGCTTTTTTCATTTTCGTGAGAAAATTCCGATTTCCAGCCGATGGTGCCTTTGGTAAACGGCAATTCTTCGTTGCTTCCGCTTCGCAGGTCGGTGTCTTGCGTTACGGGCATAACCTGAAGATTTCCCAGATCGCCATACCAGCCTATACCGCTCATACGGTTAAAGCTGAAGCCCTCGATAGTATTGTGGCAATAGTTATAGCCGCTGCCGTTGTCGCCGCCGCTGACTGTATCCGGTGAAAGCTGAATCATTCCGCCCGGGACACAAGCACCCGGATAGGTTTTTCCTCCGCCGTGGGATTTTTCAATCTGCCCGTCACCGACGGTGCCTATCATAGTATCAACATATAAGGCTCTGTTCATAAATAATTCCCCATTCTATCAAAACACATAAGTATCATTTTATCACCGGGCGTTGCAAATCAATTTTGCAGCACTCCTGTAAATTAAGAATCATTCTATCACAAAAAAATAAAAATACAACTCCAAATTTTTGTTCAATCACACCCTGTATTACCTGAGGCTTTTCTGTTTTTATTTTTACGGCAGAATTAGATATTGAAAAGAATCGCCATCGGATGTATAATGCTATAAAACAGATGACAAACAAAGGAATGATAAATTATGCATAAAAGACTTGCGCCTACTCCCCCTATGGGCTGGAACAGCTGGGACTGTTACGGTGCGGCTGTCAACGAGGAACAGCTTTTGGCCAACGCCGACTATATGGCGGAGCACCTGAAGGACTACGGCTGGGAATACGTAGTTTGCGACATTCAATGGTCTGAGCCGACGGCAGACAGCTTTTACTACCACTATTTTGCCGAGCTTTGCATGGACGAATACTCCCGTCTTATCCCTTCGGTTGATCGTTTCCCTTCCTCCGCAGGCGGTAAGGGCTTCAAGCCGATAGCCGATTATATTCACTCGCTCGGGCTTAAATTCGGCATTCATATTATGAGGGGTATTCCCAGGCAGGCGGCTCACAGAAACACCAAAATCAAGTGTGAGGGCGTTACGGCAAGGGATATTGCAAACCCGTCCTCAATCTGCGGTTGGAACCCCGATATGTACGGACTCAACACCTCTGCCAAGGGTGCGCAGGAATATTACGATTCGATATTTGAGCTGTACGCTTCGTGGGGCGTTGACTACATCAAGTGCGACGATATAGCCAACACCGAAATATTCCCCCACGACCCGTATTCGGCAAGAAAAGAAATTGAAATGCTCCGCAAGGCTATTGATAACTGCGGCAGGGATATGGTGCTCAGCCTTTCCCCCGGCCCTGCTCCCGTTTGGGAACACGAGCACCTTGCGGCTAACGCCAATATGTGGCGTATGACGGGCGATTTCTGGGACGAGTGGCCCAAACTCCACGCAATGTTTGAGCGCTGTTGCGCGTGGCAGGATTACGTTCAGCCCGGTGCGTGGCCCGACTGCGATATGCTCCCCATAGGCAGAATACAGAAAACCGAAAAGCTCGAAAAATACCGCAACCGCTACACACGCTTCACACACGACGAACAGATTACTATGATGACGCTTTGGGGCATTTTCCGCTCACCGCTGATGATTGGTGCGGAAATGCGCGAAAACGACGAGTTCACGCTTTCGCTGTTGCAAAACAGAGAGCTTATTGATATGCTCAAGAATTCAAGCGGTGCAAAGCAGTTAAGGCGCGAAGAAACCGACGGCAAGGGCGAAATAGTGTGGACATCAAACGGCGAAAGCTGCAAATACGTTGCACTTTTCAACACGGATGATACGGAAAGAGAAATCAGCTTTGATATTGCCGATATCGCCATAGCCGGCGGTGAATACGGCGTATGGGATATGTGGACACACGAAGAATACACCGTCACCCGTGATTATTTCACGGCAAAGGTAAATTCACACGGAGCAAGACTGTTCAAGATTACACTCAAATAATCCTTAATCAACAAATAAATCAGCCGCAGGTGGTTCGCCTACGGCTGATTTTTCAGGTTATTGTTTGATGTTTATTTTTGCTGTTCGATATATTCCGCAATTGCGCCGACTGTTTTTACGGTTGCAAAAACTTTAGGGCTTAACACTACGCCGAATTCATTTTCAATTTCCGAAGAAAGCATTGCAAGATCCATCGAGCAAAGCCCCAGGTCAGCAGTAAGCTTTGAGTCTGCCGTGATTGAATCGTGCTCAACATCAACAAAGCTACAGATTATGTCTTTAATATTCTCAAGCATTGTTATCACCTTTCCGTTATATTCTGTCTATTATTTCACCGAGTGTGATATCCGGATTTTCTACACCGAGTTTCAGTGCCTTTTCGGTGCCCTTGTGGAAAGCCTCAATATCTTCAACGCTGACAAACTTTGTCCTGTGCATACAGGAAAGCTTGAGACAGCCGCTGCGCACGTCCTTCATTGCAAACGTGTAAAGCACCATAATGTATCTGCCCAGTGAGTAACCTTCGAATTCATATTCCCACTTGTTCATTGTGCCTGCTTCAAGCGGGAACCAGGAAAACATCATTGTTGATGCACCTGCGGCAGCAGGATAGTTATACATTTTCTGCTGTAATGAGCGGTATTCCAGATAGGGGTAATCCATATGCCTGAATGCCCAGAACTGAACCTCCGCCATTTTTTCAAGCGCTTCTCTGAAGGTTATCGTTTCGGGAAGAACAACACGCTGAGGAAGCGGGGCAGCAAGAGTGCCGCCTGCACGCTTTTCGGCAATAGTCTTCCTTCTGGGGCAAAGGACAATAAAGTAGGTATCGTTATGCCTGTTATTTATCTTTGAAACGTGAAGGCGCATTGCAAGCTGAACAAGACATTCGCCGCTGACACCGTTTTCTTCCATAAATCTGAAAATCTTCTGACTGTCGCCGTAAGAAACCGTGTGCTTTGTAAGCTCTGCCTTATCGTGAATCGGGTCAAAGAGCGAGGGAGCCTTGATATTGGGGTCCTTCTTCTTTGCACGCTCTGCTTCAAGGAATTTGGGGCCTTCAACGCCCAGGTAAAGCGGCTCGCCGAGCTTGTCCATAAACTCACGGTATGCCTTTTCTTCCCTCTTGAAGTTTTCGGGGTCAGCGGCATAGGCAAGCTCTTTTTTGATAATATCCTCGTACTTACCGAGAGGCTTTGGCATAGGCGCACCGTCTTTAAGGTGGTCATAAATTGCAAACAAATCCGCAAAGAAGGTGAAAACAGCCGCATTATCCATAACCAGGTGATGGATGTTCAGATAAACACCGCAGCGCTTATCGTGCGTTCGGAAGAACTTTATGCGGAAGGTTTCGTCCTTGAGCATTTTTATGGGCTTTCTTGCATCGCTTGTAAGGACATCAATACGCTCCTGCTCCGATTTGAAATTCAGAACAGGTATACTTTCAACCTTGTATTCGGGAAGAAAATACTGTTTTATCTTACCCTTCTCTTTGAAAAAGCGCAGACGGAGACAGTCGTTTCTTTCAATTTCAATGTTGAACGCTTTTTCCATAAGAGCGAAATCAATATCTTTTTCAACAATTATCGATTCGGGAATCTGTGTAACCTGCTTGTGGAAAAAGCTGTACTTGAGCATAAACTGAATCATTTCCTGCGGAGGAATAAGCTCGTATACCGCTCCTGTTACTTTCTTCATTACATTTCACGCTCCTTAAATTTTTGTTTCGTATCTTTTGATTTTTCCCGGTCCTGTTTTTTCAAACGGAATGTCTCTGACTCTTACTTCGGAAATCAGATGGGATGACTTTGCCGTTTCGTTGAGCGAATCAACAATTCTTTCAAGCTCCTGCTCAATATTATTAATACCGTTAGCCTGCGCGTATTCGGCATTGGGATAAAACTCTGCAATAAGCTTGTTGCCCTCACCGTAAACAAGAACCTCTTCAACCAGTTCAACCGAGCTGAATTTTCTTTCAATTGCCTCGGGAGAAACGTTTTCGCCGCTTGAAAGAATAATCAGATTCTTTACGCGGCCTGTTATAAATAGCTGATTATCTTCGGTAACGTAACCGATATCGCCCGTTTTGAGCCAGCCGTCCTCGGTAAACATCTCTTTTGTTTCTTCGGGCATCTTGTAATAGCCCATCATCACGGTAGGTGTTTTTACCTGAATTTCGCCGTTGAGTGTTCTTACCTCACACAAATCGATTATTCTTCCTACGGACTCAAAAGCAACACCGTCATCCGGCACGGAAATACGGCAGCCCGCTTCGGTCATTCCGTAGCCCTGACGCAGAAAAATGCCCAATTTGTCATATTCTACGACCAGTTCGGGGCTAAGGTAAGCACCGCCGGAAATAAGCCATTTAATATTCTTGCCGTAGACCTCCTCTGCTGCCTGTCTTGGGGTAAGGGAGGGGTTGCGCCTGAGCAGAATTTTAATCTTACCCAAAAGCGACTGCGCAATCATAGGAACGATTCGGATTACTTTGGGCTGGAAACGCTTGAGGTTTTCCGCTATATCCCTGAACTCACCGTTAAGGCAGACCTGTAAACCGTCCTTGAGGTTTTTGATATAGTCGCCCGAGAAGCAGAAGGTGTGGTACATAGGCAATACCGACAGCGCAACAACACCTTCATTGAAAATATCGGTGCAGTATTCGCGGTACATAATGTTGCCTACAAGTGCGTTCATCGAAAGCATAACGCCTTTTTTTACGCCGGTTGTACCGGAGGTATAAATAATAATTGCACACTGCTCTTTATCCTCTTCAATATCCGAAAGAGAGGAATATTCAGAGTCCGCCGAATACTTGGCGTAAATTTCATCCGCCTGAGAAAAGCATACGCTTTTGAGCTCGGGGAAGGCAGCGGAAAGCTCTGCAGCCCTGTCGGCAAAGGCTTCCTCAAAGAAAAGCATTTCTATATCGGCTCTTTCAAAAAGCTCGGCAGCTTCATCAACAGATATTTCAGGCGAAAACGGAACAAATACGTTGCCGCTTGAAAGCACGCCTGAGCAGAACACAAGATATTCGTATGATGTTTTGCCTATAACGGCAATATTGATTTTTTTGTTATTGCCGTGTCTTATCAGGCGGCAGACACATTCGCTGTCGTCGCGTATCTGAATAAAGCTTTTTTCTTTAATCTGACCGTTTTCGATATATTTTATAAAGGTTGCACTGCCGAATTTTGCCGCACCCTCGTTGAGTAATTCTTTAACAGACGGAACTGATGATTGTTTCATTTAATCCACCTTTTAACAATTAAATTTGTACAAAGTTTAAAATATATTAACATTTTTTTAACAAATAGTCAACATGATGTTACATTATTTTTATTTGGAAAATACAACAGAGTGACGGAACGAATCCGCCACCCTATTTTCAAAATTTTATTTCTTTGCTTTATCTTATTTATTTGTCTTGCGTGCTTCGATTTCAGCAACCATTTCACGCTGACGCTTTTCTGTGATTGTGTAGAAGAACATCGGCACTGCGCAGGCAAACATACTGATAACACCGGAAAGGATAAGAACATTCCAGAGTGCATCGGCATTGCCGACGGTGTATGTTTTGGTATCAATCTGTGCAATGCTGAGAGCCATAACGCCGATGAATGCACCGACAGCCATACCGATTTTGTTGATAAGAGTCTGCATTGCAAAGCAGATGCCCTCGCCTCTTTCGCCCGTTTTCCACTCAAGGTAGTCAACCGTATCGCCTATCATAGCGTAGGTAATGATGTTATTGACACCCTGGGGAATACCGAGGAGAACGAGACCGACTGCACAAACTGCAATCTTCCACGGTGCATCGTAGCCGACGAAATACATAACGGTCATTACGACACCGCCGAAGAGATGAACGACGATATAAGACCATTTCTTTGTGAATTTCTTGGACATCCACGGAACGAGAAGAGAAGCAACGAGACCGCCGGGAACAACGAGCAGAGTAATAATACCGTAAAGGCCTTCGTTCTGAAGGATGTATTTTGCAAAGTAGAGGCCGCCCGTGTAGGAATAAACCATTCTTGCACCGCCGAGAACACCGGAAAGAACGATGAGAAGGAGCTCTTTGTTTCTGAAAAGGAGCTTGAGATTATGACCGAATGAGGGAGGATTATCTTCTGATGTAAATCTCTCCTTGGTGTTCTTGAAGCCGTAGAAGAACATCGGGACAGCGGAAGCAACAAGAACAACGGCACAGATAAAGTAGACTATTTTAAGGGTATCTGCGTTTGCAATTTCCTGACCCTTCATAACCGTGCCGACAAAGGTGTTTGCAGCTTCTTCGGCCGTGACACCCTGGTTGAGAACCATATTGGCAATGGCCTCAGCCTTATCCGTCATAATAAGGGCAATATCATCGGCGGTATATTTGAACTTAGCCGTTACCGCACCGGTTATCATGGGAACGAAAACGGTAACAATACCGGCACCGACTGTACAGAACATACGGGCAACCGTAAGAATGTTACCACGGACAGTTGTGTCGTTAGTAAGGCAGGTTGAAAGTCCCCAATAGGGAACGTCTGCAATTGTGTAAAGAACTGACCAGACAACATAAAGAACTGCTATTGTGACAAAGGTCTGTGTTGTTTTGGAGCCGTCATAAACAGACTCTGCGCTGAAAACGGGAAGGAAGCACAGAATAGTTGAAATCGCAATGGGAACAGCCATCCACTTAAGATAAGGGCGGCACTTGCCCCACTTCGTACGGGTTTTGTCAACAACGCTGCCCATAATCGGGTCATTAAAAGCGTCGAAAACACGGGCAGCAAGCATAAGGATAGCAACGGCTACCGCACCGCTTATGTGACCGACCGTAACGCCATCAGCACCGAAGAGAAGAGCGTCTGTCATAAATACTGTGATGTACGAGCCGATAATGGTACAGATAAAGTTCTGACCAAAGCCGGCAACGCTGTACGCAATTGCCTCCTTCGGCTGAACACCCTTACCGGGAGTTGTACCGAAGAGCTTGTGAAGAAAAGAAGAATTCACCGCATATACCTCCGTTAAGTTGATTTATTGATTATACCATAACACAAAAGATTTTACAAGCATAATTATATATGTTCCATAGTTAATTCGACAGCTTTTTCGATATCGACCGTTTCCGACCCGAAAAGCGAGGTATGGATTTTGCCGTTAATCGGCTTTTTCCAGTATTCGTCAATACCGTCAATTGTGTTGCGCATACCGAGAATTGAGCCCACAGTTGCTCCGTTACAGTCCGTATCGAAGGCCATGCCAACGGCAATGCAGATTGATTTGCCGAAATCTCCCTCACCGTAAAGAAGTGCGGCGGTAACTATCATAGCATTCGGAATTGTGTGGCACCAGCCGTGGTCTGTGTGTTCGTCGTAAGCCTTATGAATAATATCAACGCATTCCTCAACGGTAACGCCGTTTTTATAGCCGTCGATAATACCCGTTACCGCCTCGTAAAGGCGTGAAGTCTGCGGAATCTGCGCAAGAGAGCCCAGAATTATATCCTCAATATTATCCGTAACGGCTGCGCAGGAAAGCATTGCCGAAGCAAACATTTCGCCGTAAATGCCGTTTTTGACGTGGGAAATTCTTGCGTCCCTGAACGCCATTTCGGCTGCCTTTTCGGGTTTACCGGGGTTGATATAGCCGAAGTAGTCACCTCTAATCTGTGCGCCTATCCACTCACGGGCAACGTTTTTATACATTGCAGACGAGGGCGGAACAATACCGTTTGTGAAATTAACAAATGCAGTTCTTTCAGCGGTAAAGTAAGAGTGGACAGACTGGCTTTTAAGCCACATTGAAGCTACGTCCTCCGACTCAAAATCCCTGTCAAACTCTTCAATAAGCTTCTGCGAAAGAACGACGTAGTTTGTATCATCGTCAACGGGCATACCGTCCACCGTATCGGCATAGCACTTATTGCGAAGCCAGAATTTATAGTGTGAGCAGACCTCGTTTGTGATATCGGTGCTTAAGATATATCTGTGCATAGGATAATTGCCTGTTTCCTTAAGCAAGGGAATAAGCTCATTACTGCGGATACCCTCAACCGGTTTACCCAGCAGACAGCCGCAGGCTCTGCCCGTCCACGCACCGAGGAGCTTTTTGCGAAGCGTTTCCTTATCGGGTGCGGCCGAATTAAATTCATGCGGCTTGCGCAGGGCCTTTATTTCGTCAAGCCCGTTTGGCTCGTTGTATTTATAACCGCTTCTTATATCTGCATTGAGAACAATATCAAATATAACATCGCACAGCCTTGATTTATATTCGCCGTTATCAAGCTGAGCAACCGCCTCAAAAAGAGGCTTGTATTTTTCGATATCTAAACCTTCCTCGCAGGACTGAACGTACTCCTTCATAATATCCGAAGGATAGCTGTTGAAGCCGTCAACGCTGTTGTAATCATATTTGATTTCGGGGTTATTGTTTTTTGCCATAAAATCACCTCTGCAGATTATATTAGCACATTAACATCCGTTTGAAAAGATATAACGGGAATTAACCAAAGCAAAAAATAACAGCGGCGCACTAACGCCGCTGTCACCTGAACAATAATGCCGATTTATCAGGCTATGCTCTTATCGACGGTGTTACCTTTGACAACATTGAGATTTTCCGCGACGATGGCAGAGCTATGGCGTGTGTAATATTCACGGAAGAAATCGGCGATATGGACACGGTACCGATTTATAATTTTACCGCTGACAACGTTGTTTTCAAAAACATAACCTACAATGCGGCGATGAAATCAAAATTCTCCGCAGCCAACGAAACAAATACAGTTAACGTAACGGTTGAAAACGTAAAATTCCAGGGCTTCAATTCCGCCAAGCACAGCCGGCTGATGTTCGAGCAGGACGAATTTGCAAATGTGACGTACAGATAAACTAAGTTTGCCATGCGGCAAACTGAACTTCACTCGGTGCAACCAAACTTCACCAATCAGATACATACAAAAGGACAGAGAACGCAAAAATTCTCTGTCCTTTGTTTGTTATTTAAGCTTCCGAAAGCTCTTTTTCTATCAGCTCGCCGACACCGGGTGTAATAAAATCGGCAAGGGCTTTGATTGAGTCCACGCCGTTTTCCATTGCGTACGACCTGAATTCCCTTATCATATCGCTGTCGTTTATATTGTCGCCCACGGCAATTATATCGGAACAATCCGCACCGAGGTAATCGGCAAGAATGCGAAGTCCCTGCGCCTTGTTCATATCCGCTCTGACAATATCTATACACGTGCCGTTCTGCAAGGCCTTAAGGCTTTTTCCAAAATGCTCGTCAATAAGCCTGGTAACCCTTGCCGCAGTTTCAAAGTCCGGTAAAGCCGTGCTCACCTGATTAAAATACGGCACCTCGGGCATTGTTGCTAGGGTAAAATCGGTTTCAGCCTCACGCTCGCTTTTCTCTGCATAAACCTTACAGCAAAAGTCGGTATCGGCCTTAGCCCAGGGGCATCCCCAGCCAAGCAGAGCCTTTATCAAAGGCGCGGCAAGAGAACCGTTACAACGCGTATGAGAAACAACCGTGCCGTCCGTTTTCATAATAACCGCTCCGTTATCGGCAATCAGAAAATCGCAGGGAAACCGCTGCCTGTTGTAAAGCTCGATAACATCATCACGGAATCTGCCGCTGATAAGTGCAAAAAAGTTGCCCTTACTGCGCCAGAGCTGCAATTTCTGTTTCTTTGCTTCGTCAATTCCGTTGTGGTTTAAGGTTCCGTCGTAATCACTGCCGATTATTTTCACGCTAATCACCCTGAATGTAAATTATTCAATGCTGCAAGAGATTATCTCCTTGCCCGAATGGGTCAGCGTTACGCTGTGCCCCGCCTCTATGAGAAGCATATTCTCGTTTTCCGCCGCTTTGGCTCTGAAAATATTACTGTCAGTATCAATGAGATAAATATAAGTATTTCCGCTGATATCGATATATTTTACTTCGTCAACCGTGATTTCGGTTTCCGTTATATCCTCATCACGAAAGCTGCTCTCAATCCCGAGTGCAGACTTGTATTTTTCGATACATTCCGCCTGTGTTGCGGCTGTGGCAACGATATTGTACTGCTCAACGCTTACCGCGGCATAAAGCTTTACAAGACCGCCCGAATCCTTGAGCACCATTATGTACGTAGGATTGCCGTCAACGTTTATAAGCGACGGGAAGGAGGCCTGATAGCCCTTTTCCTGCACCTCGCCCTCGGCGGCAGACATAGCGGATTTTTCGTCGGCACCCGCAACGGAATAGTAACGGCTTTCGCCCGTTCTTTCGTTGGCGAGAAGGAAGCCGATATTTGAGCTGTCGCCGTTAACGGAGGTTACGCCCGTATAAATCCAGATATCGCCGTCCTTGGCAACGTAGCCGTAATCGCAAGCAGGCGTTTCGTCGTCAGCTTCCTCGTCAGACGAATAGTACGTGGTTATCTGCTTACAGTCCTTCTTGGCAAAAAGGCTGTTTAGATATCCGTTTTGCAACGTGCCATACCAGTTGTACTGCTCACAGATAAGGTCGCCGTAATAAACGACGTCCACCCATTGCGGAATACTTTCCAAACAGTATTTGGCGCTTTCACCGGATATGGGGTCAAGCACGATACAGCCCGTTACGGTTTTACCGCCAAAGAGCATAACGGTATTCTCGAAAACGGTTGCAACGTAGCAAGGCTTGCCGTCCTCATCAATTTCAAAATGAAGGTTTTCAAACAGCGTTGTGGGATATGCCCTGCGGAGATAACGGTACGCATCCTCAAGGAAATATGCGGAGGGAACGTATTTCATCCCTTCGGTTCTGACAAACGAGGCCGACATTGAAACCGGGTCGACCGTAACACAGCCCCTGACACCGTATTCTCTATTGTTAATCCATTTGAAAAAATCCGCATATTCAAGTGCGGCAACCTTTATGGGCTTGCCGTTATAATCAATCTGTGTGTAATCGGAAGAAACGTCAAACTGACTTACAACATCGGACAAAGCTCCGATTTCACGGTCGCCGAGCATTTTTGCCGAAGCGGTATCCATAAGAGCAATTGAATCGGTGCCCACGGACTCCGCAAGATCTTGGGAAAAATTCGCATCGCTGACCTTGAGTATTTCAGCGTAGGACTTTGCGTTCATTACGGTACTGCCGCAAAACGAGATAATTGCGGTAAGAGCAACAAGAGCTATGGGCGGAATATAGTATTTAATGTTGAAATTGAATTTTGCGTGCTTTTGGGTGCGGCCCTTTGAGCCGATTTTTTTCGTAACGGTAACCCAGCCGAAATCCTTGCGGCCCTTTACAAGCCGCACAACACGTATAAAAACAAACAAGGCAAAGGCAGCGAGCAGCCACATTACCGGATTCTGAACGTTAACGGCGGGACAGAAAATAAACAGGCAAAGCGCCGTGACAACAGCAGTTACGAGCAAGCCGATTATATACGGAAAGAAATTAATTTTCTTCATTTTCCCCACTCCTTTAATTTTGCTTTTATATTACCACAGTTTTTCGGGAAGCACAACGGGAATAAGTGAAAATTTTAACGGTGCATTTTGTGCAAATTACGGTTTGTCGGGGACAAACAATGCAAAATGCAAAGTTCAAAATGCAAAATTGTGGGAGGGCTTCGCCCTCACCCATTATAATTATCGCTCTAAATCAATGTTTTATAAAATCGGAGCGAAGCGACCCTTAACTTTGCACTTTG
>JAFQRA010000034.1 GCA_017410325.1 Clostridia bacterium | reverse complement strand
CGTAGGGGACGGCGTCCTCGACGTCCCATTGCAAAATGTTATATCATTTTTATGGCGAGCTGTAGGGGAGGGGCTCTGTCCCCTCCCGTTACGTAACTGATACATCAATGTCGGGAGGGCATGGAAGCCCTCCCCTACAATATCATTTTTACATTGATATTTCCGCAAACCTTTCGGGACGTCGAGGACGCCGTCCCCTACAATTGATAAACAATTTAACGTTTACGACAACTCGCCAAACCGAAATTCATCATTTCACCCTATTAATTAACTCTTCTTTCACATTCTTAGCTTTTCCGTCAATAACCTCATCAAGCAATTTATTCAGCGTTTCGCCGATGCGCTTGCCCTTAATGCCCATAGCGGACAAATCCGAGCCGCTGACTGCGAGAGCTGCGAGGGAATAACATTCGCCATCATCAATTATTCTGCTTATTTCGGAAAGTATTTCTTTTTCCGCTTCAGGTGTTAAACCGCCGTCTGCCCTTTTAAACCTGACAAGCCTTTCGGCGTTTTCCTTGCCGAAAGCATTGAGCAGACGCTTCACGGCAGACGAAGTGCTTTCGATAACCTTATTTTTATTTTCAATCAGCTCAACGCTACGTTTTGTAACGATGTTGCTGTAGCGCAGGCGCCCAAGCACTGCACTTGCGTTTTCCGAAGTAAGATTTCCGAGAAGAAGTGCAAGCCTGATTTCGGTTTCCTTATCGGCAAGCGATATTTTTTCTGCCGTTTCACGGGTGATTTCAGCCTCGGGAATAAAGACGGAGAAAACCTCACGGTAACCGTAAAGTATATCCGCACAGCTGCCCAGAAGCAGTTTATCCGTTTCAGCTCTTATGCGCTCAACCGCAATATTTTTAAGCAGACTTTTCTGCTCTCTGACCGCTCTTGCCGTGCTCTCTTCAAGCTCAAAGCCGAGTGTTGCGGCAAAGCGCAGGGCACGCATAATACGAAGTGCATCCTCGTCAAAACGCTTTTGTGCGCAGCCAACGCAGCGTATGATTTTTTTCTGCAAATCCTCTTTACCGCCGTACAAATCCGTAACAAATCCGTTTTTATCCGCCGCCATTGCGTTCACCGTAAAATCCCTGCGGCAAAGGTCATCGGCAAGGGTACGGGTAAAGCTGACCTGACTGGGGCGGCGGTTGTCCAGGTATTCGCCGTCAATGCGGAAGGTTGTAATTTCAACGGGGCTGTCGGCAATTACGGTTACCGTGCCGTGCTTTATGCCGGTGGGAATTGTGCGAAAGTCCTTGAAAACCTCCAGCGTTTCTTCGGGCAGGGCCGAGGTACACACGTCCCAGTCGTACGGCCTTCTGCCCAGCAGAGAATCCCTTACGCAGCCTCCCACGGCATACGCCTCAAAGCCGCTTTCTTCAAGCAGCCTCATTACGCTTATTATATTTTCAGGAATTGATATTTGCATTTTGATTTTCCTTTTATAGAGTGCAAAGTGCAAAATGCAAAGTGTAAAATTGTTGGAGGGCTTCGCCCTCACCCATTTATAATCGGAGCGAAGCGACCCTTAATTTTGCATTTTGAACTTTGCATCTTGCAATTAACAAAACAACCCGACTTTGCATAAAATGATACAGAATAAATTTGGAGGTATCTTTTATGCCAAGCGTATATTTAAGCCCGTCTACACAGCAGAGCAATCTCTACGTCATAGGCGGCACGGAAGAATACTATATGAATCTCGTTGCCGATGCAATGGAGCCGTACCTTGAGGCAAGCGGAATTTCCTTTGGCAGAAACACGCCCGATATGACTGCCGCAAGCTCAATCCGCCAGGGCAATGCAGGCGGCTACGACCTCTACCTTGCAATCCACTCCAACGCTTCGCCCGAGGGAATGTACGGCGAGCTTATGGGCACAGATGTATTTTACTACCCCACAAGCCGCAACGGCAAGCGTTTTGCCGAAATAATTGCGGAAAATTTCAAAAGCATTTACCCCTACCCCGAGCTCGTGGACATTCGGGCAACAACCGCACTGGGCGAGGTGCGTCAGCCGACTATGCCGAGTGTACTGGTCGAAGTTGCCTACCACGACAACGAAGAGGACGCCGACTGGATTGTTGACAACATAAACCCCATAGCCCGTGAGCTTGCACGAAGCGTTGCCGAATATTTCGGCGTACCCTTTGTCGAGCCCGTAGGAAATGAGGTGGGCGTTGTAAACATCACAAGCGGCTCGCTTAATATCCGCTCAGCACCGAGCGTTACCGCTCCGATAATTGCCCGTGCAGGCGCAGGAGAAAGGCTGCTGATAATCGGCGAAGACGGCGACTGGTACAGGGTAAATTACGGCAATAAAACGGGCTTTGCAAACAAGCGGTATGTCGTAAAATACAGTTAAAAATTATACCCTAAGGTTTCATATTTATATACGTTTCCGAAATCGTCATAATATGCACGGACATAGCGCAGAATAACGAAGGACTGCGGCTTACCGCTTACGCTTCTGTTTGCGGGCAGACGCAGACAGCTCTGCATAACAAAAACTATCTCTCCGTCATCACCGACAAAGGTTTCGCCTCTTGCTTCTTCAAGCTCGGGCAGCGTATAAGCTGCAACGAAATCCTCTCCGAGCCCGTTGTTTTCACAGCAGACCAGCTTTAAATCGTTGTGCAAAAGCCACTTTGCCGCGGCAAGGCGCAGTCTCTCATAGGTTTTCAGGCTGTTCTTCAAGGCATCATATCCCCCGAAAATGAATAGTTTGTTTGTCCGTCTTGCATAAAATTGCTCAAAACCTCTTATTAAAATAACACATATAGCCGAATTTTGCAATAAAAGTGACGGAAAACGAAATTAAACTTGCAAATTCCTGCCCGATATAGTATTATAGATTGAAAATAAATATGAAGAAAGTATAACGGGTAAATACACACCCTATAAACACAGGTGATAAAATGTCTTTATACCACAGCCTCTCCGCAGAACAGCTGAGAGTTGAATTTGAAGAAGTAAAGCAGCAATATGACGAGTTTAAGGCAAGAGGCCTCGACCTCAATATGGCCCGCGGCAAGCCCAGCCCTGCACAGCTCGATATGTCGCTGGATATTTTTGACAGCGTAAACGCCCTCAACGGTTACAAGGCGCAGGACGGCACGGACTGCCGCAACTACGGCAACCTTACCGGCCTTGATGAGTGCAAAACAATATTTGCCCAGGCACTCGGCGTACAGAATGACAACATCATCGTATGCGGCAACTCAAGCCTCAATATAATGTTCGACTACATTTCACAGTGTATGGTCAAGGGTGCCGGTGCCGAGCCCTGGATGCAGCAGGGCAAAATCAAGTTTGCCTGCCCCGTACCCGGCTACGACAGACATTTCTCCATTCTTGAATACTTCGGTATTGAAATGGTAAACGTTCCGATGCTTGAAACAGGCCCCGATATGGATGTGCTTGAAGAGCTTGTCAAGGACAGCTCCGTAAAGGGTATGTTCTGCGTTCCCAAGTACTCCAACCCCCAGGGCTACACCTTCTCCGATGAAACCGTGCGCCGCATAGCAGCACTTAAGCCTGCCGCACCCGATTTCAGAATCATCTGGGACAACGCCTATTTCGTTCACGATATCACAACAGAGGGCGACTCTCTTCTCAACATCTTCCCCGAAGCCGAGAAGAACGGCACGGAGGATATGATAATCGAGGTTGCTTCAACCTCCAAAATCAGCTTCCCCGGTGCAGGTGTTGCCGTACTTTCTGCATCAGAAAACAACATCCGCATGATCAAGCAGCGTATGAATACCCAGATTATCGGCCACGATAAAATCAACCAGCTCCGCCACGCAAGAGTCCTCAAGGACGCAAACGGTATGAGAGAGTATATGAAGCGTCACGCCGCCATACTCAAGCCCAAATTCGATATTGTGCTCAAAACTCTCGACCGCGACCTTAAAGGCCTCGGCATTGCAGAATGGACCAACCCCAACGGCGGCTATTTTGTAAGCCTTGACGTTATGCACGGCTGTGCAAACAGAGTTGTTGAGCTGTGCCGCCTTGCAGGTGTTGTTCTCACCAACGCAGGTGCAACCTTCCCTTACGGCCTTGACCCCAACGACACAAACATCCGTATTGCTCCCTCCTACCCCTCGCTTGACGAGCTGAGAGATGCTATGCAGCTTGTTTGTATCGCCGTAAAGCTTGCCGCCCTGGAAAAGCTCATTGACGAGGCTGAATAACAGATAGCGTAATAATTATGATAAGGAAACACTTTTTACGGTGTTTCCTTTTTTGTTCGCCTTCGGTTTTCCTTATTATTCAGCAACACATAATACGGAAGAAGAACACGCAGGATTTATACAGCAAATACTCACGGACATACAAAAGCAAAAAACGACCGCAGCCGGTACAAAGCTGCGGTCATTTTCTGCTTTTAGTCCCTAGGGGGCGGGACATATAAAAAAGGGAAATATAGAAAGGCATTGTTGAATATCTTTCTTGTTCGGGTTTATATTAACTTAAAAAAGTAACACACAAGTAAACCCAAAGTAATAGCAAGGTAAACTATATGTTGCATTTTTGTTACAATAGTGTTAATATAGTGGTAATCGGTAACATTTTGTTTACAATTCAGGAGAGTGAATTACGTTATGGCAGTAATTCTTGTTGTTGAGGACAATAAAAACACCCAGCTTCTCACGCAGGCAAGGCTCAAACCCTTTTACGACGTAGTCTGTGCAGAGGACGGCTTTGATGCGTTGGACATCATTTATTCACGCCACATCGACCTTGTCGTCAGTGACATAATGATGCCAAATATGGACGGCCTTGAGCTGTTGAGCAGAGTCAGAAGCGAGGGCTTCAATATGCCCGTGTTGCTTCTCACCGCAAAGCAGGCTTTTCAGGACAAGCGTGAGGCATATAACCTCGGTGCGGACGATTACGTTACCAAGCCCGTGGATTATGACGAGCTGCTATTAAGAATAAGCGCACTTCTGCGCCGTGCAAAAATTGCAACCGAAAGGCAAATCCGCATAGGTCAACTCTGCATTGACGAGGCGGAGCATATCGTCACCTACGGCAGTGAACAGATTGTTCTTTCCCGAAAGGAGTTTGACCTGCTTTACAAATTCCTTTCATACCCCGGTAAAATCTTCACAAAAAAGCAGCTTCTTGACGAGGTGTGGGGTCTTGATTCCGAATGTACCGAGGACACAATCAAAACCCATATTAACCGCCTGCGCAACAAGCTTGAAAACTGCTGTGAAATAAAAATAGTAACCATCAAGGGCTTCGGTTACAAAATTGAAGTTGCCGAGGAATACAAAAAATGAAGCTGAGCAAAAACAAACAACCGATACTTATCACGTCCGACATCAAGGACATTCGCCTGAGCGGCAGTCTGCTCAAGTGGTTCCTTCTTCAGACGCTTATACTCATAGGCCTCGGCGTTTTCACAATGCTTACCGTTGAACCGCTCAAATACATAACCAGTCAGGAAGTAATCGATTGGGTGCAGTTCGCCGCAGTCATTGCTGTATGGATTTTTGTTTTCGGCGTTTTTGAAATTCTCCAGTACCGCCTTGTAAAAAATCACCTTGAAAAAATTTCCGATATGATAGAGCACCTTGCAAGCGGCAACTACGGTGCAAAAATCGAAATCACACGGTTTGATGTTTTCAAAAAGCTTGCCAAGGACCTTAACCTTCTCAGCGAGGACTTGAAGCAGGTGCAGATGTTCCGTGACGACTTTGTAAACAGCTACTCGCACGAATTCAAAACGCCCATTGCTTCAATCAACGGTTTTGCCCAGCTGTTGCTGACGGATGAAAGTCTTGATGAGAAAACGAGAAAAAAATATCTGCAGATTATTGCCGATGAATCCGACCGTCTGACGGGACTCGCAAACAACACAATCCTCCTCACCCGCCTTGACACGCAGAAGATTATTACAAACAAGAAAGCGTATTCGCTTGACGAACAGCTGCGCCACTGCGTAATACTGTTTTCAAACGAATGGATGGCAAAGAATATAGAGTTTTCAGGCGACGACATAAACGAGGTAATGTACTACGGCGATGAAGACCTTATGCACCATGTATGGATTAACCTGATACACAACGCAATAAAGTTCACGCCCGAAAACGGTAAAATATCCGTTTCCTCAAAGGTTGAAGACAACAGAATTTACGTTTCAATATCCGACACCGGAATCGGTATGGAGCCCGAAAACGCACAGCGTATTTTCGACAAGTACTACACGGAAAACCGCAACAGCACCTCAAAGGGTCTGGGCCTCGGCCTATCGATTGCACACAAAATCGTAACGCTGTGCGGTGGCAGAATCCGGGTTGAAAGCAGACCGGGCAAAGGTTCAACCTTTACCGTCGAGCTGCCCGAAAACGTTATAAAGAGCTGACCCGTAGGCGTTGTACCCGTAAGGATACAACGCCGGTTTTATTCGCCATACGGCGAGTTTTAAGGCGAATAAAATAACACTGAATCCTTCATAAGAGGGTGTGTAATGATAAAAGGATATAGTTTTAAAGCAGAAAACATATTTCAGATTTTTAAAAAGCATTATTGTCCTGTTTGCGGCACTGCATTATCTAAAAGAAAAGTTTCGGAAATTGTTAATTCCGAATCTCCCGAAGTTGATAATTATGACTTTGAGGTTGCGGATGCTTTCGTAAAAGGAGATATGAAATTTACACATATTGAGCTTTATTGTAATCGATGTAATAATCACTATTCGATTAAAGAAGCAAAGAAAAATAAATTTTAACAGCGCATTTGCTCGCCGCCAAAGGTGCAGGCATAAAAAATGAGAGGTAATACGGATGTCCGCATTACCTCTTTTTTATGTCCTCAGCAAATCCACTCATACGGGTCAATTTTTCTCTCCAAACGGCGTTTTACACAAATATCGGCTGCACCTGTTTTCCGTCGAGTGCACAGATGATTGCAGCCTGTGTCTGCGAAAAGTCTGCCACGACCGAACGGGGTTTGTTGACGCAGTCATCCTGCCGCATCGGCACAAAATAAATGTTTTTGTAGTTTAACAGCGCACCTATGTTGCGTGCGGAATTGCCCAGCGCATCGTTTGTCGAAACGGCAAGCACGAGCGGACGGGCGTTGCGCAGATGAGATTTACAGGCCATCGTCACCGCCGTATCGGTTATACCGTTGGCAAGCTTGGCAAGCGTATTGCCCGTACAGGGCTCAACGAGAAGAACGTCAAACATCTTTTTGGGCCCTACGGGCTCGGCGGCATTGATTGTGTGTACCGTTTTTTTGCCGCAGATATCTTCAATTTCTTTTTTAAAATACTCTGCCGTGCCGAAGCGGGTGTCGGTTGAGTATGCGTTTTCGGACATAATCGGCGTAACCGCGGCACCTGCCTGAACCAAAAGACGCATCTGCTCAAGCGCTTTATTAAACGTGCAGAAAGAGCCGCAAAGGGCAAAGCCTACGGATAAGTCTTTCATATTTTCACCGCCCCGAGTATGGTTTCGGCTATAGCCTCGCCTGCGCTTTGCGGAGATATTCTGCCCGGCAGACCGGGCACCCGCAGTACCCTTATTCCGTACTTTTCAGCCGCTTCAAAATCAACGCCGCAGGGTGCGGAGGCAACCTCTATAACGAGGCAGTTTTTCTGTAGATTTTTTATGCAATTCTCTTCTAAAACGCGTGTCGGCACCGTATTAATCACTATATCAAAGTCTTCCGCTTTTTCACGCAAGCCGTAAAGCGAGAGTGCTTTACACTTGTCCGAAACAGCCTGTGCCCTTGCACTTTCCTTACGGGCGGCAACCGTTACCTCGGCACCCAGTGCAGCGAGCCTGCGTGCAATGGCCGAACCTGCCTTGCCGTAGCCGATTACGGCGATTTTGGAGCCGTGAATATTCTTGTCAGTATTGCCCGTTATTTCAAAAATCACACCCTCTGCGGTGGATATTGAATTGAGAATTGTCAGCGCCTCATTTTCGTAGTAATCGTAAAGTATTACGCCTTTACTTCTGAGTGCATTAACAAAATCGCCGTCGGGCATACCTGCGAAAACCGTCTGTCCCGCCTGAGCTGCTCTGACCACTCTTGAAAGTGTTACGGGAGCAAGACTCAGCGGTGAATTTACCCTTACCGAATCACGGCTGACAGGCAAGGGCAGAACTATATAATCGGCCTTGGCGACAAGGCTTTCAAATTCGGGGCAGTCATCCGCAAAGGTTACGGTGTAGCCCTTGCTCATAATGTACTGCGCGGCGTAGTGTCTTCGCTTGTCGCCTCCGATAAAAAGGAAATTTTTCATTTTTTCTTCCTCCGTGTCGAAAAAAATAAATTAAAACAAATTGCTCTGTTACATATTATGTGGTATAATGATTTGGTGTGATATAACCAAACACTTTACGGAGGTGTTTTTTTGAAAACTATTGATGAGCTTTTGAAGCAGATTAAAAGAATACATTTTATCGGCATAGGCGGCAGCGGTATGTGTCCGCTTGCCGAAATTATGCACGCCGAGGGCTACGAGGTAACGGGCTCCGACGTTAACGAGAGCGAGCCGCTTTCCCGCATAAGGAAGCTCGGCATACCCGTAAGTATGCCGCAAAGGGCAGAAAATATCGAGGGTGCCGAAATGATAGTATACACCGCGGCACTTCTGCCCGATAACCCTGAGCTTGTTGCGGCAAAGGCCTCGGGCATTCCGACCTACGAGCGTTCAAAGCTGTTCGGCGCAATTACGAGAATTTACGACAACGCAGTTTGCATCAGCGGTACTCACGGCAAAACCACCGTCACCTCGATGCTCACCCAGATTATGATTGAGGCCGGTGCAGACCCGAGTGCGGTAATCGGCGGCAGACTGCCGCTCATACAGTCTAACGGCAGAGTCGGTAAAACGCAGAATCTTGTCTGTGAGGCCTGCGAATTCGTTGACACCTTCCTCGACCTCTCACCCGACGTTGCGGTTATACTCAACATTGACGAGGACCATATGGATTATTTCAAGACGATGGATAACCTCATCGCCTCGTTCAGAAAATTCTGTAATCTAACCACTAAAACGCTTGTTATCAACAAATCCGACCCTGAGGTTTTAAAGGCTGTCGAGGGCATTTCAGACAAGCGCATCGTCACCTTCGGCAACACTTCCGACTGCGATTTCTACCCTGAAAACGTCACCTTTGAGCGCGGCTACGCACGTTTCGACGTCTGCTCGGGCGGTAAGAAGCTGACCGAGGTTTCGCTTTCAATCCCCGGTGAGCACAACGTGCTCAACACGCTTGCGGCAATTGCGGCGGCGTGGGTAAGCGGAATTGACGTTTCCGAATGCAAGGCACCCGTTGAGCATTTCGGCGGTGCAGGCAGACGCTTTGAGAATTTAGGCGTTTACAACGGGATTACCGTGGTGGACGATTACGCACATCACCCTGCCGAGCTTGAGGTAACGCTCAACGCCGCAAAGGAAATGGGCTTCAACCGTGTGTGGGCAGTTTTTCAGCCCTTCACCTACACCAGAACATATAACCTTATGGACGATTTTGCCCGCGTGCTTAAAATCGCCGACAGAGTCGTTATGACCGAAATTATGGGCTCGCGTGAAGTAAACACGCTGGGCGTATATACAAGCCAGCTTGCCGAAAAAATTCCCGGCAGCGTGTGGTTCAACACCTTTGACGAGGTTGCGCGTTACATTGTCGACAACGCCGAAAACGGCGACCTTGTGCTGACACTCGGCTGCGGTGACATATACAAGGCGGCAAAGATAATGAAAGACCTCTGGGAAAGCGAGGAGTAAAAAATGAAAATTGTTACGCAGACTGATGCTTTGGGCCAGCGCTTTGGCGACCAAAAAGCGGTTGAAATAATCTGCCAAAGCGGTTTTGACGGAATTGACTACTCTATGTTCACCCTCAACAATGAAAAGTGTGCCCTCGCAGAGGATAACTGGAAGGACTGTCTCAGGCCCGTAAAGGAAACGGCAGACAGGTATTCCGTGCCCTTCACGCAGTCGCACTGTCCCTTTCCCACGGCAAAAAAGGACGATGAGGCGTATAACAAATTTATGCTTGAGCGCACAAAGCGTGCTTTTGAGGCTTCGGCATATCTGGGCGTTGAAATTATGGTTGTTCACCCTGTCACCTACGACCCCGAAGGCACGGATTTCGAGGTAAACTACAAGCTGTATCAACAGCTCAAGCCCTTTGCGGAAGAAACGGGCGTAAAAATTGCGCTTGAAAATATGTGGCGTGGCCGTGAGCGCAAAATCACGGATATTCTCAGCAAAAAGGATGAGCCTGATTTTGCACCCGGTGCCTGCGGTACGGGCAAGGATTTCAGGCAGATGCTTGATATGCTTGATTCCCCGCTTTTCGTCGCCTGCCTTGACATAGGCCACTGCGGTATGGTCGGCGAGGACCCTGCCGAAATGATACACACAATCGGCGGCAAACACTTACAGGCACTTCACGTGCACGACAACGACACCCTGCGTGACGCTCACATTTTCCCGTTCAACGGTACTATCAACTGGAAAAAAGTAACCAAGGCGCTTGCAGAAATAAACTACGCGGGCAACTTCACCTTTGAGGCGGACAACACCTTGAAAAAACAGCCCGATGCACTTCTGCCGATATCGGAAAAATACCTTTACGACATCGGCGTTGCGCTTGTTGATATGATAAACTCTTATAAAGCATAAATTTGAAAGGACATATAAAAATTGATTCAGGCAATTAACGTAACACTTCAGTACGGCGGCAGAACGCTTTTTCAGGGCGCAGACCTGACCTTTACAAGGGGCAACTGCTACGGCATTATCGGCGCCAACGGCGCAGGCAAATCCACCTTCCTCAAAATTCTCTCGGGTGAAATTGAGCCCAACAAGGGCGAGGTTGTAATCACCCCCGGCGAAAGGCTTTCCATTCTCCGCCAGGATCACTTCGCCTTTGACGAGTGCGACGTTATACGCACAGTCCTTCTCGGCAACCCGAAGCTGTGCGAAATCATTGACGAGAAGGAAGCCCTCTACTCAAAGGAAGAATTCACCGAAGAGGACGGAATGAGAATAAGCGAGCTTGAAGAGGTCTTTGCCGAAATGGACGGCTGGAGCGCAGAGAGTGACGCGGAAATCCTACTCAACGGTCTGGGCGTTACAAACGAATACCACTACGAGCTGATGAAGAATCTGCCCAACGATATCAAGGTCAAGGTGCTTCTTGCACAGGCTCTTTTCGGCCAGCCCGATATTCTTCTTATGGACGAGCCCACAAACCACCTCGACGTTGAGGCTATACACTGGCTCGAGGAATTCCTCATTGACCTGCACAGCACGGTCATTGTAGTATCCCACGACAGACACTTCCTCAACAAGGTATGTACCCACACGGTTGATATCGACTTCGGCAAGATTACAATGAGCGTAGGTAACTACGATTTCTGGTACGAATACACGCAGATGGCTCAGCGCCAGCTTCGTGAGCAGAATAAAAAGGCAGAAGCCAAAATCAAGGAGCTGCAGGACTTTATTGCACGTTTCAGCGCAAACGCCTCCAAATCCAAGCAGGCCACGAGCCGTAAAAAGCTGCTTGACAACATCAACGTTGAGGAAATTCCCGTTTCCTCGCGCCGTTTTCCGTTCATCTCCTTCAAGCCCGACAGAGAGGTCGGCAACGAGCTGCTGACAGTCAGCAACGTCAGCAAGACCATTGACGGCAAAAAGGTGCTCGACAATGTTTCCTTTACCATACTCCCCCGTGAGAAGGTTGCACTTATCGGCACGGATACGGTTGCCAAAACAACCCTGCTCAGAATCCTTGCAGAGGAAATCGAGCCCGACGAAGGCACAATCAAGTGGGGTGTCACAACCTCACGCTCCTATTTTCCCAGCGACAACAGTGAATTTTTCGACGGTGTTGAGGACAGCCTTTGTGACTGGATTCGCCGCTACTCCGACCTTGTTTTTGAAACGGACGTAAGAGGCTGGCTCGGCAGAATGATGTTCAGCGGAGAAGAAGCTATGAAGAAGGCAAAGGTGCTTTCGGGCGGCGAAAGAGTACGCTGTATGCTGTGTAAAATGATGTTAAGCGGTGCTAACGTGCTTATGCTTGACGAGCCGACAAACCACCTCGACCTCGAATCAATTGCATCACTCAACGAGGGCCTTATCAAATTCCCCGAAAGCGTTATTTTCACCTCGCACGACCACCAGTTTATCCAGACCGTTGCCGACAGACTTATCGACGTCACCCCCGGCAGCTTCTACGATAAGAAGATTACGTATGACGAGTACCTTGAAGAGCGTGCGGCGGCTGCCGCAGTGAAATAAATCCTTGCGGATTTGTGAAATATCCAAAAGGATGGAAATATTGCTCCGCAATGTGAAATACGCTGCGGCGCGTGAAGGATTTATTTCATATCGGGTTTGAATTTTAATTCAGACATATCGAATTTTGTAACGCAAAATATATCGAGTGAACGCAAGGTCACATATAGACAAAACACTAATGAAAAATGAATAATGAAGCCGCTTGCGCTGATGAATAGTGAATAATTAAAGAAGGGCTGCGCCCTTACCCATATTATAATTCGGGTGCGGGTGTCCCGCCCACAATTATTCATTATTCAATATTCATCATTCATTATTCATTAAAAATGCTAAAGCCAACCGTTTAATCCAAGCGGCTGGCTTTTTTTACAAATCTTCACTTCATTTTAATATATTTCTTGTCTGTTTCTTTGACGTAGTTCAAAATATTGGATAGTCTGCAATTATCTTTTTCGACATAGAAAAAAGATATATCGGACATATCAACCATTTTTTGATAAACACCTTTTACTGAATTACCGCAAAAAATGCGGCAACGAGCGTTAACATCAGAATACATATTTGCAAGGACACGCACTGTGCGTGCAATAGATTTGGAAGAAGCATAACCGTAGGGCAGAAGAAAAACAATATTTTTATGTTTCTCCATCAATTCATATATGAATGGTATAAATCTGCTGCCGATATACGTATTCATTTCTTTATCGGGGCTTTCATCCACAAAAAAGCTGACAACAAAACTTTCTGCCATATTTAACACCTCAAACAATAATCGTGTCCTATTAGTAGGACAATATTTCATAAAATACAGTATACACTATTTTTGTCCTAAATCAAGACATATGGTGTGTTTATATGAAAAGAATTATTGATAATGAGCAATTGAATATTACGGGAGAAAGAATCAAGCAGGCACGCATTAGAGCAAATATGAGCCAACAGCAGCTTTCAAACAAACTTGAATTGTCGGCAGTTTATACCTGCAGAGGTTCTATTTCACGAATTGAAAACGGTCACCGTGCCGTAACTGATATTGAACTTGATGCAATTTCAAAAGTGCTTAATGTTTCGTTGGATTTCCTGTTCGGCAGAGAATAGGTTTTGCCGATATATCAATTTTACACATACAAAAAAGAGCAAGCCCGTATGAGCTTGCTCTTTTAATTTGCATTGAAATAAACTTACTTGAGCTCGACCTTTGCGCCAACCTCTTCAAGCTTAGCCTTTGCAGCCTCAGCATCGTCCTTGGACATTGCTTCCTTGAGGGTCTTGGGTGCGCCGTCAACAAGAGCCTTAGCCTCTGCAAGGCCGAGACCTGTGATCTCACGAACAACCTTGATAACCTTGATCTTCTCTGCGCCAACCTCAGCGAGAACAACGTCAAACTCTGTCTTCTCTTCAACAGCTGCTGCTGCCTCTGCGGGAGCTGCTACTGCTACTGCTGCTGCAGCGGATACGCCGAATTCTTCCTCAACAGCGTGTACAAGCTCGGAGAGCTCGAGAACTGTGAGGCCCTTAAGTGTTTCAATGATAGAAGTAATCTTCTCAGACATGGTTTTTAACCTCCGTTAACAATTAATTAGTTTAGTTTTTTGAATTTGATTATGCTTCTGCGGGAGCTTCCTCTGCGGGAGCCTCTTCAGTAGCGGGCTTTGCCTCGCCGCCGTTATCAACAATAGCCTGGATAACGCGTGCGAATGCGGAAATGGGAGCGTTGAATGCGTTGCAAACAGTAGCAAGAAGGATTTCTCTGCTGGGAAGCTTTGCAAGGCTGTCAATCTTTTCAAGGCTGATGATGTCCTTGTCAAGGTAACCGCTCTTAACCTCGAATGTCTTGCTTGTGCTTGCGTACTTGCAAAGGATACGAGCTGCTGCTACATAATCGTCTGCACTTGTTGCGATAGCTGTTGTGCCGTTGAGAACCTCCTCGGGAATCTCGATTTCAGCTTCCTTGGCTGCGAGCTTGAGAAGTGTGTTCTTTACGACGGAGTACTTAACGCCGGCCTCTCTGAGTTCCTTACGGAGCTTGGTGTCGTCTGCAACGGAGATACCGCTGTAGTTAACGATAACACCTGCGCAAGAATTTTTAAGGTCTTCAGCGAGTGCTGCGACTGCCTGTTTCTTTGATTCAAGAACTGCTGCGCTGGGCATTGGTGGTTTCACCTCCGAATTATTAATAGAAAAAGCTCTGTCCACCCGTTTGAGAGGACAGAGCATAAGAATACAAATAAATGTTTCTTGTGAGCTTCATCCTCGGCAGGCGGGTAAAACCTTTGAGCAATTTAACAAATTGCACCTGCTGTCTTTGGAACAGCTTAAATATAATAACACATTGACAACTGCTTGTCAAGCATTATTTTTTTACTGGCCAACCTTTGTGGGGTTAACACGGATGCCGGGGCCCATTGTTGAAGCAACAACGCAGGAACGGATGTACTGACCCTTTGTTGCGGCGGGCTTAGCCTTGATAACAGCCTCGAGGAGAGTGTTGAAGTTTTCTTCAAGCTTCTCTGCGCCGAAGGATGTCTTGCCGATGGGGCAGTGCATAATGTTTGTCTTGTCGAGTCTGTACTCAATCTTACCTGCCTTAGCCTCTTCAACAGCCTTGGCAACGTCGGGTGTAACCGTACCTGCCTTGGGGCTGGGCATAAGACCGCGGGGACCGAGAACCTTACCGAGACGGCCGACGAGACCCATCATGTTGGGAGCTGCAATAGCTACGTCGAAATCCATAAAGCCTTCGCCCTGGATTCTTGCAACGAGGTCTTCTGCACCGACAATCTCTGCACCTGCTGCTGCAGCTGCGTCTGCGTCTGCGCCCTGTGCAAATACGGCAACGCGAACGCTCTTACCTGTACCGTTGGGAAGAACAACAGCACCTCTGACCTGCTGGTCAGCGTGACGTGAGTCAACACCGAGACGGATGTGAACTTCGACTGTTTCGTCGAACTTGGCTGTTGCAGCCTTTACTGCAAGCTCAAGAGCCTCGTTGGGGTCGTAGAGCTTGGCTCTGTCGATAAGCTTTGCGCTTTCGATATATTTTTTACCGTGTTTCATCGTTCAAACCTCCCGAGCATTAATCAACGACAGTGACGCCCATGCTGCGAGCTGTACCCGCTATCATACTCATAGCAGTATCAATGTTTGCAGCGTTAAGGTCGGGCATCTTCTGCTCGGCGATTTTTCTTACCTGTTCTTTTGTGATTGTTGCAACCTTTGTCTTGTTCGGAACACCCGAACCGCTCTCGATGCCGCAAGCCTTCTTGATGAGAACTGCTGCGGGGGGAGTCTTGGTTACGAAGCTGAATGTGTGATCAGCGTAAACTGTGATAACGACAGGGATGATAAGACCCATATCGTTCTTTGTCCTCTCGTTGAACTCCTTGGTGAAAGACATGATGTTAAGACCATGCTGACCAAGTGCGGGACCAACGGGCGGAGCCGGTGTAGCTTTACCGGCGGGGATCTGCAGCTTTACAAAGCCGACTACCTTCTGAGCCATTAGTTTGCACCTCCAAAATTGTGGTTGAGCGGAGCACTAAAAGAATTTTGCTCCTCCCACGGGACCTTGAGGCCCCATAACACGGGATATACCCGAAGTTACCTGAATAAATAGTGAGAAATCAGTCAACGGCGGGTTCAACCTGGTCAAGCTCAAGCTCGACAACGGTTTCTCTGCCGAAGAAAGCGGAAACGGTAACCTTGACCATATTGTTTTCAAGGTCGATTTCCTGAACCGTACCGCTGAAGCCGTCCATAATGCCGTCCATGATGTTGACCGTGTCGCCAACCTCATAGCTGACCTCTATGCTGCGCTTCTCAACGCCAAACCTGAGAACTTCCTCTTCCGTAAGCGGAACGGGCTTGCTCTCCGGACCGACAAAGCCTGTACAGCCGCGTGTGTTGCGGATTACGTACCACGTGTCATCGGTCATCTTGGGCTGGCCGTCATCATCGTAGAATACTGCAAGCTTGACAAGCACGTAGCCGGGGAAGATTTTGCGCTCCACCTCGCGCGTTGTCTTGTCCTCACGGATTTCGGTAACGATTTCCGTAGGAATTTTAACATCGAGGATGTAATCCTGCA
The DNA here is from genome assembly GCA_017410325.1 of Clostridia bacterium. Lineage (GTDB taxonomy): Bacteria > Bacillota > Clostridia > Oscillospirales > Acutalibacteraceae > UBA8612. The sequence continues at coordinate 134,141 of JAFQRA010000034.1, read as the reverse complement.
TGCTGCGGTTTTCAACGATTTTCTGAATACTGTCTGCTACCTTGTTTTCGTAGCCTGAATAGGTATGGATAACATACCATCTTGCGTCATCAGCCATTGTTATCCTCCGAAGAAACAGATTTTTTTAGCCTGTAAAGTAAAGCCGAATTATTCAGCTTCGCTTGCGGCTTCAGTAGCAGCTGCTGTGGTTGTTGTTGCTGCTTCTGTTTCCTGTGCTGCTGCGATTGTTGTTTCAGCAGCGGCCTCAGTGGTTGTTTCCTCTGCACCGATTTCGATTCCGAGAACCGCATTGATGCCTTCGGAAAGACCCCAGTCAACAAGCCAGATGCCTGCGCCGATGATAAGAACTACGGCAAGAACGATACCGGTGTTCTTAAGAACGGTCTTGGCGTTGGGCCATACGATCTTTTTGGTCTCACCCTTGAGGTCTTTGAAGAACTTGGCAATAGCCTTGGCCGCACGAACAAAGATGTTCGGACGGTCGCCGTTTTTGCCGGCCTTTTTCTTTGAGGCTTTTTCGGCATCGGCAACCTTCTTAGCTGCCTCGGAGTTTTGATCCTTTGCCATCTTTCTACCTCCCGATTATTTTGTTTCCTTGTGGAGTGTGTGTTTCTTGCAGAATCTGCAGTACTTGTTCATCTCCAGCTTTTCAGGCGTGTTCTTCTTGTTTTTCATTGTGTTGTAGTTGCGCTGTTTGCACTCAGTGCAGGAGAGAGTAACCTTTACTCTTGCATCTCCGGCCATAATTCGGCACCTCCATTTTTAAATTGCCTCCCTCAAAAAAGGGCACAAAAAAATAACCCTCTTACAGAGGTAAAGTTACTATACCACAAATAAGAGGATTAGGTCAAGCATTTTTTAAATTTTAGGAGATTTGCACAATACACCCTGTGCTCAGTCGGCCGAGCGTGTACACCGTGTTTAAATAATAATGTCGTCGCCTTCTTCTCCGCCGAGCTTGTCGAGAGAATTGATACTGCCGCATACGTAGAGAAGAATCCGCAGTGCATCAACGGAATTAACCTTGCCGTCGTAAGTTACGTCTGCCGCGCTAATCTGTGCGGAGGAAAGATTGGTTGTGCCCGAGGTTGCACGAAGGACAAGCAGAGCATCCTCCGCAGTTACGAGCCCGTCAAAATCAACATCGCCCGCCTTCTGAGAAGCACCGAAGGAAACAGAAGCAAGGCCCGCAACCAGAGCAACGACAAGTAAAATTGAAAGAAGTGCTTTTTTCATATATATACCTACTTTTCTGTCAACAATTTTATTCAAGTTATTTTACCACACTTATGCGGCACAGGCAAGTGTTTTTTACCACAAGGTTTTAACAGCCTGTTTGTGCAAATTGCAACGAACTGCACAAATATAATGATAAAAATATTATAAACATACATATAAACACTTGACATACCAATATAAAAGTTATAATATACAATATGTAGTGCATAAAAAGGGGTATTAGTGCTTCGATGCCGCCTTTTTCGCCTGCCGTCTCTGCGGAACACAAGCCGATTTACCATTCCGCACGGGCGATGATAAATTTCCTATTGAACTGTTATAACACAAAAATCACAATCAAGGAGGTGCCAACAGTTTGAATCCGATACTTGCAATCGCACTTATAGTTATCGCCTTCGCAGCGGGAAGCGTTGTTTTCTTCTTCGTCGGCGGTTTACATAGGCGTAAGGTTGCCGAAGCCCAGATAGGCTCGGCAGAACAGGAAGCGGCCCGCATAGTCAACGATGCACTTGCTCAGGCCGAGTCCAAAAAGAAAGAAGCAATTCTTGAAGCAAGAGACACAATTCACAAAGAGCGTACCGCGGCTGAAAACGAGCTGCGCGAAAGACGCTCCGAGGTTCAGAAGCAGGAACGCCGCAATATGCAGCGTGAAGAGCTGCTCGACAAAAAAGCTGACAACCTCGACAAGAAGGACGAAGTTCTCAACGGCAAAATCAAGGCGGCAGACGCAAAGCTCGAAGAAATCGAGGCTATCAAGCGCAGCCAGTTTGAAATGCTCGAAAGAATTTCAAACTTCACCAAAGACCAGGCAAGAGATTACCTTCTCAAGTCGCTCGAGGAAGACCTCACCAGAGAAAAAGCACACAAGGTGCTCGAATTTGAGCAGAAGCTCCGTGACGAGTCCGACAACATGGCACGCGAAATCGTTTCCACAGCAATCCAGCGCTGCGCCGCAGAGCAGGTTGCCGAAGCTACAGTTTCCGTTGTTGCCCTGCCCAACGACGAAATGAAGGGCAGAATCATCGGCCGCGAGGGTCGCAACATACGCACCCTCGAAACGATTACGGGCGTTGACCTTATTATCGATGACACACCCGAAGCAATTACACTTTCAAGCTTTGACCCCGTTCGCAGAGAGGTCGCAAGGCTCACTCTCGAAAAGCTCATTTCCGACGGCAGAATTCACCCTGCCCGCATTGAGGAAATGCACGAAAAGGCACGCAAAGAGGTTGAGCACACAATCAAGCAGGCCGGTGAAAGAGCCGTTCTTGATGCAGGTGTCAACGGTATTCATCCCGAGCTTGTCAAAATTCTCGGCCGCTTGAGATACCGCACCAGCTACGGCCAGAACGTTCTCAACCACTCGCTTGAGGTTTCCTACCTTGCAGGTCTTATGGCTGCCGAAATCGGCGCAGACGTTAAGCTTGCAAAGCGCGCAGGCCTTCTCCACGATATCGGTAAGGCTCTCGACCACGAGCTTGACGGCTCGCACATCGAGCTCGGCGTTGAATACGCACGCAAGTACAAGGAAAACGAAAAGGTTGTCCACGCTATCCACGCCCACCACGGCGACATCGAAGCCAAGACAATCGTTGCCTGCCTCGTTCAGGCGGCAGACGCAATCTCCGCCGCACGTCCCGGCGCAAGAAGAGAGAACGTACAGAACTACATCAAGCGTCTTGAAAAGCTTGAGGAAATCTCCAACTCCTTCAACGGCGTTGAGCGTTCCTTCGCCATTCAGGCAGGCCGTGAGGTCCGCATTATGGTCAAGCCCGACATCATTACAGACGACAAGATGGTACTGCTTGCAAGAGATATTGTTACCAAGATTGAAGAAGAGCTCGAATATCCGGGCCAGATCAAGGTCAACATCATACGCGAAAACAGAGCAACCGACTACGCAAAATAAAACATTTTCACCCGAAAAGGCTAACGTCTTTTCGGGTGATTTTTTGTAGTGAGGTTTCAAACCTTTGGTTTAAAGTGAAGTTGAGTTTGCAATTATCACTCGGCACATCCGAACTTCACCGCAAAGCAACTTCACTACTGAAAACAACTTCACTTGCCGAAAGGCAAACTCAGTTTCTAAGCACGGCGTTTTGCGGCTCGTAAAAACACCGTGCTTATCTTTTTGAGGAAAGGTTTTGTGTCAGTTTAAGCTGCGTCCTCTAAGCTCTCGTAAAGCTGAGTTGCCGTATCAAGCATCGTATCGGCAAAAATTGCGTAGCCCTGCTGCGGGTCGTTGACAAAAACGTGTGTCACCGCGCCGACAAGCATTCCGTTCTGAACAATGGGGCTTCCGCTCATACCCTGAACTATACCGCCTGTTTTTTCAAGCAATTCTTCATCGGTTACTTTGATTACCATATTCTTCTCTTCGTCATTTACCCTGTGAATCTTTGTTATTTCAATATCGTAGTACTTCGGCTCGGTGCCGTTTACCGTTGAAATAACCTGAGCCTTACCCGTGACTACCTCGTCACTCAGAGCAACGGGAATTTTGGCGGACTTTTCGGGCAGCTTATTCAGCACGCCGTATACACCTTTTGAGCCGTTTATATACAGCTCGCCCAATACTCCCGTAGAGAAAACGCCGCACAATTCACCCGGCGTTCCGGATGTTCCTTTAACACAGCCGCGGATTGTTGCACCCAATATATCGCCCGTTCTCAGGGGCATAACGCCCCCCGTATCGGCATCGCATATTGCGTGGCCGAGCCCTGCAAACACACCGGTGTCGCTGTCAACAAAGGTTATCGTTCCGACACCCGCCGTTGAATCGCGCACCCAGAGCCCGATTTTATATCTGCCGTCTGCTGACTGCGCGGCAGGAAGCAGACTGACCGTTTTATTCTTACCGTCTCTTATGAGTTCTACGGTCAGCTTCTTACCGCCGCAGCCCTCAACAAGCTGTGTTATTTCTTGGTTGGAGGTTACCGTTGCGCCGTTGATTCTGATTATGATGTCGCCTTGCTTTATGCCTGCTTTTTTTGCCGGGTAAGCGGCACCGCTCTTTGTGGGAACGGAGCCTACGCCCGTAACGAGAACGCCGGAAGTAAAAATCCTGAGTCCGAAGGGTGTACCGCCGAGTGTTACGTAGCGGCGGTTTACGACCCTGACGGTCGAGTCTTTGACCGGAACGACGCCCCAAAGCTTTATCTGTGCAGGATATACCTTGGAAAGAGAGCCCGCCGAAACAGCCGTTCCGCCCTCGCAGACACAGTTGAAAAACGGGCTGCCGGTATCTGCGGAATATGTGTCCTGAGCCAGAATCGAATCGGGAACATAAGCCGTACCGTAACAGATAAACGCAAAAACAAAGGTACATATCAAAGCCATAAAAGCGCTTACAGCCTTAATTGCCTTTCGCATATCTCACCTCCAAAAAGGAGAAATGAGCCGCAGATATAATGTGTGCAGGCAACCGCAAAAAAACACAGGAAATTTTTGATTAAAAATGAATATTTGCGTACTGTATTATTCTGCCCTTGCAGGGACAATACTTTCACTGGTAACCGCTGATTAAATCAGGTTGCGATTATCAGCGAGATAGTTTTTTTGTCGGTAAGGTCAAAAAGCGCAGGCAATACTTTGTGTATTAACGAGCATTTTTGGCGTTTCCGGCAGAAAAATAGCCGCTGAGAATTGTGACTTTGATTTATTCAGCGGTTACTTTTAACGGAGGGATGATATGCAATTCTGCAAGGTGGAAATCTGCGGAGTAAACACCGCAAAATTAAAGGTATTAAAAGAAAGTGAAAAGAGGGTTCTGCTCGAAAAAGCACGGGGCGGCGACACGGCCGCACGCGAGGCGCTCGTCAACGGCAATTTAAGGCTCGTGCTCAGCGTAATTCAGCGCTTTTCAAACAGAAACGAAAATATGGACGACCTTTTCCAGGTCGGTTGCATAGGGCTTATTAAATCAATAGATAATTTTGACATTTCACAGCCCGTGCGGTTTTCAACCTACGCCGTGCCGATGATTGCGGGCGAGGTGCGCAGATACCTGCGCGACAACAACCCGGTGCGTGTCAGCCGTTCAATGCGCGACACCGCCTACCACGCAATTCAGGCAAAGGAAAAGCTGGTAAATGACTTAGGCAGAGAGCCCACAATAAACGAAATTGCCGAGGAAATGGGGCTGAAAAAAGAGGAGGTCGTAATCGCACTTGAGGCTATCGTTGACCCCGTTTCGCTTTACGAGCCCGTTTATAACGACGGCGGCGACACAATTTACGTTATGGACCAGATTGGCGACGGTGGCAACGATGAGGGCTGGATTGACGAAATATTAATGCGGCAGTCAATTGAGGATTTGTCACCGCGCGAAAAGCGGATTTTGTCCCTGCGGTTTATGAGAGGCCTGACACAAATTGAGGTCGCAAACGAAATCGGCATCTCGCAGGCGCAGGTAAGCCGCCTCGAAAAGGGAGCACTGAGTAAAATAAGAAATCACGAGTAGGTATAAAAAAGGAACAGCCATGCGTTACACATGCTGTTCCTTCTCATTATACTCTTTAACAAGTCTCTCAATCTCGCAAAGATGTTTTAATTGTAAATATATTTTGACACATTTGAGCCTATTTATTTTACTGATTTGCGGTCATTTCTGCTTCAACCGCTCTTCTTGCGGCGAGCTCGTCAACGATTCTCTGCTTTTCCTTGCCCGAAATCTTATAGAAGAACATCGGGATTGAGCAAAGCAGCATACTCACACCGGGAACGATTGAAACGAGCGAGAACATTGCAAAGTTCTGCGTTCTCGTAAGCTCCGTTGCGGCAACTACGACCTCACTGCTGAGCATCATTGAGGGGTCAATGTCGATAAACATATACATCAGAATAATTCCGCTTGTGGCAAGTGCGTTGCCCAGCTTATTTACAAAACCCTGGCAGGCTGAGCCCAGACCGTTGTCACGGAAGCCCGTTTTAAGCTCAAGATAGTCAAGGCAGTCGCCAATCATAGCGTTGGAAACAACGTTGAGAACACCGAGAGGAATGCAGGAAATAAGAATAAACGGAATACAGATGTAAAGGTTAGCGGTAAACCAGCCGATAAGCGTTGTGAAAATGCTTGCAACAAAGCCCGCAAGACAGGTTGTGATAACGATTTTTTTGTAATCGAATTTTCTCATAAGCTTGGGCATAAGAAGCATTGCGCCGAACATACCGACGATGGCGCAAACCTGGAAAATCGTCTTTACGGACGAAACGCTCTGCGAAATATACTTCGTTCTGTCGGCAAGGCTCATATCGGGCGTGAGCTCAGGGCCGATGTAGAAAGCGTATCTTGCAACGTGAACGGCGGCAGCCTGCACCATATATCTGCCGCTGGAGAGAACACCCATTGCAACAACGAGCATAAGCGGCTTGCAGGTAAAGATTCTCTTAAGGCTTGAGGGCTCGCCGGGCTGACGCTGCTTTACGGGCGGAATAACGCGCTCGTTTATGTGGCGGTAGCAGTTGCCGTACATTACGGTTCCGATTACGACGGCAACAAGTGCAATTATGAAATAGCGCTGTTTTTCGTATTCAAGACCCGTTGTGCCCAAAAGCGCGGGAAGGGTGAAGCCTGCAACGAGGAACAGCACCTCCGGCAGTGCCGAACCGATACCGTTGAGGTTTTTGGTGTAGGAAATAACGTAGCCTCTTTCCTCTGCGCTTGGGGTCATAAGGTTGGGCAGGCCCCAGAACGGAACGTCCGCCATTGTATACGCCATACCCCACAGAATGTAGGTTACTGCGGCGTAAATCATAAGCGAGGTTGTGCTCATATCCGGCGCATAGTACATGAGCAAGGTAAGCACGGCAATGGGAGGCACTGCGTAAAGAATATACTTCTTCATTTTGCCGAGCTTCGTGGGCTGTCTGCGGTCAGCAATCATACCCATAAGCGGGTCGTTGATAGCGTCCCATATTCTTGCGGCAAGCATAAGCACAAGCACGAACACAAGCGGAAGCTGTAAAACGTTTACGTAATAGTCGCTGATATAGCTTGACATCATAGCGTAAATCATACCCTGACCCATTGCGCCTATAGCGAACATATTCAGTTCTTTTTTAGGAACTACATATCCTTCTCGTTTAGCCATATTGTTTACCCTTTCTCTTTATATTACAGTCCCTGCGGATTGTTTTTCTGCCAGTTCCAGGAGTCGGCACACATTTCGTCAATACCGAACTTTGCTTCCCAGCCAAGCTCTGCCTTCGCCTTTGACGGGTCGGAATAGCAGGTTGCAATATCGCCGTCTCTTCTCGGACCGATGACGTACTTAATCTCAACGCCGCTTGCTTTCTCGAAAGCCTTTACAACGTCAAGCACGCTGTAGCCGTTGCCCGTGCCGAGGTTGTAAACGTTACAGCCCGTGCCCGAGCAAGCCTTTTTGACTGCGCAAAGGTGACCCAACGCAAGGTCAACAACATGAATATAATCACGAACACCCGTACCGTCGTGTGTCGGATAATCGTTGCCGAATACGCCGAGGTGGTCAAGCTTGCCGATAGCAACCTGCGTGATATAGGGCATAAGGTTATTCGGAATTCCGTTGGGGTCTTCGCCTATAAGGCCCGACTTGTGTGCGCCGATGGGGTTGAAGTAACGGAGAATTACAACGCTCCACTCGTTATCGGACTTATAAAGGTCGGAAAGCACGGTTTCGATATAGAGCTTTGTCGTGCCGTAGGGGTTAGTCGTGCCGCCTGCGGGCATATCCTCGCGAAGGGGCGAAGGATTATTGCTGCCGTAAACGGTAGCGGACGAGCTGAAAACGATTTTCTTACAGCCTGCGTCACGCATAGCCTGACAAAGCGTTACCGTGCCGCCGATGTTGTTTTCGTAATACTCAAGGGGCTTGCGGCAGCTTTCGCCTACAGCCTTCAGACCCGCAAAGTGAATAACCGCTTCAATATCGTTTTCGGCAAAGACCTTGTCAAGCCCTGCCTTGTCGCGGATGTCACATTCGTAGAATTTAAAATCGCCGCCCGAAATTTTTTTGATTCTATTCAGCGCTTCGGGCTTGCTGTTATAGAAGTTATCGAGTATAATAACGTCATAGCCCTCTTTGATAAGCTCAATTGAGGTGTGCGAGCCGATATAGCCTGCACCGCCCGTTACAAGAATTGCCATAAATATTACCTCCGCTTTAATATGGTAATTAATTCTTATTGAGCTTATATTATATAACTAATTTATATTTTAGTAAAGAGAATTTCAAATATTATTTTCTACAAAATTGAGGTTACATTATGCAGAATTTATCCGATGCTTCGGTTGTAAAGGATTTACTCAGCCGCCACGGCTTCAAGTTTTCAAAGGCACTGGGTCAGAATTTCCTGATTAATCCCACCGTCTGCCCGAGAATGGCTCAGGTCTGCGGTGCTGACGAAAACACGGGTGTTATCGAGGTCGGCCCCGGCTTCGGCGTGCTTACGGCAGAGCTTGCAAAAAAGGCGAAAAAGGTTGTTTCAATTGAGCTTGACGAACGCCTTTTGCCCGTGCTTGACGAAACGCTTTCCGAATTTGACAACGTAAAAATCATAAACGCCGACGTGCTCAAGGTTGATTTGAAAAAGATAATAGAGGAAGAATTCGCAGGGATGAAGGTTGCCGTGTGTGCAAACCTGCCCTACTACATCACCTCACCCGTTATTATGCACCTGCTTGAAAGCAGACTGCCGATTGAAAACCTGACCGTTATGGTACAGAAGGAAGCGGCACAGCGGCTTTGCGCCCCCGTAGGCAGCCGCGAGGCAGGCGCAGTCACCGTTGCGGTTGACTACTATTCCGATGCCAATAAGGCGTTTGACGTTTCGGCAGGCTCGTTTATGCCTGCGCCCAAGGTTGACAGCAGCGTAATAAAGCTCGGCATAAGAAAACAGCCCCCCGTAGAATTAAAGGACGAGAAGCTGTTTTTCAGAATGGTCAAGGCCGTGTTTGCCCAGCGCAGAAAGACGGCGGCAAACTCAATCAGCGCAGGTATGTCCCTGCCCAAGGAAACCGTTTACGCCGCAATCGCTCAGGCAGGCTACACCGAAACCGTACGCGCAGAGAGCTTTACAATGGAAGAATTAGCCCTGCTTGCCAACGCAATATACAATATCACGAAACAATAACGGCAACGGCGGTAATATCGTCAGGATGTCTGCCCGAGCACGAATTTTTAGCAATTTCAACGACCCTTTCTGCCAAGGCGGAGGGGTCTTTTCTGTTGGATTTGCGAAGCTCTTCGGCAATCAGACCGTAGCACGCAGAGCTGACTCCGTCACTCATCATAAGCAGTATATCACCCTTTGAAAGATTAACCGTTTCCTTGTCGAATTCAATTTCACGCAGTATTCCCAGCGGCATTGACGGCTTTCCGTATTGGTAAACCTTGCGCCCTCTGCACACAAGGCTCACTCCCGCACCCGCCTTGAAAAGCTGTGCCTCACCCGTGTGCAGGTTTATTTTTGCGGCATCAATTGTCGCCACGGTTTCCTCATGCGATTTTACTATGAGTGCGGAATTTGCAAGCCTCAGTGAGCTGTCAAAATTCAAGCCCGCCGCAAGCAGCTTTGCAAACAGCCACGCCGCCACCGCTCCGTCAACCGCCGCACGCGGGCCCGTGCCCATACCGTCACTGATAACTATAATCTGATTTGAGTCTTTATCGGCAAAGCAGTCACAGGTATCGCCGCACATTGCGCTCTCATCGGCAGAAAACTGCGCCTTGCCGACCAGAATATTCATTTTCGGTTTTTTTACAAAAGTCAGCATCGTTTCGTCCCCCTCCTCTCTTACCGTAGGGTTGCTCAGCTTGTAGCCGCAGGCATTTTCCATATCGCTCATCAGTGCACTGCGGCTGAATTTTCCTTTAAGCCTTTGTGCACTTATCTCAATACGTGATATTCCCGACGTTTCACTGCAAATAATTTCAATGGGCTTTATGCCGTAGCTTTCAAGCACGAAGGCTATTTTTGAGGCGGTAACCGTGTCAAAGCGTGTTTCGCCGCAGAAGCGGTCGGATATATCCCCCACCGCAAGCGCAAGCGTTGAAAACTGGTCACGCACGAGCTGTTTGATTTCCTCACTCAACGGGTTTTCGCCGCTTTTGTCAAGCCGCACCATATTCCGCGCAATCTGCTCAAGCGCATCGGACACCTCTTCAAGCCCCGATTTAACGCTTCCGAGCCTCAGAAGCATAGCTTTTTTCATTGTTTCAAATTCGGGAAGAGTCTGTCTGCCCGCAAAATAAACCGAAGCGGCCGTAAAAAACTTTTCGGGTATGAGCACGAAGGCCACCGTAGCTATTGCCGTTTCATAAAGCGGAGGCATAAGGTCAGCAGTGCCCGTATTCATCAGCACGGTAATTGCACTGCAAACCGCATAGGCAAAGGCCTGCATAAACCTGCCCGCAGGCGCAAAAAGCCCCGAAACAAGTCCGCCGAAGGTATATGCACCGCCGAGGAAAGGCAGACTGCTGCCTATACTCATTGCAAAGCCCATTGCACCGCCGCACACACAGCCGCCCGTTGCGCCGAGCCATTTCGAAGCGCAAAGCACGGCAAAAACCGCAGCCGCACGGGCAAGAGATATCCCCTCAAGCTGTATTTTTTCAAGCGACATCAAAACAATGCAGAGTGAAACCGTAACGCTGACCAGCTGCTTTTGCGGCAAGGGCTCCTTGCGGCTGAAAAGCGGCACTGCGGTAAAGGCTGTTTCAAGCATTGCGGCCGTACCCGCGGCAACAACGCTTTCACTTATGTAAAGCACGAGTCCGTTTATATCAAAGCCCTGCGCAAGCAGTACGGTAAGCCCCGTGAGAAGCATACACACAGCCGCGTTTACGGGGGCAACACGGGCGGTGTGTTTAATAAATCTGCTTTTTCGCGTGATTAAATTTATCGTTCCCGCACCGATTACGGCAGCTAACATTCTTGCCGTCCACGCACCGTCATACTGTAAAAGATAGCCCGAAACACAGCCTGCAAGCACGGTAAAGCTCACGCTGTTCGGACAAGCGGCGGCAAGAGCAGCAGCAAAGGGTGACGCACCGCCGAAGAGCCGTGCCGCCGAAAGAATAAGTCCTGCCGCAAGGGCTGAGACCTGCTTTATAAAGACGTGTATATCCGCAGGCACAAGAGCGGATTTCAGCCTGAGTCGCTTGTTCATATAGCTTGTCCTTTCTGTAATGTGTTTTAGCCGAACGCAGAATGCACTTAATAAACTGCAATTACAAAAGCATCTTACACAAAACAAATACTACATCCGCCTCCAAGAAAAAAATGTCATTATCTTGTGTCTTTTTTTGAAAAACCGTTGGTTTTTTACAATATATATGGTATAATAAATCGATATTAATTAGTTTAAGAGGTTTTTCGTTATGGAAGAAAAGAAAAACGACCTTATAATCGGCAGAAACGCCGTTTCGGAAGCACTCCGAAGCGAGCGTGCAATAGATACGCTTCTTGTTGCAAAGGGTGACAGAAGCGGAAGTATGGGCAAAATCATCGGCGAATGCCGTGAAAAGGGCATAGTCGTAAAAGAGGTTGACCGCAAGAAGCTCGACTTTATGTGCGGCGGCAGCAGCCATCAGGGCGTTGCGGCTTATGCGGCGGCACACGAATACGCCGACGTTGACGATATTTTCGCCGCGGCCCAAGCTAAAGGCGAAAAGCCGTTTATCATCGTGTGCGACGAGGTTGAAGACCCGCATAACCTCGGTGCCATCATCCGAAGCGCGGATGCCGCAGGTGCACACGGTGTAATTATTCCCAAGCGCCGCAACGCTAGCTTAAGCTATGTTGTCGGAAAGACCTCGGCGGGTGCCGTTGAGTACGTGCCCGTTGCAAGGGTGCCCAACCTCCCCTCTCTGCTTGACGAATTAAAGGAAAGAGGCGTGTGGATTTACGGCGCGGATATGGACGGTCAAAGCTGGTGCGAAACCGATTTTACGGGCGGCGTTGCCCTGGTTATCGGCTCGGAGGGCAAGGGCCTGGGCAGACTTGTAAAAGAAAAATGTGACTTTATTGTTTCGCTTCCGATGAAGGGCAGAGTAAACTCCCTCAACGCATCGGTTGCCGCAGGAATACTGATGTTTGAGGTTTCCAGACAGAGATAAGTTTTTGTAAGAGGATTTAAGCAATGGATTTGACTAACCTTACTTTGGATGAGCTGCTGGCGCAAATCAGGGCCGACAGCGGATATAAAGAGCCCGAAAAGCAAGAACAGCCTGCACCCGTAAAGGAAGAAACGGTTGAGGCAGTTGAAATTATTGAAGAGCCCGAGGTTATTGAGATAATTGAAGAAACCGAAGTAACCGAAGAGCCTGAAAATATTGAAACAGCCGAAGAACCCGAGGAAGAGCAGGTTGTCGAAGCCTACGAGCCCGAAGGCTTCCTTTCAGTTGATGGTGAAGAGGCTGAAGAAGCTGTTGAAACAGCAGAAGAGATTGAGGAAGCTCCCGTTTATTTCTCCGAACAGCCTATAGAGATTATTGAAGAGCAGGCAGAGGAAACTGTTTCGCTTTTCGAGCCCGAAACTTTAATATACAATCCCCCTGCGCCTCCTGCTCCGCTTGAAATAATCGACGAGGAAGAAACGGCACAGCCGGAAGCAGTTATTTACGAGCCTGCCGTACCCGCCGAAGAAAAAGAGGAAAAAGCAGAAGAAAAGACGGCGGAAAAGCCCGTTGAGAAATTTGAAATTTTCGGCAATATAGATATTGAGTCCGATATCAGCGCAATGTTCCCCGAAATCCGTGAAGAGGAGCAGGAAGCTACCCAAAAGACGGTTGTTGTGGGGGATTTGCCCGACAAAACGGTTATTTTTGAACGCCCCGGCATTATTACGGGCAAAAACCTTTTTGAAAAGACAGCAGACCTTCACGCCGTACCTGCAATTCTTTCCGCAGACGATATGCTCAAAGAAAAGCAGGATGACAACGAAAAGACCTTTGTGCGCACGGGCGCAATTCCGATCGTGGCACCCGCCAAGCCGCAAAGCGTTCACCACGATGACGGCCAGATGGTGCTTCCCGGCTTCGGCGAGCCCGAAGAGCCCGTTGCGCAGGTTGATGAGGACGTTGTAGAGGACGAGCTTCGCCGCAACCGAAGCAAAAAGGTCAATAGCTTCCGCCTTGAGGGCATAGAGCCCGAAGAGCCTCACATTGACGAGGACATTGCCGAAGAGCTCGGCGGCGAAATCAAGGAAAGACGCAAGCGCTTCTCCGCAACAAAAACCAGAACACGCCTCAACAGACAGGGCGTTGAATACCGCAAGCCCTCCGACAAAGCAAAAATCAGTGACTTTGTTTCAAAGAAGAGATTAACAGCCCTTATCGGCACGGTTATAAGCGGTGTATGCGCTCTTGCGTTGCTTATAATGACGGCTGTCCCGGGGCTTTCCGAAAAAATTAACGAGGCGTCCCCCTCCGTGAGCACGGTTGCCGTTATTTCACTCGCGCTTCTGACCGTTGCATTCTCCGCAACGCTTCCCCAGTGGTCATCGGGTATCACCTGCTTCTTCAACGGCTCGGGCAAGCCCAACGCACGCACACCCATCTTTATAGCGGCTGCGGTCACTCTTATTCAGTCGCTTCTGCTGATAATTTTCGACCTTCACGGCGAAATGCCCGTTTTTGCTCCTGCAGCGGCACTTGTGCTTTGTATCGGTGCGGCAGGCAGTCTGCTTGCATACAGCAGGGTCGAAAAGAATTTCGCTTTCCTTTCTTCCCGAAGCAAGGACGGTCTTTACACCGTGCGCACAATCGACAACATTGCCGATGCCAACAGAATCGGCAGAAACGTCGTTATGGGCGACGCGGACATACGCTACAGCGCAAGAACAAAATTCGCAACCAACTTCCTTGCTTACTCGCTTGCAAGCGATGCGGCAGACGACCTTTGCATAAAGCTCGTGCCACTCACTGCGGCGGCAAGCGTAGTAATCGGCCTTATCGCAGGTATTGCTTCAAAAAGCGTGCTTTGCGGTGTGAGCATTTTTGCAGGCGCAATGTGTATGGGCGCACCCGCCTCTGCCGTGCTTGCGGCCAATCTTCCCCTTTCAAAGGCAAACAAAGCCCTGCGTGAGGACGGCGGTATAATCACGGGCTACGCAGGTGCATTTGAATACGAATCCACAAACGCCGTTGCGGTTGATGCGGCAGACATATTCCCCGGCAGCAGCTGTAACATACACGGTATGAAGACCTTCTACGGCGTGAGAATTGACGATGCAATACTCACAGCCGCATCAATGCTCATTGATGCGGGAGGCCCGATAAGCAGCCTTTTCAACGAGGTTGTTATGGGCAGAAAAGAACTGCTGATGAACGTTGAAGACCTGGTTTACGAGGACAGGCTCGGACTTTCGGGCTGGGTAAGAGGCAGACGTGTTTTCGTCGGCAACAGAAAGCTGCTTGAAAACCACAACATTGAAATTCCGATGAGCGTGGATGAGGCAAAATACCGCCACGACGGCAGAAGAGTTGTCTACCTTGCCGACGCAGGCAAAATCGCCGCAATTTTCGTTGTCAGCTACGGCTCCGAGCCGAGAATTGCCGAGCACCTGAGAAAAATCGAAAACAACGGCATTAACATACTCATCCGTACAACCGACTCCAACATAACCGAAGAATTCGTGGCAAACACCTTCGGACTGCCCCTCAACTCCGTAAAGATTGTCAGCACCCCTGCAGGAGACGTGCTCAAAAGCTACGCCGATTCCGTTGCACCTAAATCGGATGCAAAGCTTCTCCACAACGGAAGCGCCGCCGCCTTCCTGCACTGCGTAAGCAAGGCAAGCTCGCTTTGCGCTTCGGCAGGCATTGTCACCACACAGCAAACCTTCTGCACGGCGGCAGGCTTACTGCTTATGGCGATTATCACGGTTTTCAGCGGTGCGTTCAACGTTTCCGCACTGCAGATATGCATCTGCCAGCTCGTCTGGACAGCAATCGGCGCAGGCGTTTCGCTTATCAACAAAGAATAAAAGTTTTAAAGGTCTGCTTTGCTCGCCGCAAAACAGACCTTTTTCATTTGCAAAATAAATTACTCTTTGCTATTGATTTTTTTGTTATTTTGTTATACAATAAATAACACTTAATCAAGCCGGTGTGATGGAATTGGCAGACGTGACGGACTCAAAATCCGTTGGTAGCGATACCGTGCGGGTTCGACCCCCGCCACCGGCACCAAACAAAAATCCGTTCTCTTACGAGGACGGATTTTCGTTTTATTATTCATTTTTCATTATTCATCATTCATTATTCATTACGTGCTGAACAGATTTTTGGTATCAGTCTTTTATTCTGCGCTGTTATAGTAGTTGTTCTGTCCGTCCTGCGGGGCCTGAGGCTCCTTCGGGATAATCAGCGCCGCGACGAGGTATATAATCACGGGGCAGCCAAGCACGAAGAACGACAGAAGAACGTATATAACACGCAAAACCGTCGCATCAATATCAAAATACTTGGCAATTCCGCCAAGGACACCGAAAAGCTTTTTATCCGTTTCGCTTCTGTATAATTTTTTCATAGTTTATACCACCTTTCATGAACATTATAACGCATTTTCCGACAAATAGCAATACGTAATTAACCTGCCAGTTCCTTATACTGATAAACCTTTACGTAGTCAACGATAAATTCAGCGTCTTCTGCAGGGGCGTTCTCACGCTCGGAGGGGATACCGTTTTCGCCCTTCATTTCTACGGAAAGAATTACGTATTCCTCGTTCTGACTTACGCCGCCGAAATCGGTACGGAAGGTTTCAACACCGTTGATATAGAAGATATACTCGTTTTCGTTCCACTCAAGGCCGTAGGTATTGAATTCCTCATAGGGGTTGTTTTTAAGCAGGATTTTCACGTCGCCCATAGCCTCGTGTGCGTCGTTGTAGCCGTCGTAATGCAGGTTGCTTGAAACTGCGTTGGGCAAGAAATCGCCACCGCAGAGGCTTTCGTAAACGTCGATTTCCGTGCCGTCTCTGCCGTTGCCGTCCTCGTTATAAACACCGTCGTTCATAAGCCAGAAGGCACTCCAGATATCAGCACCCTTGGGCAGAATACAGCGGCACTCAAAGTAGCCGAATTTCTGGCTGAAGCCGTTGGGAGAATCGGAATCGGTATCGATACCCGCTGTATACCAGCCTGCACCTTTGCCGCCCATGCCCTCTTCAAGGTAGGTTACGGGAATTACAAGGTTGCCGTTTTCCGTATAGGCAAGGTACTTGTTCCAGTAACAGCCTCTTCTGGGCTCGGTTGTTGAGCCCCACTGGTAGTGACCCGACCATACGGTGCGGTCAAGCTCACCTTCAAACTCGTCTTCAAATTGGATAACGAATTTGTCCATATCCAGCTTCTCTCCCATGGGGTACATGGGAATATCAAGCCACACACAGACTGAAATAATGATTGAACAGATAAAAGCGGTAATCTTTGCAAAAATTGCTGACATATTAATTTCTCCTTATGTGAAAAAATTATATACGGATTATTTAAGCGGTGCAGACTGCATACCGTAGCAGTTTTCCGCAACGACCTCAAGCGTGTATTCGCCCTCGGGCAGATTTTCAAGCTTTATGGTAACGTTTTCCGGTACTTTGTACCTGTAATACTGTGCCACGGTTTTGCCCACGGGTGTTCTGTTGCCCTGACTGTCTACGGCAAAGGCACGGTAAATGAATATCGGCATACCGTCTGCACTCTCAGCGGCGGCAAACTTCAGCTTGCCGTTGATGTTGTTAAGCTTCGTTCCCTCGGCAAACACGGGTGCTTTGGCAGAGGCAATTCTGCTGTCGGGCGTGTAGCTTCTGTCAAGCGGCCCTTCAAGCGTGTATTCGCAAAGATATTCCTGCGAAAGAAGGTCAACAGCTCTCAGGCGGATGCGGTTGTTTGCGTCAACCTCAACGACCCAGAAGGTGGAAACAAAGCGGTAGCCCTTGGGGTGAACGGTTTTTACGTCGTCAACCGTAAGCTCGGTGTAATACAGGCCGCCCGTGCCGACTGCGGTGTATTCGCCCTGCCAGATTGAGCGGGGGTCGTTAATCGGGTAATGTGAGTGGCCCGAAAAATCGACAACCTGCGGATAATTCTTGAGAATTTCGGCAAAGTCGGGCATACCCCAGCCCTCGAAATCCGAGCTGCCGTAAACGGTGTTCTGAATATGCTCGTGCTGAAGAACGAAAATCGGCTTTGTCGGGTCGTCAGCAACAGCGGCATCAAGCTGCTGAACAAGCCACTGCTTCTGATACTCGCTGTAGTGCTCGCCCTCAGTAAGCGAAGCGGAAACACCGATGAAGTGGAAGCCGTTTATTACGCGGTGGAAGTCGGTTTCCTGACCCATTATGTTACTGTAAAGCTCAAGCGAGGCTTTGCCGAGGTTGCGGTCATCGTGAGAGGTGGAAATCGTGGCAAGGAACTGCGTGTCCTTTTTAAGCACGGGCTTTACGGCGGCTTTGATGCTGCCGAAGGCAATCGTTGTGCCCATATCGGTTACATCACCTGCGATAAGCACTGCATCAAGCTTGTTGTATTCCGCGTCCTTGGCGGCAATTTTGTTGCCCATCTTTATCATTTTTTCAAGGCGTGTCGTCTGCACGTCGCCGATGGTGGTGATATGGGAGTCACTTGTAATCAAAAAGCGCACAACGGGAGTAAATTCGCCCGTATCCTCGGGTGCCTGCGGATGAACGACAAATGAAACAAGCGTTCCGTAAGCAATGAGGACCGACATGAAAAACGATGCTATGTTCATAACCTAAGTCTCCTTATTCTTTTCATTTTCACGATTATAGCATTAAAACGCAATATAATCAACTTGATTATTCCGTTTTTACAATTTCATTTGCAGCGGCGGCGAATATTCTTTCCGTTGACACTGCAAACTGTTTATTGTATAATATTCTAAATTTACAACTAAAAAAGGAAAAGTAAAATGAGTAAAGTAATTATTTCAACAGACAGCCCTGCGGATATCGGCACTGCGCTTGCAGAAAAGTGGGGAGTTGCGGTTATTCCGCTTCACGTTATCTTAAACGGCGAGGACAGGCTTGACGGCGTTGACGTAACGCCCGAGGAAATTGTAGAAAACTACAGGGCAACAAAGGCTCTGCCCTCAACCTCAGCAATCCCCGTAGGCGAGTACGAGGATTTCTTTGCAGACCTTACAAAAAACGGCGACAGCGTTGTTCACATTGCGCTCAGCTCCGGTATTTCCTCAAGCTGCCGCAACGCTATGATAGCTGCAGACGATTTTGACGGCGTTTACGTCGTTGACAGCAAGCACCTTACAACGGGTATTGTTCTGCTCATCAACAAGGCGGTTAAAATGGCGGCCAGCGGTATGTCCGCCCGGGAGATTGCCAAGGGCGTTGAAACCCTTACGGAAAAGGCTGACACAAGCTTTGTGCTAGATAACCTTGAGTTTCTTGCCAAGGGCGGCCGCTGCTCCGCGGTAAGCGCGCTCGGCGCAAATATTCTCGGCATACGTCCGAGCCTTGAAATGCGTGACGGCACGCTTTCAATGTGCAAAAAGTACAGAGGAAAGATTGACAAGGTGCAGGCGCAGTATATAGAAGAGCGTATGGCTTCGGCAGAATATGACGATGAGCTTGCAATTTTCACATACTCCCCTATGGACGAAGCACAGGCAGAAGCACTTGCCGACATTGTAAGAAGCAGCGGCAAATTCAGCCAAGTGCTCAAAATGAAGGCAGGCTGTACTATCGTTTCACACTGCGGCCCTAACTGTGCGGCGTTTATTGCACTGAAAAAGTAAATATTGACAAAGCAAATATATTGGGGTATAATCTGAGCGCAACCCAAAATAAGTGGTGGAGTCTGTCATAGAATAAGCGTTTATTCTATTTGTTGTGGGTTGTGGAATCCGGATATATTTTTGCGGTACACGCTTTATGAAGCACCGCTGTTTAATCTGTATTTCGGCAGAATCCGCTGTCAAAGTGGGTTCTGCTTTTTTATTCCGCCGCAATATTTTTTCAGGGAGAGATTTTTATGAGTCCTGTTACCACCGCCGCTCTGATTCTCTTTGCCATCACCTACGTGCTTATGCTGGCATTCCAGAAAATCAGGCCCTATATCACCGTCTGCTCGGCAATTATTTTTGTTGCGCTTGGCATTATCGCATCCGTTTCACCCGATTTGTTCGGCGAAGGCTTTTTCACCCTTGCCGGCGGCAGCTATTCCTACGGTTTTGCCGAAGCACTCGGCGAAATTGACTGGAACGTTATTATGATGATAGCCGGTACAATGGGTACCGTTTATCTGTTTATCGAGAGCAAAATGCCTCAATTGATGTCCGACATACTCATTTCCCGTATGCCCAATATAATGTGGACGGTCGTTGCGCTTTCGCTTTTCGCAGGCATTGTTTCAGCCTTTGTTGACAACGTTGCAACCGTGCTTATGATAGCCCCCGTTGCCCTTGCCTTCTGCAAAAAGCTCAACATCTCCCCCGTTCCGTCAATTATCTGTATTGCCGTTTCCTCCAACCTTCAGGGTGCGGCAACTCTCGTCGGCGACACGACCTCTATTCTGCTTGCAAAGCAGGCTAATCTCGACTTCTCCGATTTCTTTGTTGACGACGGTAAAGCCGGTATGTTCTGGGTTGTCGAGGCGGGTGCATTAGTCAGCGCACTTATAATTATGGTAATGTTCCGCAAGGAAAAGACGAAGATCGAGTTCAATTCCAGAACGGTTGTTGAGGACAAGTTCCCCACCTACCTTCTGCTCGGCACGGTTGTTTCCCTTATTGCGGTTTCGTTCATCCCTTATAAGGATGCCGCGGCACCCGGTCAGTTCTACAAGCCCGACATCACGAACGGCGTTCTATGCATCGGCTTCTTTGTAATCGGAATTCTTCGCGAGCTTCTCGTTAAGAAAAACAAAGATATCGTCAAGAACGCAATCAAGGAAATTGACTACTACACGATAGTCCTTCTCGCAGGCCTGTTCGTGGTTATCGGCGGTATCAAGAACGCAGGCGTTATCGACGTTATAGGCAACGCGATTTCCTCGCTCGGTTCAGGCTCTCCCTTCCTTATCTATACAATCATCGTCTGGATGTCGGTTATCCTTTCCGCATTTATCGACAACATTCCCTACACGGCTACAATGCTTTCAATTATGCCCGTTATCGCGGCTGATATAGGCATTGAGCCCAAGATTCTCTACTACGGTCTGCTGTGCGGTGCAACCCTCGGCGGTAACCTTACACCCATCGGTGCAAGCGCAAACATTGCAGGTATCGGTATACTGCGCAAGGAGGGGCACGAGGTCAGGAGCACGACCTTTATGAAGTTCGGCGTACCCTTTACTCTCGCCGCAGTAACAACAGGCTACCTGCTTATCTGGTTTATCTGGAAATAAATTAAGTGCAGAATGCAAAGTGCAAAGTGCAAAATTGTGGGAGGGCTTCGCCCTCACCCGATTTTATTATAATCGGAGCGAAGTGACCCTTAATTTTGCATTTTCAACTTTGCATTTTGCATTAAAAAAGCTTATGAGTTTTTTGAACTCATAAGCTTTTTTGTTATTTCCTTCCCTGCTGGTTCTGTGCGCCGCTGAGCATGCGCTCCGTTATGCTCGGACGCTTTGCCTTTTTGGGCTTGTATGCAGGGGGATTTGCAAGCTTTTCCTTTGCCGTTTTGCCTGCACCCGTTGCGAAGAATTTATTTACGCGGATTGTGGGCTTGAGCAAATCGTCACACATATAGTCAACACAGTTTGCAAGCAGAGTCTGGTCGTTATCCATCTTACCGAGAATAGAAACAACGATAAGGCTTTGTGTTTCGTTGGTTGCATCAAGATAAATCTCATTGAGGAGATTGAAAAGCTTCTTCATCTTTGCAGGGTCATTCTGCCTGATTGTAGCAATGATTGCATCTGCACACCCCGCCGCGAAGAATTCTTCGGGAAGAAACTCACCGTAGCGGTTGATGTTGTCGTTATACTGTGCTCTGTATTCGGGATAGAGAGATGATGTAAGGCGGCTTGCAAGCGTGTTGGAGTCGTAGTAAACGGAACCGCTTCTTGCGGCAGCCTTGGAAACCGTCTTGGGTGCCTTGACCTTCTGCGTTGCAGGGTCGGGCTTGCAGAACTTTGCCATAACGGTGTCCGAAATCTCGCCCGAGATGTAGTTGACATCGCTCTGGTCTGTAGTTTCGGGGTCGAGAAGAGAAACGGAAACAAGGTCGTAATTAATAAACTGACCGTCACCGTCAACCTCGGTTGAAATTGAGAAATTGAGCTTTGTGTCGAAATAGTCAATTCTGAGGCCGGCGGCCTCGGACTTGTATTCGAGCCTGTAGCCTATGCCGTTGTCACCCGAAGCAACAGGTGCTTCGCCCTTTTCAATGCCTTCGGGAATAACGGCGGTAAAGCCTGCCTCCTTCATCGTGAGAGCAAGTGAAGAATGTATTTTAGCAAGAGCTTCTTTGATATCAAGCATACTGTCTGTCTGCGGCTTTTTATACGCCGCACTCCTTTTCATAATAGTTATAATCAAACATTATGAGTATACCACAACAAAGCCGTTTTGTCTATACAATTTATTTTGATTTTATCATTTCACGCCTGACGGGAGGAATGAGAGTAATCACAAGCACGGCACAGACGGTTGTTATCACGAGCTCGGGCAGCATATATGCGGCATTGTAAATAATTGAATAAATCAGGCCGAGCAAATCGGGCGAACACTTTTGCATCAGCATTGCGGAAAAATCATTCACCATAACCTCGCCGAAAAACCAGTCGGCATAGGATTTGTAAAAAATATAGCCCGACGTGACGTGGCAAAGGTAACGCAGGAAAACGGCAGCCGCCGTGCCAAGCGCAAACCCGACCGTATGGTTATTGATTTTACCCTTGAACATACCCGAAAGACCTGTTACGGAAAAGGCGATAAAATAGTCAATCAGACATATTGCGGCAACTGCACCTGCGCTCTGCCCTGCAAATGCCGAGGACATTGTGGCGCCCGTGATTGCCTGAATAACGCCGTGTACAAGTCCCACGGCAAGTCCCCACCTCACGCCGTAGGTGTAGCCGAGCATTGCAAGCGGCAGCATTGATGCGGCGGTAATGCTTCCGCCAAACGGCCACTCGAACACCTTGATGAATGAGAGCACCGTTGCCATTGCGATTAGTATTCCGCTAAGGGCCAAGCGTTTTGTTTTTTCTGTTCGTGTCAGTACGGTTTTTTGCATTGAAAACACTCCTTTAGTAAAAAAAGAAAACACCAAGAGGAATTTTCCCGTTGGTGTTCAGTGTTTTTACAACCGTTAAAATTCCTACGCCGGCATTACCCGGATCAGGTTCAAGGGTCACGGACTTAATAGCCCGACTCTCAGCCGATAACATCAGCACCCCATTTGGCATTTTCAATTGTTGAGTGGATTATACTGCGGAATTTACGGTTTGTCAAGGGGAAGTTTTGAAATGATATATCGCTGACACAATATTAAGCGTTTACAAAATCAAGGCGAAGCCTTGTATATCATCAATTTCGCAAGAAATTGCATATCATCAAAACGAAGTGTTGTATATCATCATTGCGAAAGCGATACAACCTGCGGTTGATGATATACGCCTGCGGCAATGATATACACGCTAAAGCGTGATGATATGCCATTGCTTTCGCAATGGATAAAAAAAGAAGTAACTTTTGGTAAACAAAAGTTACTTCTTTTTTGGAGCGGATGACGAGGCTCGAACTCGCTACCTCCACCTTGGCAAGGTGGCGCTCTACCAGATGAGCTACATCCGCACAAACAACAGTTGCTATTATACACAGCGCTTTGTCGTTTGTCAAGAGAAAAATTTAATTTTTTCGAAAAATATATTTTTATATTTGGGATATCGAAATTTTTATTGATTTACCCCCAAAAACAATGTATAATTTTTACATCAGCAATTTCCAAAACCGTTTGGAGGTAGATTTTATGAAAAAAGTAGTTTGTATTATCCTTGCGCTTGTGCTTGGTCTTTCCTGCTCGGTGAGCACCTTTGCTCAGGGCTCACAGCCCGAAAACCCGATTGTAATAGTCCGCGGTATGGATTTCGGCGGCCTTATTCTTGACCAGGGCACGGAAAGCGAACGCCCCGCAATGAGCGTTGAGGCGGGCCCGATTGTCGCTTCCGTTTTCAAGGGACTGTTTCTTAGCATTTTCAAGGGCAACGAGGCCTTTGCCGATATGGCAATTGAAATTGCAGGCGGCATTTTTGCTCCCCTTGCGTGCGATAAAAACGGCGAAAGCATAGGCAATATTTCCGTGAAGGAATATCCCCTTGCAATGAGCAACTACCCCGAGGCGCTGGAAGCCCAATTCAACCACGAAACCGGTGCAGAGGGTGCAGTTGTGCGCGAGGCAATTGAGCGTTACGGCGCAGAAAACGTTTACTTTGTAACGTACGACTGGCGCCTTGACCCCTACGACACCGCAAAGAGGATTGATGCCGCAGTCAACCGTGCGCTTGCCGACAGCGGTGCTGACAAGGTGCGCATTATCTGCTGCAGCCTCGGCGGTGTTATGACCCAGGCTTATCTGGACGAATACGGCTATGAAAAGGTTGAAAACTGCATTTTCCTCTCCTCCGCAATTTACGGCTCGTACTGCTCGTCCGACCCGTACGCAGGCAAGGTAGGCATTGACGTTGATATACTTATGACCTTCCTCAACGACTCGCTTTCCGACCTCAAGCCTCTCTGGACCGTGCTCAAGGCGCTCAGCCTTGTCAACGCCGTTTCGGACTTTGCAAACAACCTTATGGACGAACACAAGGAAAAGGTTTACGCCGAGCTTATGCGTTCAACCTTTGCAACCTGGCCCGGACTTTGGGGTATGCAGCAGACGGCTGATTTTGAAGCCGCAAAGCAGCTGATGTTCAGCGGCGTTGAGGAAGAATACGCAGGCCTTATCGCCAAGCTCGACAAGTACCAGCAGTACAGACTTCAGCGCGATGAATTCCTCACGAAGATGCAGGCTGACGGCGTAGGCGTTATGCTTGTCACATCCTACGGCAAGCCCCATATTCCTGCCTTCGAGCACTCCTACGTACAGAGTGATGCAGTGCTCGAAACAGAGCTTATGTCTGCCGGTGCAACGGTTGCACCCTACGGCAAAACCCTCGGTGACGACTACGTTGCTGCCGACCCGACAAAGCTCTCACCCGACAGAGTAATCGACGCTTCAACCTGCCTTTTCCCCGACAACACCTGGTTTATCAAGGGGGCATCTCACGTTTGCTGTAACTACGGCTCGGACGTTGCAGATATGCTGTTCTGGTTAAGCGAATTCGACGGTCAGCCGACAGTAAAATCCAACGAAAAATACCCGCAGTTCCAATACTGTGATGACGCACAGAATCTCTATTTCTTTGATTGATTAACAAACTTTTAATAAAAGATTACAAATAGTTACAATGTTGTAATTCATATTGACTTTTACCCTCCCTGTTGCTATATTGCAATCAGGGAGGGTTGCTTTATGAAAACAACTTTTATTAAAAAATTCATCTGCATTCCGCTCGTTCTCGCCTTACTGCTCTGCGGCTGTAACACGGTACAAAACGGCGAAGAAAACACAACGGAAAGCACAACAGCGCAAGCATCCGTTATGCCCGAAATCAAAAAGGAAGTTAAGGCTTCACGTTGGTACGAGGAATTTACAGACACACTCATTCCCCGTGATGATTACGGCGAACTTGTGATTTTCACGGGCGGTTACTGCCACGATGAGAGCAACGGATATTTAAGCGAAGAGCTTTTCGGGCTTATGACCCTTGACGGCAAAATTGTGGTTGACCCTGTTTTTAACAGATACCGCACGTACGAGCTTGACGACAAAAAATATTACAATATGAAGATAACAGAAAATGAGCTTTACGAGGGCGGAGAATACAAATGCACCTCTTTGCTTGTTGCTTCCGACGGCTCGTGGGCCGTTACGCTTGACGGTGATATCGACCACATCACGCCCGAAAGGATTTTCACGAGCAAGTACGATGAATATTTCAAATGCTACGACTATGACGGAAACATAGTCTTCGAGGGCGGAGAAAACCTCTCCTATGCTTGGAATTACGGTACAAGCTCGCACACGAAGCTGATGGGTGCTTATGACTGGGACGAAGAAAGAACACCCCTGCTTGTTTTTGATATGGACGGAAACATCGTGTTTGACGAGTTCGACTTTTTCGTCAGCTTTGAAAGCGGTAAATCCGTTGTTAAAGTCACCGAAACCCAGCTTTACGGAATAATTACAGACAGTGGCGAATGGCTGCTTGAGCCCGTTTACAGCGACATCGACAGCGTAGCCGAGGACAAATATTTCGTTGCCGTGCGTGACAACGCAGACGTTGAAGTTTACGACAATTCGCTCAATCTTCTGCACTCATTCACAACGTTTGACTATGACGGACAGACCAGATACTACGAAGCTATCGGCGACAGACTGCTTTACTACTGCGGACACATTGATGCAAAGGACGATTACTACCGTGATATGTACACGGATGAAATTATTACCTGCAAGGAAAACGGTCTGCCTGCAACACGCTATAGCGAAGAAGACGGCACTTTCTCCCTGACTGACGAAAACGGAACAGACTGGTATTTCGACGTTGACGGCAACGTTACGGATAAAATTGAAAATCCA
Organism: Clostridia bacterium; assembly: GCA_017410325.1. GTDB lineage: Bacteria > Bacillota > Clostridia > Oscillospirales > Acutalibacteraceae > UBA8612. The sequence continues at coordinate 108,248 of JAFQRA010000034.1, read as the reverse complement.
AAGGGTGCGGATACAGACGCCGATCATAATGAAGAATCTGACTCAGCCGTAAACTCACACGAGTATGAAGATTACGAAACCGAGTATCTTGATTACAAGGGTTTTCCAAATCTTGCAATCATTAACCATATACGTCTTGTCGAATGGCCTGTTATAAAAGGTATAAGCAAGCTTATCAACTACAAAACAGGCGAAGTGTTCCTTGAAAACTGCGAGGATATAGAAATCAGCGAATACGGCGGCAAGCAGTTTATGACCGTTGTTTATACAGACTATATCTATATCTACGACGAGGATTTCAACCTAATTATGGGTACGGAAAACGTATTGTATGATTGACTTGAAAAAAGATAGATGATAGAATAAATTATAGTTTGTCCAACTGTTTAGAAAGAGAACACACCGTAGTACATTGTAACATCTTAAAGTTGACTTTTGTAGGGGCGGATATTATCCGCCCGTGCTGATATTGCTCGGTTTGCTGGCGGCTGATAGCCGCCCCTACAGTGAAGTTTTAGTTGTTACAGCGTACTACAATTAAAATCTCAACAAACTGTAATTCAACGAAAGGAAAAAACTATGTCCAATATCTGTATGATTGCCCACCGCGGCTACAGCTCAAAATACCCCGACAACACGGCGGTTGCCTTTAAAAAGGCGGCCGAAAACCGTTCGGGCGGTGCCGAAACGGACGTACGGCTCACCAAGGACGTCGTTCTTGTAACCAACCACAACGAGGAAGCAACCTTTTTTGACGGCACGGAGATGCTTGTGAGCGAGCACACCTTTGAGGAGCTGACCGCAAAGCCCCTGCTCAACGAAAAAAGCGACGACGTGGTTTACCTTTGCACCTTTAAGGAATACCTTGAAATTATGAAGGAAAACGGTATGGTCTGCTTTATCGAGCTCAAGGGCAGCTACACCGACGAGCAGGTGAAGGCTGTTTTCGACCTTGCCGCCGAGGTTTACGACCTTTCAAAATGCATACTGCAGTCCTTTGACTTTGACAACCTTATAAAGGCGCGCGAAATGTTCCCCGACCTGCCGCTGATGTTCACCTACGGCACGGCGCAGAATAACTACGAGCGCTGCTTTGATTACGGCATTGCAATTGATGCGGACAGGGTTGTCATCACGCAGGAAATGGTTGACGAATTCCACGCACACGGCCTTGAGGTCGGCGTGTGGACGGTCAACACGGCTGACGAGCTGGCACGAATCAGCGCACTGGGCGTTGACTACATAGAGTCCGACGTTTTCGGAGGCTGATTATGAGCAGATTTCTTGAAGAATGTATGGAATACATCGAAACCCTGCCGTTCAGAATCATCCGCCTGACGGAAATTCACAACGGCGTGTCCGAAACCGATGAGGACGTGCAGGGCAACCCCTGCCAGAACGCCTATTCCGTTGCAAAGGCATTCACGATGACTGCAATCGGTCTGCTTTACGACAAGGGGCTTCTCCGCACGGACGAAAAGCTGTGCGATATTCTTGCAGACGAGCTGCCGGAAAGCGGTATGGACGAGCGCTGGCAGAACGTAACCGTGGATTTGCTTTTGCGCCACCGTGCAGGTCTGCCGGGAGGCTTCCTGGACATTGACACGCACAAATCAAGCGAATTTACCGAGGATTATTTAAAATACACCCTCACCTATCCCCTTGCCTACACGCCCGACACCGAGGAACGGTATTCCGACGGCGCATATTACCTGCTTTCCTGCATTGTTGAAAAGAAAAGCGGACTTTCACTTGATGACTTTATGTGGAAGGAACTGCTTCACAAGCTTGACTTTCAGGAAATGGCGTGGAGCCATTGCCCGAAGGGACACGCAATGGGCGCAACGGGGCTTTACATTCACAGCGCAGATATGGCAAAGCTCGGCCTCGTTTACCTGAACAAGGGCATTTACGGCGGCGAAAGAGTGCTCAGCGAGGAATGGTGCAACATCGCCGTTGAAAGAGGCTACGCCTTCGAGTGGGACGAAAGCCGCACAATTTATTTCAAGGGCGGTATGTGCGGACAGAAGCTGATTGTTGCCCCCGCACAGAACAGAGTTGTTGCGTTGCAGGCATACGGCGCAAACAGCAACCTCATCGCAAATTTCGTAAGAGATTATAAGGATTGAAACTGCAAAAATTAAGGCTTGCACAAAACCGTGCAAGCCTTGTTTGTTATTCAAGATATTCATCAAAATATTTCATCATTTCATCGGGTGATATATTTAAGCATCTGCAAAAACAGGCAAATTCGTAGTCAGTTACCTGCCTTTGATTCTTTTCAATTTTGCTTATCATTTGCTGGTCGATATTGACATTCATTGTCTGCATTTTTGCCGCAAGCTCCCCTTGTGACAAGTTACGTTTCTGCCTGTATTCAACCAAAGCCTTGGAAATGATATTTTTGTTGCTGTTAAATGTAATTTTTTTCATATATCTCTCACAAATACGTTATTCTAACGTATTGACTTTAACATAACACAATGTTATAATTACGTCACATTAGCGTATAAGTGAGAGGAGATTTTTTTATGGAAAGCTATTACGGCAAGTGCGGAATGTGTATCTATTGTGATTTATATCAAAAAAACGGCTCACATTTCAAATGCACCGAGGTAAGCGGAAGATGGGTACTTGCAAACGAAAAAGCCTGTTCACGTTTCAGAAGCGACCCGAACAAAACAAACGATATGATAGAAAGAGCACGAGAAAACAGACTTTGAGGTGACAATATGTGGTTTACAATTTTTGTTGTAATTGTTGTAATGGTTGGCTTAGCGATCTATAGTAACCACAATAGCACTTCCAACGATACAGATTATATCGAGCCTGAAATCGCTCCTACAGAAGCTCAGGTTAATGCACAGCCAACAAAAGCTGACATAAAAATCAGTTCAGCAGAAGAAGATTTGATTAATTTAGTTGTTAAAGAATTATCGCCAAAGCTCATAAAAAAGCTGTGGGATATCTGTCAGAATCCTTACAGCAATAGCGATGACCTTAATATTATAACTATCTGTCATATAAGAGTATTTCAATACGGTATATGTGCCAACATTAATTCAACACACGATGATTCAAGCATAGATTTTGCCTACCCGTTTGCAATACATCAAGTTTCTGAAATACATAGCTTTGAGAAGGCTTGTAGTATATCTCAAAAAATCAGTGACAGAATTTCTTACGAAACTGCTATGCTTTGGCAGTTTTACGACGGTGTTTATGAGGACGAAGAACGAAACTGGACAAATGGTAATCCTTACGATTGCATTACCAGCAAAGCGTATGTAATCAAAAACCTTGCAAAGGAACAAATGCCGGATTAACTTAACGAAAGCGCTATCGTAGGGGTCGGCGTCCTCGACGACCCTTTGTAAAATGTTATATCCATTTTACGGCGAGTTGTAGGGAAGGGTCTTGACCGTTCCGTTAAGTTACATCAGACCTTGCGGAACGCTCAAGAGCGTTCCCTACAGTTCTATCGTACATTGATATATTAATAAACTTTTTTGGGTCGTCGAGGACGCCGACCCCTACGGATTGCATTCAATTTACGTATAACAAACAACTTGACAAACCGCTCTGCTCTCTTATCAAAACAAGGCTTATGCAAAAATGCACAAGCCTTGTTTTTTTATATTATGCTTTTGTAAACCTCGTCAACATCGTACTGCTCGTCTATCATCACATAGCTGCAGCCGTTTTCACGGCACCCTTGCAGGTACCTTGCGTTTTCCCGGGTTGCAAGAGCCTTTGTGAAACCCGAATCGTCAAGCCTTTGCTCGATCGCGTTTGCGTTGTTCCTGATATCCGCAAAGTGCTTTTCAATATAATTTTCGCTGAAAACAAGGCAGACGTATCTGATGTGCCGTAAATATTCGGGCGTGAAATCCTTTTGCCAATCAAAGGGTATGTAGCAGCCCTCGACTATTAAATTCTGTCCGTTTTCAATGGCAGTTTTTACAATTTCCTTTACGATACTCCAAAGGTATGGCGTGAGCAAATCGTCATCCTCCGGTGTCAGCTTTGTCTGACCGCTTCGGATGAGCCCCATTTTAAGGTGGTCTATCGAAAGGTAGGGAAACTTAAACCGCTCTAACAGCCGCTGTGCAAGCAGGGTTTTGCCCGTGTGGCTTGCGCCCGAAATCAGAATAATCATACCGCTTTATTGAAAAATGCGTTATAGATTTTTCCGAGCAAATCGTAGAGCTTGAGCATATAGGGGTTGAGTGCTTCCCAGTACGGCTCGTCGTAAAGCTCGGTCCACTTGAAGGGCTCTCTTATAAGGTGGAGAATATCACAGTCGGAAAGAGCACGGTTGTTGCCCTCGCCGAGGCGCACTATTCCGAACGCCTTCATATCGTTGTAAAGGTCGTCCTGTGCCTTCATCCAGACGTACGGGAACTGCAGGCGGGAGAACTCGCCCTTTTTGTTGGCGCATTTCCAGTATCTCCAGCTGAGCCTTGACTGCAGAATGTTGCGGAAATGAGCCGAGGTTGTTGCCTCGTCCATTGCCGCCTGCCATAATTCGTCACAACGGGCAATATCCGCTTTCGTCATACCGTAAAGCGTCTCGTTTGAGTGCTGGTAAATGGAAAGGTGCTTTTTGTCCGTTACGGCGTGGTCGGTCATTATTTCAAGGAACTCTTTTATGTTCTTCCAGCCTGCACCATAAACGGCTTCAAGGTAGCCGTCAAGCTCTTTTTCAATGTCAACGTACGGGTTCTGCATCAGCTTCTGGAGCAGGTAGGTGCGCAGGTCGTCAAATTCGCCGTCACACTCGGCAACGTAGTAGTTGCCCTCCTCGTAAACACCTTTTGCGTTGTTTTCGTAGAAAATCTGAACGTTTCTCTGCATTACACCGAAGTTCGGGAAAATACAGACGGATTCACGGTAGTTATTTACGTAGTCCCATATATAAATTCTGTTGCAGATTTCGCCCCAGGCCTTAAGGTCTGCCATAAATGCGGCGTTTTCCTGACAGCTTGCATCGTCAAGCGTGTGGCCGAAGCAGCACTCAATTGAGCAAAGGCGGACTATAACGTTGTCACGGGGTACAACTTTTGTCGGTGCCTGACGGGTGTACTGATAGGCAAAGGTATCAACCGCAATATTGGTGTAGCCTGCGTCCTCAATTGCCTTTGCAACGGCGTTGACAAAGGTAATCATAGTGCCCGAATGTGAGCCGTTTTCGTTGTCAAGAGCCTTGCAGTTTTCACACTCGCAGTAGTCCTGATTGTCGTGCTGTGTGAGCGAAAGAATCTGCACGCTTGCCGACGGGTCGTGGTTTGCGGCAACCACGGCAAGCGCCTCGGCAGTTACGATTTCAAGGGTTTTCGGGTTTGTTAGGCAGAGCTGATTGGGCGTACGCTTGCCGTCGTGAAGTGCAAAATACTCGGGGTTGGTTTCAAAATACTGCGAGGATTTGCAGTACTGCGTAGTAAGTGTGTGCGCAAAAGAGCCTATGTAGCTTACGTTGCCGCCCTGCTCAGCGCTGAGTGTAACGTAAACGCCGCCGTTGTGACCGTTTGCAACGGAAAACTCCGTGTCACGGGAGCTGTTGGTATCGGTCTGTGTGTATTCAAAGAAAGGCTTGTAGCTGTAATCCGCATCCGTCGGCAGAGCAAGGTCTGCGTTTTCGGGCGTAGAGATAACGTCGTATCTGTACCAGCGGCAGTTGCAGTATTTTTCAAGGAAGCCGTAAACGCCGTAGACGGTGCCTCTCGTGCCTGCACCGCAGATATAAACGGTGTCGCCCTCGGACTTGATGATATAGCCGCCGTTGTCGTAGCCGCTCAGGTCAAACTGCTTTCTTGCGGTTGCGCCCACAACGATTTCAGCACCGCTTTTGGCGGTATCGTCTGTTGCAACTGCAATATCCGCACCCGTTACCTTTTCAAGATAATATTCGAGCTTTTGTGCGGCGTAAGCATCCGTTTCACAAGCGTCTGCGCCGATTATAATTGTAACGTCTTTCACTGAAGTCCCCTCCTCCTGTGCGGCAGATGCAAAGGCAAAGCCGCAGCAAAGGCTGATACAAAGAATAAGCGAAATGAGTTTTTTCATAAAAAAACACAACCTTTCCGATATACTTTAATTCAAGTATATACGCACGGAAAGGCTGCTGTCAATTAACAGAGTGTTAATTATGTTTTGGAATATTAAAATATTCCCTCAATAAAAATTTTAAGACCTATGGCTATAAGTATAACGCCGCCGAGAATTGAAGCCTTGCCTGCAAATTTTGTGCCGAACTTTTTGCCGAGTATAAGGCCGCCCACACAAAGCAAAAAGGTTACGACGGCAATTATCAGACAGCACACGAAGGCTCTCAGACCGTCGTAATCGGCAATCGTAAAGCCGACGGAAAGTGCGTCAATCGAGGTTGCAACACCCTGCACCAGAAGCCCGGCAAGACCTACGGCGGGCTTTTCGTCCTCTTCGCCGCCTTTTATGCCCTCAACGAGCATCTTACCGCCGATAAACAGAAGCAGACCGAAGGCAATCCACGGAATAAGCTTTCCGCAGGCGGTGAAGCACTGCATTACCGTATGTACGCACACCCAACCGATAATCGGCATTGCAAACTGAAACAGAGCAAACACGCCGGCTATACCGCACAGCCTGCCTTTTTTCATTTTCGGCTCGTTAAGACCGTTTGCAAGCGACACGGAAAAAGCATCCATCGCAAGGCCTGCGCCGAGCATTACGCTTGTACAAAAGAAAGAAGCGTCACAATTCATTTTAACAATCCTCCGCAATAAAAAACAAGGGCACAGCACTCAGCTATGCCCTGCAGCTTTTTATAAAAGGACAGACTTCATGCATAGCTGAAACAGTTAGGCATGAGTCTCGCAAATTAAAGCAAGCCAGGTTTAAAACCAGTATGTTGACTTGCTGCGCAGAGGTACTGCGCTTGCTACTCCCTCACGAACAAACGGGATTATAACACATTGCGACAAAATATGCAAGTGTTTTATGCGGCAATTGTTTTGTCGAGCTTGACGTTGCCGCTGTCGTCAATCGAAAGCATACGGATTGTGCCATCCTTAAGTGTAAGCATTGAAGCTATCCACGCACCCGAGCCGTCGTTCTGCTTGCCGCCGTCAACAAATACGGGCAGAGCACCGTCAATAAACTCGTTGGTGTGGTGGTGGCCGCCGACAAGAAGGTCCATGCCAAGGTCAATCATAGGCGCTGTCCAGTCCTTGCCGAAATGGTCGGTAAGCGTCGGGTCATGGCTGAAGGCGATTTTGTAGGTTGCGTTTTCGAAGCGGTCAGCTTCAAGCGAGCAGAGCCAGCCGTATTCCTGCTCACGGTAGGCCGCAAAATCGACAAGGCCGCTGTATTCCTCGTGGTCGTCTTCCTTATCCTCGCCCGAGTCGATAACTATTGCCGAAAGCGAACCGAAATCGAAGGTGAAGTAATATTCGCCCGTTTCACTCGGCAGATACTTGATAGCCTGTGCGCCGAATTCGCCGCGTGTTTCGTGGTTGCCCCTTGTGTATACAACGGGAATTTCACCGCCGCTCAAGGTAAACGCATTTTCAAGCACGTGGTTGACGAAATCGCTCTTATATACCATTGCACTCTTAACATCGCCGAGGAGCATTATCACATCGGGCTTATCGGTGAAATACGAAACTGCATTTGACATTTCCTTTTTCATCTCGTGAATATCGGAAATGCAGAGTATTTTTATATCGTCCTGCTTGGGTACGCCGTTGAAACTGTATTCCTTGCTTTCAACGCTCCTGCGCTTGAAAGCGTTATAGCCGAATTTGTAACCGACCTGCTGCGAGCCGACCTTGTAAGTGTTGCCCTGCAGCTCTGCCTTGGGCACCTGAACGCTGTGAACGGTATCGTCCGTTCTGATAAGGCCGCCCGAAGCGTCCCATATAATTTTTTCTTCGCCGTTGTATGTATACTCAACATAGCCGCTGCCCTTGCCCGAAGTAGCCCAGACAACGGAATAGTATTCGCCGCCGCAGTCGAAAACGCAGGGCTCAACCGTAATATTGAAATCAATGGGAAGGTAGGCACCTATTGTAGAAAACAGCGCCAGAAACATAGCGTAAAGCAAAGAGAAAATTGTCATTCGGAAATCCCCCTTATATGTTTATAATGATAAATTAGCATTTTAGCAACCGCTTGTCAATCAGAAAAGAAAAATACAATTGCACAAAAAAATTTGTTTTAAACACTCAAATAGCGGTAAAAATACTGTTGATTTTTGTTTTCAGATATTTTATAATAAATCATCACTTTTAACAGCGTTAATTTTTCTCAAGGAGGAAACAATATATGGATTCAAACAAAAGACCCGAATCAATGGCACGAATTACAACTGTTGAACTTGCAAACACATTTATCGACGAGCAGGTTGCTCTCGTGCGTGAGCAGGTAGGCGACAAAAAGGTTCTCCTCGCTCTCTCCGGCGGTGTTGACAGCTCCGTTGTTGCCGCACTTCTTATCAAGGCTATCGGCAAGCAGCTCGTCTGCGTTCACGTTAACCACGGCCTTATGCGCAAGGGCGAAAGCGAAAACGTAATCGAGGTTTTCAAAAACGGACTCGACGCTAACCTTATTTACGTTGATGCAACAGACCGTTTCCTCGACAAGCTTGTTGACGTTGCAGACCCCGAAACAAAGAGAAAAATTATCGGCAACGAATTCGTTTACCTCTTTGCAGAGGAAGCACGCAAGCTCGCTGACGATGTTGATTTCCTTGCACAGGGCACGATTTACCCCGACATCATCGAAAGCAAGGGCGTAAAGGCTCACCACAATGTAGGCGGTCTCCCCGAAGACCTTCACTTCGGCCTTGTCGAGCCCATCAAGCTCCTTTATAAAGACGAAGTCCGCGTAGTCGGCAGAGCACTCGGCCTTCCCGCAGAGATGGTTGACCGTCAGCCCTTCCCCGGCCCCGGCCTTGGTGTACGCTGCCTGGGCGCAATCACACGCGACAGACTCCACGCACTCCGCGAAGCAGATGCCATCCTTCGTGAAGAGTTTGACAAGTCCGGCCTTGCAAGCCACGTATGGCAGTACTTCATCGCAGTACCCGATATGAAGAGCGTCGGCGTAAGAGACGGCAAGCGTTACGAGGGCTGGCCCGCAATCATCCGCGCCGTAAACACAACGGATGCTATGACTGCAACAATCGAGGAAATCCCCTATACCGTGCTCAACACAATCACGGCAAGAATCACAGCCGAGGTAGAAGGCATCAACCGCGTCCTCTACGACCTCACTCCCAAGCCCGTCGGCACAATCGAGTGGGAATAATAGCAACAAACCCCGAAGCCTTGATTTATCAAGGATTTCGGGGTTTTTTATATTTTCTTAAAAAAACATAAGGAATTTTGTGCTGTTTGGTTGTATAATAGGTGAAGGGGTCAGACGTGAGCCCTTAAGACAGGAGGAGAGCTTATGGACAACGGCGCAAGTAGCTACCGCCGTTTCCTTGATGGTGACGAAAGTGCTTTTGACGAGGTAATGAAGGAGCTGTTTGACAAGCTTGTTTTCTTTATTGACCGTTATGTCAACGACATTCACGCAGCCGAGGATATTGCCATTGACGTCTTTTCGGATCTGGTGGTAAACAAGCATCGGTACAATTTCAAGGTGACGCTTAAAACCTATTTGTTTATGCTCGGGCGCAGCCGTGCACTCAATTACATAAAGCACCGCAAAATTATTGAGTTTACATCTCTTGAGCAGGCAAGCGGTATTTCGGCCGAGCAGGAAACACTTGAAAAAGCCGTTCTGGCTGACGAGAGAAAGCAAGCCGTAAACTGTGCGCTCAATTCTCTGCCCGAGGATATGCGTGTCGTTATACACCTGATTTATTTTGAAGAATTGTCGTATGAAGAGGCGGCAAGGGTTATGAAGAAAAACCGCAAGCAGATTGACAACCTTTTATACCGTGCCAAGCACAAGCTTCGCATCATTCTTGGGAAGGATGGTGAGCAGTTATTATGAGAACTTTTGAAGAAAGAAAAGCGGAAATATTTCTCCGCAGCGAAAACAGAATAAAACAGCGAAGGAAAAACCGCAGACGCATACTTTCCGTATGCATTCCGCTTTGCGTAATTCTGATTGTCGGCTCGGCAGCACTGCCCCGGCTGATACCCGTAGGCGATGACCGCGTTGAGCAGGAAAACAGCTTTGAAATCAAGGACGAGAGCGGCGATAAGCTTGATTATATTGTCAACGATGAGGACGGCTTTGACGGAATTGAGGCTGCGCCCGAAAACGACGGCTTTTCGTTCTCACTCACTTGGGGCTGCTACGGCATCAGCTCTTACGACAGCGCTACGGGCAGACTTGTGAAGACTTCGGACGCTACGCATCCCGAGGATTACGTTACCACGTATTATCTTACAGACGAACAGAAGCAGGAAATCTATAATCTGATTGTCGGGCTTGATATTGAAAAATATCCCGATGAGTATAACCCCCACAAAAACGCGGTATCGACACCCTATATGACCTTGATTTTATCCGTTAAAGCCAACGGTATTGAAAAAACGGTAACCGTTCCCGAAACGGCACTTTCCTACGACGCCAACAACAGAAAGGGACAGAAATTCCTTGATGTCTGCAAGGCGATTGAGGATATTCTGACCGCAACGCAGGAATGGAAAGCCTTGCCCGAATACGAATTCTTCTACGATTAAGGAGGAGCGGATATGAAAAAATTACGTATGTTTTCAGTTTTAACAAGCCTTATTCTCGTGTGTGCAATTGCCCTGAACCTTACCGGCTGTACATTGCAGGCGCAGGCAAAGGATTTGATGAAAGGCGTGTCCCCTAACAGCGTTACCTCGCTTGACAGTCTCGACGGATACAATTCGGCGGTTACGGATTTTGCCGTGCGCCTTTTCAAAGCGAGCGCGGAAGACGGCAAAAACACGCTGATTTCTCCGTTGTCTGTACTTTGCGCGCTGGCAATGACGGCAAACGGCGCAGAGAATGAAACGCTTGAAGAAACGGAAGCTGTTCTGGGGATGAGCAAGGACGAGCTCAACCTTTACATTTACAGCTATATGAACAGCCTGCCCGACAGCAACGAATACAAGCTCAGCCTTGCCAATTCGATATGGTTTACCGAGGATGAGCGCTTTACCGTAAGCCGAGAGTTTCTGCAGGCCAACGCAGATTACCACGGCGCAGATATTTACAAAGCACCCTTCAACGACAAAACCTGCCGTGAAATCAACAAATGGGTCAAGCACAAAACCGACTCTATGATACCCGAGATTGTCGACGAAATTCCGACCGATGCGGTTATGTACCTGGTTAATGCGCTTGCCTTTGAGGCGCAGTGGCGCAAGGTTTACGAGAAGGATCAGGTGCGTGACGGCGAATTCACCAAGGAGGACGGCACAAAGCAGACTGCTGAATTTATGTACGGCATGGAAGGCACTTACCTCGAAGACAAAAAGGCAAGCGGCTTTGTAAAATACTACAAGGGCGGCAAGTATGCCTTTGTTGCTATGCTTCCCGACGAGGGTGTGAGCGTGTCCGAGTACGTTGCCTCGCTTGACGGCGAAAAGCTCAGAGCAATGCTCTCTGACCCCGGCTACACAACGGTTTCCACCGCTTTGCCGAAGTTTGAAACGGAGTATTCCGTTGAAATGAACGATGTTCTGAAGAGTATGGGAATGTCCACGGCTTTCAGCTCTGACGAAGCCGATTTCACAGCGCTAGGCACTTCAACAAGAGGCAATATTTATATTAACCGTGTGCTCCACAGAACCTATATATCCGTTGGCGAAAAGGGCACGAAGGCAGGTGCGGCAACGGCTGTTGAAATGGCTGACGAAGCGGGAATGGAAACGCTTGAGCCCAAGGAAATTTACCTTGACAGACCGTTTGTGTATATGCTCATAGACACCGAAAACAATATTCCGTTCTTCATCGGAACGATGACGGATATTGAAAGCTGACGCAAGGAGTAAGGATTATGACGGCCCCGAAAATTTCGGGGCTGTTTTTGTAGCTTTTGCTGTTGATTTATGTTATTATTCATATAATGTAAACTTTTTTGGAGAAGGGCTATGTATTCACGGGTCTACGTTGAAATTACCAATATATGCAATATGAGCTGTTCCTTCTGCCACGGACATTCCCGTGCACCGCGGCAAATGAGCAGAGATGAATTTGCTCTTGTGCTCCGAAAGGTACGGGGCTTATGCAGTTATATCTATTTTCATCTTATGGGCGAGCCGCTGTTACACCCTGATTTGCCGCTGTTTATTAAGCAAGCCGCAGAGCAGGGTCTTCTGCCCGTTATCACCACGAACGGCACGCTTGTGCAAAAAAGGAAGAATGAACTAATTGCCTCGGGCGTTCACAAGGTGAGCATATCTCTTCACAGCTTTGAGGGCGGAAACAAAAGGGCACACGAAAAATATCTTGCCGAGGTTGCGGATTTTGCCGAAGAAGCAAGCGTTTCTGGCATAATCGTTGTGCTTCGCCTGTGGAACTCGGGTGCTGACGACAAGCTCAACGGTGCCGTGCTCGATTTTCTGCGTTCGCGCATTGACGGCGAATGGACACCCAACACCAAGGGAATACGCATTCACGACAAGCTTCACCTTGAATGGGGCGACCGCTTTGAGTGGCCTGACAAGGAGGCTCCCGTACAGGACAGTGACGTTTTCTGCTACGGCCTGCGTGACCATTTCGGGATTCTGTGTGACGGTACGGTAGTCCCCTGCTGTCTGGACAGTGACGGTATGATTAATTTAGGCAACGTTTTTGAAAGCAATATTGAAGGCATACTTTCTTCACCGCGTGCAGCAGCAATGAAAAAAGGCTTTGACTGCCGTGAGGCAACCGAAGCCCTTTGCAAAAGATGCGGCTATGCACAGCGCTTTAAATAAAAAATTTCAGCCGGCAGAGCATTCCGTTCTGTCGGCCGATGTGTTATTTACCGTTCTTTTTCTTAAACAGGAGGTATGAATAAACCGTGGGAACAACTGCCATTACGAGCGTCAGGCACATCAGCGCCGCAAACGCCGCGGTATTCGGCAGGAAGGCACACAGTATAACAAGCACGCCGCACGCAACCGCAATTTTGCCGCCGAAACGGTGGGTTGCGTTCCAGTTTTCCTCATCGCTCAGTGTCCACTTGATTTTTATGCCTACCGTATGGCTCTGCCTGCATTTGGGCAGGTAATTGCCGATTGCAACGTAAATTGTACCCAACAGAACGCACATAACCGCTTTAATGTCGGGCTCGCTTCCGAGCGTATAGGAATACATCAGTGCACTCACGGCCAATGAAACCGCAGGGAAAATCCAGAGCATCAAGGAAAGTGCTTTTTTGCTTTGATTTTTATTCTTCGGGTCCTTTTCCGTGATTACAACGCAAAGCCACTGCAACGCCAGTACGACAAGCGGAAAGCCGAAAACCGCAAAGCCCTTACTGCCCCAGCGGTCAGGTGTACCGTCCAAGCCCCAATGGGTCGGAATTTTTTCGGGCAGGTCGCTCCACATAATCAAGCCGAAAATAATCGGCACAAGTATGAGCAGTGAAGTAATTATAAGTGTTTTTTTGTTTTGCTTAATCATTGTTTTTCTCTCCTTTCAAATCTGTAAGCCAGAGCAGGGTTTCCTCTAAAACAGAGGCGTTGAGCTCGTAAAAAATGAACTGTCCCTCTCTTGTGTCACGGACAAGGTCGGCTTCCTTCAAAACGGACAGATGCCTTGAAATCGAAGCACCGGTAACGGAAAATTTTTCGCAGATTTCGCCCGCGGACATTCTGCCGTTTTTGAGCATATTGAGTATTTCACGGCGGATAGGGTCTGCCAGCGCCTTTAGTGTTTGCTGTAAGCCCATATTTATCGCTCCCTTTCATCACATTATATTTAACATTTAGCCAAAGTGTTAAATATATTATAGCAGGCAGGCTTATTACTGTCAAGCCCCTCAATATATAATTTTGAATTGCAAATATTTTTCAGTTGTGTATAATTATAATCATAAATAATCTGCTTGGAGGCAAAGCACTATGTCATACAGATTTATCCGTTTCCCCGGCGGCAGAAGCAAGGCAGTAACCTTCAGCTACGATGACGGCAGTAAGCAGGACAAAAGGCTTGCGCAGACACTTGACAGGTACGGCATAAAATGCACCTTCAACCTCAACAGCTCACGTCTGCTTGAGGGCACTCAGCTTACCGTGCAGGATGCCGAAGAGCTCATACTTCGCGGACACGAAAATAATGGATTACATCGAAAAATTCGTTGCACTCAGACCCGATGAAAACTACTGGGCAGACCGTAACGCAAGGCTGTTTTTCGTATGGGGACATTCATACGAGTTTGAGCATAACGGCAACTGGAATTTGCTCGAAGAAATCTGCTCCGCCCTGGGCGGCAAAGAGGATATATGGTACGCCACAAACATTGAAATTCACAATTACATAAACGCCTATAATTCGCTTATATGGAGTGCCGACGGCAAACGGGTTTTCAACCCCACGCTGACTGACGTGCATTTCGTTGCAGGCGACAGATATTTCTGCGTGAAATCGGGCGACACCCTATCCTTATAAAAGCAAAACCTCAACTCATTTGTCTTGGAGTTGAGGTTTGTTTTATTGAGTTATATTATTTTCTTCTTTAATACTGCCAACGTTGCGGCTGTCAATTTTATACGGCGCATCAAAGCTGTTGTTGGCAATTCGCGCTTCACGCAGGTATTCCAGGTGAAGGCAGTGCTTGCCGTCCCTTGCGTTCTCAAAGCGGTTATTCTCCACGGTGAGACTGCCGTGAACAAAGCCTCCAAAGCTTTCGTCCATAACCTTGGGCGTATAGCGTATTACGGGTGCACCCTCCCAGGTAATTCCGTAATCACAGCCGATTATGAGGTTGTTCCGAAAAACAACATTCGTTGTATAGCCCGATTCAAACCAGAAGTTGCAGTCATCCTCCAGCAGAAGCGCAGGCCCCCACAGGTTTTCAAAGCGGTTGTTTTCAACTACAACCTCTCCCCTTGTGGTGCAAAGAATTCCTCTGCCTGCCGTCGGGCCGAAGCTGCAGCTGCGCACGCACAAATCGGGTGTCCACGTAACGTTTTCTACAACATCCTTTTCAAGAATTATGTCGGGCAGGGCATTGTCAAGGAAAAGCCTTATATCCGTATCGTTGATTCTTTCGTAAGCAACAACCTTTGTCCGGGCGTAAGGCTGAAGCGTATCCCACCTGATAAATTCAAGCTCATCACCCTTTTCAAACGCCTGAAAGCCCCAGGATTCGGCGTGCATAAAGCGGACAAGCAGGCTGTTTTCGCCGTCATCCTTTTCCACTATACGCAAGTGTGTGCCGTGAACGTTCACGTAGTCATCGTGCGCTCCGTTTGCAAGGCAGTTTTCTATTCTGAGCTTTCCTTTACAGCCCGAAAACTGAAAGAAATCCGCCGTGCTTGCAACCGTTCTGCCCCGAGCGGGTGTAAGGTCGCAGTTTATGAAGCTCACGTTTTCGCAGAACTGTGAAACCATACCCAGACCGTGCATAAATTTTACGCGCAGGTTTTCGAAGGTAAGATTTTTGCAACGCTGAAACAAGCTGCCCGTCTGGTCACGGACTATGTTGCGTGTCTGAATTATACTTCCCTGCGGCAGATAAGCCTCCCTGTTTTTCAGAGTGAGGCGAACTGTATTTTCTCCGATTTCCTCGATTTTCTCACATTCAAGATTGTTCCTGCCGAAATCAAAGCACATTCTCTGCACGGGGTCAAAGTATTTTACGTGGCGGCGGCTGCCTATGTAGCTGTCCTCCCAGTAGGGCTTGCCGTCAAGCCCCGTTTCGCCCTGCCAGATAAGCTCACCGTTTTCCACACGGTAAAGGCATTCGGGGTTGATTTTAACCGTGCACACACCGTTTTCGTTTGAAAGCACGGTGAATTCCGCCATCGTCGGGCAGGCATAATCCACCGTGAGATTTTTAAGCGTTATGTTTTCGCAGCCGTCAAACAGCAAAGGTGTCATTTTGCCGTGTACAAGCAGGGTTGCACCGTTGCCGTCAATTTCGATATTCTTTTTATTCTTTAAATATACAGCCGTTTTCCGAGTGCCGTCGGGGTTTTCGTGCTTTTTGGCTGTGTTCGAGCAATAATAACCCGTGAGCAAAAACGAATCGTCCTGCCTTGCGTGGTAAACCGTATTCTTTTCAAGGACTATATTCTCATTGCTTTGGGCATTGAGAAAAATCTCACTCAGTCTGTTCACTGCAAACAACTTCCTGTTCAGCCTGCGCCGCAACGGCGCTTTCTTTTTCGTTAAGGCTTTCTTTAATCAGTCGGTAAACAACAGCCGCCATGGGCACGCCTATCAGCATACCGCCTATGCCCAGCACACCGCCGCCTACGGTTACAGCGGCAAGCACCCAGAGCGCAGGCAGGCCCATTGACGAGCCGACAACCTTCGGGTAAATGAGGTTGCCTTCAATCTGCTGAAGTACAATTATGAAAATTATAAAAATGAGCGCCTTTACTGGTGACACCATAAGTATGAGGAAGGCACCGACACCCGCACCGATGAGGCCGCCGACAATGGGAATAAGCGCGGTAAAGGCAATCAGCGCACCGACCATAGGCGCATAGGGCAGCCTGAGAATAAGCATACCCACCATACAAAGCGAGCCGAGAATTACCGCCTCGGTACACTGACCGACTATGAAGCGGCGGAAGCAGTCATCCGCAACACAGACAACGTGCATAACCTTTTCAAGGAAACGCCCCGGTACCCAGCTGTTCATAACACGCTTGCACTGACCGCCGAGCTTGTCCTTATCCATAAGCAGATAAAGAGCAACAATGAAGCCGATAACGAAAGCCATAATGCCCGTAAAAATGCTTGAAACTGCGGAAACCGCAACGTTCATAACGTCACCGACACCGGAAAAAAGAGTCTGCGCAATGTCGCCTATTCTTGACTTCCAGTCGATTGAGGCAAGGCTTGCAATAAGCTCGTCGGAAACAAAGCTCAGCCCGTTGAGCTTGGCAATGAGCTTTTCAATCGCTCCGGGCAGCTGGTTAACAAGCATTTCGATACAGTTGACAAGCTGAGGTGCAATAAGAACAATTACGAGAGCAATAACGCCGATAACCGTAAGAATGGCACCCGTCAGCGAAACGGGACGGCGGCTTTTTGCAACCGACTTCTTTTTCGAATTCGGGAAAAAGTGGCGTTCGTAAAAGCTCATAAGAATATTTATGATATAAGCCATTACAAAGCCCGTAAAAACAGGTGCGGCGGCAGTAAAGCACTTGCCGATAAAGCCAGAAATATTGGGCCAGTAATGTATGCACAAAAACAGCACGAACGCGCTCACGCCTACCCGAAAGCAGGTTTTCCAGTCAATCTTTTTCATTTTTTATTTCCCCTGTTTAAGTTTAATTACAAGCTCTTCGCCGCCGTATTTTACCCACAGCCTGCAAAGATAAATGCCGACAATTGCAATTATAAGTCCGTCAGCACTCTTGAACAGATCTCTTGCAAAATAATTATCCTCAAAAAACGTTACGCCGAGATATACTGCGCAACGGCTCATCTGCAGCCACGCAACCGAGAAAAGCGAAGCAAAAAAATCCGCCGCGGTCAGCTTTTTGCTCATACAAAGCAGGCAGAAAAACGCCGCCGCAAAGGCGAGAATCATATAGTCCGTACCGTTTTTGTAAATCCAGAAAACGGAGGCTATACAGGCAGGCACAAAAATGAAAACCGAATCCACTCTTGCCCTTTTCTTTAAATAAATATACAAGCCCAGTGTGTATACACAGCCGATTGCAACATTCATCAGCAGAATGAGCGTGGAGCTGACACCGAAATATTTCAGGTTATTGAGCAGGCCGAGGTACTGCGTGCTTGCGGCAGTGCCACTCTCAAGAGTGTACTTTAATAGGTCAATCGGGTTTACGGCTGTTGCGAGACTTGTTGCCGCCCAGCCCGCAATAACGATACCCGCCGCAGTAAACAGCGTTTTAAAGCGCTTTTCGAACAGGAAAACCAGGCAAATAATTGCTGCTATCTGCGGCTTCATCATTGCAAAGCCGAGAAGCACGCCCGCAATATAAGAGTGCTTTTTGCCGATTAAAAAAGCTGTCATCAGCATACAGCAGATAATTCCGCCGGCATTGCCGAAATGAAGCGAATACATAAAGCTGAAATGCACGGGAGGTACAAGCAGCAGCACGGCAAGCTGTTTTTTTGATAAAACGCCCTTGTATTTGTTGTAAATTACAAGCAGTAATACCGCAACGGCAACGAAGTGCATAACAAACACATAAGCTCTTGCAGCCTCAAGCGGCAGAAAGCCCGCATAAAAAGCGCTGCCGAAAACACAGCTCCACGGCACAGTTGAAAACGCCGCAGGAATTGCGCCGATGCTTTCAATTGCCGCAGGCTGACCGATAAGCGGATAGGGGTTCAAGCCCTCAAGGGTGTAACGGCATATTTTCCAGTGCCCCTTTACGTCATAAGCCGTGTAGCCGTCCAGGTACACAAACAAAACCGCGCACACGGCCGCACAAAGCAGCATAGCTGCAATAAGCAGTACGGGGCTTTTATTTTCAAGGGTGTTCTTTTTCAAATTAATCACCTTTGTCAAATGCTTATAATCTCATTGTTCATAATAAAGTGAAGTGCAGGTATATCGACAACCAGAAGTACGCAGGTAATGACGAAAAGCACAAGCAGATAAAGCACAAGCGTTTTTTCCTTGAAAAGCTTTTCGGGCTTCTGTGCACTTGAATTTTCCTTGAAGGAAATGCTGAAATACAGACAGAAAAGGCCGCAGATAAGCGGAATATCCACAATAAGCTCCGCACGGTACTTGACCATAAACACGCCGCAGAAGAAAACGGAAAGCAGAGCATAAAAGAAGGAGGAAATCAGCAACGATTTTTCAGTGTAATACTTAAACGACTTTCTGTAGTCCGAGGCTATAGTTTTGTCGGCTATCATACGGTATTCGGAGTAGCGCTTTGTAGCCATAAGGAAGGCGCCTGCCATCCAGTAGCCGAAAACGATACTGACGGGCGGCATAAAGCTGCTTGTAACGGTAAACCAGCCTATGAGCAGGCGTATTGCGTTGTTGAGCGATTCGGAAAGCACGTCTATGTACGGGATTTCCTTTGTTCTGAAGGGCTTTACGTTGTAGAGTATGCCCATAACCCACAGCCACAGCTCCATAAGAAAAGCAAGCTTTGAAACAAACCATGCCGCAAGCAGACCGATGACGGTGAAAACCGCGTATTCAATAATCACGCCTGCAAGCTTTACGTTGCCCGAAACCACGGGTCGTGATTTTTTGGTGGGGTGGAATTTGTCGAACTTTGCATCAAGCCACTCGTTTATAACGTAGTTTGCCGAAGCAATAAACGAGGTTGCAACAAAGGCAAGAATTATTTCAATCAGCCTTTCCTTTACGGATATACCGTCCACGAGGAAGAATGCAAAAACCATACCGGGGAAAATAAAAAGCTGTTTTATCCAGTGGTCAATTCTTGCAATTCTTATATAATCTTTAATATTACCCATAAGTCAAAGCCTCTGTCAGTCTCTTCTGAACAAATCGCGTGTATATACTTTGTCCGCACAGCAGTCAAGGCGGCTGTCGTAGCGGTTGGCAAGTATGGCATCGCTTTGCTCAGCAAATTTTTCAAAATCGTTTACAACGGTACAGCCGTTGAAAAGCGAGCCTTCCTTGAGTGTCGGCTCATAAATTATAACCTCTGCACCGCGGCTCCTGATGTTGCGGATAACGCCCTGCACGGAGGACTCCCTGAAATTGTCGCTGCCAGCCTTCATAGTCAGCCTGTATACGCCTATAACGGGTAACCGTGCATCGGGCGAGGAAGAGTAGCCTGCCGTTTTGAGCACCTGGCGGGCAATGAAGCTCTTTCGGGTTTTGTTCGCCTCTACAATGGCGGTTATCATATTTTCGGGTACGTTCTCATAGTTGGCAAGCAGCTGCTTTGTGTCCTTGGGCAGACAGTAGCCGCCGTAGCCGAAGGAGGGGTTATTGTAGTGACTGCCTATTCTGGGGTCAAGGCAGACACCCTCAATAATCTGGCGTGTGTCAAGGCCCTTGATTTCGGAATAGGTGTCCAGCTCGTTGAAATAGCTGACCCTTAGCGCAAGGTAGGTGTTGGCAAAAAGCTTGACCGCCTCTGCCTCGGCAAAGCCCATAAAGAGAGTATCAATATCGGACTTTAGCGCCGCCTGCTGTAAAAGGCCCGCAAAGACTTCGGCGGCAGAAAGCAGGGCTTCGTCCTTCGTATCCGTGCCGACTATAATGCGGCTGGGGTAAAGGTTGTCGTAAAGAGCCTTCGACTCGCGAAGGAATTCGGGGCTGAACAGGATATTCTTACAGCCCGTTTTTTCTCTTATGCTTTGGGTAAAGCCCACGGGAACCGTGGATTTGATTACCGTTATCGCATCGGGATTTACAGCAATAATCCGGCTTATTACGCTCTCCACCGCAGAGGTATCAAAATGATTGAGCTCATCGTCGTAATTTGTCGGTGCGGCAATTATAACCATTTGGGCATCTTTGTACGCCTTATCCGCATCAAGCGTAGCCGTAAGCCTGAGCGGCTTTTCGGCAAAGAATTTTTCTATATACTCGTCCTGAATAGGTGAACGGCGGCTGTTAATCATCTCCACCCTTTCGGGTATTATATCAACCGCAGTCACATCATTGTACTGTGCCAGAAGCGTAGCAACGGACAAGCCCACATAGCCTGTACCTGCAACAGCAATTTTCATTGCACAAATCTCCTTTGTACTTTATATCTCAGATATTTCGGCACCTAAACCGCGGAGCTTTTCTATAATATTCACATAACCTCTCCGGGTCTGGTAGTAGTTGTCAATTCTTGTTTCGCCCTGAGCCCATACGCCCAGAAAAGTAAGCGCCGCACCCGCACGCAGATCCGTTGCCCACACGTCGGTACCGTTTAACCTTTTGCCGCCGTGGATTATGGCGCAGTTCTGATAATTCACGATATCGGCACCGAACTTCTTGAATTCGTCAACATACTGGAAGCGCTCGGTAAACCTCGTGTCGGTAATAATCGACTCGCCTTCAATCGTGCAGGCAAGAGCCGCAAGCAGGGGCTGCATATCGGAATTTATTCCGGGATAAGGCGAAGTTGCCATTGAAAAGGGCTTTAAGCTTTTACCCTTTGCGGAAAGGTAAACGTTACCGCCCCACTCAAAAACGTCTGCACCTATCGCTTTAAGAAGGGCAACGTCCTCACGTATAAACCTTGTATCAAAATCCTTTATCACAATTTCGGAACGCATAAGCGTTGCCAGAATCATATACGAAACTGCCTCGTGGCTGTCCTTGAGCACGGTGTATTCGCCGCCGTGAAGAGAGCTTACGCCGTTGATTTCAATATAACGGGTGCTGTAGGTAATGTCCGCCCCCATTGCGTTGAGGAAATCTATAAGGTCTATTACCTCGGGGCGTGTGTTGGCGTTACGGATTGACGTTTTACCCTCGGCAAGGGCAGCGGCAATAATTGCGCCCTCGCTTCCGCTCGTAGTGGCAATACGGAAAAGCAAATCCGCACCCGAAAGCCTTTTATCGGCCTGACCCGAAATGCAGTATTCCTCCTCAACAATATCGGCGCCGAGCCTGCGCAGGGTTTCAAGGTGGATGTCATACTTTCTGTCGCCGAGGTTACAGCCGCCCGGCATAGGATTGCTGACCCTGCCCGTAAGCGTGAGCAGAAGCGGCAGAAGAAGAAGCGAATAGCGTATTTCCGAGGCCTCTTGCGGCACCTCGCTCTTTATTTCTCCGCCCCGTGAAACGGTTACGGAGTGGCCGTTGATTTCAATATTAAAGCCGATATCCCGAAGCACGCCCATCATAACCTTAAGGTCGTTGAGCTCAACGGGCATATTGTGAAGCGTTACGGGTTCACTGCAAAGGCAGGCGCCGACAACCAGCGGCAGTGCCGCATTTTTGGCACCGCTGAGCGTTATCTCGCCGAATATTGAATCGGTTCCTTTAATTCTGACCATATTCAAAGACCACCTAACATTTTTGTTCACTTGTCAACAAGGACAAACTGTGATATAATAATTTATAAGCCTAATTTATAAATTCTGCAACGGGAGTGTTTATATGCAAACCAACGACCTGCCTTTGGTTTCTGTTGTAATACCGACCTACAGGCGCACGGTTGAATACCTTTCACGGGCGGTAGATTCCGTTTTAAGCCAGACCTACCCCAATGTGGAAATAATAGTAATTGATGACAGCACCTCTGCCTACGAAAAGCAGCACGAAACGAAAGCGTATTTTGACAGCCTTGGCAGAGATAACGTGATATATCTTCAAAACGAGAAAAATCTGAACGGCGCTCTTACGAGAAACCGCGGTATAGATATTGCCTCGGGCGAATACATAACCTTCCTTGACGACGATGACGAATACCTGCCCGCAAAGATTGAAAAGCAGCTCGCATTTATGCTTGAGAACGACTGTGACGTAAGCTTTACCGACCTTGCACTCTATTCTGCGGAAGGCACTATGGTAGATTACAGGGAATATACCGCAATAGAAAGCTTTGGCAACAGTTACCTGCTGCGCTACCACCTGACACGCCACCTTACGGGCACACCGACCTTTATGTTCAAGGCAGATAAGCTCAGAGAAATCGGCGGCTTTAATTCAGTCAAGGTAGGACAGGAATTTCACCTTATGCTCAAGGCAATTCTTGCGGGGCTGAAAATCAGATATATGCCCGAATGCCACGTTAAAGCCTACCGTCACCCCGATGGAGGTATTTCGGGCGGAGAAAACAAAATTGCGGGCGAAAAAGAGCTTTTCGCGTTCAAGCAACAGTTTTTCCCGAAGCTTTCAAAGGCTGAACAGCGCTTCGTCCGCTTCCGATACCACGCCGTGCTTGCCGCAGGCTATAAGCGCACGGGCAAATACGGCAATATGCTTGCCGAGGCGATAAAAACCGTGCTTACCTCACCCGTTGATTTCGTTAAAGAAGCACTTAAAATTTTCAAAAAGCTTAAAGCCCACAAAAACGACAGCTCTGTTTGACAGGGCTGTTTTTTTACAGCCTCCAATAGATATAGCCGGCCTGAGTGTATTCCTTTTTGTCGAATATACCCTTGACGTCAATGAGCACCTTTTTGCCGTCAGCCCTGAACAAAGCATCCACGTCCTTGCGTGTAAAGCTTTTGAAAGCATCGTGGCCTACGGCGATAATCACAACGTCCATATCCCTGATATCGGCAATGTCAACGAAATCAATTCCGTAGTGTTGCTTTGCCTCGTCGGCATCGGCAACGCAGTCCGAAACAAGCGGCTTGATACCGAATTCGTTAAGCTCGTGTATAATATCGATAATGCGCGTGTTGCGTGTGTCGGGACAGTTTTCCTTGAAGGTGAAACCGAGCACGGCAACCCTTGCGCCCTCCACGCTGACACCCGAGGAAATCAGCTTTTTAACGGCGTTTTCGGCAACGTATTTGCCCATACCGTTGTTTATTCTTCGGCCTGCCAGAATTACCTGACTGCGGTAGCCCGTCTGCTCTGCTTTATAGGTGAGGTAATACGGGTCAACGCCTATGCAGTGTCCGCCTACAAGTCCGGGCGAAAATTTGAGGAAATTCCACTTCGTGCCTGCTGCCTCAAGCACGGCCTTCGTGTCGATGCCCATACCGTTGAAGATAATGGAAAGCTCGTTCATAAAGGCAATATTTATGTCGCGCTGGCTGTTTTCGATAACCTTTGCGGCCTCGGCAACCTTGATGCTTTCCGCACGGTGCACCCCTGCTTCAACGACGAGCTCGTATACCTTGGCAACGGTGTCAAGCGTTTCCTCATCCATACCCGAAACGATTTTTACTATGGTTTCAAGGCGGTGCACCTTGTCGCCCGGGTTAATTCTTTCGGGCGAATAGCCGATTTTAAAATCTTCTCCGCACTTAAGTCCCGATTCCTTTTCGAGAATCGGCACGCAGACATCCTCCGTCACACCGGGGTATACCGTTGACTCAAACACAACCACACTGCCCCTCGTGAGATTTCTGCCGAGAATACGGGCAGCACCCTCAACAGGTGAAAGGTCGGGCAGGTGCTCGGCATTGACGGGTGTCGGCACGGCGACAATGTGAAATTTCGCCTCGCGCAGCTTTGTTTCGTCTGCGGTAAATTCAACGCTTGTCGTACGTATGGCCTCATCACCCACCTCGCAGGTCGGGTCAACGCCGCTTTTGTAAAGCTCTATTTTTTTATCGTTCAGGTCATAGCCGATTACCTTTGCCTTTTTGGCAAAAGCAACGGCAATGGGCATACCGACGTAGCCCAGACCTATAACGGATATTTTTTCTTCGCCGCTGACTATTCTTTCATAGAGATTCATTGCGTTTTACCTCTTATACCGTAGTGGTATCTTTATTTTCCGCCATTGCGGTTGTCTGACCCTCGGCTGTGCCGTGCGTGCTTTCCTTTAAGAAAAGGATTTTCACGGTTGCAAAAATCAGCTTCAAATCCTGCGCGAGGGACATACGGTTTATATACATAAGATCCATTTGCAGCTTGTCACGCGGCTCGGTGTTATACCTGCCGTAAACCTGTGCAAATCCGGTAAGACCTGCCTTTACCTGAAGCCTCAGGTTGAATTCGGGCAGCACCTGTTCGTACTGCCGGGCAATTTCCGGGCGTTCGGGCCTGGGGCCGACAACAGTCATATCGCCCTTGAGAATGTTGAAAAGCTGCGGAAGCTCGTCCACACGGCAGGCCCTTATAACCTTGCCGACAGGTGTTATACGGTCATCGTTATCCGTTGCCAGACGGGCTACGCCGTCGTTTTCCGCGTCAACACGCATACTGCGGAATTTGAGTATTTCGAATTCCTTGCCGCCGCGGGTCAGACGGGTCTGACGGTAAAGCACGGGGCCCCTGTCGTAAAGCGCTATTGCAAGTGCGGTAACGAGCATTACGGGGCTGAGCACAATTATTCCGGCAAGCGAGCAGAATATATCGAGCGCACGCTTTATTACGGCATACTCAATTTTGAGCGTTGCCCTTGAAACCGAGAAAACGGGTACGCTGAACATATCCATATGCCTTGCGCCCATCATAATTATATCGCCCGTACACGGCAGAGCGTAGCACTGTTTGCCGCTTTCGAGGCAGTACTGGAGAATTGCATTGCGAAGCTCGGAGGAAAGCCCTGCAACAAGCACAACCTCACTGCCCGCAAGCTTGGGAAGAATGTCCTCAAAGCTGTCCTGCCCCACCTCGTAAATGCCGCTCAGATCAAAGTTCTTTCTTCTTTCGGCAATGTCGCTAAGCCTTATAAGCTCAGCCTGACCCGTATAAAACACGGTGGCCTTACGGGGCTTGTTAAGCGCAAAATAGAGCTTGTTGATAAGCACGGTGCACGCCATATTGCACAGAAACTGCACGGCCAGCAGAATAATGAGCGGAACGGGCGTAAACACCGTTGAATTGGCAATGACGAACACAATGTAGAACGAGGCTCCCGCAATCAGCACGGAAAGCGACTGGGAATAAACCAGCATCGTAACGCGGCTCATACCGAAGCTGTAGGCGCGGTAGGTACGCAGCGAAAAGCACAGCACAGCCGTATAAAGCACCACGAACAGCGCAAAGCGCCTTGAACCGACATCGCTGTTATTGTGCTCGGTGTTATAGTAATACAGACACACGGCCTGCAAAAATACATTCAGCAGAATGTGAGCAAATTTGCTGATTCGGATAAGCGAACTTTTGGCGTATTCGCTGAACTCTCTTTTTTCTCCCATCAACACATACCTCCATTCTGAAAAGTAAAATAAATAAGTTTATATAAAAATAATACACCTATTGTCGATTTTAACACTTTATCTGTCAAAATACAACTACTTTTAAAGAAAAATAAACGCGTATATTCGGCAAAGGTAAACAGCGGGTAACAACCAAAGCGAAAATCGGCCGCGTTGCCGTTTCGCAACACGGTGTCGGAGTTTGTAACCATTTGTAACCACTTTGTAACTTCTTTTTGGGGAAAATATGTGTTATAATGTGTTTGCAAAGAAATAAAAGGCGGCGATTCCAATGGTTTGAATGGATTTACATACCTTTTGATAAGAAATATTAATCAATCAGGAGACCAATCATAGAACCGTCCCCTGATTGGTAAGCTTTATCACCATATCGCTTAAACGGCGGACAAGCAAGTGAATTGCCCCTACCACCTTGTTTCACTTAAAGCTTCACAGTAGGGGCGGCTATCAGCCGCCCGCAAACCGAGCAATATCAACACGGGCGGATAATATCCGCCCCTACAAAAAGTCAACTTTAAGATAAAACCGGACACTACTGATGTTTGTCTCAACGCACAAACGGATATATCGGCCAAAAACCTCGTCGGTGGGTTTGACAATTCCGGTATCAGGCTGTAATATATTACTCAACCAAAACAAACCACGGAGCTGAAAAAAATGAAAAAAATCATCAGCATACTTCTCATTGCGGCAATGCTGCTTGTTATTCCTTTTGAAGCTGTTGCCGTTGATACGGCGGAAATTCCGACGGACCTTTTGCCGCTGGCGCCGAAATCAAACGAGCCTGCCGAAATCCGCACACGTAAAAAGGTTGACGGACTGCGTATGTACGTTGACGAGGAAAACCCGCTGTTTATGATTAGAAACTGCCCTGTATGGGGCGGCCCGCAGACGGGTGAAGCGTTTGCAGAATATGCAATTAAAACATACAACGCCCTGCCCGAGGACATCAGAAGCTTTGCGGTTATTTACATTGACGAGGGCACAACGGATATGACCCCTGCAAGACAGCTTGAATTCTGGGACGAGCTTCTGACAATTACCGATGCGGCAAACGTGCCGATAGTCTGCCAGTCCGAGTGCTTCTGCACAAACAAAACCCGTGACCCCTTTACACAAGAGGAGCTTTCCGCCGTATTCAAAGAGCATCCCTCGCTTATCGGCTTCGTTCAGGTTGAGCTTTCAACAAACGGCGTTACTAACGAGAAGCTCGCCTATGACGAGGTTACCGAGGACAACGGCGTTAACAAAAACATTCTCGCCCGACTCAAATCCTGTATCAAGGCCTGTGCCGAAAACGGCGGCCTTTTCATCTGGCAGGATATGGAATACATCTACTACAAAAAAGCAAACTACATAAACCAGATTCTCAAAGACAGAGAGCTTTACGACCTGCTCAAGGCCAACACCGAAAACGTAATTATTATGGACAAGCACAACGGCCACGGCAGGCACTTTGCAAGCCAGTCCAACATTCTGGGCTGCTGGCTGGACGATGTTTGCGGCAACTGGGGAGTAAACCTTGAAAACTTCCTCTGGTATGAGGAGGGCTTTATTGAGTACGATGATGTCGGCGTTGCCCCCAACGAGCCCGACCCGATTACAACGGCGAAATATCCGCCTGCACTTTACGGCATTGATATGATAGCCGACCTTGTCGGCGGTGCAACCGTTTACGCCATTGAAGGAACGTTCAGCCGTGGCGGTCTTTACCACTTTGTTGACGGTGAGGTTATTCTGACCCCCACCTTCTACGACGTGCTTTACCCGATTTATCAGCTTGTTTTAAACGGTGCAGTGCCGGACAAGGAAGAAGTAAAAGAGAACATAAAGGTTGCCTACAAAATGACTCTTCCCCGTTCGTATGCCTTAAGCGGCAACGATGCACACCTGCTCCAGGGTCTGTACTGTGACGTGTTCAGTTTTATTGATGAAAACTTTGATATTTCCCCGTATTTCGACTGCACCAAAACCTGGGTACCCTCCACGGGCAGATACTACCTCATTCCCATTCTGCCGATTTATTCCGACCCCAAAGAGGTGCTGCCCGAAGCCGAGATTCTCAACGATTTCACCTATTTCCTCAACCTGCTTTTCATCAACCCGATAAAGCAGAAATTCTTCAACAAGCGTTATGAGGAAACCTACACGGGTGACGGCGTGCTGTTTGACATAAACGACTACATCTATATTTTCAACAGCAACGAAAACAAAACGGTTAACGCCAAGCAGACGGTAAGCTGCACCCTGCCCGAAAACAAGGTACAGCTTTACGCCGAGCTTGAAGCACACACCTATGCAATAATTGACGAACGGGAAGACCGCATTGAAATTGACCTTTGCAACCTGCGCCTTGACACCGACGCGGTCTGCGCAGGGCTTGAAGGCGAAGACCAATTTATGCAAGCCTATGCCGCAGGCGGTAAAATGGGCAACCCCAACGATTTCAGAGTAACCGTCATCACTCTTACGGGCTTTGACACCTGCCCGTCGGTAGATGCAACCGCCTCCAACAACGCCAAAGGCAAAATGGAATGGGACGAGGAAACGAAAACGCTCACCCTTACCGCCTACACCAACGGCGAAACGAGAATTACGGTTATACCCGAATAACGGCTATGTAAAACCGACAGCGTACAGAGCAAAATCTGTACGCTGTTTTTTCAGTCCTTCACCGCTACACACAGCATCAAGCCTTTGATTAAAACAAAAATGATAAGTGTTGCGCAGAGGAATTTTTTCATCGCGTCAAGGCAGATTATTACCTTGCTTGCACAGTTGATTATTTTAAGGTCACAGCAAAGTTTTTTCAGCAATTTACTCTCCCCCTTTCAGCACGACGGCGTGTGCGATTGTGGGTATGCTTTCACCCTGCTGGCTTGAAACGGTTGACATCAGCGCACCCGTGCCGACAAAGAGCAGCTTTTTGATTTCGCCCTCACGAAGCCGACGCATAAAGTGCGTACACATCACAGCGGCACTGCAGCCGCAGCCCGATGCGCCGGAGTTGACGTCCTGCGCATCAATATCAAAAAGCATCGTGCCGCAGTCCTTGTGTATGCCCGAAATATCAATGCCGTGTTCACTTTTCAGCAATTCTACGGCAAGCTTTGAGCCGATAGCCCCCAGGTCACCCGTTACAATCACGTCATAATCCGCCGGCTTTGTACCGCTCTCACGAAAATGCGCCGCTATGGTATCCGCCGCAGCGGGGGCCATTGCCGCGCCCATATTATTTGCGTCCGTTACACCCATATCGCATATTTTTCCGAAGGTAACCGCTTCGATAGCTATGCCGCGCACGGCGTTTTCAACCACCGCCGCACCTGCGGCAGTTGCCGTCCACTGTGCCTGCGGCGGACGCTGACCACCGTATTCGAGCGGCAGACGGAACTGCTTTTCCGCCGAACAGAAATGTGACGAGGTTGCGGCTATTGCCGTTTGAGCCGCACCGGAATTGACGAAGACACCTGCCATTGCAAGGGACAGAGCCATAGTCGAGCACGCTCCGTACAGCCCCGCAAAGGGTATTCCGAAATCCCTTATTCCGAAGGTTGTGCCTATGCACTGGCCCAGCAAATCGCCCGCAAAAAGCAGGTCTATATCTTCGTTTTTTCTGCCCGATTTTTCAATTACGGTTTCGATTGCCGCCTTTTGCAGGGCGCTTTCCGCCTTTTCCCACGAGTCCTCGTTCATTCGTCCGTCGGTGAAAATTCTGTCAAATTCTTCTCTTAACGGTCCTTCGCCTTCCTTCTTGCCGACAACGCCTGCCGAAGCAATTATTCTCGGCCGGTTTTCAAGAATTATTGTCTGTCTTCCCGTTTTTTTGTTCATCATATCACCTTCTTTTCTATTGTTTGTATGACAAAAATAAATATTAAAAGTAAAATTTGTTTACTTATCGGATTAAATTTGATATAATGTAAAAAATTGTTATTCAGAGGTGTACGTAATGAACAAAACGTTTTCAAAAATTATTGCTCTTGTGCTTGCGCTTTGCTGTGTATTCGGCTCAGGTATAATTGCATCTGCCTACACTCCCGACGGCATAGGCGAGCTGAGAGAAAAGTTCGTAGCCGGTGAAGGCCCTGTCAAAGCCGGATACAGCATTGACTACCGCTATTTTTCACCCGTAAAGAAAAACGACAGCACTAAATACCCCCTCGTTGTCTGGCTCCACGGTCTGGGCGACGGTAACAAGGAAGGCAACCAGGTAACCAAGAGCCACATGGCACTCTGGGCAAGTGACGAATACCAGCAGCGCTTCGGCAAGGGTGCTTTCATTCTTGCTCCCCGTTCAAGAGAAGAAAAGGGCATTTGCTGGGACAACTCAATGGTTGAGCCTCTCCGTGCCGCAATTGAAGATTTCATTGCAAAAAATAAAAATAACATCGACACAACGAGAATTTATATCGGCGGCTATTCCATGGGCGGCAAGATGACCCTTAAAATGGCTATCGCCTACCCCGAAATGTTTGCGGCCGCTTTCCCGATTTGCCCCGCATGGGCTCCTTCCACAACATCGCTTGAGAAGATTGCCGATATGCCCGTCTGGATAACCTCCGCTTCGGGTGACCCGATTGTAAACTACGGCATGAGCGTTGCTCCCACCTGGGAAAAGCTTTGCCAAGTAACCAACGTTCCCGAAAAGTGCCGCTTCTCCACGCTTTCCACCGTCTGCTATGCCGACGGCTCAAAGACACCCAGCAGCCACCACGCATGGTACGCAGTAAACAACGATATGTTCTCAACGGAAAACGGCGACTACCCGCACATGACCACCGTCAATGCCAAGGGTGAAAACGTAAAGCTTACATATCCCAAGGGTATGATTTCCTGGCTCGTTTCTCACAAATCCAAGTACGACGGCAAGCCGCTTCCCGACGGCATGGGCAACCTTGAGGATGCAGTAAACACCGATATTCCCATTTCCTTTGAGCTTGAGGAGCTCTTTGATATGATTATGGAAATCATTAAGATAATCATAAAGTTCGTCAAAAGCTTTATTCCCGTTGGATAATCAGGGATATTTTGGCAAAGTTGCACTTATATATTGCTTAAAGAATATATAATAAATATTTAAAATAACTATTGCTATTCACAAACAATTGTGTTACACTAGCATTGTACGAACATTGAACTGAGAGTGGGCTTGACGAGTCCGCTCTCTTGTTTTTGTAAGGCGGTGAGTGCAATCCGTACCCGCCACAAAGGAGTGTGTTTATGGCAGGCAAGAAAAAAGGCGGCAACACCGTAGCCGCAGTCACGGCCATAGCCGAGTCCATTGCAGCTCAGCTCGGTTTAAAGCTGTGGGACGTGCGTTTTGTTAAAGAGGGCGCACAGTGGTATCTTCGCATATTCATCGACAAGGAAGGCGGAGTAAGCATTGATGACTGTGTGGATATGAGCCACGCTATCGACAAGCCGCTGGACGAAGCAGACCCGATTGAGCAGGCCTACTGCCTTGAGGTCAGCTCACCCGGCACGGACAGAGAGCTTTCACGCCCCGCACATTTTGAGGCTTACCTCGGTGCAAGCATTATAGTAAGGCTTATCCGTCCGCTTGAAACGGGCGAAAGAGAGCTTCACTGCAAGCTTCTGGCACACGACAGCGAGGGCTTCACCGTAGAAACGGATGAAAGACAGCTTTTCATCACACGCAAGGAAGTTTCCTGGGTACGCCTTGACGACAGTGCAATCATATAATTAATTTGTAAATTTACCGAAAGGATTGATTAATAAAAAATGGATACGAAAGAATTTTTTGCAGCAGTGAAAATGCTCGAAAAGGAAAAGAATATCCCTGCAGATATTCTTTGCGAACGCATTCAGGCGGCTATTGTTTCCGCAATCAAGGGTGAATACGGCAGAGATATCGGCTACTGCGATATCGACCTTGAGGAAGGCTCAATGGCCGTTTACCTTCGCAAAAACGTAGTTTCTGAAATTTCCGACCCGATTACGGACCTTCTTCCCGAAGAAGCACAGCGTTACAAGAAGGGTGCCGTTCCCGGTGATATTGTTGAAATCCAGCTTGAAACAAAGGATTTCAGCCGTATTGCCGCAAGCACTACGAAGAACGTTATCCGCCAGGGCATCCGCGAGGCTGAGCGCAGCCAGATCAAGCAGGAATTCCAGTCCAAGCACCAGGAGCTTGTTACAGTCCGCGTAGTTAACATTGACGCTGAAACAGGCAACGCAACGGTTGAGCTGGGCAAAGGCGAATCCGTGCTTCCCAAAACGGAACAGGTGCCCGGCGAAATACTCAAGGTCGGTGACCTTGTCAAGGTTTACGTTGTTGACATCCGTGAGGGTGAAAAGAGCGGCGTAAAGGCTATGATTTCCCGCACACATCCCGGCCTTGTCCGCAGACTGTTTGAGGAAGAGGTTCCCGAAATTTTTGACGGCACGGTTGAAATCAAGGCTATCTCCCGTGAGGCAGGCTCCAGAACAAAGGTTGCCGTTTACAGCGCAGACGAAAACGTTGACGCTGTCGGCTCCTGCATAGGCGCAAGAGGCGCCCGTGTAGGCAAGGTTGTTGACCTGCTCGGCGGAGAGAAGATTGACATTGTAAAGTACAGTGAAAATCCGGCCGAGTTCATTGCCGCTTCTCTTGCTCCGGCAGACGTTATCAGCGTTGAAGTGCTCGACGATGCTCCCAACTCCTGCTGTGTAACGGTTCCCGACAACCAGCTTTCACTTGCAATCGGCAACAAGGGCCAGAATGCACGACTTGCCGCAAGACTTACAGGCTGGAAAATCGACATCAATCCCGAAAGCGGATTTTTTGAGATTAAAGAATAATAATGATAATAATACGAAGGCGGTAACAATATGAATAAACCGAAAAAGGTTCCGCTTCGCAAGTGCCTGGGCTGCGGTGAAATGAAGCCCAAGCGGGAGCTTATCCGTGCGGTACGCTCACCCGAGGGTGAGATTTCGCTTGACCTCACGGGAAAGAAAAACGGCAGAGGCGCATATATCTGCCGTGACAGCAAGTGCCTCACCGCCGCAATAAAGGCAAAGCGGTTTGAAAGAGCCTTCGGCTGTAAAATCGAACAGCCCGTATATGACAGTATGCTTTCGGAGCTTGACTCCGACGAGCAGAATTAAGGAGGATAACGCATGGCAGCAATCAAATACAGAATTCACGAAGTCGGCAAGGATTTCGGCAAGTCGAGCAAGGTTGTGCTCGAGCTGCTTGCAAAGTATTTTGACGACACTAAAAACCATATGACAGCTCTTGAAGACAAAGAGCTTGACATCATTTTTGAAACCTTCACCCAGGAGTCGGCAGTAAGCAGCTTTGACGAGTATTTCGCAACCGCTTCACAGCCCAAGGCTGAGGAGGAGAAGAAGCCCGAGAAGAAGCAGGAAGCCGCACCCAAGGCAGAGGCTGAAAAGAAGCCCGGAAAGCCTGCCGCTCCCGCGCAGAAGAAGCCGGAAGGCAGACAGCAGGAGAAAAAACCTGCACAGCAGCCTCGGCAGGCAAAGCAGCCTGAACAGCAGCAGCCCAAGAAGAAGGATAAAACAGGCCCGCTTCAGGCAAGAACCAAGGGCGAAAAGAGAACGATTGACACAAGAGCAGACAACGTTCAGCTCGAAAAATACAACGAGCGTTACGAGAACATTGTTCCCGTCAACAAGTCCGAGGGTATTCAGGATTCTTCTGTCAGAAAGCAGAAGCTCAACCAGAAATCCAAGCAGTACCGCAAGCAGGGCGGCAACCAGCGCCGCCGCGAAACAGAGGCAGAAAGACTCAAGAGAATTGCCGCAGAGCGTGCAAGCAGACAGATTTCCATTACGGTTCCCGACGAAATTACGGTCGGCGACCTTGCAATGAAGCTGAAGATGACTGCCGCAGAGGTAATCAAGAAGCTCTTTGCACTCGGCCAGATGGCAACAATCAACGACATTCTCGACTACGATACCGCAGAAATCGTAGCAAGCGAGCTGGGTGCAAAGGTCACGAAGGAAGTCGTTGTCACAATCGAAGACAGAATCATCGACGCCACAGAGGACGATGATGCAGACCTTCAGCCCAGAAACCCCGTTGTTGTCGTTATGGGTCACGTTGACCACGGTAAGACCTCACTTCTTGACGCTATCCGTCACACCTCCGTTACTTCAACAGAGGCAGGCGGTATCACACAGCACATCGGTGCTTACAGAGTAAAGGCAAACGGCGAGCTTATCACCTTCCTTGATACTCCCGGCCACGCTGCCTTCACATCAATGCGTGCACGCGGCGCACAGGCTACGGATATTGCCGTGCTCGTTGTTGCCGCTGATGACGGTATTATGCCCCAGACTATCGAGGCTATCAACCACGCAAAGGCCGCAGGCGTTACAATCATCGTAGCTATCAACAAAATGGATAAGCCCGATGTTTATCCCGACAGAATCAAGCAGCAGCTCACAGAGTACGAGCTCATTCCCGAAGAGTGGGGCGGTGACACAATCTGCGTTCCCGTTTCCGCACACACCAAAATGGGTATTGACAATCTTCTTGAATCCATACTTCTCGTTGCAGAGATGAAGGAGCTCAAGGCTAACCCCAACAGAGCCGCAAAGGGTATCGTCATTGAAGCAAGACTCGACAAGGGCCGCGGCCCGATTGCAACCCTCCTTGTTCAGAACGGTACACTGCGCTCGGGCGACATTATCGTTGCAGGTACGGCGGTCGGCCGCGTAAGAGCAATGGTTGACGAGCACGGCAAGAACGTCAAGGAGGCAGGCCCCTCCTGCCCCGTTGAGATTATGGGTCTTGCCGAGGCACCGCAGGCAGGCGACGTATTCGACGCAGTTTCAGACGAGCGTCTTGCACGTGAGCTTGTTGAACAGCGCAAGCAGAAAATCAAGGACGAACAGTTCAACTCCGTACAGAAGGTCACACTTGACAACCTCTTCTCCTCACTTCAGGCAGGCGAGGTCAAGGACCTTAACGTTGTCGTCAAGGCAGACGTTCAGGGCTCCGCAGAGGCAGTCAAGCAGAACCTTGAAAAGCTCTCCAACGATGAGGTTCGTGTAAGAGTTATTCACAACGGTGTCGGCGCAGTCAGCGAGAGCGACGTTATGCTTGCAAACGCTTCCAACGCCATCATCGTCGGCTTCAACGTCCGCCCCGACCCCGCAGCTCAGGCATACGCAGAGCGTGACGGCGTTGAGATGAGAATGTACCGCATCATTTATGACTGTATCGAGGAAATCGAGGCAGCTATGAAGGGTATGCTCGCACCCAAGACCCGTGAGGTTGTACAGGGCAGAGTTGAGGTGCGTAACGTTATTTCAATTTCCTCCGTTGGTAACGTTGCAGGCTGTTACGTGCTTGACGGTAAGGTTACAAGAGCCTCCAAAATCCGCGTCGTGCGTGACGGTATCGTTATCGCCGAGGACGAGATGGGCTCACTCAAGAGATTCAAGGACGACGTCAAGGAAGTTGTTCAGGGCTACGAATGCGGTATCGTGCTGACAAAGTTCAACGATATCAAGCTCGGCGATATCTTTGAGTCCTTCATCATTGAAGAATACAGAGACTGATTGAAAGGTTAAGCTTAGGGACTGTATAAGGCAGTCCTTAAGCCTGAAAAAATAATGGCAGGTTATAAAACGGACAGAGTTGCGGAAGATATAAAGCGTGAAATAATTGCCATCATCCGTGACGAAATCAAGGATCCCCGTGTACAGGGTAAGCTTCTCACCGTGGTGAGGGTTGAGGTTTCGGGCGACCTTTCCTATGCCAAGGCTTACATCAGCGCAATGGAAGGTCTCGAAGCCGCACAGGAAGCGGTAAAAGGACTTAAAAATGCGGCAGGCTATATCCGCCGCGAGGTAGGTCAGGCACTCCGCCTGAGAAAGACTCCCGAAATCCGCTTCCTTGCCGATGACTCAATCGAACACGGTATGAGCATTGCAAAAATGCTTAAAGACCTCGGCACGGAATAATAATAAGCAAAGGAGACAGCTTCCGATGATTATAAATCTTAACGATGCTGCATCTTTCTTAAAAGAACACGACAATTACACAATCATCACTCACGCTCACCCCGACGGCGATACTCTCGGCTCGGGCTTCGGGCTTTGCCTTGCACTGCGCTCAATGGGCAAAAAGGCAAACGTAATCAACAACGAGGAGCTTCCTGCAAAATTCCGTTTTCTTGACGTGGAAAAGCAGGATTTTGAAGAGCAGACGGTTGTTGCCGTTGACATTGCCGATGTAACGCTTATGGGCGAGGATATGAAGGCAAGGTACGGCGAGCGTGTGGATTTGTGCATAGACCACCACGGTGCAAACAGACTTTTTGCTAAGCTCAGCTATGTCGATTCCGGCGCAGCCGCGGCGGCTGAAATAGTTGCGGAGCTTGTTGAGCTGCTCGGCATAGAAATGAACGCCGATATTGCAGACAGGCTTTTTACCGGCATTTCAACCGACACAGGCTGTTTCCGCTACGCTAACGTTACACCCAAAACGCACTTAATAGCGGCACAGCTTATGGGCTACGGCGCAAATGCGGCAAAAATCAACGTGGCTATGTTTGAGACCAAGTCAAAAACCTATGCCGTACTTGAAAAAATGGCTCTTGAATCAATGGAGTTTCATTTTGACGGCAGGTGCGCGATAATCACAATAACGCAGGATATGTTTGACAAAAGCGGCTCAAGCGAAAACGAGTGCGAGGGCATTGCCGCACTGCCGAGACAGGTTGAGGGCGTCAAGGTAGGCGTTACAATCCGCGAGCGCAGAAACGGCGAATACAAGGCCTCCGTGCGCACTCACGACCCCGTTGACGCTTCGGCTATCTGCTCAAAGCTCGGCGGCGGCGGCCACCGCAACGCTTCCGGCTGCTCACTCCCCTTCACGCTTAAAGAGGCAAAGAGCAAGCTTCTTAAGGTTATCGGTGAGGCCTTATGACGGGCGTAGTTTTTCTCGACAAGCCGCAGGGACTTACCTCCTTTGTTGCGGCTAACAGAGTAAAAAGAGTGCTGGGCACCAAAAAGTCCGGTCACACGGGCACGCTTGACCCCATGGCAACGGGTGTGCTTGTGGTTATGCTGGGCGGAGCAACGAGATTCATCGACTTTCTCCCCTCGCACGACAAGGCGTACAGCGCAACTGTAAGGCTCGGAATCACAACCGACACGCTTGATACAGACGGTGAGGTGCTCACCGAAAAAGAAAGTCACGTTACCGCCGAAGAATTCAAGGCGGCTATGCTTTCCTTCCTCGGCGAAACCGAGCAGATTCCGCCTATGTACTCGGCAATAAAAAAAGACGGTAAAAAGCTCTACGAGCTTGCCCGCCAGGGTATTGAGGTTGAGCGCGAAGGCAGAAAAGTTAACATTTATTCACTTGAAATGACGGGGGCAGACGAGGAAAAGCAGGAATTTTCCTTTGAGGTAAAGTGCTCCGCAGGCACTTACGTGCGCACCCTGGCAAGCGACATCGGCGAAAGCTTAGGCTGCGGTGCGGCACTCTGCTCACTGCGCAGAATTATGGCGCACGGTGTTGAAATAAGCCGATGCAAAACGCTTGAGGAGCTTACGGAAAGCGACGTTGTAAAGCTTGACACGCTTCTGCCCTACCCCGCTGTTACGGTAAGCGAGGCCCAGGCAAAGCGTTTTCGCAACGGCGGCGAGCTTGACACCAAGCGGCTAAAGCCCAAAACCGAAGCAGGTCTTTACAAGGTATATTCACCCGACAGCACCTTTCTCGGACTCGGCGAAGTCAAAGAAGACGGTATGCTCTGGGTAAAACGGCTTTATATATAGGATGGCAAAAATAATCCTAACTGACTTATACTATTATTCTTTTAAGGTATAAAATATGGCTGAAATTAAAAGGGCTGTTGCCTTAGGCAATTTTGACGGCCTTCACAAGGGACACACCGCCGTAATCGAAAATGCGGCCGCAATGTCACGGCACGGGTTTAAGCCCTGCGTGCTGCTGCTTGACCCCTTGCCCTGCAATGTGGAGGGCTTTACACCGCACAAGGCACTTATCACCGACAGCGAAAAGGAAAAGCTGCTCAGTGAAATGGGCGTCGAGGTTGTTAAAATTGATTTTCTTAAAATTAAAGATTATGAGCCTGAGCGCTTTTTTGAGGATATAATAATTAAAAAGCTCAACGCAGGCGCCTTAAGCTGCGGCTTCAACTACCGTTTCGGCAAGGACGGCAGAGGCGACAGCACCCTGCTTGAAAGCCTTTGCAAAGCAGAAGGCATTGCCTTTTGCGCAAGTGAGGCGGTGGAATACGAGGGCTTACCCATAAGCTCGACAAGAATCAGAAGCGCACTCGAAAACGGCGAAATTGAAAAAGCAAACGCCATGCTCGGCAGAGCCTTCGGCTATACGCTCCGGGTTGTGCACGGCGACAAAATCGGCAGACTGCTTGACTGTCCTACGATTAATCAGCTTTTCCCCGAAGAGCTCATAGTCCCGAAATACGGCGTTTACTCGTCCGAAGCTGAAATTGACGGAAAATGGCTGCGCTCGGTTACAAATATCGGCCGCCGCCCGTCCTTTGAAAACGACGAGCAGCGCAGTGAAACACACATCATCGGCTACAACGGTAACTTGTACGGCAAGACTATTGAAGTCAGACTTCTTTCCTACAAAAGAGGCGAAAGAAAATTTTCCTCGCTTGACGAGCTCAAAGAGCAATTGAGCAAAGACAAAGCATAATCTCCAAACCAAATAAAACGGAGTGATTATATGGCAACAACAATGAAAAAAAAGTACGGTCTTATGACCGCTATTGCTATGGTTACGGGTGTCGTAATCGGCAGCGGTGTTTTCTTCAAGGCGGAAAAAATTCTTTCCGCAACGGGCGGCGACCTTAAGCTCGGTATTCTTGCCTGGATTGCAGGCGGTCTGATTATGCTCGCCTGCGCCTACGCTTTTTCAATTCTTGCAAACAGAATTGAAAAGGTCAACGGTCTTGTTGACTACGCGGAAGCACTCGTCGGCAAGAAGTACGCCTACTTTATCGGCTGGTTTACCTCGGTTATCTACTACCCCTGCCTGACAATGGCACTTGCCTGGGTAACCGCACGCTACACCTGCGTACTGCTCTTCCACGACCAAGCAGACATTACCGGCGGCCTTTGTATGACCATTGCCGCATTCTACCTGATACTCAGCTTTGCAATCAACCTGCTTTCTCCCATTATTGCAGGTAAGGTACAGGTTTCGGCAACAATCATCAAGCTCATTCCCCTTTTCCTTATGGCAATCGTCGGCACGATTTACGGCCTGACCAAGGGCTACACCGTTGAAAACTTCACGACAATTGTTCACGAAGTAGAGACGGGCCCTGCCCTTTTCACAGCAATCTGTGCAACGGCCTTTGCTTACGACGGCTGGATTATCGCAACAACAATCAACGCAGAGCTTAAGGACGCAAAGAAAAACCTTCCCCGTGCACTTGTTTTCGGCTCGCTTGCCGTTATTATCGTTTATATTCTATACTACGTAGGTCTTGCAGGCGGCATTACCAACGCTGAAATGATGCAGGGCGGCGAAACAGGCGCAAGGCTCGCTTTTGAGGCTGTTTTCGGCAAGCTCGGCGGCACGGCGGTTTTCGTGTTTGTCATCATTTCCTGCTTCGGCACACTCAACGGTCTGACACTTGGCTGTTCAAGAGGTATGTACGCCCTTGCAGCCCGAAACGAAGGCCCCAAGCCCTATGTTTTCAGCCAGGTTGACAAGGCAACGAATATGGCTCCCAGCTCCGCTACAATCGGTCTGTTTATGTGCATTTTGTGGATGGTATTCTTCTACTGCTCACAGTTTTCCTCCTTCGGCTCAAGCTGGGGCATCTTCGCCTTTGACCCGACGGAGCTTCCCATCGTCACAAGCTACGCGCTATATATGCCGATTTTCTTTATGATGCTCTTTAAAATCAAGGATGCAGGCTTTGCAAAGCGCTTCCTTGCACCCGCAGTTGCTATTATAGGCTGCTGCTTTATGATGGCGGCAACCGTCGTTTCCCACCACAAATTCGTCATCGGCTACCTCATCATCTTCACCGTGATTATGGCAGTAGGTATGATATTCTCGAAGGAAAAGAAAGGCGTTAAATAAAGCCATATAAATGATAAAACCCCCGATGATTTTAAAATCATCGGGGGTTGCTGTTTTCTAAAAATCATTTTAAAAAAATTATTCAAAGAACTTTGAAACAACAAATGCAGCAATAATAAATAATAAAAAATAAACGATAAAGAATATTACTGTGGAGCCTGCAAACATACCTAAAGCTACTCCCCAATCTATTCTGGGTTTTCCGCTTCTCATATTAGGTACTATGTCCGTATAGAACAAGCCCCTGCCCAATCCAAAACCAACCGACGGTGTTACAAAAATGGAAACGAATGATTCCATTTCTTTACGATTAATAAAAGTCAGTATTGCCATTATTACAGACCCTACTGCTATAAGCACACCTATAACCTGTCTTATTTTATAGTGTTTTTCCATTTTAGCTTCTTTAGCCTTGTACCACTCTGTTGATGTTAGTTTATCCTCTTTAGCTTTCTCAAAATACAAATCGGCAACTTGCTTTTGTATATTCAAATCAACTTCATAATCAGTCTTTGTCGGGTGTTCGCTCCAAATTTCACCTACCTTCTGATTACCTGCATAAACGTCATAATCCTTTCTCTGCGGCATAAAGACACTTCCTTTATTAAATAAAATAGTTGAAACAAACTGAAAAGTATAGTTTCAACGCCATTGTAAACCAAAATGGTTTATATGTCAATATACCAAAACGGTTTGTATATAATAAATCTCGGTGATTTTATGTACGAACAAATACGCAATCTGCGCGAAGACCACGACCTGCTTCAAAAGGACCTTGCAAAATACCTGAACTGTTCACAGGTGTGCTATTCACGCTATGAGCTTGGCACAAGAGATATACCGACAGATGTTTTAATCAAGCTTGCATACTTTTATAACACAAGCGTTGACTATATCCTCGGCATAACCGAAACAGATTCTCCGTACCCCCGTAACAACAAAACAACCCCTTGACTGACAGTTAATGTTGAAAGTCAAGGGGTTTGATTTATTTAGGTTTATAAAAGCGGTCGATTTTCCATTTCATATAATTACAGTCAATGTACTGCCATATATTAAGATAATCCTTATCATCTCTTATAATATGGTCGTAATATGAACGCTGCCACACGTTTTCGCCAAAGCTTTTATTGCAGTACCGTTTCAGCGTTGAAACAAACCTTGG
The DNA here is from genome assembly GCA_017410325.1 of Clostridia bacterium. Classification (GTDB taxonomy): domain Bacteria; phylum Bacillota; class Clostridia; order Oscillospirales; family Acutalibacteraceae; genus UBA8612. Next base: position 67,155 of record JAFQRA010000034.1, on the reverse strand, counting down.
AATTACATCATTCGTAGGGGTCGGCGTCCCCGACGACCCTGACGAAGATTCAAGCACACGTACCAGAAGATGAACGTGATTCGGCATTACAATAAATTTTTCTACATCAATATTTTCATATAATGAATTCATTGTTTCGAGTTGCCGTGCAACAATTTTCCATATTCTGTCAATATAAGCTTCGGGACGTCGTGGACGCCGTCCCCTACTACATCTGAAAATATACATTGCTTATTCTTGGTACATATCGTTATAAAATATGCGCCCGGACAGCTGTAACTGTAATTCTCCAGCCGAAGCCGTTCCCTTTTTACGAATGGCATTTATCGCTTAATAAATCCTGAACGTCTTTACTTCAAACGGTTTATATGTAAACTCGAAGGTTTCGCCGTCGAAGGCTACGAGAGTTTCGTCCTCTTCAATCATATTACACTCGGTAACGGTTTTACCACCAAGCTTCCAGGTAACCTTACCCTTGCCTCTGCGGCGTTCTTCCTCGGCAATACGGATGATGATACCTCTGCCGTCCTGAGCGTTCTTGATACAGTCAACGGTGAAGCTGCCGCCCTCAACTGTGAGGAAGCTGCTGCCGCTTTCGATTTTGCCGTCCTGCTTGCCTGCAACTCTTGCAACTGCGGGCACGTTTAGGCAAAGACCGTTCCTGACGGTTTCGGCATCCTGCCAGCCGTTCTTATGCGGGTAATAAGCATAAACAAAGGTGCTGATGCCGTGGTCGCCCGTTCTGTCGGGGCAGGTAGGCGCACGCATAAGAGTAAGCCTCATACGGGAATTGTGAATGTCGTAGCCGTACTTACAGTCGTTGAGAAGGCTGACGCCGTAGCCGCCCTCGGAAAGATCTGCCCACTTGTGTGCGGCAACCTCAAAACGGGTGTAATCGAAGCTCGTATTCCAGTGTGTCGGGCGTTTGATTGCACCGTGAGCGATGTTATAGGTGGCCTCCGTGTCAATAATTGCAACGTTGAACTCTGCCTTAAGCACCTTGTCGCTCTCGTGCCAGTCAACGGTTGTGTCGAACAGGAGCATATCGCTGCCGCGGTTGAGGATAATCTTCTGCGTGATTGTGGATTTGTGGAACTTGCGCACTATTTCAATTACACCGCGCTGTGCGTTGGATTCGAGCACCTTAATGCTCTCTGCCTCGTCAAGAGTCCACACCTTTTTCTTGTAGTTGATTTCAAGGTTCCATGCAGTTTCGTGAATACACTTGTCAAGAGAAACTGTGAGGAGGTTACCCTTGCCGTCAAGTGACTCTCTGTCGTTAACCTTGTCGTAAATGCTTGTAATCACGCCGTTTTCGTCGAATACAGCCTTGATTTTGCTGTTTTCAAGCACAGTTTCGGTTGCTGTTACTGCATCGTAATCTGCCGTATTTTCGCCGAGTGCAAATACCTTGCAGCCGAATGCGGGCAGAGGCTCGTCGGGAGTAAAGGTGAGCAGGAAGCCGTTTTCTCTCTTCTCGAATACGCAGGGCAGAGCCTTGCCGTCCTTGCCCAGGGGAACGAGCTTATCACTTTCAACGTTGAGCTTGACGGGCATAGCGTTTTCAACACTTACAAGGTTCCAGCAGATAATGCTGTCGCCCTCGGTCTTTACCGTAGCGTTAAGAGCGTTCAGGAGCTCGTTTTTAAGCTCTCTGTTCATCTTGCGAAGGAGTGCATATTCCTTCTTGCAATCCTCAAATACCTCGTGAATTGAAGTGCCGGGGAGAATGTCGTGGAACTGGTTTGTGAGAAGGCACTTCCAGGCGGTTTCGATTTTTTCCTTCTGATATGCGACACCGCAGAGCTTTTCTGCAATTACATTAAGCATTTCGTTGCGCTCAATTGCGTATTCGCCGCGGCGGTTGTTTTTCTTTACAAAGTGCTGGCTTGTAAACGTACCTCTGTGATTTTCATAGTACATTTCGCCGTTCCATACGGGAAGCTCTTCCTTCTTCTCTGCCGTGATTGCAAAGAAATCGTCAACGTGGCCGATGTGTGCCTGAGGCAGACCGGGGAAGTTCTGCAGACGCTTGCCTCTTTCAAGCATCCAGTTTGTGGGGCCGCCGCCGCCGTCACCGTAGCCGTACATCTGCATAGCGGTGTCAAGCTGTTCCTTGTTGTTGCACTCACGGTCGGAGGTCATAAGCTCGGAAACGCTGAAAACGCCGTTGTAGCCGGGTTGCATCATATGAGCCATAACCTGCGTGCCGTCGTTACCCTGCCAGCGGAACATATTGAACGGGAACTTGTTTGTATCATTATACGAAAGCTTTGATGTGATGAAGTTTGTCATACCGCAGCGCTTGATAATCTGCGGAAGTGCCCAGGTAAAGCCGAAGCAGTCGGGCAGCCAGTAGGTCTTGGAAACCTTGCCGAATTCGTTCTTGAAGAACTCCGTGCCGTAGAGCACCTGACGGATGAGCGCTTCACCCGAAGCAACGTTTGTGTCAGCCTCGACCCAGACGTTGCCGCAGATATCCCACTGGTTATTGGCAACCTTTTCCTTAATCATTTCGTAAAGCTCGGGGTAGTGCTTCTTGACCATATCGTAAAGCACGGCCTGGCTCTGACCGAAGGTCATTTCAGGGTACTTATCCATAAGAGTTACAACGTTGGAGAAGGTACGTGCACTCTTGCGGATACTCTCCTGAATTCTCCAAAGCCACGCAACGTCAATGTGGCTGTGACCCGTGAAGATAACCTTCGAGGTTGCCGACCACGGAATTTTTGCGAGCTTTTCGAGGTAAACCCTGCGTGCCTCGGCAATGGATTTTCTGACCTGAGGCTCGTCAAAATCGTAATCGACAATGTGCAAGCTGTCGTCAATTGCGGAATAAACGAGGGAATAAATATGCTCATCCTTGATAAATTCAAGTGCCTGGAAGGCAACCTCAAGGTCGTACCAGTAGCCCTCGCAGGCCTCGTCCGCAACCCAGACATAGGCTGTGGAGAAGGTGTACTCCATACTTTTTGCGCCGTCCATTGCGGCATCGCAGAATTCCATTGAGTTGACAGCGGATTCAAGCTCGATGTTGAGCACATCGCCTGCGTTGAAGGTGTCCTTGAGGACGATAGTTCCTCTTTCGGGGGCATATTTTGAAGAGGAAACCGAACCGCAGAACTTACCGTTGATTTTTACAAGGCTTTCGCCGCCGATGAAAAATTCAAGCCGGAGCTCCTTGCCTGCCATTTCTTCGGGCACGGTAAAGGCAGTGCGGAAAAAGTGAGCCTCGTCATATCCTGTTGACCAGTGCTGACCGAGAGTCATTTCGCCTCTGTCCTCTTCGGGTGTGTAAACACCGGCTTCAAACATTGCGTGGGTGTATGACCAGACAGGCAGGTCTGCCTTATACAAAGCACAGTACTTGCGAAGCTGGTTATACATATCCTTAAGTACGCCGAGTTTCGGTGTGAGCATAGATATATACCTCCTGAAATTTTTATCTTCTGTTTATATCACGGTAGTTTACTACCCTGATTCTTCTGCGTCTGCGGTTTTTGTTCACATAGATGTTTGCAATTATAAAGAATACAATTACGGCCGCAAGAATAATCGCAAAAATCTTGAAGCCCGTTGTTTTTGCAAGGTCACCAAGCTTACCCGTAACAAAGAGTATTATACTGCGGTCAATATCCTCCGCCGCAACCAGCTTTACCCTTGCAATTTCCTCGCCTGCGTAGGTGACAACCGCCTCGCAGACCTCGTCGCCCTTTTTCAGCGGAGCGTCAACGGATTCGGGCAGGCTGTCCTTCACGGGCTCAACAAGCACACTGCCCGCATCAACGCCGACTGGCACGAGAGCAAAGCACTCCTCCTTCGGCACAAGGCGGACGTGGTCAACGCCCCAGGCATAGTTGACCTTTGCAACCGTAATAATCTGAGACGGGTCTGTTACTGTTTTGAGCTTGATATTGTCAAACGTCCACTCAAGCATTGCCTTGGTATCCATAAAGGCAAAGTTTTCATCGTAGCCGTCCTTATCGTAATCGTAAAACGGAGCCTTCATCGCAACGGCAAGGTAGCTGTAGCCGTTTTTGGTGGCGGTGGTAACAACGCACTTGCCCGCCTTGGTGGTTGAGCCCGTTTTGATGCCCTTGGCTTCCTCAAGGTAATACTCTCTGTAGCCGTTGAGCAAAAGGAAATTCGTGGTGCGGATTTTACGCTCTGCATTCATATTCGTGGCGGGAAGCGTATATTCCTTGGTTGAGCTGATTTCATTGAAAACGGGGAAGGTCATTGCGTATTTGGTAAGCTTTGCAATGTCCTTTGCACACGAGTAGTGGCCGTCTTCATCAAGACCGTGGGGATTGGCAAAATGCGTGTTTTCACAGCCGACCTCTTTTGCAAGGTCGTTCATCATCTCAACAAACTTTACAATTGAGCCCTCGCCTATATAATCGGCAAGTATCATTGCCGCCTCGTTGGCACTGCTTACAAGCAGGCAGTAGAGAAGGCTTCTGACCGTTATTTCCTCACCGACCTTGATACCGGCAAGCGAGCTGCCCGTGCCGTCCAGCGCACGGATACAGTGCTCGGGCACGGTTATAACCGTGTCAAGCTCCTCGCAGTGCTTAAGGGTAAGAGCCGCCGTGACGATTTTTGTAAGCGAAGCGGGAGAAGTCTGCTTCCCGGAATTCTGCTCAAAAATCACCGTGCCCGTGTCAAGACTTTCGATATAAAATATCTCGGTTTCGGTCTTGACGGAGGAATTATAGACGGCACCTGCCCCTATCGGAGCAATGCAGGAAAAAATAACCGCCAAAGAAAGCAAAAAAATTATTACTTTTTTCATAGACAAAGCCTCATCAAATGTAGTATTATTAGTGTTACCAACACACGATAAACAGGAGAAAGTTTTATGGTATATATAACCGGTGACTTACACGGCGATTACAACCGCCTTGATTCAATAAAGCTCAAAAAGGGTGACACCCTCATCATCTGCGGCGACTTCGGCCTCGTATGGGACGGAAGTGCACGGGAAGAAAAGCTTTTAAGACAGCTCGGCAAAAAGAAATTCAACATCTGCTTCCTTGACGGCACGCACGAAAACTTTGAGCTGCTCGACGAATACGATGTAGGCGTTTTCTGCGGCGGTAAGGCGCACAACATTTCGGGCAACCTCTACCACCTGATGAGAGGTCAGATTTACTCAATCGAAAAACAGACATTTTTCGCAATGGGCGGCGGCGAAAGCCCCGACATTGATATGCTGTTTGACAACGGTGCGTGGTCACGCCGCGAATTCCCCAGCAGCGAGGAATTGGCAGAGGGTGCAGAAAACCTGGATAAGGTCGGCTGCAAGGTGGATTACATAGTAACTCACGAGCCGCCCTCACGAATTAAGAGCTTTTTAAAGCTTCACAGCGAAAACCCCGCAAGAATAACGGGCCTCAACGCTTATTTCGACGAGATGAGCTGTGCCTGCGAGTATAAACGCTGGTTTTTCGGCAGTATGCACATCGACAAGCACATTTCCACCACACACATTGCGGTTTACAAAAAGGTTATCAACGCACAGACGGGCGAAATAGTTTTCTGATTTATTTTAAGCATCGCTTTTGCGGTGCTTTTCTTTTTGTGCTTTGTGTTTTCGAGGGTGCCTTTATTAATGTCCCCAGAATTTACGGTCTAAACTTCTGAAGCGTATTGCTCTGCCGATATGCTCGGCTTCTATCAATTCGCTTGAGTCAAGGTCGGCAACCGTACGGGCGACACGGAGAATTTTATCGTAGGCACGCGCCGACAGACCTAACTTTTCAAAGGCGTTTTTGAGCATAAGGTTTGCGCTGTCCGTCATAACACAGAATTCTTTAGTCTGTGCCGGCGACATTTTTGCGTTACAGCTCGCCGCACTTCCCTTAAGGCGGTCGAGCTGAATTGCCCTTGCGGCGTTGACACGCTTTTTGATTTCGGCTGAGCTTTCCGCTTTGGCCGTTGCGGAAAGGTCGTCGTAATCCACGGGCGGAACTTCAATATGTATATCTATTCTGTCCAGCAGCGGACCCGAAACGCGGTTGACGTAGCGGTTAGCCGCACCGCTTGAACAGGTGCAGGGCCGTGTCTGGTGGCCGTAGAAACCGCACGGACAGGGGTTCATTGCACAAACGAGCATAAGTGAGCAGTCATAAGAAACCGTACCCGAAGAGCGTGTGAGGTTAATTACTCCGTCCTCAATCGGCTGACGGAGAATTTCGAGTGCCTGCTTGCTGAATTCGGGAAGCTCGTCCAGAAACAGCACACCGTTATGGGCAAGCGAGATATCGCCAGGACGGGGCACGAAGCTGCCGCCGCCTGCAAGACCCGCAGGAGAAATAGTGTGGTGCGGCGAACGGAAGGGCCTTGACTTTATAAGCGAAACACCCGCGGGCAAAGCACCCGCAACGGAATAAACCTTGGTGGTTTCAATAGCCTCCTCAAAGCTCATATCGGGTAAAATTGAAGGCAGGCGCTTTGCAAGCATACTCTTACCCGAGCCGGGAGGCCCGATCATCATAACGTTGTGGCCGCCTGCCGCCGCAACTTCGAGGGCAAATTTCGCCTCGAACTGACCCATAACCTCGCTGAAATCGGGTGCATCGGGCGCAAGAACGCTGTGTATATAATTCTCTTCCTTTGCGGGCTCAAGAGCTTTTGACCCGCGCAGGTGGCTTAGCAAATCGAAAACCGTTTTCACGGGATAAACCGTAATTCCCTTTACCACACAGCTTTCCGCCGCATTGTCAAACGGCACAAAGATTTCCTTTATGCCGTTTTTCTGTGCCTCAATTACCATGGGCAGGGCACCGTTTATTTTTCGGATTTCACCGTTGAGCGACAATTCGCCGAGGAAGGCACAGCCCGAAAAATCGCCTTTAAGCTGTGAGCTGGCCTTAAGAATGGCAATATAAATCGGCAAATCGTAAATCGGGCCGACCTTGCGCTTGTCCGCCGGGGCAAGGTTAACGGTTATGCGGCTGACGGGAAAGGACATACCCGTGTTTTTTATAACGGCGTTTACCCTTTCGCCCGATTCCTTTACAGCCGTGTCGGGCAGACCGACAATATCAAAATGAGGAAGCCCGCGTGAAACATCCGCCTCTACACAGACCATATATGTATCCATACCGAATATACCAACGCTGTTTATACGGGCAAACACAGGCTTCACCTCACTTGTAATTTTTGAATTCCGAATTATTTATCCTTCTGCTTGGAGTACTTCATCTTATAGACCGTACGCATAATGAAGCAGTCGAGCTTGCCGATATAGTTGGGTTTGCCGAAGGCACAGCCGGCAAGGTAGGACTTGCAGTTTTTCTCAACAACCATCTGAATTGCATTGGCATCGTACATATCGGAGCCGCAGCAAAGCACACTTCCGTCCTTGAGGAAGGCGGCGTTTCTGCCCTTGAGCGCCTTGACAGCCTTGCTGTCGCTCTTTGCCTTGCGCACGGTTATACCGGCAATCTGGGCAAAGTCATCAAGCAGGGGCTTGAGTGCACTGCCGCACTTCTTGGCGGCGCCGAGAATATCGGGTGTTGCCGACTGAACAATTGCGTTTACATCGGGGCGTGCAACGTAGATATCCCTGTGCACTGCGGCCATTGCAAAATTCTTGCCGTCAATACCGCTGAAGGGACATTCAATGCTTGAGCCGTCATCACCGGAAAGAATAATCTTTTCGCTGTCTCTGATTGATGAGTAGCAGACGGGCTTTTTGATTTCGGGGAGCTTATATTTTTTGAGTATATATACGTTGCAGGCATCCTCAAGAGTCTGTGCAACGAAGAAGGCCTCACTGCTGTCCTTGCCCATACAAACGGCACCGTGGTGAGACATAATTACAGCCTTGCTGTCGGGATTGTTTGCAATTGCGGTATGTACGCCCACTTTGAGCTTCTTCGTGCTGGGCATACCGTATGAAGCAAGCGGAACCTTACTGCCCAGAACGCTTGCGTGCATTGCGCTTTCTACGGGCATATCCTTACCCAGAACGCTTACAACCGAAGCATTGAGCTGATGTGTGTGAATAACGAAATTGCACTCGGGGCGAAGCTTGTAGGCGGAAGCGTGAACGCCCTTTTCGGAGGAGGGCTTGACCTCGCCCTCATAGCTGAGGTCTTCTATTTTAACCTTAACGATTTCATCGGGAGTAAGGCTTTCGTAAGACCTGCCGCTGGGAGTAATAACAAATTCCGTGTCGCTGATTCTGCAGCTTACGTTACCCCATGTTCTTGCAATAAGGCCGTTGGCAACGAGCATTTTACCTGCTTCAATAACAGCGAGTTTTGCCTGCATAATATCCATAATTATCTGTCCTTTCGTCAATGTATATATCTTAACTGAAATTTAAGCCAATAACTGATTTTCCGCTTCGGGTGCGTCGAGGTTACCCATTTCGTTGAAATAGTAATCGTACACGCTTGCGGCAATTGTGGCGAGCGATGAACCGCTGCCTGCTCCCTCTGCTGCTATGCATATAGCAATCTGCGGATTGTCCGCCGGAGCGTAAGTGATAAGGAAGCCGTTGTTTGTCGTTACGCGGTAGCCGTTGATTGTACGGTCAACCTGCGAGGTACCTGTTTTTGCGGCGGCGGAAACGGGTAAATCCTTGAACGCATAGGAGCAGTAGCCTATTGAACCGACAAGCTCCATACCTCTGCGCACGGTGGCAAGAGTGCTCTGCGAAAAGCCCGTTTTAAGCACTACCTCCGCACCGTTTTCAAGCACGGTTTCGGAATAGTCAGCCGATTTTACCGTCTTGACAAAATGCGGTCTGTAGCGTGTGCCGCCGTTGGCAATTGTTGCGCAGTAGTTTACAAGCTGAACGGGCGAAAACATACTGCCGCCGTTACCGATTGCGTTCTGCAGGGTAAAGCCGGGCTGCCACGTCTGGTTGAGAGAGGCTCTGTATTCAGGGCTGTCCAGCGTGCCCGTAGCCTCGGGCAGCTCAACACCCGTCTTTGCACCCAGACCGTAAATCGAAGCGTATTCGTTGATTGTTTCTATGTTCGTCTGTTCGGCAACATTGTAGAAAAAGATGTTACACGATTCATTGATTGCCGAAATAACGTTCATCGTAAGGCTTTCGTGCTTCTGCAGGCATTGGAATCTGTGGTCAAGGTAGGTGTAGCTTCTCGTACAGCGGAAATAAGTACCGCTTGTAATTATCCCCTCTTCAAGCGCCGCCGTTGCGGTACAGGGCTTGAAGGTTGAACCGGGTGAGTAAGTGCTCATCAGTGCCCTGTTCCACAGCGGAGCATTTGTAGCCTTGACAAGCTCGTTGTAATCCTGCGAGAAGGTTGAAATATCAAATGCGGGATAGGAATAGCTTGCGAGGATTTCGCCGTTGTTGACGTCCTCGATAATAATTGCGCCTGCGGGGTCAACCATACTGTCCTCACGCAGCTTTTCAAGGCCGCTTGACAGCGCCTTTTTGGCAACCTCCTGCAGATTTTTGTCAACTGTCAGCACAACCGTGTTGCCCTGCTCGGGCTCGATTTCATAGTCCGTTGTGACCTTACCGTCGGCATCGGTGGAAATTGTTTTAATTCCCCTTGTACCGCGCAGGTAGCTTTCCATTGCTCCCTCAATGCCGTCCTTGCCTATCATGGCGTTGAGTGCATAGCTTTCGCCTGCCTCTTTTTTCTCAGCGTATTCCTCGGCGCTGATAAGGCCGACTCTGCCGAGCAGATGCGGCATCAGCGTGCCGTCGCTGTATTCGCGGTAGGGTACGATTTCAACATCCACGCCCAAAAAGAACGAGCTGTTTTCCTTAATCTTTGCAACCGTTTCCATAGGCACGTCGTTTGCAAAGGTATACGGAATAGCCATACTGAAGGAAATCCGTGTCATCTCGTAGCGGACAGAAGCAATCTTGCGTGCCGTAGCCGTATCGTACTGCTCAAGCTTGTATTTTTCAACGAGAGCATCCATACAGTTCTGTGCCGTAGCGTAAGAATTGAGCTCCAGTATATCCGTGCGAAGCTCCTCAATATCCTTTTCCCTATCCTCGGCAAAGGCAACGTTGCCGTCCTTGCCGATTACGATAGGCAGGTTGTCGTTCCACTCAAGGCCCTGCTGTTCAAAAAGCTCAATGAGCGCCTTGATAATCTGATTACGCTTGCTGTTTTCTTTAATCGGGGGGAAGTAGGCATAGTCAAAAATAATTGAATTGCCCTGACGGTTTGAAACGAGGGCAGAACCGTTTCTGTCGAGAATTTCTCCTCTTGCGCCCTCAACCTTAACGGTTTTGACGGAAATTGACGTGCCCGCCTTGGCATACTCCTCGCCGTCGATAACCTGAATTTTAAAAAGCGAGCCGAGGAAAACAGCGCATACGAGCACAAAAGCAGAAACGGCAACAATACCCCTGCTGCTCATTTTCTTCTTTCGGTTCATATTCACACTTCCTTTCCTCTTAATCTCATTTATCAGAATGAGAGCTCGTCATTCTCCATATTTAAAAATTCTTTTTTTATTGCCCTGACAAGATAATAGAACGGCGGCATTATGATTATATTCAGCAACGCTGTCGGCAGATAAAACGTGAGCAGGGGCTTCCAGCCGCCTGACACCCCGTGAATACCCACGCTGACAAGCCAGCTTACAAGCGCATACAAAACCGACCAGAACGAGGTGAGAATTGTTGCGGTAAGGAGATTGTTCATCATCAGATAAGTCATCAAAAGACCGCAGATGAAGCCCGCCAAAGCAAAGAACAAAGCATAAACGCCGTCGCCGTCGGCATTGTTCATATCGCACAGCACGCCTGCAAGCAAGCCGAAAATAAGGCCGTAGGTTTCGCGCTCAAACATACCGACCATAACGGTCAGAGCAAGCAGGGGCATAAGCTCAAGCCCGAAAACATCGGGCAGGACACCCGAAATCTGTAGCACGCCGAAGCCTAAAATCAAAAAGAAGAAAACGACACGCCGCATAATCTTCGGCCTGTTTTCTTTCCACGCCTGCGGTATCATTTTCTTCCCTCCCAAAACGGAACGGTCAAGACCGTTCCCTACATTTGTTTAATAACGGCATAACGGCAGATTTGTCCGCAGTTTTAATCTGTGTCGCCGACACCCATGCCTTTAAAATACGTGATTATAAACACGTCTCTCAATTGAGCAAAATCAACCTGAGTGTTGATAACTGCGTAGGACGAAATGTTCGTGGTGTCGTTGCGCACCTCTTCGACCGTACCTACAATAAGGTCTGCCGGGTAAATTCCGCCGACACCCGAGGTGCAGACTATGCCGCCGGGAGCAATTGCGGTTGTTCTAACAAGGCCCGAAAGGCAGCACTTACCCTCTTTGGCAAGGTCAACGGTTGTGGTTGAATAGCCTGATTCTCTTGTGCGCACCTCGTAGGCACTAACGTTTACCTCGGGGTTGAGAACGGTATTTACAACGCAATATGTCGGCGCAGTCTTCACAACAACGCCGACAAGATATTTTCCGTAAATGACAGGGTTGTTGACCTTGACACCGTCCAACTCACCCTTATTGAGCGTAAAGGAACCAAACGCATCCGAGCTGTCGCTGCCGATAACGGATGCGCTTGCAAACTGAAAGTCTTCGTTTTCCTCTTTTAACTCCAAAAACTCCTCGTAGAGAGCTATCTGCTGCTTTGCCTGCTCGTAGCCGACAAGCTCCTTCTGTGCTTCGCCGAGCTGATTTTCAAGCTCCTTTACCCTTTGCTGATACTGTGCTGAAGAACGGAAATAAACCGAAAAATCCTTCACAGAATCGGCAATGGCACTTGAAACGCTCTGCAGCGGCGAAAACACCGTGCCGAGCACCGTTGAAGCAGGCGAAGACCCGCTTTCGGTAGCGGCGGCAATTACGATGCTGAGAACCAGCACGCCGAAGAAACCGAGAAAGCCTTTGAAACGTGTGCTTTTAAAAAAGCTTCGCATTTATCTCTTTTCCTTTTTCTTCTTTTGTCCGCTGAGGGTGCCCAGAGCATCGTTCTCAAGGCAGAGACCCGTACCGTCAACAACACAGTCAAGCGGATTTTCCGCAATGTGCACGGGCATTTTCGTTTCGATTTCAATAAGCTTATCCAGACCGCGGAGAAGCGCACCGCCGCCTGTGAGCATAATGCCGTGGTCAATAATATCTGCGGCAAGCTCAGGCGGAGTCTTTTCGAGCGTGGAACGGATAGCGTCAATAATCTGGCTTACCGGGTCGGAAAGAGCCTCACGGATTTCCTCGGAGGTAACCTCAACGTTCTTGGGCAGACCGTCCATAAGGTTACGGCCCTTGACGTTCATTGCGCCCTCACCCTCGTAGGGGTAAGCCGAGCCGATGCGGATTTTGATATCCTCTGCGGTGCGTTCACCGACAAGAAGGTTGTACTTCTTTTTGATATAGGCGATAATGGCATCGTCAAAATCGTCACCCGCAACTCTTGCGGAACGGGAGGTAACGATATCGCCCAGTGAAAGCACGGCAACCTCCGCCGTACCGCCGCCGATATCGACAACCATGCTGCCCGTTGCCTCACTTACGGGGAGACCGGCACCGATAGCGGCTGCCATAGGCTCCTCGATAAGGCTTACGTATTTTGCACCTGCGGAACGTGCGGCATCGTGAACGGCTCTGCGCTCAACCTCCGTAACGCCCGAGGGAATACAAATCATAACTCTTGCTCTGTTGAAGGGTGAGCCGCTGATTGCGCGCTTGATGAAAGCCTTGAGCATATCTGCGGTAACGTCGAAATCGGCAATAACGCCGTCCTTAAGGGGACGCACAGCCGTAATTGAGCCGGGAGTACGGCCGATCATTTCCTTTGCCTCTGCGCCGACTGCAACAACCTTGGGCGTCTGTGAGCGCACGTCAACGGCAACAACGCTGGGCTCTCTGATAACAATGCCCTTACCCTTTACGAAAACGAGGGTATTGGCAGTACCGAGGTCAATACCTATATCCTGTGAAAAAAGCATAATTTATTTCTCCTTGCCTCAAATATGTGTAATTTATATTCTGTACTCTATTGTGTCAAGAATTGCCTTGAAGTCATACTTTCCGCCGTCCTCAAACTCGCAAGCGCAGGTAAACGTCATAACACCTGTGGAAACGCTGACGAAATAAGCCTCCAGATAAGCATCGGCCTTACCGTGCGTTATCATAACGATCTTTTTGGCATCACGGCCTGCAACCTGAACATCGGAAACGTCAATTGTGGCTGTGCCGTCTGCAATGCTGGGGGCAAAAAGCTCGTTGAGCTGGTCAACTCTGTCTTCAGCGGTGGGAATAACGCCGTCCTCATCGGCACCGACAAAGGTGTAGTCAATCTTCGTTACGCCCTTTTTATCGCGGAGCATAATCGAATCGTGACCGATGTTTGACCAACCCCTCGGCATAGTGATTGTAAACTGCTGGCAGGAAACTGACTTGCCGTCGACAAGGTAAGAGGGATAGGAAACGGGGTGGGTCTGGTCGTTGCCGTCAGCATCCGTAACCTTCCAGAGAAGGTTGCCCTGCTCGTCAACACGGGTAACGCCGTCAGCATCCGTTGCAAGCTCGTAAGCAGCCTCGCCAATCTCGGGACGGTAGTAGATTTTTCCGCCTTCCTCGTAAAGCAGCTTCTGTGAGTTGTCCTCACCTGAGCAAGCGGCAAACGCCGTTAAACAAATTGCAAGTGCACCAAGCACAGAGATGATTTTTACGGTGGATTTTTTCATAAATATCTTTTCCTCCCTTTCGATAATCATACAGTTTAAAGTATATCATCCTGCATAGTAAAAGTCAATAAAATTGACTTTTAAATAATAAATAATAAAAGAAAAATAACCCCGTTCAAATGAACGGGGTTACATTTTTTGCGATTAGTCTGCTGTATAGGGCAGAAGAGCAACGTAGCGTGCACGCTTGATAGCTGTTGTAAGCTCTCTCTGGTGCTTAGCGCATGTGCCTGTTACACGTCTGGGGAGAATCTTTGCTCTCTCAGATGTGAATCTGCGAAGCTTGTTAACGTCCTTGTAGTCGATGTAATCTACCTTATCAACACAGAAGGTGCAGACTTTTCTGCGGCCTTTTCTGTTGGGACGTCTGTCATTCTTCTCGTATGCCATTGTAGTTATCCTCCTTGTAAGATTTTAGAACGGCAGGGAATCGTCGTCGTCTTCGATTGACTCGAAGTCGCCCATACCGCCTGTTGAGAAGCTGGCAGCGGGTGCTGCCGGTGCTGCTGCGGGGCGCACTGCCGCGCCGCCTGCCGTGCCGCTTTCTGCCTTGGAGCCGCAGAAACTTACGTTGTCTGCAACAACCTCGACTGCGGTACGCTTGTTACCCATTTTGTCCTCGTAGCTGCGGGTCTGAATTGAGCCCTGAACGGCAATCATCGAGCCCTTGCGGAAATAGCGTGTGACAAAATCTGCCGTCTGACGCCATGCAACGATGTCGATGAAATCCGCCTGACGCTCTTCACCCTGGCGGACGTAGCCGCGGTCAACAGCGATACGGAACGAGGTAACGGAAATTCCCGTAGTAGTTGTACGGAGCTCAGGGTCCGCTACAAGGCGGCCCATAAGAACTGCACAGTTGAGCATTTCTTTTTCCTCCTTGGATTACTTGCGGATGATCATTGAGCGAAGAACGCCGTCCGTAATCTTGAGAACACGGTCGAGCTCTGTCTGGAAATCGGGAGCACTCTGGTAGTTGATTACTACGTAGAGAGCCTCTGTTTCGTCGTTGATCGGGTATTCAAGTCTGCGCTTACCCCATACATCAACGTTTTCTACAGTGCCGTTCTTCTCGATCATACCCTGGAACTTCTCTGTGAGTGCGTTTGCAGCCTCCTCACCCTTTGCAAGGGAGAATACCAACATGATCTCGTAGTTGTTCATTGATTTGCACCTCCTTATGGTCTTTGGCCCCGGATACGTCTGTTCCGAAGCAAGGATTGCCGTAAATTCATTACAGCAATATGGGATTATATCAAATTTTGCCACCCGTGTCAAGCACATGAGTGGCAAAATTCAAAGCAAATATGCCAAGTAAGTTGTAAAAAAGAACCAATATTACAGCTTATTCATAACCCTCTTGATAAGATTTTTTATTCTGTCCTGCTTTTCCTGCTGAACAAGCATTTCATATATCCCGTCAGCATTTTTCCCTCTTACAAGGTCTGTAAAACCGGGTACACCGGAACTGTCGTTTTCAAAGCTGTTGATTGCCTGAACAACCTGCGGCATTGAGCAGCAGCCGGCAATCTCTTTTTTTACCGCTTCGGCATCCTTCTTGTTGTTTCGGTAAAACATGCAAAGCCAAACCCACAGTTCGTTTTTCAGTTCAATAGCGGTGGTTGTTACAAAATCCTCAGGCAAGCAATGCTTTTCTATCTGACGAAGCTTAAACTCATACAGTTTCACACAATCAGTCAGGTACGTGGGCATAAATCTGCTTGTTCCGCCGCCGTATCTGTAGTAATAGACAACGTCCGGCATAACGGCAACCCGCTCCGCCTCAAACATAATCTGCATATTGAACGCTATATCTTCCTGAAAAAATTTTACCGGACATTCAAAATTCAAGCTTTTTTTCAGGAGCGTGTTCTTATAAAGTTTAGTCGGTGTGTATCCCGTAAAATTGCTTATTCCGAAAAAGGATTTATACAGCAAATCCTTCTGTTCCTGCTTACTGTATACACGCCTTTTACTCAAGCACGGCGTGCATACAACCTTCAGTTTAATGTTTTTCCATACTTTTTGCAAAGTTGCGCAAACAAAATCAGCATCGTATTCCTGAGAAAGAGCATAGAGCTTCTCTATACCGTCAGCCGGCATATAATCATCCGCATCGCAAAAGGCTGTATAGCCATCATCCGGAAGAATTTCAATTCCGGCTTTTCTGGCAGAATCCGAACCGCCGTTGGATTTATGTATCACCTGTACCCTGCCGTCTTTTTTTGCATAATCATCACATATTTTACCGCTTGAATCCTTTGAACCGTCATCCACAAGAACTATTCTTATATTGCGATATGTCTGTGCAAGTAAAGATTCAATACACTTTTTAAGTGTGTTCTGAGCATTGTATATAGGAACAATTATCCATATAATATCGTTTGCCATATCAAAGTCTCCGAAAGGTTTATTCTTCAAAACAAGCCTTGATTTTGTTCATTTCTTCGGGGATATCTATGCTCTGCGGGCAAGCGGATTTGCATTTTCCGCAGGCACGGCAGAGGTCTGCCTTGCCGCTGAGGGCTTCGTACATTTCCTTGGCCGTTCTCTTCCCCTTGTAGACAGAAGCATTATACGCCGAGAAGCCGCCGGGAATATCCACGCCGAAGGGGCAGGGCATACAGTAGCCGCAACCCGTACAGCCGACAAGCGGAGCAGAGTGGTAGATTTCGTCTGCCTTTTTAAGGCAGTTTCTCTCATAGGGAGTGAGCATATTCACGCTGCTGCGCTTAGCATAGCGCAGGTTATCCTCTACCTGTTTGGGTGTGCTCATACCGCTGAGAAGAAGCGCAACCTCTTCCCTGTCCCAGATAAAGTCAAGTGCTGTTTCAACCTTGCTCTTGGACTTGGGCAGCACGTCCTTTACTCTTGCGGGCAGACCCTTGACAAGTCTGCCGCCTCTCAGGGGCTCCATAATAATTACGCTCATACCCTTGGCGTAAGCATATTCCAGACCTTCTGTGCCTGCCTGATGCTTGGTATCAACGTAGTTATACTGAATCTGGCAGAAATCCCAGTCGAAGGAATCGACAATTTCCTTGAAAAGCTCAACATCGTCGTGGAAAGAGAAGCCGAGGTACTTGATTTTGCCTGCTTCTCTTGCCTTAACCATACTGTCAAGCACGTTATACTTGAGAACCTTGTTGTTCCACAAATCCTTGTTGAGGGTGTGGAGAAGGTAAAAATCTATGTGGTCTGTCTTCAGCCTTTCAAGCTGGGTGTCAAGACGCATTTCAAAGGTTATTTCATCGGTTAAATCATAAACGGGACACTTTGTGGCAAGGTAAACCTTTTCTCTGTAGCCGTCACCGAGTGCTTCGCCGACAAATTCCTCACTCTCGCCATCGTGATAGTAGTAAGCCGTGTCGATATAATTCACGCCCTCGTCAATTGCGTGGCGTATCATTTCGGTTGAGGTTTCACGGTCGATTTTATGGTTTCTGCCCTTTGTGGGGAAGCGCATACAGCCAAAGCCCAGCGGAAAAACCTCAACATCTATACCTTTAAATTTTCTCATCTGCATACTCAGATACCCTCTATTCCAAAGTATTTTACAGCGTTGTTGTAGGAAACATCCTGCACGAGCTGTTTAAGTGTTTCCATATCGTTGGGATAAAGACCCTTGTCAACCATATCGCCGAGAAGTCCGCAGAGAATGCGGCGGAAATACTCGTGACGGGGATAGGAAAGGAAGGAGCGTGAATCCGTAACCATACCGACAAACTTACCGAGCACAGAAAGGTTGCCGAGTGCCTTCATCTGCTCACGCATACCGTCAAGGTTGTCGTTGAACCACCAGCCGCTGCCGAACTGGATTTTACCCGGTGCGTCGGAATTCTGGAAGTTGCCGAGCATCGTGCCGAGCACGTAGTTATCCTTGGGATTGAGCGTAAACAGTATCGTTTTGGGAAGAAGCTCTTCCTTTGCAAGGCTGTCAAGGAAGCGTGAAAGGGGCTGTGCAATTTCCTTGTCGTCTATTGAGTCAAAGCCCGTGTCGGGGCCGATTTTGTTAAACATAAGGGTGTTGTTGTTTCTCATCGGGCCCATGTGAAGCTCCATAGCCCAACCGCGGCGTGCGTATTCCTTCGCCATCGTGCGAAGAAGAGCCGTGCGGTAAGCATCGAGCTCGTGAACGGTGAATTCGCCGCCCTTTCTGCCCTTTTGGAATATTGCTTCAAGCTCGTCTGCAGCAGCCTGCGCATAGGGCACATAGGTAAATGCGTGGTCACTGCCCCTACAGCCCATTTGTGCAAAGGCTTCAATTCTTTCGAGCAGAGCCTCTTCAAGTGCTGAGTAGCTTTCGATTTTTCTGCCCACACGCTCTTCAAGTGCGCCGAGCCACGGAATAAAGGAGGGAAGCTCAATGCCGAGAGCCTTGTCGGGACGGAAAGCGGGAATAACCTTTGTTTTAAAGGTTTCATCCTGCGCAAGAAGCACGTGGTATTCAAGCGAATCCGCAGGGTCATCGGTTGTAAAAACGCAGGTAACGTTGGATTTTTCAATAAGCTCACGGGGTGTGAAGCCGCCTGCCTTAATCCGTTCATTTGCCTTTTCCCATATTTCCTCGGCGGTCTTTGCGCTCAGAGGTGTGTCAATGCCGAAATAGCGCTGAAGCTCAAGGTGAGTCCAATGGTAAAGCGGATTACCGGGGGCATAAGCAAGCATCGTTGCAAAGGCAACGAATTTGTCGTGCCAGCTTGCATCACCCGTGATGTATTTTTCGTCAATGCCGAAGGAGCGCATTGCACGCCACTTGTAGTGGTCACCGCCAAGCATAAGCCATGCGATGTCCGACGGCTGCTTGTTCTCGTAAATTTCTTTGGGCGAAAGGTGGCAATGCCAGTCAAAAATCGGCATTTCGTTTGCAGCTTCAAAAAGCTCAACCGCGGCCTCGCTGTCAAGCAGGAAATCCTTACCCATAAACTGTTTCATTTTAAAATCACCCTATTCATAAATAAATTCTTCCAGATATTCTCTGTTTTCGCCAAGGTCAACGCTCAGCACCGACTGGCCCGAAATCTTTTTGCTCTGCCACGTGCCTTCGGCTGGTACGCTGCCCTGCTCAATATCGTAGTGCAGGTAGCGCAAAAGACCGTTTACCGCAAGCGAGGTGAGCGTTGCAGGCGACATATCCGTTTCGACAAGACTGACTATTTCTCCCATAAGCTCATAAAGCTCAACGGGATTCGTCTTTTTGACCTTTTCTATAAGCGCAGTCATAACCTTGCGCTGGCGTTTTGTGCGCATAAAATCCGAATCGAGAGCTCTGATACGGCAGTACCACAGCGCCTCTTTGCCGTTGAGGTGAACGCTCTCGCCCGCCTGAACGTTTTTCAGGTGAACCTTGTCGCGCATATATTTCGCTTCTTTTTCGGTTACTTCAACGTCAACACCGTCAAGCCCGTCGATAATATCCTCAAACATTGTAAAATCAACGAGCATATAGTGGTCGATTTTTATGTTGAAATTGTATTCTATCGTATCCATAACCATCTGCGCACCGCCCCAGGTACAGGCGGCGTTGAGCTTTGCATTCTTCTGCCGCTCGGGAATGTACACGTAGGTATCGCGCATAAACGAGGTCAGCTTTATTTTGCCCGTCTTCGTGTTGAGTGATACGAGAAGCATAGTGTCCGAACGGGAGGATTCATCGGGGTTGCGCCTGTCCACGCCGATGAGAAGAATGTTTTTGACGGACACGCTCTGCATAAGCTTGTCCTCATCGAGGAAAACGTTTTCGCCGTGACCCGTTTCGTTGTAATTAACACTGCTGAAGGTGTGGTAAACCATGCCCGTAAGCAGGCCGAAAAGCACGACGGCAACGAGAATTATCGCCTTTACCCTGCGTAGGAATTTTGATTTTTTCTTTTTCTTCGGTTTTTCCGGTTCGGGCTCGTTCTCGGGCTCTTCTTCCGGATAAAAGGGCTCCTCGGGCGGAACGTAAGCACTCTGCCGTTTGTGGCGCGGCGTTATATAGATATCGTCGGCTGTCGAGTTGTCATCCATAGGCTTCTTGCCGCCGATGTATATGTCTTCCATTCGTTCTTCCCTCCCTTACATACCCAACTATTATCTATTAAATATTATCTCTTATCTTTTATTTGAATAATAACTTAAAACCAATGTGAGATAAGAGATAATAGATAACAACTATGAGATAGCGGATACTTTCAACAATAAAAAAACACAAGCGGATCTGTAAGCCGGGTTCTGTCATTTAAGGCAACTATCTTTCTTGGCCCTGCGTTGCCGCAGGGCTCACGCCACCCGTTGAAGTATGGGCCGAGCAAGCCACTTCGGTCGGTGTTGCTTCGGATAGGGTTTGCAGGGCCGTGCAGTCTCCTGCACGCCGGTGAGCTCTTACCTCGCCTTTCCACCCTTACCTGCATTAAGCAGGCGGTATATCTCTGTTGCACTTTCCCTAAGGTCACCCTCGGCGGCCGTTAGCCGTTATCCTGCTCTGTGAAGCCCGGACTTTCCTCAGCGCAGGGGTGATAAGTCCCTGCTGCCGCAGCTGCCCAATCCGCTTGTGCTGTGCTTTTGTAAAAAAAGCACTTATATTTTATATTATTTTTTTGTATATGTCAATTATTTAGCCGTCGGGCTGTCCTTGTATTTCTCTGCCTGCAGGCGGAACATATAGGCGTACTTTCCGTTTTTCGCCATCAGCTCCTCGTGGCTGCCGCTTTCGACAATTTCGCCGTTTTCGAGCATATAAATCACGTCCGCCATAACCGTGGTTGACAGGCGGTGGGAAATAAAGATAACCGTCTTGTCACGGGCAGCTCTTGACATTGCTTCGTTGAGCGAATACTCCGAAACGGGGTCCAGGTTTGCGCTGGGCTCGTCAAGAATTGCAAAAGGACAGTCCTTATAAAAGGCCCTTGCAACGGCAACCTTCTGTGCTTCGCCGCCCGAAAGAGAAAGCCCGTTTTCGTCAAATTCCCTGAGCAGCACGGTGTCCGTACCCTCGGGCAGGCTTTTGTTGAAGCTGCTTTCCGCAAGTGACTTTAATACCCTTTGGCTGTCGGGGCTTGCATTCATTGCCACGTTTTCGCCGAGCGTGGCACCGAATAGCGAGAAATCCTGAAATACGGCGGCGTAGTTTTCGTGGTAGGACTTAATTTTCCATTCTTTTATATTCTTACCGCCTACGGTAATTATACCCTCCGTTACGTCGTACAGCCTTAACAGCAGGTTTGTCAGCGTTGTTTTGCCTGCGCCGTTGTAGCCGACGAGTGCTATTTTCTGATACGGCTTTATTTCAAGGTTTATGTTTTTCAGTGTGGGCTCCGTATTGCCGGGATAGGTAAACGATACGTTTTCCAGCCTGATTGCTTCGGGCTTGCCGAGCTTTGTTTCAAGCGTGCCATCCTTGATTTTTTCTTCTGCGTTCATAAATCTTCTGAACTTTTCAACGAAAAGCCCGTTTTCGCGGAAGGTTACGGCAAACCAGGTTGTAATCGCAAAGGCGCTGTTGCTGACAACCGTAACGCCGTTGAAGATTGCGGCAAAATCGCCGAGGCTTACCTCTTTGGTAACTATCGCCTGATAGCCCATATAAACCGTGACTCCGAAGCTGATAAGAAGCGTCAGCGGCAGACTTTCCTGCGAAAAATAGAGCATACACTGCTTCCACAGGTAGGGATTAATCGTTTTGAGTCTGTCGGAAATGTTTTTTACGTACCTGCGCTCTATCATTTCGCCCGCAGGATTAAGGCGCAGCTCCTTTGCGTAATCCTGCAGATAGAACACACGGGAGAAATAAAGATTCTTTCTGTCAAGCGGTGTCATTGCCTGTTTTTTATCCACGTTGACCTTGCCTATAAGCCTGCCCGTAGGTATCATTATCGCAACGCAGGCAATAACGAACAGGAAGCTTACGGGGTCAATGGTGGCTATAACGGCGGTTATTGTGAAAATCGAAAACAGGTTGCTGACTATGCGCTGCGTGCTGTTGATAACGCTTTCCGTTCTGTCGCTCATTGAGTTCATCGCAAGCACGAAATCGTTGTAAAAGGACGGGTCATCGTAGGACGAAAAATCCATCCTTGCCGCTTTTTCGTAAATATCGGAATAGAGCTTGTAATAAAGCTTTTCCTTCTGCTTGGGCAGATAAATTTCATAGACAACCGTGTTGAAAAGGTTGCCCAGAACTATAGCCGCCGCAAAAATTCCGAGTGCAACGGCTATTCTGCCGTAGCCCGACCCTTGAGTTACAATGTCAATAATATATTTGAGAAGCACTACGTTTGAAAGCAGCCACGGCAGATTTGTCAGTATGTCCGCAAGAATATACGTAACCAAAAGGAACGGTGAGTTTTTAGAAATAAAGCGGAGCATAAAAATATAGTTTCTTATGCTGTGCGCCTTCTCTTTACGGCTGTTTTTCTTATTCATCGTCCTCACCCTCCTCTCTGTAGCCGGAGGCCTGAAGCGTGAACATTCTGCAGTATTCGCCGTTTTCCGCCATAAGCGCCTCGTGTGTACCCTGCTCAATCAGCTCACCGTCGGCAAAGACGAGAATATTGTCGCTTCGTGTGGCACTGGAAAGGCGGTGAGAAATGTAAACAACGGTTTTGCCCTTCGTGCCTTGCATCAGGTTATCATACATTTTCGATTCGGCAACGGGGTCAAGCGCAGACGAGGGCTCGTCGAGAATTGCAACGTCAAACTGCTTTGCGAGCATTCTTGCAATAGTCACCTTCTGGCTTTCGCCGCCCGAAAGCGAGGCTCCATTTTCGTCAAACTCCTTGGTGAGAATGTTGTTTATTCCGTCGGGCAGGTCGGCAATTTTATCTGCAACGCCACTCATTTCAAGTGCCCTTTGCGCAACGGAAACATTGCTTTCATCCACCTCGCGTATGAGCACGTTTTCCGCAACCGTCATTGCAAAAATGCGGTAATCCTGAAAAACACTTGCAAATTTTTCACGGTATCTGTGCAAATCGTATTCCTTTATATTGACGCCGTTGTAAAGAATTTCGCCCTCGGAAACGTCATAAAGGCGCATCATCAGCTTTGAAAGCGTTGTTTTGCCTGCGCCGTTGTGGCCGACGATGGCTATGCTTTCGCCCTTGTTGATTTTAAAGGAAACGTTTCTGAGAGTATAATCCTTTTTCTCGGAATAGCGGAAGGAAACGTTGCGGAATTCAAGGCTTTCAAATTCGTCGGGAATGATTTCGCCGCTCTTGATTTTAGGCTCATATTCAAGGAATTCACGCAGATTCTGCACCCAAAGGCAGTGCTTCTGCTGCATTGTAAAATAGTGCGCCAATTGGTTGAGCTTGTTACGGCAGTTTGTTATTGCCGCAACCAGCACGGAAAAATCCGAAACCGCAAGGTTTTCAAGAACGATAAGGCGGTAACAACCGTAGCCGAAGCCGCCGCCCACGGGAATAACCTCGCCGAAAAAGTCGCTCAGGGCCTCCAGTAAGGCTATTCGCCAGCCGTACTTTTTAATAACCTGCATATTGTCTTCTATCGCCTGCTTGAAGCGGCGCTTGACTACGGTAAATATGTCCGTTGTTTTGATTTCCTTTGCAAAATCCTTGAGAAGCACGGTTCTTCTCGTGTAATCCTTCTGTCTTTCAAAGGGCGTCATTTCCTTTTCACGGGCAAATTCAACCGCGTTTCGCTTTACGCGGAAGAACATAACCAGCAAGGGACACGCAACAAAGGCAAGCAGAAACGGGTCAAGCTGATAGAGATAAACGGCAAGCACCACTATGCTCACAACCGAGCCCAAAGTCCAGCCCGTGCCCTCGATAATACGCTTGTAGCCGCCCCTTTCGACAAGCCAGGTGGCACGGTTGTAATTATCGAAAAAGTCGGGATCCTCGTAGCAGGCAAGCTCAACCTGCTGAGCCTTTTTGAATATCATATTGTTGATATAGCCCTCACACTTGATTTCAAACCGCTCCCTGACGGGGTGAAAATCAATATAGGCGTAAAGGTCAATGAGCAGCTTGCCCAGAATAATAAGACCTATTTTAATTACAAACTCCTTAAAGCTGCCGTTACCCTCGATTATTTCAAGAGCCGTCTGCAAAAACATAACACTGACGACAACTGAATAATACACGTTTTCGGCTATGTATGCAGAAAGAATAAGAAACATAGATACGGGCGCACACTTAAGACCGCACCTGAGCATAAAAGCCGTGTTGCGGAAAATATGCGCCTTTGCCTTGAAATCAACGCTTCCTCTCATTCTTTCCAACCTCCCTTTTCAAAACACTAAATTCTAATTATACATTATAATAGAAAAATGTCAAACAACTTATAATTAATGCAGAGTGCAAAATGCAAAGTGCAAAGTTAAGGGTCGCTTCGCTCCATTTTTATAATTATTATCTATTTAATATTATCTCTTATCTATTATCTAAACGATATAGGAGCAACGCAAGATAAGAGATAAAAGATAATAAATATGAGATAATAGTTTTTACAAATGGGTGAGGGCGGAGCCCTCCCACAATTTTGCATTTTGAACTTTGCACTTTGCATTTAAAAAACCGCTGACAGCTGTCGGCGGTTTTTTAAGTTATCTTTTCTGTTTTATATCGTCCTTTTTCTTTTCGGGCTTCAGCCTGTCCTTGCCCGCAACAAACCTGTCAAGGCTGCCGAGCATACCGGGCAGAACGACAAGAATAAGCAGTACGGCGCTGAAGCTGCCGATTGAAATTGTTGTACAAATCTGGCCGATGGTCGGGTTTTCAAAGAATTTGCCGACAATTGCAGTGACGAGTATCATAATCAGACCCGAGGTCATGACCGTGTGTATTGAGCCCGCGTAGGCTGCTTCAAGCGATTCCTTCTTTGGCAGCTTACGGCGGCTTTCACGGTAGTAGTTTGTAAACAGAATACCGTAGTCTATCGTCGAGCCCATAAGGATACATTCTACAATCAGCAGCGCAAGATAATATATAGTGCTGCCCTGCAAGCCGAGGAAAGCAACCGTGATATAAACACCGCACTGAACAAGAAGCACAAGCACCGCAGGCACAACAAGCGAACGGAAGGTAATTGCAACAACTATAAAGATGGCGATTATGGTCAGCGCCGTGATGAAAATAAGCTCCTTATCAAAGGTCTGCTGCATTTCGTAGTTCATTGCGCTGTTGCCGATAAGGTAATATTCACCGCTTAAATTTTCTTTCAGCGTTGCGTGAAGATTATCAAAGAAGGCTGTTGTTTCGGGCGACTCGTCGAGATAGATATTGTTGATTATCATTCGGGAATAGTCGGGCGAAACAAGCTGCAGCTTACCGTCGGAAAGCTGTGTCTGCGCAGAGGAGAGCATATCTCTTGTCGATGTATCAATAACCGCATCGAAACGAGGGTCCTTGACCATATCGTTTACAAGGTGGTTGAACATCTGCTCAATGGACATAGTCCATTCGGGGTCGCTTGAATCGATACCTGCCTTGAAGATATAGGCAAGCTCCATCATTTCGGGGGTGAGCATATCACTCATACCGCCGAGCATTTCCGACATTTCGGCGGCGGAATACTCTTTACCGTCAATAACAGAGGATATAACCGTTTGGGCGGAAGTGAGCATTGAGGCGGCTTCGCCGTCAATCATACTTGCGTAGTCGGGGTTTGTAAGCACATCGGAATTGAGGAAGGAAATAAACTGCTCAACACTCATTTTCCACGAGGACGTGTCGCCGTGTCCGCTTAAATAAAGCAGGTAAAGCTGCTGAGCCTGACTCTTTTCCATACCCGTGAGGGCTGCAAGCTCACCCGGCTTGTATTCCGTGCCGTCAATGCAGGCGTTGACCATTGTTTTTGCCGTGGCAATCTGCGCCGCCTGTGCCTCATCCATCATATCTCCGAGGCTGTCTTTGTTATCTGAAAGGAAATTTACAACAGTCTGCACGGAAAGCTTGTAATCCTGTGCGCTTTCGACGTTTATTGAATTCATCATCGAAAGCAGACGGATTGTATTGAGCCTGCCGTTTTCAAAGGCGTGGTAATAGGCAAAGAGCATTCTTGCCGTTTCCTCGTCCTGACCCAAGAACTCTGCAATTTCCGTATAGGTTACGGGCTTTGTGAGCTCGTCGGGCTTTGTGAACATTGAAAGCGAGGAGAGCTGAGCCTTTGTTTCCTCATCGAAAAATGCGCTGTAGGTTTCGTTTTGTGAAACTTCATTGAGCACGAAATCGGCAAACACAGGCACGGACATAGTGCCCGTGTCAACGCCGCCGTTGGTCGTGAAATAAAGCAGATACAAGTCCCTTATATCCTTTTCGGGCATACCGAAAAGTGCGGAAATCTCCTTGCTGTTCATAGGCGTTGTGAGTGCCTTTGCATCGGTGAAATTTCCTATCATATCAAGGCTCTCGCCCATTTTGTCCGCATCAATATATGAGGCGAAAAGCTCATTGCCGACAACGTTTTCGCTTACAAATTTCAAGAAATCGCCTACGGTTATTTTGCCTGTTTCACCGCCCGTATAATAATCGTAATAGAGCATTTTGATTACGCTCTCGTCAAGCGGCACATCGCCCGCCATACCTGCAACGGCAGTCAGCAGCTTATCGGAGGTATAGGGTCTGTTGAGCATTGTTGAATAACCCATAACAGACACTACGTTTTCGTCTTTTTCAATTTCGGAGGCAAGCTTTGCAACAGCCTCCTCGTCCTTGGTTTCATAAACCACGACAAGCTGGCTTTCGGTCGGAAACACATCCGCAATCGGGTCTTCATCCTTGAGAGTATAAACAATTCCCGTCATGCTCTGCAGAATATAGCTGCCCACAAAAAGCACGACGAAAACAGCCGCAACTATATGGCGCAGACGGTAGCTGAGTCTGCCTGCACCGCCCGTAGGAATATGAAGCTCCTTTTTGGCAGTTTTTACAATCAGCTTATCGCAGGCAAGAATGACACCGGGCAGGATTGTGACAACGCAGAGCATACTTATAGCAACGCCCTTTGCAAGCACAACACCTAAATCCATACCGATTTTAAAGCTCATAAACACGAGCGCAAGCAAGCCGACAACGGTTGTCATTGCGCTTGAAGCAATAGACGGGAAGGCACGGCGCAAAGCCTTTTTCATAGCCTTTATATTGTCGTTGCTCTTTTGCTTTTCCTGCCTGTAGCGGTTGATGAGAATGATTGAATAGTCCATCGACAGAACAAGCTGCAAGATAGACGCAATTGAAAACGTTATTGTTGAAACGCTGCCGAGCACAATATTTGTACCCATATTGATAAGCACGGCAACACCTATCACGGCAAGGAAGAGCAAGGGCTCAATCCACGAGCCGCACATAACAAACAGAATTATGAGCAAAATTCCCACTGCCGCAAGGATAATCCATATCGGCAAATCGGGCATAGCGGCAAGCTCATTACTGCGCCATTGGTAATCGTAGCCCGAAACACCGTCTTCGAGCGCCGCCTCAATCGCGGCAAACTCCTCGCTGTCGTAGGCATAATCCGTGTTCAGAACATAGAGCGTGTACCCGTCGTTGTTATGAAACCTGCTGTTTTCATCGTAAGCAACGCTTGAAACATACTCCATTTTTTCAAGCCGTCCGAGCACCGTTGCCCATTCCCCCTCGGGCAGATTCTCGAACATAACCCTTACCGACTGCGTAGTAGGTGCCTCAGGAAATTCCTCGTTCATTATATCCAGACCGATTTTCATCGGCGAATCGTCGGCGAGGTATTTCGTCATATCCTCATTGACCTCTACCTGCGTGAGCAACACGGCGCTGATTACGCAGACAACAGCGGCAACAACAAGAAGCAGCTTTCGTTTGTCAACAATAAAGCCTGCTAATTTCTTTAGCATTTCCTTTTATCCTTTCTGTGAAATTTCCCTTTCGTACCAATTTAGTATTATACCAAACTACAACAACAGTTTCAACACCGTAAAATAAATTTGTTAAATATTTGTTAACAAATTTCCGAGACGGAAGCACAACTTGTTGAGATTGACAAATCATATTCCGATAATGTAATATAAAGGTACATAATATATCGGAGGCGGCACTATGTTTCAGTCAATAATTGCGGCTTTTATGGCAGTCATCACGTTTTTCAGCGGTCTTTTAGGGCTACAGAAAAAGGAAATCAACCTTGACGATTTTGTGCTCGAATGGAGCGATGAATTCGAGGGTGACACCCTGGACACGACAAAATGGCAGGGCCTTAACGGCCATTCGGACAGAGCTCTTGTCCGCAAGGGCGGTTACCTGCACAAGAGTATGGCCGAGGTAAAGGACGGCAACCTTTATATTTACACCAAGTATCTCGAAGAGGGCGCAGGCGGTCAGCCGGCAGGCTATTATTCGCAGATTCTGTTTACAAAAAATCTCTACGACCGAACCTACGGCTATTTTGAAGTGCGCTGTATTCTGCCCAAGGGCACGGGACTGTGGTCAGCCTTCTGGATGAATTCCTACACTATGGAAAACGTTGACGGCTCGGGCAGAGACGGTGCGGAAATTGACATTATGGAGTCCCCCTACTACGGCAACAAGCTTTTCAAGCGCGACTGCATAACCTCAAACGTACACTACGACGGCTACGGCGAAGACCTGAAGAGCAAGCGTGTGGGCAACTTCAAGGCAAACAATCCCTACGAAGAATTCAACACCTACGGCCTTGAGTGGAACGAGGAAGAGTATATTTTCTACATAAACGGCGTAGAAACGGGCAGAACCTCTTTCGGCGGCACGTCACAGGTTCCGCAGTACCTTATTCTTTCCGTTGAGGTAGGCGGCTCCAACGGCACACCCGACCCCAAATCCTGGGCAGGCGATATCACGAAGAACGATACCCCTCCCACCGCATTTGTGGTTGATTATGTGAGAGCGTACAGTTACAAATAAAAGCCGGCTTTTATAATTTATTATTTCTTCTTTATTCTTTACAGAAAAACAGCCCAACCGTTCGGTTGAGCTGTTTTTAGTTTAGAGTTATATTATTGCTTTTCGCAATAGTTATATTCGCCCTTAAAAACTGCCAACGGCAATATCATTATGCGAAGCATAAAACTACGCAGTAATATCACTCGCCGTCAGGCGAATATAACTTGCTGTGTTGCAAAGCAACTCAGCAAATCTCGCCCATCATACCGGGTGTGCAGCCTGCTGCGTTAGCCTCATCGGTATCGATGTGCATTGCAAGGCTGAAGTTGGGGTTAAGGCGGACTACAACGTCGCCGAATACAAGGCTTCTGCCGTTGGACTCAACCTTGACGGAAACGATTTCCTTGTCCTTGATGCCGTACTTCTCGCCGTCCTCGGGAGTTGCGTGGATGTGGCGCTTTGCAACGATAACGCCCTCTGCAAGCTCAACCTCACCCTTGGGGCCGACAAGCTTGCAAGCACCGCTGCCTGCCGTGTCGCCGCTCTCACGAACGGGAGCAACAACGCCGATTGAACGAGCGTCTGTA
Source organism: Clostridia bacterium (assembly GCA_017410325.1). Lineage (GTDB taxonomy): Bacteria > Bacillota > Clostridia > Oscillospirales > Acutalibacteraceae > UBA8612. The sequence goes on along the minus strand of JAFQRA010000034.1, from coordinate 38,059 downwards.
GCGGAAATTTCAACCTGGGTTGCAGGTCTTACGGGGCCAAGGATTGAAACAGCGGCAAAGCTGCCCTTGGGGCCGACAACCGCTACACGCTCTTCACAAGCGTACTGACCGGGCTGAGAAAGGTCCTTCTTACGGGTGAGCTCGTAACCCTCACCGAAAAGGATATCAAGATGCTCACGGGAAACGTGAACGTGACGTGCGGAGGTTTCCATAAGAACAGGTTTGTTCATAACAATACTTCCTTTCTGATTATTCGAAAAACTTTGCGGTTTTTTCGTTCTTCTTGAGTGCCTTGATAATAAGGGAAACAATAAGAACACCGATAATGCCGTAAACAACGCCGAGGACTGCGCCTGCAAGAACGTCGGTGCAGTAGTGTACGCCGAGGTAAATGCGGGAATAGCCGACGATTGCGGCAAAGACATAAGCGGGAATGCCCCACTTCTTGTTAACGGAAAATACTGCTGTTGCAGCTGCGAAGGAAGAAGAGGTGTGACCCGAGGGGAAGGACCAGCTTGTGGGCATATGGTCAACACCGGGGAAGGTGTAGTTTGCAACCCACTTTGCAGCCATTTCGGGGTAAGCGGCAATATTTGCCTTTACACGCTCGTAAATTTCGTTGAACATATCCTCCTTGCCTGCATCGAAAAACGCATCCTGACGGCTCATAAGAGCTTCAAGGTCGAATATGTAGCAGGGACGGATTCTTGCAATGATGGGCTTGAGAATTTCGTTGTTGATAACAAGCATTACGCCAAGCGCACCGAGGATAACCATACCGAGCTTGCGTGTCTTCTTGAAAAGAAGAAGAATAACAGCGATAAGCGGAAATGCCCAGCCGTCACCGATTGTTGTGATGATGTTGAGAATAACATCTCCTATACCTGTTCGGGTTGAGAAAACCGCGCTGAAAACGGAGAGGTCGAAATTTAAAACGCTTTCGAGGAAAGCACTCATTGATTTTCACCGCTCTTTCTTAATATTTTTGTACCTTTGTGGTTAATTTAAACTTACAGATGTGCAAGTGTGTAAACGAGCTTGAGGAAGCCCTCTGCAAGTGCCGGACCGATTTCGGGAATGAATTCGAGAACCTTTGCAACGTACCACCAGCCGATTTCTCTTGAGAAATAGGACATAATGCGTGTTTCTTCTGTGTCACCCATAACGTCGAAGAAGGTAAGAGCCTCTGTCTTGTAGGTCCATGTGTCCTTCTCGCTGATGTCGATGATACGGCAGCCTCTCATCTGCTCGTTGCCGTAGGAGGAGAAGGTTGCGCCGGGAGTGTTGACAATGTCAATGCTCTCGCCCTTTGCGTTCTTGAGAGTTGTGTTGATGATGTAGTCGTTGACGTGGTCGTGGCCTACGAATACGCCGAGAACGTCGCCCTGCTGAGCAAAGAGCTCCATCTGCATACTGTCAACCGTACCGGGGCAGGGTCTCTCCTGGAGAATTGAGCCCTTTTCTGCGTACTCGGGGTCAAGGTAGTACCACTTGCCGTCTGACTCGTAGCCGTTTTCAACAGCTGTGTCGGAAACGAGTATGTAATCAAGTGCCTCGTTGGGAACGATGTGCTGGAAGGTGAGTGAGGGAACGGGCTCGCCGCCGTTCTGTGCTTTGAGAACGTTGGAAGCATCTACGTACCACTGGAGCTGGTCCTCGTGAATGTGGTCGTAGCCGCCGTCCGTCTCGTTGTACATATTGGAGTCAAACATCCAGAGGTTGAAAACAACCTTGCTGTTGTCGGAAGCGTAGATGGGAAGGTTGTGTGTGCCCATACCGTACATATCGGGGTCAGCATCGTATGCCATACAGTTTGAATACTGTGTGTAAATGCTGTAGTGGTATTCCTTGGAAACGTCCTCAGCGTCGTGGTTGCCGAAAACGAAGGTGAAGGGAACGCCTGCCTCAGCTACGGGGTCAATAATAGCTTCAATAGCCATTTTTGCCTCAAGCTCAGTGCCGATTGAGGTTGTGTTGTCGCCTGTGAAAACAACAAGGTCGGGCTTATATTTTTCAAGAGCCTTCTTGATGAACTCAATCATACCGTAGCGGGGAAGCATACCGTCCTGGCAGTCAGCAAGCTGGAGGATACGGAAGTTGCCCTTGGAGTCAAACTTAAGTCTGTCCATTGAGGGTGTTGAATAATCGGAGCCTGCAAAAGCCGTGCAGGTAAGGGAAAGAACCATAACGAGAGAAAGAACTACTGCGAGAACTCTCTTAAACGCTTTCATTGTTATTGCCTCCTTAATTGGCAACTCATTGGGCAGTAAAAACCACTACCCAATGAGCATAGATTTTGTTTTAAATTATTCTTTATCAGTGACTCTTCAGCGACTCTGAAAAATCAGCAATGATTTTGAAGAATTGCTTACTTTGCGGACTGTGCTACTGCAACTGCGCATGCAACCGTAGCGCCGACCATGGGGTTGTTACCCATACCGATGAGACCCATCATCTCAACGTGAGCGGGAACGGAGGAAGAACCTGCAAACTGAGCGTCGCCGTGCATTCTGCCCATAGAGTCTGTAAGACCGTAGGAAGCAGGGCCTGCAGCAACGTTGTCGGGGTGAAGAGTTCTGCCTGTGCCGCCGCCGGAAGCAACGGAGAAATAGCTCTTGCCGTTTTCGATTGCCCACTTCTTGTAGGTGCCTGCAACAAGGTGCTGGAAGCGTGTGGGGTTGGTGGAGTTACCGGTGATGGAAACCTCAACGCCCTCGTGCTTCATAATTGCAACGCCTTCAAGAACATCGTTTGCGCCGAAGCAGCGAACGAGAGCACGGTCACCGTCTGAATAGGGTGTTGTGTTGACAACGGTAAGCTCGTCCTTGTAGAAATCGTACTCGGTTTCAACGTATGTGAAGCCGTTGATACGGGAAATGATCATAGCGGCGTCCTTACCAAGACCGTTGAGGATAACGCGGAGGGGCTCCTTACGGACCTTGTTAGCGGTAAGAGCGATTTTGATTGCGCCTTCTGCTGCTGCGAAGGACTCGTGGCCTGCAAGGAATGCAAAGCACTTTGTTTCGTCCTTGAGGAGCATTGAGCCGAGGTTACCGTGGCCGAGACCAACCTTACGGTTTTCAGCAACGGAGCCGGGGATGCAGAATGCCTGGAGACCGATACCGATATCGGCAGAAGCATCTGCAGCGTTTGTTGTGCCCTTGGAAAGAGCGATAGCTACACCGAGAGTGTATGCCCAGACAGCGTTCTCGAAAGCGATGGGCTGTGTGCCCTTAACGATTGCTTCGACGTCGATGCCCTTGGAAAGGCAGAGTTCTCTGGCAGCTTCAAGGCTCTCAATGCCGTATTCGGCAAGGCAAGCCTCAATTTTTTCCATTCTTCTTTCTTTACCTTCAAATGTAACAGCCATTGTATTCTACCTCCTTCTTATTCTTCTCTGGGGTCGATGTATTTTGCAGCATCTGCAAATCTGCCGTAGCTGCCCATATTGTTCTTGTATGCTTCGTCGGGTGATACGCCGTGGCGGATATCCTCAAGCATCTTGCCGAGCTTAACGAACTCGTAGCCGATAACCTGGTCGTTAGCGTCAAGAGCCATACGTGTTACGTAGCCCTCAGCCATTTCGAGGTAACGAACACCCTTAGCCTTTGTGGAGAACATTGTACCGACCTGTGAACGAAGGCCCTTGCCGAGGTCCTCAAGACCTGCGCCGACAAGAAGACCGTCTTCAGAGAAAGCGGACTGAGTTCTGCCGTAAACGAGCTGGAGGAAGATTTCACGCATTGCAACGTTGATAGCGTCACAAACAAGGTCTGTGTTAAGGCACTCGAGAAGTGTCTTACCGGGAAGAATTTCGGCAGCCATAGCTGCGGAGTGAGTCATACCGGAGCAACCGATAGTCTCAACGAGAGCTTCCTCTACGATACCTTCCTTGATGTTGAGGGAAATTTTGCAGGTACCCTGCTGGGGAGCACACCAGCCCACACCGTGTGAGAAGCCGGAAATGTCCTTGATTTCGTATGCCTTAACCCACTTGCCCTCTTCGGGGATGGGAGCGGGACCGTGGTGGGGGCCCTTGGCAACGACACACATTTTTTCTACTTCATGTGAATAGTTCATTTTTATAAATCTCCTTTCTGAGCCATTTAATCTCACAATGTATTATACATAAATAATACCAAATTATCAAGTAATTATTGCACAAATCGAGTTTAACCGAGTATACATTTTTCTGTATAATATTATAAATAATATTTATACTCTTTTATTCTCCTCGGTTTCCTGCAGCCATTTCAGCTCATCGGCAGGCACTACGATGTATTCGTCCTCGCCCTCGCCCACGCGAAGGTAAACGTTGCGTATGCCCGCCTGAATAATATTCCTTGCACAGACGGGGCAGGGTCTTGCCTTATGTACGGTGTTGTCCACAGGATTGATGCCGACAAGGTACAAATCCGCACCGAGTGTCTGCTGGCGCGAGCAGTTGAGCAGGGCGTTCATCTCAGCGTGCACCGCACGGCAGATTCCGTAGCCCTCGCCCTGGTGCATATCCAGCACCATACGCGGACAGTGGCCTATGTCACAGCAGTTGTCAAAGCCCCTGGGTGAGCCGTTGTAGCCCGTGGAGATAACAACGTCATCCTTGACTATGACCGCACCGTATTTGCGCTTGAGGCAGGTGCTTCTGTACGCAAAAACCTCCGCACAGTTGAGGTAAGTGTCAATTTTCGATACACGCTTGCTTTTTTCGGGGTAGACCATAATGTTTATTCCTTTCGTGTATATTTTTAAAAAACTGATAAATTACAGTTTGTCTGTCTGCTTGCGAGCATAAAAGGGATTGTCAATTGTAGGGGACGGCGTCCTCGACGTCCCGTTTGTGAAATATTATATCAATTTTATGCCAAATTGTAGGGGAGGGGCTGTTGTCCCCTCCCGTTATGTTTTTTGAAATATCAACGACGGGAGGGCGTGGAAACCCTCCCCTACACACTATCATTTTTATATTGATATATCGATAACCTTTTTCGGGACGTCGAGGACGCCGTCCCCTACGGTCGATATTCAATTTACATTGATAAAGAACTCAACAAACTGTAATTTGTAGGGCCAATTCACGAACTACCCGCCGATAAAATTCACCTTTTACTAAAAAATCCCATTTGCTTAATGCAAACGGGATTTCTGGAGCTGCTAGGCAGACTCGAACTGCCGACCTCATCCTTACCAAGGATGTGCTCTACCACCTGAGCCATAGCAGCAAATATGGCGACCCGGAACGGGCTCGAACCGTCGACCTCTAGCGTGACAGGCTAGCGTTCTAACCAACTGAACTACCGGGCCACATTTGCCGTTGCAATATGCAACACAAGTTATTATATCAATAATCGCAATTTTGTCAAGAGTTTTTTGAAAAATAACACAGTTACGGTTTTGCGGTTTATGTTTTCAATTTTCTTTGTTCTGTAAAAGAGAATCTTTTGTTGCACAAAACCACTTGAAGATATATTTTTATTTTGCTATAATGCAATTACCACACAAAATCTTAATAGTGTACTCATACAAGAAGTTGCATTTTTGTCTTTTGGCAAAAGTGCGGACTTCTATATTCGCATTTCTTGTATGAGTGACGAAAGATTTTGTGTGGTAGCAAATCGAAGTTCCGCATTTTTCGGTGTGTGTAGCTTCGGTTGCACACACTTTTTTATTTTATGGAGAATAAAAAACGTGTAAGTTCAGTTTCAAGGAGGCGAAAACAAATCTCCATAAACAACATCAAAAAGATAAACAAAACAAGAGGTGTTTATTATTATGAAGAAAAAAATCGCAAACGCTGTTCAGTTGGTTTTATTAATCGCATCCTTTGTTGTTTTATGTTCGGATAACATCACAGAGGTTGTACCTGCCGGTATATCTGCTATTCAGCTTTTAAACGATGGCTATTTTTCAACATGGCTTATTCCAGTGTATGTTTTATATGCACTCAGCGCAGTTATGTGTATAATTTCAATCATTTCCAAAAATACATATAAAGACGGAAAAGCTCACGGTGCGGTTACAATATTGCTTTTTCTCTATACATTTTTTATCATTTGTTTTTGCGAATCAAGCTACGGATTCCAAGTTATCGAAACCGATTTCCCTGCCGGACTCTTTGGCGGATTACTTTTTGCAGCGATTGTTGTTGCTTTTGCAAAGCGTTCATCATTTATCGCAGAACCAAAAGAATCAAAACAGACGGTTGTTAACAACATTCAGGAAACAACAAATGCCGATGAATTGAAAAAGTATAAAGACTTGCTTGACAGCGGTGCAATAACGCAGGAAGAATTTGACGCAAAGAAAAAAGAATTATTAGGTTTATAAAATCAAAAGGGAACGGCAAAACCGTTCCTTTTTTCATTCATCTTACTGTATGTCATTCTGAGGTGAAGCCGAAGAATCATTTACACACCTCATCCACCGCCGTTCGGCGGTCCCCCTTCCCCTCAAGGGGAAGGCAAGAAAGGTTTCTGCTATAACTAACAGCTTCCCCTACGAGGAAGATTCCCCCACAGTGTGGGGGAAATGTCTGCAAATCAGACAAAGGGGGACGGCCTCCGTCAGAGGAAGCTGGCACCGCAGGTGACTGATGAGGTGTATGCGGAGCATTAACCTCCTTTTCAAAGGAGGTGGCACGGCTTAAGCCGTGACGGAGGATTGCAAAATTTTGATGTGGTTATATTTTTTACGACAATCCTCAGTCTCGCTACGCTCGACAGCTCCTTTCAAAAGGAGCTTAAGCCTTACTTTTACATTGATAAAGAACTCAACAAACTGTAATTTGTGACCATATACAATTATCATCTTTATCAAATGCCTTCTGCATTTATATTGACTTTTACTTATATAAACCTTATACTTAAACCAAATAACATTTACGGGAGTTATGACAATGAGCATTACAAAAAGCGTCTGGGGCGCAATGCCCGACGGCAGCGAGGTTTACAAATACAAAATCAGGAACGCAGAGGGCAACTTCGTTGAATTCATCACCTACGGTGCAACGTGGCTTTCCGCCTTCGTGCCCGATAAGGACGATATTCTTCAGGACGTGCTTCTCGGCTTTGACGATATGGACGGTCAGATTAACCGCTCCGACTACCAGGGTCAGTTTGTGGGCAGATTTGCAAACCGTATCGGCGGCGGTAAATTCACAATTGACGGCACCGAATACCAGGTGGACTGCAACGAGGACGGCATAAAGAGTCTTCATTCAAGCGGTGAATTTTCACGCGCCAATTTTGAAGCAGAGGAATGCGGCGACAATGCTGTTATCTTCTCCGCCGTTTCTCCCGACGGCACCTACGGCTTCCCCGGCACAATCGAGGTCAGCGTAAAATACACCTTCACCGACAGCGACGAGGTTATAATCGACTACTTCGCCGTTTCGGACAAGGCAACAATCATAAATCTCACAAACCACGCTTATTTCAACCTTGCAGGCTGCAACAGCGGCGACGTGCTCGGCCACGAAATACGGTTTGATGCCGATTACTTCACGCCCACAACACCCGACAGCATTCCCACGGGCGAAATCAGAAGCGTTGAGGGCACACCCTTTGATTTCAGAACGGCAAAGAAAATCGGCAAGGACATCAAGGCGGATTACGACCAGCTTGCCGCCGCAAGGGGCTACGACCACAACCTCTGCCTCAACGGCGGCGACGGTGTAAAGGTAAGCGTGCTTGAGCCGATAAGCGGCAGAACAATGGAAGTTTACACCGACAGACCCGGCGTGCAGTTCTACACGGGCAACTTCCTTGACGGAACAAAGAAGGGCAAGGGCGGCTGCCCGATGATTCAGCACGCAGGCTTCTGCCTTGAAACGCAGGTTTATCCCGATGCACCCAATCAGCCCGATTTCCCGCAGTGTACCTTCAAAGCAGGCGAAGAATTCAAATCCAGAACAGTTTATAAGTTTGGTGTTAAATAATGCAGAAAAAAGAAATTGCCGAATTTGCGGTTGAACAGCTCAAAAAGGACTACCCCGAGGCGATATGCTCGCTTGATGCGGCAGACCCCGTTCAGCTTATAATCGCAACACGGCTTTCGGCACAGTGTACGGATGCGAGGGTAAACCTCGTCACCCCGAAGCTTTTTAAAAAATATCCCACGCTTGAGGATTATGCCAACGCAAAAATTGAGGACGTTGAAGAAATTGTACGCCCGTGCGGCTTTTACCACATGAAGGCACGGGATATTATCGCCATGGCGAAAATGATTCTCGACGAATACGGCGGAAAAGTGCCCGACAATATTGACGACCTTGTCCGCCTGCCCGGTGTCGGCAGGAAGACGGCAAACCTTATCGTGGGCGACGTTTACAAGCAGCCTGCCGTTGTTGCGGACACGCACCTTATCCGCATTTCAAACCGCTTGGGTCTGGTAAAAACCAAGGACCCGTACAAGGTTGAAATTCAGCTCAAAAAGCTTCTCCCGCCCGAGGAAAGCAACGATTTCTGCCACCGCTGCGTACTCCACGGCAGAGCCGTGTGCAACGCACGCAAGCCGAAGTGCGAAATATGCAGCCTCACAAGGGTGTGTAAAGAATTTAACAGCAAATAAATTAAGCAGTACAGCCGTTTGGTTGTACTGCTTGATTTTATTTAATGAATAATTAATGATGAATATTGAATAATGAATAATTTAGGGCGGGACACCCGCACCCGAATTATAATAACGGGCAAGGGCGTAGCCCTTCCTTTATTATTCATTATTCATCAGCGCAAGCGGCTTCATTATTCATTTTTCATTAACAGTTTGTCGCCGACAAACTGTTATTTACAATATTCCTCTATCATTGCATTAACTCTTTCACGCTTTGCGAGCATGGGCTCGATGCCTCTTTCGTAATTCATAAAGGTCAGCTCGCCGCCCGTTGTGTTTTCGATAAGCGCAACGGTTTTTTCATAGCCGATTTTGCTTTCAAGCAATTTCAGCGCTCTCAAATCCTGGAAAGCATCACGGAAGACCTTGAAGCGAAGTGAGCAAAGGGGCTGACCGTTTTCGCCGGGGTAGACGACAAACGCATCACCCGAGGGGAAGGCTTCAAGTGCATCTGTTGTTTCAAAGGGGTTTATCTCGTACTTTGAATGCTGGCTGTACCAGAAATTGTAGCCCCACTGCAAAAAGCCCTGACAGCGGAATTTGTAAAGCTGAAGGCCGAGAATACGGTTGCGGTATGACGGCATAGCCATAAAGCGGTTTGAAGTGCCTTTGTACTGGCCGCAGCAGTAGTAAGTCCACAGGTTTTCGACGTTGCCGATAAACGGCTCTGCGTGGTTGAGTGAGGGTACGGGAGTCTTTACAAGCCCCCTCTTGTAGAACTGATAATCGCTCAATGCGTCAAACATATTGTAGTCGGGAAAAAGCTCCTTGAGCAGTCGGCTTGCCTTGCCGTAGGAGCGAAGGCTGGAGAGACCCGGCTCGTCGGAGGTGTGCACCCAGCAGTATTCCTTGATGCCCTCTGCCTCAAGGAAGAGGTCAAGTGCGGCGGCAAACTGTGTGAGGAAGGCGCGGTATTTTTTGCCGCCTGCGGGAGTTTTCCAGCCGAAAAGCTTTTTGCCGTTCACGTCAACGATTTTCGGCGCGTGTCTTGCGCCCCACTGTGTAAACAGGTGAGAAAGCTCGTAGTATTTCATTCCGCTGCGCTTTGCCGTTTCAATCCAGCGGTGAAGCTTATCAAAGCCGAATGCATATTCGTCCTCGCCCGTCACGGTTACGTCAACAAGCTGCACCGTGGGCCTTTCGCCGCCTTCCGCAGTGTCAAGCGGAGGTGTAAACAGGGGCGTAAGAATCATATTGATGCCGTGGTCTTTTGCGGTTTTCATAAAGTTCTCGACAATCTGCCAATACTCCTCGCTGAATACGTCAACCTTGTACCACGTTGCCAGGCAGTCGCTGTGGAACCAGTGCGTGCAGATTAATTCCTGCTCGGGCAGTATTGCATTGATAACCTTAACGGTGAACTTTTCCGTTGCCTTCACTTCGTTTTCTTCGTTGTAAAGGGTTATTTCAATTTCGTCCGTGCCGACTGTCTGTGCCTCAACCTCAAACCAGACAGAGCACCAGCCGCCGTTGACGAACTCGATTTCGCCGTTCTCGGCAGGGACAAGATAATCGGGATAATTTCCGTCAGGCGACACGAGAATATCATCGTCGTGATCCTCGTAAAACGGAAGCTTTGACGGCACGGGGAGCACGTTACAGCCCGTGACTTTAACCGAGTCGTTTTCGTTAAGGACAAATCTCAAAGGCTCATCCGTGAACACAGCAAGCTGAAAGCCGCCTTTTTCGCCGATAAGCAAGGACATTTTTTCCGTTACCGTGAAGCCGCCCTCACTCTGCGGAAAAACCTTTTCAAGGGAAGAAACAAGTGCTGTTTTTACCATACCGAAAATCTCCTTTATTTAAACATTATTATTTCTTTACTTAACATATTCTACGGTAAAGCAATGCGAACGGATTTTGTATGCCATAGCCGTACCCCTGAACGCCGAGCCGCTTATTGTTTTATTGCCGACGGTCATTTTTTCAACGTAGCCCACATTACTGCTTACGGCAGAGTCGTGCCTGACTATCTTTATCCAGTTGCTCGGGTCACCCGTCAGCTCAACGCCGATATTGTTCTTCATAAGCTCACGGAATTCACCGGCGGAAATTTTGTAGGTGGTTTTGTACCTTGCACAGCTCTTGTCCGGCGTGCTTTCAACTGGGGTTTCAAGGTAGGGGTAGGTTGCACCGCTCCAGACGGTGGAAGCCTTGACCGTTCTGCCTGCGGACATTGCGTAGTAGGTTGCCATTATTGGCTTGCCGTTATAAGCAAGGTACTGACCGAGCACGGATTTTACGGCTTCTTCAAGTGCCGTTCCCTCGTAATTATATGTTTTGTTAAATGCGTGAAGCGACGATTTCAAATCAAAGCCGTAGCGCTTGGCGTAGGTATAAATTGCAACCGCCTGCGCCTTGTGCGCTTCACGGGTTGAACTGTTGGTGTTCGTACCTATTTCGGCGGCAACACTTCGGCAGAGGTATTCAACCACGGGGTAGTCAACACCGCCGAATTTAATCGTTTCGGGCATTTCCGAGTCAACCGCAATAAGCGTTGTGCCCGGATAGTAGTGAGCAAGGATTTTGCTGTAGCTCCAACCCTGCTTCGAGTAGCCGAGCGCACCCTCCTGGCTCATACCGACACCATGGCCGTAGCCGTAAACCGTAAACACGAATTCGCCCTTATATTCGCCCGTATCCGCAACGTCTTTTTTCGTTGTGGTCGGCTTGGCGGTAGTGGTAGGCTTTGCCGTTGCGGTAGGCTTGGCGGTAGTTGTGGGTTTAGCCGTTGCGGTAGGCTTGGCGGTAGTGGCAGGCTTCGCAGTGGTGGTCACCTTTTTTGTGGTGGTTTCTTTTTTCGTTGTCGTTGAGCTTGTCCTGTCCGCAGTGCTGTCTATATTAACGGTGGTTTCCGTTTCTGTCGTATTTAATTCGCTTGTAATTTCGCCCGACGGTTCTTCGGGGGCTTCGCTTGTTTCTTCTTCAAAGGTAATAAATTCCAGTTCTTCATCATAAAAAAGGTCAGAGCCGCTGTTGTCAGCGGCTCCCGAAACGTACTGAGTAAAGACACCTATGGCCTCTGCCTTTTTCTGGTTTGCGTTTTCAAAGCCGTTATAACCGAAATATGCAATTACCGCAAGCACGATTGCCAGCAGAACATATACGAGAGTTCTGATGCCTCTGTGCTTTTTCTTTGCTTTTTCTTCGGGTGCAGGCTCTTCAATTTCTTCAATAGGCTCTGCGCTGAAGGGTACCGCTTCAACGGGCGCATTGATTTCGTCACACTTGTCGCATATCATTTCCATAAGCATTTCAATTGCGGCAGTGATAAGCTCCTCCGGTGTTTCTCCGGGCTGTGAGGCAAAGCGAAGCACACGGGAGGCCGAAACGTCGGCAACCGCAACGTAAATGTTGTATTTCTGCTCGCCCGTATCCTCCGACTTGCCGGTAAAGACGTTGGAAACGGCCGCACCGAAATCGGCTGAGTCCTCGGGAATTGCGTAGCGTGCAAGGTCGGCTATGTAGCTTCGGGGAGCTTCGCTTCCCCTGTCGCTCGTGTAATCGGTAAAGCACATCGTGCCGCTCTCAAGCTGTGAAGCACAAAGCTCCTTCACCATTTCGCAGGAGGGAGTTGCGGCAAAATAAACCTTCTTACCGCAGGCGGCAAGCTTTTCGGCAGCCTTTGCCGCAAGAGCGGAATCGGGCGCAACCTCTTCCTTCTCCTGTACGGCAGGCACTGCCTTTTCAAGGTAGGGCACAAGGCCCTGTGATACGGCAGGCTCAAGTCTGAGCTTGTCCAGCGTGAGCAGTATGAAGTGCTGCTTTCCGCTTTGGAGAGCAAAGCCCGAATAAAGGCCGTCCGCCGAAGCAAAAATCTCGGCATTGACGGGCATTGCGCAGTGCATTGAGGCCTGAGCCGCAGTCATATCGGCGCTTTCGGGCATCATAGCCTTAATCTGCTCGTTGAGCTGTGTTCTGATGTGCATTGCCCTGAGTATGGCAAGCTTTGATTTGCAGTAAGCCGAAGGCTCTATGCCAACAACTATCACCTCGGAATTTGCAAAAGCATCTCCGAGGGAAGCGGACACCTGCGACATTGACCCGCAAAGCTTGAAATCGCATCTGCCGTAGCCCGACAGAACGCCGCGGAGCTTATCCGCCGCAGACTGTACGGTTTCGGCACCGCTGATATTCAGAGCTATAAAACTTATATTCATCGGCATTGGTTTATCCTTTCGTTCTTTTAAGCTTATGACGGATACCACTTGTTGTAGGCTTTGTAGGGATTGCTCAGGTTGTTTTCCGTGTAGTAGCCCTGAGGGTATCTCGGGTTGGAGTTCACGCGTATATTCGTAAGGTCAACGTCCGTGCTTTCGCCGGGTCTGACCGCTCTTGCCATAACTATGAGTCTGCCTTCGTCAAGCTCGTAGGTGCAGGTGGAAAGAGTAAGAATTCTGTCGGAAACGGCAAGGTCAACGTTGGGGTAGTAGAGCGTTCTCAGCTTGATTTCGCCGAGGAAGTCTTCAACCGCCTCGTTTGTGGAAAGGTCTGTGAACATATAGTTGAACAGGTAGCCGTCATCGCCTGCCGACGTGCCGTTGGTAATATATACGGCAAAGACCTTCCACTTGTAATCGCCGTAAATCGTGTTGAACTCAATTACGGGTGCCTTCTTGTAGCCTGCAACACTCTTGTACTGCATAAGGTTGCCGAACATTTTCGTGTCTTTCATATAGTGGCCGAAAATCGTGGTGTTGTAGTTGAGTGAGTCAACCTTGTTTGCACAGTTCATAAAAATTGAGCCGTACTTGCTGTACTTTCCGTCAAAATCCGTCTTAAGGTATTTGTCGTTGTTTTCGCCTCTGACTACGGGGAGGGAAATATCAAGACCGTCAATTTTAATCCAGCCGACAAAGTCCTTGTTTCGGGCGTAAAGTGCCGCATATTTTTCGAGCATACCCTGCGGGAAGGCAACGCCCGGATACTTTTCGGCAAGGCTCTGCGAATCGGCAACGCTGTTGCCGTCGCCTATCATTCCGCTGAGTTCATCGAGCTGTTTTGTGTTCATATACGGTGCTATTACATAGTCGTTGAACAGATAACCGCCCGAAACGATTGCGGCAACAATCGCAATTACCATAATAATCTTGCGCACCTTCTCGGCAGCAGAATCATCCTTTGAAGGGATGAAATTCCGCGTGAAGAAGTTGCCCCTCTTTGCGGGCTTGCCTTCATCGCCGCCAATCATATAGTCCTTTGAAAAGCTTGTTACAGCCTTGGTTTCCTTTTTCTTGCCGAGCTTCTTCTTATTCTTCCCGTCGGGCACGGCGGGAGTGAAAACGGGCAGGTCCGACGGCATTTCGGGGAGCTTGGGCTCCTCATCCTCGTCAAAGTCCATACCGCTGTCGGGGTCAAAGGTGAAGTTTTCTGATGCGCTCGGCGCAATGTAGCCGCCCGTAACCTTAGCGGGCTGAGACTCAACCGGCTCTTCTGCGGGCACGAAGACGGAGCCGCTGTGAATTTCTTCCACGACAGGCTCACTTTCGCCGTGCTCAGCTTCCGTTTCTTCCTCAACAGCTTCTTCAGCCTTTTCCTCAATCGGCTCGAGCTGAATTTCCCGTGCGGTTTCTTCGGTAACCTCTTCAATTACCTCTTCGGGTATTTCTTCAGCCTCAGGCACGAATTCCTCCGCCGCTTCAGCCGCCACGGCAGCCTTGGGCTTTGACGGGTCATAGAATATGCTTTCGTCAAGCGAAGAGTCCAGCCACGAGTCGTCTATATCGTCTATATTAAAGCTGCTCTGCGCAGCCGCACCGAACATATTAAGGTCGTAGGCAAACTTGGGCTCTTCCTTTTTGAAAGTCATTTCGGGCTCCGGCTCATCCTCAGCCTCGGGAATAAGCGCCTCGTCAAAGGTAAACTCCTCGGGTAAATTCTGCTCAGGCTGTTCAACGCTGTCAATTATTTGGCCGAGCTCCTTTTCAAAATCCTTGTCGGACTTAAGCTCGGGCTCAGGTATTTCCCTGACGGCTTCCTGTGCAACCTCGCCGTTTTCATCAACAGCCCTGTACTTCTTGATAAGGTCGTTGAAGCTCGGGCTCATTTCACCGTAGCCTTTCTCATCTGTCATAATGATTCGCCGTCCTTTCTGTTCAGATAATCAACCAGCATATATAAAGCGGTTGACGCCGTGACGTATCTGTTATAATCTCTGGAATTCTCTTTTTTGCCTGTGCGCAGTTCTTTTACGGTTGTGCCGTCCTCACAGGCAAAGCCGATATAAGAAAGACCCACGGGCTTATCCTCACTGCCGCCGCCCGGGCCCGCAATGCCCGTAACGCTCAGGGCAAAATCCGCACCCGAAAGCCTGCGCACACCCTCTGCCATTTCTGCGGCAGTCTGCTCGCTTACCTCGGTATATTTTTCAATCGTTTCGGGGTTTACGCCGAGCAGGTTTATTTTAACCTCGTTCGAGTAGGAAACAACTCCGCATTCAAACACAGCCGAAGAGCCCGAAATATCCGTAATTCTCTTGGCTATATATCCGCCCGTACAGCTTTCCGCAAGGGCAAGCTTTTTACCGTGAGCCAGCAACAGCTCAACCGCCTTTTCTTCAAGACTTGCTGCGTCGATACCGTAGATGTATTCGCCTATGCGCTCACGGATTATTTCTATCGTTTCATCGCACATTGCTAAGGCTTTTTCTTTGCTGTCGGCCCTTGCGGTAACCCGCAGAAGTGCCTCGCCGTCCTTGGCGTAGGGTGCAACGGTGGGGTTTTCGCCGCCGAGCAAATCCTCAACCGCGGCCGCCATATTTGATTCGCCTATGCCGAAGGTGCGCACCTGCTTTGAAAGAATTATGCCGCCGGTTTTTTTGGCAAGGTAGGGCATAACCTCTTTTTCAAACATCGCCTTAAGCTCTCTCGGAGGGCCGGGAAGCATAATTGCAAGCTTGCCGTCCTTTTCGATGCCGCAGCCGGGTGCAGTACCGTTCCTGTTCTGGAAAACTATACCGTTTTCGGGTACGTAGGCCTGTTTTTTGTTGTTGTCAGCCATCTGCCTGCCCCTGGACACGAAATAGCTTCTGATGCCTTCGAGTATATCCTCGTCAAGCACTAAATTTTCGCCCATAACCTCACAGCAGATTTCTTTTGTCAGGTCATCCGCAGTAGGGCCCAGGCCGCCCGAAAGAATTATCATATCGCTCTCGTTCAGAGCACGCAGCATACACTCACGCATTCTCTGCGGATTGTCGCCGACAACCTGCTGGTGGTGCACGCCTATACCCAAAGCGGCAAGCTCGCGGGCAAGGTATTGAGCGTTGGTATTGAGAATGTCGCCGAGCAGAAGCTCGGTACCCACACAAATAATTTCACAGTTCATAATTAACCGATTTTAATCCTTCTTACATTTGTGACGGCTCTTTCAACGAGCTCGTCAAGGTTGAGAGCAGCCTCGGCCGCCTCTACATCGGGCAGCTTGGGTCTGGTTCTGGGGTGCTTTGGTGTAAACACCGTACAGCAATCCTCAAAGGGGAGAATTGAAATATCAAAGGTGTCGATTTTGCGGGAAATTGCAATAATTTCGTCCTTATCCATACCGATGAGCGGACGGAAAACAGGAATTGTGGCAACGGCGTCCGTACAGCCTATTGCGCCGAGGGTCTGGCTTGCAACCTGGCCGAGGCTTTCGCCCGTTATGAGTGCGCCGCAGCCGCCGTATCTTGCAAGCCTTTCGGCACAGATAACCATTACGCGGCGCATAATTATTGTGAACAGGTCTTCGGGGCACTTGTCCCTTATCTGCTCCTGAATTTCGGTAAAGGGTACCACGGTCAGCTCTATTCTGCCCGCGTACTTTGCAACCTTGGCAAGAAGGTCGTGTACCTTCTGCTCCGCCCTTTCGCTGGTGTACGGCGGAGAAGCAAAGTGAATTGCGGTAAGCTCCACGCCGCGCTTTGCCATCATCCAGCCTGCAACGGGGCTGTCAATACCGCCCGAAACCATAAGCGCCGCCCTGCCTGCCGTGCTCACGGGCATACCGCCCGCACCCTTAATCTGATTTGCGTGAACAAATATATCGTGGTCACGCACCTCCACGGTGACGGTTAAATCGGGGTTGTGAACGTCTACGGTAAGGTGGTCAAATTCATCTAGCAGCCTTTCGCCCAGCAGCAGACAAATCTGCGGTGAGTCGTAGGGAAACTTTTTGTCCGAACGCTTTGCGGTTACCTTGAAGGTATTTGCTTCAAGCAGCTGTTGCTCAAGGTACTTACCCGCGTTTTCGAGCACAAGGTCAAAATTCTTTTCGAGCTTGAGTGCACGGGAAAAGCCCGCTATGCCGAAAACCTTGGAAATGCGCTCAACCGCTTCCTCAAGGTCAACGCCGTCCTCACCCTCAACCTTGATTGTGGACTGGGCCGGAGTAAAGGTGAACTCGCCTAAATCCGCCAGTCTGCGGCGCATATTCTTAATCATTACGTCTTCAAACGTGCGGCGGTTGAGCCCCTTGAGGGCAAGCTCGCCGTTTTTAATGAGTATTACTTCTTTCATTTTATGTCCTTTGCTTTAAAATAATTATTTTTTCTTTCTCAGCGTAACCGTTGCGGCATCAAGACCGCACAGCAGCATATCAATTTCGTCCTTTGTCGTAAAGCGGCAAAGGCTGATTCTCAGCGCCGAGTCGGTCAATTCGGGCTCAAGCCCCATAGCCGTGAGCACGTGTGAGCGGTGTCCCTTTGAGCAGGCTGAGCCGCCCGAAACGTAAATCCCTCTTTCCGACAGGAAATTGAGCACGGTCTGCGAAGGATGGCCCGGAAGCGAAATATTGATTATATATGGCAGAGCTTCATCGCACGAGTTGACGACAAGCCCCTCAATATTCGCTGCCTGCGAAACGAAGTAGTCGCGCAGAAGACGTGTCTTTTCAAGCTGAGTATTGGGGTCGGGCAATTCCTCAACCGCACCCCACAGACCCATAATCGTCGGCATGGGCTGTGTGCCGGAATAAATTTTACCCTCCTGACCGCCGCCCAGGATATAAGGCGCAAGCCTTACACCCTTACGCACGTACAGAAAGCCGACACCCTTCGGGCCGTTGATTTTGTGACCGCTCGCCGTGAGCAAATCCACGCCGAAGCGCGAGGGCTTGACAGCTAACTTGCCGTAGGCCTGCACGGCATCGCAATGAATGAGCGCAGGTGCTTTCGCCGCCCTTACAGCAGCCCTTGCCGCCTCAACGGGAAGAATACTGCCGACCTCGTTGTTGACGTACATCATACTCACGAGCACGGTTTTGGCGTTTACCGCCTGCATCAAATCCCTGCGGTTTATTCTGCCGTATCTGTCGGGCTTGAGGTAAATTACCTCGAAGCCCTCCTTTTCAAGAGCCTTCATACATTCAAGAACGCTCGGGTGCTCAATTGCAGTGGTAACTATTCTGTTGCCGCGTCTTCTGAGCGCGTGTGCCGCACCGAAGATTGCCGCATTGTTTGCAAGCGTGCCGCTGTTTGTAAAAACAATCTCTTCGCTTTCGCACGAAAGAGTGGCCGCAACCGCAGCCCTTGCCGCCTCAAGCTGTCTTGAAGCCGCCGTACCTATACTGTGAAGCGAGGACGGGTTGCCGTAGTATTTGTTTATCGCTTCGACCGTTTTTTCTTTTGCCGTGGGGCAAAGGCAGGTCGTAGCGCTGTTATCGAGATAAGCTTCCATTTAAACGCTTTCCCCCTGCAATAAAATCGGAGAGTACAAAACATACCCTTATATACTATATTGCAGAAATTTATTTTTGTTGCCAGCAGGCTATTACCCTGCCGACGAGGTTTGAATTATCCACCGATACGTTATACGTCAGGTCATCCGAAGCGTAAAAGCTTACAGCGCCGTCGGAAGTGACCATAGCGTTTGCCGCGCAGTAGCTGCCGTCGTAATAAACGGCTCCGTCACCGTTTTCAAGGTCGGCACAGTCTGCCTTTTCGACAAACCACACGCCGAGCTTTTCATCCTCACCCTTTTCAAAAACAAGGGCGTATTCCATTATAAAAATTTCCTCGGGCTCATCCCTGCCGACAAAAAATATAGCCGCAAAACAGCCCGTAACGGCAATAACCGCTACAAGTGCCATAAGAATTATTGCCCGTAAAAAATTAGTTATTATTTTCATTCAAGTATCAACTCCGTAATCTGTGCCGCGCTGTAGGCGAGCATATCCGCACCGTACTTTTTCATTTCCTCTTCGCCGCCGAAGCCGTAAACCGCACCGATTGATGCTACGCCCGAAAGCTTTGCACCCTCGATATCAAAAAGCCTGTCGCCGACCATAACGGTTTTTGCCTTGTCTGCGCCGAGGGCAGAAACGGCGGCATCAATAAGCTCCTGCTTCGTGGGGTTGACGTGCCCTATTTCGGGGGCTGAGATAAACGAGAAATATTCAGCAATCCCGAGCTTTTCCAGAATTGCGGCAACGTATTTGCCGGGCTTTGACGAGGCTATTGCCATTTTACAGCCCGAAGCGTGAAGCGCTTTGAGCATATCCTGAGCACCCTCATACAAATCGGATTCAAACATACCGCCTGCCGAATAGTGCTCGCGGTACTTGTCCACCATCTTCCGCGCCGTTTCAAGGTCTGCGCCGTAGGTGAGGAAGCTGTCAACAAGCGGAGGGCCTATAAACGCCTTCAGCCTTTCCTTTTCGGGCTCGTCATAGCCGTAAAAGTTGAGCGCAATAAGGGCACAGCGCATAATTCCTCTGCCCGTGTCGGCAATTGTGCCGTCAAAATCGAACAGCACGTAATCGAATTTTCTTGCCATTGCTCTACCCCCTTTTCCGACAAAAAGCCATACTTTCACACATATATTGGCATTATAACATAAAATTCACCGCAATGGTATAGAATTTTTTAAATTTTTATTATAAAATATTAGAAAATAATGCAACACTTTACTCCGGAATTTACACTTTATAGGTGAGTACTCAAATTCTGCTCTTACGGGGTGATGCCGCTTATGAAAAAACGCAAAAAGAAAATTGTTGCCGCAATAGCCGTAATCTGCATTCCGCTGCTTATATGGGCAGGTGTTTTCTTTACCGATTTTGCCTGCGTATCAAAAATAAAAGAGCCTGTTTTTGCAGAAATCGCCAATTTCGGCGGCAACTACCCATATTATAAAGGCTTGGGCTACGGCATTGTAATCAAATATTATGAAGGCACAGACAACATCGAAGAAATTACAATGTATTCTGCCTTCGGCACAGTAATCAACGCAGTTATCGTCTGCTACTGATTGGGGTGAGAGAATATGAAAAACAACATAGCCTTGACGGCGAAAAAAGCCCGTGAGGGCGATGCGAGGGCATTCGGCGAGCTGTATTCAAAATTCAGCGGTGAAATGTACCGCTACGCGCTTTACAGCCTCGGCTCGGCCGAGGCGGCACAGGACGCCGTGCAGGACACGGCACTTGAGGCGTGGAAAAGCATAAACCGCCTTCGCAACGAAGAAGCGGCAAAGGCGTGGTTTTTCAAAATTCTCAACCACTGCTGCAAGCACAGCCTGAGAGAAAAATACTCGTCCGACCTCGCTTCGCTGGACTTCTGTGCTGAAATCCCGACAAGCGATTCGGGCGAAAGCATATTGCTCGGGCTTGACTTACTGCGCCTGATTAATAAGCTCACACCGGAAGAAAAAGATATCGTGCTTCTGAGCGCAGTTTGCGGGTGCAATTCAAAGGAGATAGCGAAAATTACCGCTCTGCCTGCCGCAACCGTACGCTCAAAGCTGTCCCGCTCGCTGAAAAAGCTGAGAAGCGAGCTTGAAAAAGGAGGGAACGAGATATGAAGAAAACCAATAAGGATAACCTTAATTTTATTAAAAGCACACTTCAGCCCGTTAACGAAAAAGTGAATTTGCCTGCAGAAATTGCCGAAAACGCAACCGTAGCCCTCGTTGCGGGCAAGGAGCAAAGCGGCAAAAAGGCAGGTCAAAAAAGGCTCGTGCGCAGGCTTTCCGCCGCAGTTGCAACACTTATCGTGCTCGTGGGTGTCGGTGCTTTTGTAAACAGCTACAACTCCCCTGCAGTCAAGCAGATTCCGTCCGTAATAGCCGACGCGGAATTTGCAATTTCGGGCAACGACGAGCAGGTCTTCGTTGATTATTTCACCGCACTCAAGGCCGAGTACAAAAAGAACAACCGCTTTTATTACGGTGTAATCAACAACTTCGGCGAAAAGCTGGAAGCAGCGGAAGATATGCTTATCGTTGACGAAGCGCCGCAGTCCGGTATAGGTAGCCTGAACGCAGGTACAACGGGCACGGACTCCGCAATTGCAGACCACGCCGATTTCGGCGCAACAAACACGCAGTATTTCGACGTTGACGAGGATGACATCATCAAAAATGACGGCAAGTACATCTACGTTTTAAGCGATTGGAGCATAAAAATCGTAGAAGCCGAAACGATGAAGCTTGTCAGCAAAACGGACGTTTACTACAACTCCACATCGGGTGCGGAGGGTATGTACCTCTGGGGCGAAACGCTCGTTATAATAGGCACGGACTGGGACGAGGAGCCGAAGGCGAGAATTATCCTCTACGATATTTCGGACAGAAAAAAGCCCGTGAAAACAGACGAGTTTTCACAGGACGGCAATTACTTCTCCTCACGCCTTGTTGACGGAAAAGTTATTCTGATTTCGCAGTACACGGTTTACCCCGAGGAAATTGAAATTTTTGGCGGCTACGCAAAATACGAGGACATTGCCCCAAAAACCGAAACGAACGGCAAAGCTGCCACGCTTTCCTCGCAGATGATAAGCATACTTCCGCAGGACGACAGCAATTCGGACACCTACGTCGTTATGAGCACGGTTGACCTTGCAAAGCCCGATTTTGAGCCGAAAACCTCGGCCATACTCGGCAACGGCAGAGAGGTTTACTGCACGGCGAATTACCTCTATATAATCGCAGAGCGTTACGACAGGCAGGAAAGCAGCGGCGGCTTCGTCAGCTTTTCAACCTCAAGCGTAAAAACCGCCGTTCACCGCTTTACCTTCAAAAGCGGCGTTATCGAGCCTGACGGCACGGGCGAGGTTGAGGGCAGAATTCTCAACCGGTTTTCGCTTGACGAAAGGGACGGCTATATCCGCATTGCAACCACGCTCAACGAAGCAAACCGAATTACCGTGCTTGACAAAAAGCTGAAGGAGGCCGCGAAAATTGACGGCATTGCACCGGGCGAAACGATACAGTCCGTGCGCTATATCGGCAATTACGGCTATGTGGTCACCTTCCGCCAGACAGACCCGTTATTCGTAATTGACTTTACGTATATGACAAAGCCGAAAATTGTCGGCGAGCTTAAAATCCCGGGCTTTTCAAGCTACCTTCACCCGTTCAACGGCTACCTTGTCGGCATAGGCACGGACGGCGATGAAAACGGCACGACGGATGCGCTTAAAATCTCGCTGTTCGATATTTCCGACCCGACAAAGCCGCAGGAAATTGACCGCTTTATAATCCGCAACGCTTACGCAGAAACCAACCATAAAACGGTTATGGACTGCTCGCACAGGGATATACTCGGCTTCATTTACACCGAGTACGAGCCAACGCTCGGCTGCCACGACACAAAGCTGTGCACGCTGAAAATCAAGGACGGCAGAATCGAGCCTATCGGCAGCTACTCCAACGCTTATGAGGCAGAAGAAACGCAAGCGCCCGAATACCGCCCCGACGGAAAAAGCACCTTCTCCTATAACAAGGATTCCTACTCAAACGGTGCAATTAAACGCGCAACCTATATCGGCGACACGCTCTACACCGTTTCCGCAAGCCGCATCTGCTCCTACCCCCTCTACGGCGGAAAGATGATTGAGATGCTGGATTTTTAAATTACAGTTTGTCGATGAAATCGACAAACTGTTAATGAAGAATGAATAATGAAGTCCGCTTGCGCCGATGAATAATGAATAATAAAGGAAGGGCTTCGCCCTCACCCATTATATATTCGGGTGCGGGTGTCCCGCCATCAATTATTCATTTTTCATTATTCATCATTCATTATTCATTAAAAAACATTCCGACAAACTGTAATTTACGGTACAAAAAATGCTATGAGCGTACTGCCCATAGCATTTTGTTTTTATTAAGCTTTATACTATAGCAAATACAAACGAAAGCACGGCAAGGATAATGAAGCTGATGCCGTATTTTTCAAGTCTTGCGCCGATGCTCATTACGATATAGCCGGGGAAGAAGATTACCTTTGCAAAGCCGTTAAGCTTTGAATACTGCTCCTTCATAACGACTGCATCCTCAAGCAGGGGGAAGAGGTTGTTGAGCATTGAAAAGCACAGCCACATAAAGATTATGGGCAGGAGCATATCAACCAGAGCAACCGCATTCGCGTCCTTAATTGCAGAGGAAAGAATCTGCGAGGAAGCTACAAAGCCGCTGTAATTTCCGAGATAAAGTACGTTTACAAACGGGAAAAGGCCGAGGAACATAGCAAAAAAGAAGTTGAGCAGACCGGGAATAAAGCAGTACATAAAGCTTGCAACGGGTCTTTCGATAAACTCGTGCTCAACGTGGCCGCACATTTCGTCCGTGCGCAGGTAACGGTTATCCTCAACGGGGCACTTGAAAATTTTGCACATAAGCTGCTCATAAAATGCCTTTGTGAGCGCACCGGGGAAGGTAAAAATCTTTGTGATTACGTACCAGACTGTCATTCAAATGCCACCTCTCTCTCGTTGAAGATTTCTTCGGCTGTAACCTCGCCGTTAAAGTACTGTGCTACCGTGGGGCTGATTTCCATTTCATAGCTCTTGAGGAATTCAACAACTGCGTTGTAGCCGTCCTCATCGCCGAGCTTCTTGCAGACAAGTGCGTGGAAGTTTACGGTCTGTTCGTTGAGGTAAACGCCGCTCGTACCGCCGCCGTAGCAGGTGTCGGAATATTCGAGAGCCTTGTCGTAATCGCCCATAAGGAAGGCTGTGATTGCCGCTTCATAGAAAGCGTAGTAGAACTGGCTGTTATCGTAATCGGCTATCATATCCTCACACTTTTCGAGTGCCTCGGTATAATTGCCCTGCCTTCTGTAAGCCTGTGCGCGGTAGTATTCGCCGTAAAGGTCGTCTGCGTTTGCCGCCTCAAGCGCTTCACAGCCCGCGAGTGCCTCCTCGTAATTGCCGAGCAGCACGTTCATTTCGGTGAGAGGCGTGAGGTAAAGCCAGCCGTAATCGGGAGCAATTTCGGCAACCTCGGCAAGGTAGCCGTGCTGAACCTTTGTATCCTTACCGCACATATAGGCAAGGTAGTACTGGCAGTATCTTATAAAGGCCTTTTCAACGGCAGACTCTGCATCGTTCATTGCCGCGTCATACTTTGCGTTGACCTCATCGTAGGGGATATCCTCCGCTGCGATGCTGCCGTAGTAAAGCTGCTCGTCATACTCTGAAATAAATGCGTAGTATTCCTGATAAGCCGCCATAGCATCGTTATAATCGGTGTAAATCTTCTTTATGTCCTTGTTCCAGAATGCGTTAAGGTCGGACTTGCCTGCCTTTTCGGCAAAGGTAAGCGTGTCACCCTCTTCGAGTGAAGAAGCATCGTAGAAATAAGTTGTAACCGTGCTGTTGATACCGCTCAGATAACCGGACTTGTTGTAAGCGTCAATCATACGCTTAGCGGTTTTCCAGCCGATGTTGCCGGAAGCGGAATAGGACGAAATTGCGGTGTAAAGACGGTTTTCAGCCGCATATTCATCACCCTCAAGCACGCCCATAAGTGTGTTTGCCTGGTTGGCTGCAAACAGCAGGCCCCATACGCCTGCACAAAACAGCATCAGAATTGCAAGGAAGCCGCTGAAACGCATCGGGCTCTTGATAAGGCTCTTGCGGCAGTCTGCGCAAAGGTCATAATTTTCGCCGAAGGATTTGTCTGCAGGCTTCTCGCCGCAGAGTATACACATCTCTGCCTCGTCGGCAGGCTCGTCAGCAGTATCGTCCTGCGGAGTGATGAGGATACCCTCCTCTTCGCCGTTTTCTGTTTCCTGAATCTCTTCAGGCTGAATTGTGTTTTCGGTTTCTTCCGCGGCAGGAACATCGCCGCCGGAAACATCTTCTTCCTCGGGAACGGGCTCAAGGCCGTTGTTCTCCTTGTAATCGTCCAAAAACAAAACCTCCCTTTATACTGATATACCGATATCATACCACGACTTTATAATAATTTCAAACATATTTTTACACTTTTAAAATATTTATACTTTTCTATCACAGAAATAACATAATTGAGCACATAAAAACAGGCTTATGAGTGCTGTACCCATAAGCCTGATGTTTATTTTGTTTTCATTGTTGAGATACGCCAAGGAGGGAAAAAACAGCTTATTCGCTCAATTTGTGCAAACCTCACAGACTGACAGATTAAGATGAAGGAGTCGTTTTATTTTGACGACGGCGTATGCGATACGCCAAGTAGAAAAAAACGGCTTCTTCGCTTAATATGCGCAGTCTGAACTTATTCTTCTTCCATGCGTGCCTTAGCCTCTTCAATAACCTTCTGCTGAACGTTCATAGGTGCATCCTCGTAGCGGACGAACTCGAAGGAGAAGTGGCCTCTGCCCTGTGTTACGGAGCGGAGAACTGTTGCGAAATCGCCCATTTCTGCCATGGGAACTTCAGCGACGAATTCCTGGAGTGAGGGCTCGTCGGACGGACCCATACCGATAACGCGGCCGCGGCGCTTTGTGATATCGCCCATAATATCGCCGAACTTGGATTCGGGCATATAGACCTTAAGAAGGCCTACGGGCTCAAGAATTGTGGGCTGTGCCTCGGGAACAGCGGCCTTGAATGCAAGTGCGGCAGCTGTCTTGAAAGCCATTTCGGAGGAGTCAACGGGGTGGTAAGAACCGTCGTGAAGGGCAGCCTTTACGCCGACCATCGGGTAGCCTGCGATAAGACCCTTTGCAATGCACTCGCGAAGGCCCTTTTCAACTGCGGGGAAGAAGTTCTTGGGAACTGCACCGCCGACAACCTCGTCTGACGTGAAAACAAAGTCTTCCTCACCCATATAGGGCTCGAAACGAATCCAAACGTCACCGAACTGGCCGTGACCGCCGGACTGCTTCTTGTGACGGCCCTGCTTGTCAACAATCTTGCGGATTGTTTCGCGGTATGCAACACGGGGAACGGTGAGGTCAACCTCAACGCCGAACTTTGCCTTGAGCTTGGACTTGACAACGTCAATGTGCTGCTCACCCAGACCGCTGACAATCTGTTCGCGTGTTTCTTTGTTTGTATAGTACTTGATTGTCGGGTCTTCTTCAGCAAGTCTGAGAAGGCCTGCGGCAACCTTTTCTTCCTCGCCCTTCTTCTTGACGTTTACTGCCATAGACATACAGGGTGCGGGGAAGGAAACGGGGTCGAGAATAACCTCGCTCTTGGGAGCGTAGAGGGTATCGCCCGTAACTGTGTTGGAGAGCTTTGTAACGGCGCCGATATCACCGGCAGGAATAACGGCTGTGTCCTCCTGCTTGCCGCCGCGGACTGTGACGAGCTTGCCCATACGCTCGGGCTCACCCGTACGGGAGTTGACAGCCTGAACATCGGAGGTGAGCTTACCGGAAACAACCTTGAAGTAGGACATCTTACCGACAAACGGGTCGGCAACTGTCTTGAAGCAGACAGCGGCAAGCGCACCGTTTTCATCGCACTTGAGGTCTGCCTCGCCTGCGTAATCGGCGGCGTTGGGAGCGAAATCGACAATACCGTCAATAAGCATATCAACAGCGTCCATTGTATAGCCGGCGCAAGCGAATACGGGGATAACGAGACCCTCTGCAACGCCTGTCTTAAGGCCGTTTACGATTTCTTCCTGTGTAAAGGGCTCGCCCTCAAAGAATTTTTCCATAAGAGCATCGTCAGCGGAAGCAACAGCCTCATTGAAGATATCTCTCATAGCGTTGACTCTGTCATCGTCGGGCATTGCAATTTCCGTTGCGTTGCCGTAGGTGTAGGAGTAAGCTTTATTCGTAACAAGGTTTACGTAGCTGATAACCTTGCCGTCCTCAATCTGGGGAACAACAATCGGACAGGCGGAAGCACCGACCTGAGCAACGATAGTGTTGAAGGTTCTGTAGAAGTCGTTCTGCTCGGAATCAAGTCTTGTGACGGCGAACATCTTGGCAATGCCGCGCTTGTCGGCAGCCTTGATTGCCTTTTCTGCGCCGACGTCAAACTTTTCCATACTGCCGCCGACAACGATGAGTGCACACTCGGCAGCTCTGATACCCTCGGCAACGCCGCCTGCAAAGTCGAACATACCGGGAGTGTCGATTATATTAACCTTGGTGTTCTTCCACTCGATGGGGGCAACTGCCGTTGAAACGGAAGCTACTCTGCGCTTTTCTTCTGCATCGTAGTCGAGAACTGTATTTCCGTCCGCAACTCTGCCGAGGCGGTCTGTTGCCTTGGCAAGGTAAAGCATTGCTTCTGCAAGAGAGGTTTTACCTCTGCCGCCGTGACCGGCGAGGGCAATATTGCGGATGTCTTTTGCGTTATAGGCTTTCACTGTGGTTTCCTCCTTGACGGCACGGCACCTTAAAACTGCCCGCCGCTATGAAAATTTGTGTTCTATTGCTTATAAAAGCGATATCATAGCGAATTATAACATATATTTTTTTGCATTTCAATATATTTTTTTGGATATTGCACAAATTTTTTCGCAATTACGGAAATGTTTTGTTTATTTGTGCGCTTTGCGGTTAATCAAAAAACATTTGCCATATTTGCCGTGATGTTATATAATGAAATAGCTTAATACAGACTTATGATAGGTTGATAAAAATATATGAATAAAATTTTCCTGAGAATACTTGCTCTCGCTGTGTCGCTGGTTACGGTCTGCGGATGTTTTTCGGGCTGTTCAAAAACAGTCAAGGATGCCGAGCTTCGTCTGCCCTTAAGCGCAGAGCCCGACACGCTCGACCCGCAGATAGCCGTAAGCCGCGAGAGCAGAACGGTTGTGCTAAACTGCTTTGAAGGCCTTATGACGCTGACCGAAACGGGCGAAATTCAGCCCGCGGCGGCAAAAAGCGTTTCCGTGTCCCCCGACGGGCTTGCCTATTCCTTTAAGCTTCATGAAGACAAAAAGTGGCACATAAATTCCAACCACGAGGAAATATTCGGCGAGGACTGGGAAACGGCAATTGACCTGCGCGTGACTGCGGCGGATTTCGTTTTCGGTCTGCAAAGAGCGCTTGACCCCGAAACGAAAGCCCCCGATGCAAAGCGGCTTTATATGATAAAGAACGCCGAAAAGGTGCACAAGGGCGAGCTGCCCGTGAGTGCGCTGGGCGTTACCGCAACGGACGAATACACCGTACAAATTCAGCTTGAATACGCAAGCGGAGAGTTTCTTCCGATGCTTGCCGAGCCGATTGCAATGCCCTGCAAGCAGGAGTTTTTCGAAGCCACGGGCGGCAGACACGGGCTTGCCGCACAGTACGTGCTTTGCAACGGCAGCTTCTACCTTTCACGCTGGTACAAGGGCAGTAATATGATACTGCGCCGCAACACGGACAACCTGCAGGCACAGGCCTTGGTTTATTCCGTAACCTTTGCCTACACAACGGACGAATCAATTATACTTGAAAACCTTTCTGACGATACCTATGCCGCCGCCCGTATACTTTCTTCAGGCATTGAAGCCGTCAAGAGAGAGGGCTGCAGCGTAAACGAATACAAAAACGGCGTATGGGGCCTTGCCTTCAACTGCTCGGATTCAGTGATGAAAAGCAACCGCCTGCGCGTTGCGCTTATCAAAGCACTTGATTTTAACGTAATACGCGAGGCTTCGGGTGAAGCCGATGAAAACCGTGCGCTGAGCATAGTGCCACCGACCTGCACGGTTGAAGGAAAAACCTATTCGAGCTTTATGCCCGCACTCGGCACACTCAGCTACGATGAAGGTGCGGCAAAAAAGTACTATAAGGAATGTAAGCTCAGCTCCTGCGAATTCACCGTGCTGTGTACACCCGAATACGAAACAGCCGTGCGCCGCATAATCCAGAAATGGCAGCAGCTTTTCGGCATAACGTTTTACGCAAAGGTTGAGGTGCTTGAAAAAGCGGAGCTTGACAAGCGAGTCAACAGCGGCAATTACCAATGCGCCCTCACCGAAATCAGCACAACGGCGCAAACCGCCGTACAGTTCCTTTCTTCCTTCCGTGACGGCAACAACATCTGCCGCTACAACTCCAAAAACTTCAACACGCTTATTTCTCAGCTCAATACCGCCACGGGTCTGCAAAGCATTGCGGACGGCTGTATGAAGGCGCAGGAATACCTGATACAAAACGCGGTTTTCTGTCCGCTTTACTACCGCTCAAGCTACACCGCAACCCACGAAAACGCAATCGGCGTTTACTACACACACTCGGGCAGTATAATCAGACTTGATAAAACGGAGATACTGAAAGACTGATGAAGAACTACAGCGCAAAAAGAAAATTCGGCATCGTTTTCGGTTGGGCGGCGGTTGCCGCGTGCATGGGTGTGATTTTTTCTCTTTCACACCAACCGGCCGAAGAGAGTGCCGAACTGAGTATGACGGTTATGAACGGCATATTTGCCGTTTTTGCGTGGCTTACAGAATTTATAGGGCACGAGGCTTTCCGTACGCTTGCACACGGGCTCGAATACTGCGGACTCGGTGCCCTGCTTTTCCACGCTTTTTTACAGACATCGGGCAAGCCGAAGCCTCTCGCCTGCTTTGCCGTTGCCGTGCTTTACGCAATAAGTGATGAAATCCACCAGATTTTTATTCCGGGCAGAGCGTTCCAGATAAGCGATATCGCAGTAGATGCAACAGGTGCGGCGGCCGGAATTGCCGTTTGCGTGGCTATTTATATAATAGTATTGAAAATTATAAAGAAAAAATCAAGGAAGCCATTGGCAGACGGATAAATCCACCTTACCGTCGGTGACCTTTATTCCGTCACCCTCAAGCATAAGAATCTGCATATTTTCTCCCCCGAAGGCAAATGCAGGCGAAACCCTGCCCTCCCGGTTGACAACGCGGTAACACGGAATTGTGTCGGGGTCAGGGTTGACGTGCAGAGCGTAGCCGACTACCCTTGCCCACCGCGGATTGCCCGCAAGCAGAGCAACCTGGCCGTAGGTTGCAACCTTTCCGCGGGGAATCTGTTTTACAACATCATATATTTTTTCAAAAACGCTTTTATCCATAAAATCACCGTATATAAAATTACTGCATTATTATATTACAATATATATCTGCAAATATTCAAGAGGTACCGCATTGAAAAAGAATGACGAATTTGAACTTGAAATAACGGGAATGACCGCAGAGGGAAGCGGCGTAGGCCATATTGACGGTATGGCTGTTTTTGCCGACCTCACCGCAGTGGGTGACACAATTCTTGCTCACGCAATAAAAGTGAAAAAGAATTACACTGTTGCAAAGGCAATGGAGATAATCAAGCCCTCGCCCGACAGAGTTGAGCCCGACTGCCCCGTATTCAGGCGTTGCGGCGGCTGTGCATACCGCCACATCAGCTACGAGGCGGAGCTTAAAATCAAACAGCAGCGCGTCGAAGACGCCTTTCACAGAATTGCAGGTCTTCCGCTTAATATAAGAGATATCATAGGCAGTGAGGAAACGCAAGGCTACCGCAACAAGGCACAATTGCCCGTAGGCGAGGAACAGGGAAAAATCAAAACCGGCTTTTTCTCAAGGCGCAGTCACAACATAATCGGCTGTGAAAGCTGCCTGCTTCAGCCCGAAGCGTTTTCGGATATTGCCGAGCAAGTGAGAAACTGGGCAGAGGAAAATCATATAAGCGTTTATGACGAAAATTCCCACAAAGGACTGCTCCGTCACATATATATCCGTGCGGCAAAGGACTGCAGAGAAATTCTCGTCTGCCTCGTAATTAACGGCAGCAATATCCCCCGCGCAGAAAAGCTGTGGGAAAGAATTTCCGCCAAGGGCGCAACCGGGCTTGTAATAAACGCCAACAAAGAAAAGACAAACGTAATTTTAGGCACAAAAAACAAAACCCTTTTCGGCAAGGGCAGTATTACGGACACACTTTGCGGCACGGAGTTTGAAATTTCGCCGCTTTCCTTCTATCAGGTCAACCGTGCACAGGCGGAAAGGCTCTATTCGCTTGCCGCAGAATATGCCGACCTCGATGAAAACACCGTACTGCTGGATATGTACTGCGGTGTCGGCACAATCGGACTGACAATGGCTAAAAAAGTCAAACAGCTTATCGGCGTTGAGATTATCCCCGACGCGATAGAGGACGCAAAGAAAAACGCAGAAAGAAACGGCATCACCAATGCACGCTTCATCTGCGGCGACGCTTCGCTTGCAGCGGCAGAGCTGGAAAAAGAAGGCATAAAGCCCGACGTAATAATACTCGACCCACCCAGAAAGGGCTGTGACGAAGCGCTTATCAAAACGGTTGCCAAAATGAGCCCGAAGCGTGTGGTTTACGTTTCGTGCGACCCTGCAACCCTCGCCCGTGACTGCGCCGTTTTTGCAGACCTCGGCTATACCGTGCCCGAGGAAAACGGCAAGCATTTCGTCACCCCCGTTGACCTCTTCCCGAAAACCGTGCATACAGAATGCGTCGTGAAGCTTTGCTGTGCGACACATTCAAACTAAGTTTGCCTGACGGCAAACTTAACTTCACTTGGGCTGTAAGCCCAAACTTCACTGTAAGCAAAGTGAACAACTTCACTGTTTACGAAGTAAATAACTTCACTTTTGCGAAAACTCCACCAGAAAATAACGGCAGGAGCAAGCCCCTGCCCTGTAAATGATAAAAACCACCATAGCATCAACCGATGTTATGGTGGTTAATCTTTGAAAACTTTATTTCAGTCCGTTTGCTTCCATAATTGCGAAGTCGTTTTGGTCAACATCGCCGTCGCCGTCGGCATCTGCCGCGTTGGACTGTGCTTTGCCGAGTTCCTCTTCGGTAAGCATGCCGCTTGCAACAAGACCTGCGATAAATGCATCCTCACCGTCGAGCTTGTAATTGCCGTCAACATCCTGCTTTACGCTTACAACGAAGGTGTTGGTTCTGCTGCCGCTTGTAACCTTGATTGTGCAAAGCGTTGTCAGCCTTGTTGCGGCAGAAAGTGCCGTGCCGTTTGCGCTGTAATACTTTGTTGTGAGTGAAGCAAAGTTTTTGCTTATATCGCTCTGAATCATATTGTCAATGCTTGTGCCGCAGAGAACAAAGCCGTTGCTGTCTGCAAAGACACCGAGCTTCTCGGCAGGAACGGTAATTTCCTTTGCGATATACAGGTCACCGCCGTTAACGGTGCTGCGCACGGAATTGAGGCCGTAGCCAACGGAAATGTTGCCGACAAGGGAGTTTACGCTCAGTTCGATTGCACCGCCGTAAACCACAAGGTTGTCATCAACCTCAAAGATAACGGTTGCAACATTGCCTTCGGCGCTCATAAGCTCCTCGCTGATAACGGCGAAGAAAACCTGACCGTTGCCGTATTCGGTGTTGGAGGCAAAATATTCGCTTGAAGCCTCGCCCCTCGCAATGCTTACGGGAGTGAGAACGCTCGGGTCGTACTCAAGCAGGAATTCGCCTGCGCAGTAGCCCCTGTTCTCGTTCACGTTGACCTCAACGCTTACCGTGTCACCCGGGCGCACCTGATAAAGATCGCTCACGGTGAATTCCGGCAAAACCGCTGCGTTTGCCGTAAAGGCGACGCAAAGGCAGGAAAGAACCGTAAGCGTGCCGACAAGGCAGGCACAGATTTTAATTAATCTGTTTTTCATAGTTAAATCTTCCTCTCGGAAAGGTTATTTGTCACGAATTTATCAGCCTCTGAAAGCATCGAAAAATGCAGTGATAATTCTGTTGATAAGTATACCGAATATCTTGCTGAAGATATCTGTTTCGATTTCGCTGTTTTCCATTGCTTCCTCTACAAGGAGAAGAACCTCGGAATCGTATTCTGTTTCGCCCTCGTGGAGAGTGATTACACGGCCGCCTCTGTTGTAAGCGTGGCCGTAGGAGTGGAAGGTACAGCCGGGTGTGTTGACGATATCAACGCCCTGGTAGTTTACCGTGAATGTGTTGATGTGGTCGTGGCCGGAGAATACGGCAACCGTACCCTGCTCAACCATAGCCTCAAACTGTCTTGAATCCTCAACGCCGGGGCAGGGAGCTTCGAGAAGGAAGCCGTCCTTGATAGCGGAGTAATTGACCATTGTCGTGTCGTACTCCTTACCGTTGACAAACTTGCTGTCAAGGCTGAGAGCAACCTCTGACTTCTCTTTGTAGAGAGCCTCCATAATTTCGCCGACGATGATGTGCTGGAAAGCCATTGAGGGAATTACCTTACCGCCGTTGAGTGCTGTGTAAGTGTTGTTTGTTGCTTCAAACCACTGTACCTGGTCTTCCCATACGCACTCGTAGCCGCCGTTGCCGTTTGCATCCGTGTAGCCGCTCGTGCCCGAGTCAAACATATAAAGATTGTAAGCAACCTTGAGAGAGTCGGAAGCAAGGATGGGAAGGTTGTGTGTGCCTGCGCCGCTGAGTGCGGGAACGGCGTCGTAAGCAAGGCAGTACTTGCCGCCTGCATTCTGGTAGTATCTGAGAAGCACGTCGTTTTCGCCTCTGCCGCCCTCGCGGTCGTGGTTACCGAAAACGAGAGTGAAGTAGGTTTCCTTTTCGACAAAAATCTTGGCAATCTCCGTGATAGCGGCCTCAATGTTGCCCGTATCGTCAACGCAGTTGTCGCCGCCGAGAACTACAAGGTCGGGGTCATACTTGTCGATAGCGTGATTGATGAACTGAACCATAGTCTGGTTTGCGGGATAAACGTCCTGACAGTCTGTGATGTGGAGAATTGTGAATTCGCCGTTTTCGTCAAAGCGAAGAATGGGGCTGTCCTGTTGTGCCGAAGCCATAACGCTGCCGGTAAACAGCATAACAACGGCAAGAATAAGTGCCAATGCTTTTTTCATAGGTATGTACTTCCTTTCAAAGTATACTATCCGTATTATATTACCATAAAAAAAGCAGTATTGCAAGCATTAAAAAAAGTGTTTGACAAATTTTAATGCACCAATATAATAAAAATGTATAACGAATCATTACGGAGGAACTGTTATGAAAAAAGGTATTAACATAGATTCCGGCAAAAAAGCGTTTCCTGTTATTCTTGCGGTGACAGGTGCGCTGCTGGCAGCGGCACTGCTTTTTATGCGCCTTAATATCGTGGCGGTTGTTGCCGTTGCGTTCAACTGCATCATGTCGGCAATTATTACGTTGAGCTTAATCATAAAGAAAAAGGTTTACACACCTATGGTGCTTGCCTACGCGCTGTCGGGTCTTGGCGTTGTGCTTTATTTTATTTTTTTCGGTGCCGATGCCGGCTTCGGTGCATTCACATCGGGTCTGGCCGGATATTCTTCCGCGGAGCATCCGCTGTTTACGGGTGAGGGCAGTTTCTTTACCCGTCTTCCGGGCAATATTCTCCTCGCTTCGCCCTGGGCTCTTTCTCTTGCAGGTCTGTTCCTTTCCGCAAAGCATTCGTTTAAAAGCGGCGTAATAAAGACAGCCGTGTGTGCCGTTATGTGCGTGTGTCTTCTGGGCACAAGCGTGCTTTACGTGCTTACAATGAATATGCGCTCAAAGCCCAACACGGAAAGACTCTGGGAGGGTCATGACAAATACCTCAACGGTGTTGACAAAAAAGACAGCGAAGAGTCGCCGAACGTGCTCGTCATTATGATGGATGACCTCGGCTGGGGCGACGTATCACTCAACGGCGCAATTTACGACACACCGAACATCGATTCAATCGGCGAAAACGGCCTGAATTTTACCAACTTCTATTCAGCCTACTCGGTCTGCTCTCCTGCGCGCTTCGCCGCACTTACCGGCAGATATCCCTACAGAGGCTATGCCGACAACGTAATTTACCCCACGGTTGCAACACTTTCTCCGTTCGCCCAGACGAGGATTTTCAACTCAATTGAAATGGGCAACAATGCCGATGGTATGCTCGGCGATGAAATTACAATTGCAGAAACCTTCAAGGCCGCAGGCTATTCCACGGGCTGCTTCGGCAAGTGGCATCTCGGCGACTACGGCGAGTACCTGCCCACAAATCAGGGCTTTGATTATTTCTACGGCAGCCACCACGTAAACGATATGAAGCCCTTCTACCACGTAACGGAAGAAAACGGCGAGTGGCAGATCGTCCACGGTACGGACGAGCTCAAGGATCAGAGCGCCGCCACAAAGTGGATTCACGATGAAATCACCGACTGGATTACCGACAAGGCGGAAAATGACGAGCCCTTCTTTGCGTATTATGCTTCTCCGTGGCCGCACGGCCCTGTTTTTGCAGGTGACGATTTTGACGGCACAAGCGGAATGGGTACATACGTTGACTGTGTGACGGAATTTGATTACTACCTCGGCCTTCTCTTTGAAAAAATGGAGGAATTGGGAATATTGGATGACACGATAATCGTCTTTACGAGCGATAACGGCCCTGCTCTTGAAGGCTCTGTCGGCGACCTTCGCGGCGGTAAATACCTTGCCTATGAAGGCGGACAGAAGGTTCCGTTTATGATTCGTTGGGATAACGACAGCGGAGCACTCGGCGAAAAGCAGACAGAAAGAAAAAGCAGTGCCGTGCTTGTTGACCTTTACCCGACGCTTGTTGAGCTTTGTGGCATAACCGGCAACGGCGGAGAAGAAAACTATATGCCGACAGACCGTGTTATTGACGGTATATCAATGGCGGAGCTTATAAAGAACGACAAGGTTATTCACACCTCGGAGCACCCCATTCTCCACATGAAGCGTGAGGTTATAAAAGCTGTTCAGTACGCCGTGCCGACAGCCGAAGTAAAAGCACTTTACCCCGATTATAATTATGACATTCTAAGCGATGACTATATTTCATTCAAGTATTTTGAAAAGATACAGAACGATAACTCTGCGTTCTTTGATAAAAACCGCAAAAACTGGCTGCATATACTCAACGATGATTATGCGGAAAACTACAACCGTACTCCCGTATACCCCGAAATTTCCGAGCAATTCAAAGCTAAGCTTCACGAAATAACGGATGATTTCAAGCAGAACAGACGGGGTGTGATTTCGTAATATGCCGCCCGTATCACTTATGATAAAGCCCGCTTCATCGCTTTGCAACCTCTCCTGCGAATACTGCTTTTACCGTGATGTTTCAGAGCACCGTGAGCACCTTGGCTTCGGTATTATGCCGCAAATTACCGCCCGTGTGCTCATTGAAAAAGCGCTGAAATATGCCGACGGCGAGAGCGTTGCCTTCGCTTTTCAGGGCGGCGAGCCGACACTTGCGGGGCTTGATTATTTCAGATTTTTTGTAAAAACCGTAAAAGAGCTCAACGAAAAGAAAAGCCCCGTTTTTTTCAGCATACAGACAAACGGAACAGTTATTGACGAGCAGTGGGCAGACTTTTTGAGCGAGAACGATTTCCTTGTCGGCTTAAGCCTGGACGGCGACATTGAAGCAAACAAATTCCGCAAAAGGCCCGACGGAGAAAACACGTTCTTTAAGATAATTAACACTGCGCGCCTTCTGGAAAAGCACCGCGTTGAATTCAATATTCTCACCGTTTTAACGGGCTACTGTGCGGAAAACATAGAACGGATATACAGCTTTTTCCGCTTTCAGCGCTTCGGCTACCTCCAGTTCATCCCCTGCCTTCGCCCGTTCAATTCGTCAGAAAAAAGCGAACTGTATATGACCCCCAAGCAGTATGCCGACTTCCTTATAAAGCTGTTCAATCTGTACGTAAAAGACTATGTGCGGCACAGATATGTCAGCATACGTCAGTTTGACAACTGGGTGCGGCTTTATCTCGCCCAGCCCGCCGAGCAATGCGGAATAAACGGACATTGCTCGCATCAGTTTGTAAGCGAAGCAAACGGAAATATTTATCCCTGCGATTTTTACTGCACGGATGAATACCTGCTTGGCAACATCCTTGAATCGGATTTTCCGCAGATGGCGCACAGCGAAACCGCCGTGAATTTCATTAAAGAAAGCCTTGCAATACCCGAAAGATGCAAAAAGTGTAACCTCTACCCCATCTGCCGCGCAGGCGGATGCAAAAGAACACAGCAAAGTGAAGACTACTGCAAGGCGTACAAAAAATTCTTCACAGCCTGCCTGCCGCTTTTCAGAGTGTTCATAAACGAAACAAAGCAATAAATAACTAAAGGGTAAAGTAAATTTTCTGCTTTACCCTTATTTTTTATATTTCATTATTCATCAGCGAAGCGACTTCATTTTTCATTATTCATTTGAAATGCATTTTTATATCGCCCTTTCGAATCCCTAACTCTTTTTTCGAAAAAAACAGGTGAAGCAACTTTGTCGCTTCACCTGTTTATCTGTCTAATGGTGTATAAGGCGATACCGCCCATAATATTGTATCATCGGCTGCTCAAAACAACTGTTTATTGCGGCTTTGTTGATACAAATTTGCGATTTGTATATTTTGAAAAACAACATATATCCACTGCAATTAATAAAAAATAGTGAAAAAATAGTGAAATTTTAATGGAATTTTTCTTTGAATATCTGTCTGTGAATTGGCAAGAATAGTTAGTAGTAAACAAACGGAGGTAATAAAATGTTCAAACACGAAAAGATGCTTTTTCATCCCGTGGCGGTGGAGAGACCTAATCCGCAGTATGCGGCGCTTTTGCAGGAACAGCTCGGCGGCGGAAACGGCGAGTTGAAGGCGGCCATGCAGTATATGTCCCAGAGCTTTCGGATCAAAGATCCCGAGATCAAGGATCTGTTCCTTGACATTGCAGCGGAGGAGCTGGGGCACATGGAGATGGTGGCGCAGACCATCAATCTCTTAAACGGTCACGACGTGGATGCCGCAAAGGTGCCCTCGGGTGAGATCCAATCCCACGTGCTCTTAGGTCTTAATCCGGGTCTTATCAACGCTTCAGGTTATTCCTGGACGGCGGATTACGTTACGGTTACGGGCGACCTGTGCGCCGACCTGCTCAGTAATATCGCATCCGAACAGCGTGCAAAGGTGGTTTACGAATACCTTTACCGCCAGATCGACGACAAAAAGGTGCGGGAGACCATTGATTTTCTCCTGAACCGCGAGGAAGCTCACAACCAGATGTTCCGCGATGCCTTTAACAAGGTGCAGAATTCCGGCTCTAACCGTGATTTCGGCACCACCAAAGCCGCGAAGATGTATTTTTCCATGTCTGACCCCGGTCCCAACGCATTTGCCACGGGTGATACCAAGCCTGTTTCTTTTGAGTGATAGCAAAAAGCCGCTGAAGAGTTTGTTCCTCGGCGGCAATTTTTATCTTTCCCTGTATCACAACAGTTCGGTATATTGGAATCTTTCTATTTTATCATATCAATTCCTTTTTGAAGCGTATCCGCAGAGATGGTGCCCGT
>JAFQRA010000033.1 GCA_017410325.1 Clostridia bacterium | reverse complement strand
GACATTGATATATCGGTCGCGTAACGGG
Source organism: Clostridia bacterium (assembly GCA_017410325.1). Classification (GTDB taxonomy): domain Bacteria; phylum Bacillota; class Clostridia; order Oscillospirales; family Acutalibacteraceae; genus UBA8612. The sequence continues at coordinate 8,686 of JAFQRA010000033.1, read as the reverse complement.
AGGGGACAGAGCCCCTCCCCTACAGCTCACCGTAAAATTGATATTACATTTTACAAAGGGACGTCGAGGACGCCGTCCCCTACGGTTGATAACCAATTTTACATTGATAAAGAACTCAACAAACTGTAATTTGTTCAGTTAAGTTCATTCCCGTTTGCATCGAGGAAGGAATACTCATTTGGGGCAAAGGGGCAGTAATAGACGAAGGGTATTTCCGTAACGGGCACCGCGGTTTCGCCGATTACTATGCTTTTACATTCGGGGTTGTTTATAATAAACGAAAAACCGCTCCCGAAGTATTCAAAAAATATGTCCTGTCCTCTTTCGTGTCCGCCGTTATAGAGCTTCACAAACTCATACTCTCCGCTGTCAACCTCCGTAACTTCAAGCGGATAATACCTGTGTATTTTATTTTCGTTTCCGGTAATAATCCAGAACAGATGCCTGTTGCCGTCAATTGTGGATTTTCCTGCAACACTCATCTCAATTGTTTCAACCTCGGCAAGGTTTTTGATTTCCTTTCGAGCCGTTGAAATCAAGCCCTCTTCACCAACAGTTTTTGATGATTGTGAGCCAAATATACCGATAATACATATAGCTGCTAACAGAACCGAACAACAAATCAGTATTCTTTTTTTCATAACCGCACCCCTTGTCAATCCCTTGTTTTGAAAAAATATTTACTCTTTATTATTTCTGTTTTATTATTTATTCTTTAACATCTTCTTAAGATACTGACCCGTATAGGATTTTTCACATTTTGCTACTTCCTCGGGTGTGCCGCAGGCAACGATTTCGCCGCCTCTGTTACCGCCCTCGGGGCCGAGGTCGATAATATAATCGGCGGTTTTAATTACGTCGAGGTTGTGCTCGATTACGAGGACGGTGTTTCCGCTGTCAACAAGCTGCTGAAGCACCTTAATCAGCCTTTCTACGTCAGCCGTGTGCAGACCCGTGGTAGGCTCGTCGAGAATATAAATCGTTTTGCCCGTTGCAACCCTTGCAAGCTCGGTTGCGAGCTTTACACGCTGTGCCTCGCCGCCCGAAAGGGTTGTTGCGGACTGACCGATTTTGATATAACCCAGGCCGACATTATAAAGCGTTTCAAGCTTTCTTTTAACCTTGGGCACGGCGGAAAAGAAGTTCATTCCCTCTTCAACCGTCATTTCAAGCACGTCGTAAATGGACTTACCGCCGTACTTGACCTCAAGCGTTTCGCGGTTGTAGCGTGTGCCGTGGCAAACCTCACATGGCACGTAGATATCGGCAAGAAAGTTCATTTCAATTTTGACTATGCCGTCACCCTGGCAGGCTTCACAGCGGCCGCCCTTGACGTTGAAGGAAAAACGGTTTGCCTTGTAGCCTCTGATTTTCGAATCGGTCGTAGCGGCGAACAAATCACGTATGTCAGTAAACACACCCGTATATGTTGCAGGGTTTGAACGGGGTGTTCTGCCAATGGGCGACTGGTCGATATTGATAACCTTGTCAAGATATTTTATGCCCGTAATTTTATCGTGCTTGCCTGCAAAACGGCGTGCGCCGTTGAGCTCTGCGGCAAGCTTTTTGTTGAGAATTTCGTTAATCAGTGAGGATTTACCCGAGCCCGAAACACCTGTTACACAGGTGAGCGTGCCCAAGGGAATTTCCACATCAATATTCTTGAGGTTGTTTTCCCTTGCGCCGATAATTTTTATAGCTTTGCCGTTACCTTTTCTTCTCGTTTCGGGCACGGCAATTTTCTTTTTACCGCTCAGGTACTGACCCGTAAGCGAGTTTTCATCCGCCATAATTTCCTCGGGTGTACCGCAGGCAACAATTTCACCGCCGTGAATACCGGGGCCCGGACCGACATCGACAATATAATCGGCGCTGAGCATTGTTTCCTCATCGTGCTCAACAACAATGAGTGTGTTATCAATATCACGCAGGTGCTTGAGGGTTTCGATAAGGCGGCTGTTATCACGCTGGTGAAGCCCTATACTCGGCTCATCTAAAATATAGAGCACACCCGTGAGTGACGAGCCGATCTGCGTGGCCAGGCGGATTCGCTGGCTTTCGCCGCCCGAAAGAGTACCGGCAGGACGGGCAAGCGTGAGGTATTCAAGACCGACGCTGACAAGAAAATGCAGTCTTTCTTTTATTTCACGGATAATAAGGCGGGCTATCTGCATATCGCGGTCGGACAGCGTAAGATTATTGATAAAATCAAGCTCGTCCGAAATGGAAAACTGAGTAAACTGCTCGATATTGATACCGCCCACGGTAACGCAGAGCACCTCTTTTTTCAGCCTTGCGCCGCCGCAATCGGGACAGCACTGCTCGGTCATATACTGCTCGATTTCGTTGCGCGACCACTCGCTTGAGGTGTCGTTATACCTGCGCTCAAGGTTGGTTATAACGCCCTCAAAATCGGTCTTATACGTACCCGTCATATACTGCGTGGTACGCTCCATTGTTATCTTTTCGCCCTTGGTGCCGTAGAGAATAATATCCGTGATTTTCTGCGGAAGCTCCTCAACGGGAGTATCGAGCGAAAACTTATAGTGCTTTGCCAGACCCTCAAAATACATTCTGGCAATACCGCCGTCAGCAATGCTCCAGCCGCTTGCCTTTATTGCACCGCCGTTGACGGAAAGCGTTTTGTCGGGGATAACCATATCGGGGTCTATTTTATGGAAAACGCCCAGACCCGAGCAGGTCGGGCAGGCACCGTAGGGATTGTTGAACGAGAACATTCTCGGCTCCAATTCTTCAATGCAGGTGCCGTGGTCGGGGCAGGCGTAATTCTGCGAAAAGAGCAGCTCCTCGCCGCCTATTACGTCACACAGCACGAGACCCTCTGCAAGGTTTGACGCAGTTTCAACGGAATCGGCAAGGCGAGAACGGATTGACTCCTTGACAACGAGGCGGTCAACCACAATTCCGATATCATGGCGCTTGTTCTTTTCAAGCGTGATTTTTTCGCTTAAATCATACACGTTGCCGTCAACACGGGCGCGCACGTAGCCGCTTTTGCGTGCGGATTCAAACACCTTCTGGTGCTCACCCTTCTGTCCTCTTACAACGGGAGAAAGAAGCTGAATTTTCGTACCCTCGGGCATGGCGAGGATTTTATCGACAATATCGTCAACTGTCTGCTTCTTTATTTCTCTGCCGCATTCGGGGCAATGAGGTATACCCACCCTAGCAAAAAGCAGACGGAGATAGTCGTATATTTCCGTTACCGTGCCTACGGTTGAACGGGGATTTTTCGAGGTTGTTTTCTGGTCGATTGAAATTGCGGGAGAAAGGCCCTCGATATAATCAACGTCGGGCTTATCCATCTGCCCCAAAAACTGCCGTGCATAGCTTGAAAGGGATTCAACGTACCTGCGCTGACCCTCGGCATAAATCGTATCAAAAGCAAGTGAGGATTTGCCTGAGCCTGACAAGCCCGTAAACACAACGAGCTTGTCACGCGGAATCTGCACGTCAATATTTTTAAGGTTGTGCTCCCTTGCACCCTTTACAACAATTTTTTTCTCTCTCATTTTCTGCTCCGTTATTTCATCTGTCTTAATTTTTCTATTCTGTCACGCAGATATGCGGCGTGTTCAAATTCAAGTATCTTTGCCGCCGCCTTCATTTCGTTAGTCAGCTGTTTAATCAGCTGCTCGCGCTCTATGCGGCTGAGCTGTCTGTCGGGCTTTTCGCTTTTGTCAGCCTTCGCGGAAATTTCAAGCACGTCGGAAACTTCCTTGATAATCGTTTTCGGAATTATTCCGTGCTCCTCGTTATACGCAGTCTGCTTTTCACGGCGGCGGAGCGTTTCATCAATAGCACGCTCCATTGACGGTGTTACGCTGTCGGCGTACATTATAACCTCGCCGTTTGAGTTTCGCGCCGCCCTGCCTATTGTCTGTATAAGCGAGGTTTCGCTTCGCAGGAAGCCCTCTTTATCAGCATCAAGTATTGCAACAAGCGACACTTCGGGTATATCCAAGCCCTCGCGAAGCAGGTTAATGCCCACCAGCACGTCAAATTCGCCCAGGCGAAGTCCGCGGATAATCTGCATACGCTCTATGGTATCAATATCGTGGTGCATATAACGCACGTTAATACCCATATCGGTGAGATAATCGGTAAGGTTTTCCGCCATTTTCTTGGTGAGCGTTGTAACGAGCACACGCTCTTTTTTCTCAATGCGCTTGTTGATTTCACCAAGCAGGTCGTCAATCTGACCGTCGGTGCTTCTTACTGAAATTTCGGGGTCAAGCAGACCCGTGGGACGGATTAACTGCTCAGCAATCTGCTGGCTCTTTCCCCTCTCAAATTCACCCGGAGTTGCGCTGACGAAAATGCGCTGATGCGTTCTGTCGTAAAATTCGTCAAAGGTCAGCGGACGGTTATCGTATGCCGAGGGCAGACGGAAACCGAATTCCACAAGATTGTTTTTTCTTGCTCTGTCGCCGCCTATCATACCTCTGACCTGCGGCAGAGTAACGTGCGACTCGTCCACAAACAGCAGGAAATCGTCGGGGAAATAGTTGAGCAGAGTAAACGGCGTTGACCCGGGCGGCATACCCGAAAGCACACGGGAATAGTTTTCTATACCCTTGCAAAAGCCCGTTTCGCGCAGCATTTCCATATCATATTCCGTTCTCTGCTTTATACGCTGAGCCTCCAAAAGCTTGCCCTGCTCGACAAAATCGGCGTAAACGGTTGTCATTTCTTCAAAGATTCTGCCGATAGCCTCCTCCATCTTTTCCTGCGGAATAACGTAGTGCGAGGCAGGATATACGGCGGCGTGGCTGAGCACGGCTTTGACCTCGCCCGTGAGAACGTTGATTTCACTAAGCCTGTCGATTTCATCGCCGAAAAATTCAACACGGATAGCCGTATCCGACGAGTAGGCGGGAAAAATCTCCACAACATCGCCGCGGACACGGAATTTATTACGGATAAAGTTTATATCGTTTCTTTCATATTGGATGCTGACTAATTTTTCAATAAGCTCCTCACGGCTTTTTTCCATACCCGGGCGAAGCGAAATGAGCATATTTTTATAGTCAAACGGACTGCCGAGAGTGTAAATACACGACACACTCGCAACTATTATAACGTCACGTCGCTCTGCGAGAGCACAGGTTGCGGAGTGGCGGAGCTTGTCTATTTCATCATTTACGGCAGAGTCTTTTTCAATATAGGTATCGGTCGTTGGCAGATATGCTTCGGGCTGATAATAATCGTAGTAGGACACGAAATATTCCACCGCATTTTCGGGGAAGAATTCACGGAATTCCGAACAAAGCTGTGCGGCAAGGGTTTTGTTGTGAGCGAGGACAAGCGTGGGCTTATTTACCTTTGCTATTACGTTTGCCATTGTGAAGGTTTTACCCGAGCCCGTAACGCCGAGCAGGGTCTGCTCCGTATAGCCCTTGTTTACACCGTCAACAAGAGCCTCTATCGCCTGAGGCTGGTCGCCCGTAGGCTTATATTTGGAATGAAGAATAAATTTATCCACGCTTTTCCCTCCTTGCACAAATTTATTATATGTGATATTATTACTACATTAAATTTATGGGTGATACTTTTGAAAAGCTTTACAGTAAATAAAAACGATGCCAATCAGCGGCTTGACAAGTTTATAACCAAAACCGTACCCTTGCTTCCGCAGGGGCTGATGTACAAATACATACGCCTGAAAAGAATAAAGGTAAACGGCAAGCGTGCCGAAATTTCGACAAGGCTACAGGTGAACGACCTTGTTGAAATGTACATCAACGACGAGTTTTTTGAAGCGGCACCCGAAAAGTACGATTTTCTGCGTGCCTCAACAAAGCTTGATATAATTTACGAGGATGAAAATATAATTCTGCTCGACAAAAAGGTCGGGCTTTTAAGCCACCCGGACGAGGGCGAATACGTTGACACGCTTATAACGCGTGTTGAACGCTACCTGTACGAAAAGGGTGAGTACGACCCCAAGGGCGAAAACTCCTTTGCGCCTGCGCTGGCTAACAGAATTGACCGCAACACGGGCGGTATTGTTATTGCCGCAAAGAACGCAGAGAGTTTAAGAATACTCAACCAGAAAATCAAGGACAGAGAGCTGAGCAAGGTTTACCTTTGCATTGCGCACGGTTATTTTGACAAAAAGCAGGCAACGCTTACCGCATATCTTAAAAAAGACGAAAAGAAAAACAAGGTTGCCGTTTACGACAAGCCAAGGGACGATGCCAAGGAAATACGCACACGGTACAAGGTGCTTGACGAAAAGGACAATTTGAGCCTTGTGCGCGTTGAACTGCTCACAGGCAGGACACACCAGATAAGGGCACACCTTGCGCACGAGGGCCATCCCCTGCTCGGCGACGGCAAATACGGCACGAACGCCCTGAACAAAGAAAAGGGCTACAAAAAGCAGTGCCTTTATTCCTACCGTCTGCAATTCACCTTCACGACCGATGCGGGTATTCTCAACTACCTCAACGGCAAGTGCTTTGAAGCAAAGGACGTGTGGTTTGAGCGTGCCTTCAAAGACGGCACCTTATGATATCATTTCGTTGAACTTTGCTTCGTCAATTACCGTAACGCCGAGGTCGTTGGCCTTTTTGAGCTTGCTTCCGGCTTCCTCGCCCGCAAGAACGTAGTCCGTTTTCTTTGAAACGGAGGAGGAAACCTTTCCGCCGAATTTTTCTATTATAGCGGCGGCCTCGTTTCTTGTATAGGTGGGCAGAGTGCCCGTTAAAACAAAGGTTTTGCCCTTGAATATATCGCTTTCAATTTCTTTGAGGGATTTCATATTAAGGCCCAAAGCGGTCAGCTTTTCAATCAGCTCAGCGGTCTGCGGCATTGCGAAATACTGCGCTACGCTCTGTGCCATAATTCCGCCGAAGCCCTCGATTTTCGAGATATCCTCAACACTTGCGTTCTGCAGGGCTTGCATAGTTATGAAATGCTCGCTTAACAGCTTTGCGGATTTCTGGCCGATGTGGCGGATGCCAAGGCCGAAAACAAGTTTATACAAATCATTCTGCTTTGACTCGGCAACAGCCTTAACAAGGTTGTCTGCCGATTTTTTTGCAAAGTGCTCAAGACCGATAAGCTCTTCGGAAGTGAGCTTATAGATATCCTCAACGCCCGAAACGAGGCCGCTGTCCACAAGCATTTCAACAACCGCTTCGCCGAGAGATTCAATATCCATAGCGTCTCTTGAGCAGAAGTGAATAAGTCTGCGCTTGAGCTGTGCAGGGCAGTCGGAATTGTTACAGCGGATTGCCGCTTCATCGCCCTCTTTTACGGCAGGTGCGCCGCAGACGGGACAGGTATCGGGAATACGGAAGGTTTCGTTTCCGCACTTTTCGGCAACGGAAAGCACCTCGGGAATAATATCGCCCGCTTTACGGACAATTACAGTATCGCCGATTGCTATTTGCTTTTCATTTATAAAGTCCTGATTGTGCAGGGTTGCACGGCTGACGGTTGTACCCGCAAGCTGAATAGGGTCAAAAACGGCTGTGGGAGTGAGCACACCCGTTCTGCCGACGTTGATTTCAACCTCGCGAAGCACCGTGGGCTTTTCCTCGGGCGGATATTTGAAAGCAACCGCCCAACGGGGGAATTTTGCCGTACTGCCGAGCACCTCGCGCTTTGCAAAATTGTCAACCTTTATTACAGCGCCGTCAATATCAAAGGGCAGAGTGCCGCGCATTTCGCCGATTTTACGCACCTGCTCAACGGCAGAGTCAAAATCGGAAAAGAGCTTATAATCGGGCACGGTCTTAAAGCCGAGCTCACCGAGAAAATCAAGCGAGTCCTTGTGTGAGGAAAGCGTTTTGCCCTCAACCTGCTGAATGTTGAAAATAAAGGCGTCCAGCCCACGCGAAGCCGTAACGGCACTGTCCTTCTGCCTGAGTGAGCCTGCGGCGGCATTACGGGGATTTTTGAAGGGCTTTTCCTCAGCCTCCTCCTGCCTTATGACAAGCTCCTCAAAGCTTGAATGGGGCATATACACCTCGCCTCTCACCTCAATAAAGGGCAGATTTATATTGAGCTTATGGGGGATTGATTTGATTGTTAAAATATTATGGGTTACGTCCTCGCCTACATCACCGTCTCCGCGTGTTGAGCCGCGTACAAGCTCACCGTTGACGTATTCAAGCGAAACTGAAAGACCGTCAATTTTAGGCTCGACAACGTAAGCCGCCTCGCCTGCACCCTGCTCCACTCTTGAGGCAAAGGCGTAAAGCTCCTCCTCGCTGAAGGCATCGAGCAGACTTTCCATACGCACGGTATGCACAACGGGCGCAAACTTTTCCGAAGCAGTACCGCCGACACGGCGCGTGGGAGAATCCGCAGTAATTAGCTGAGGATATTCCTCCTCTATCGCCTTTAACTCACGCATCAGCATATCGTACTCGTAGTCCGATATTTCGGGCGCATCCTCATCGTAATAACGCTTTATATGATAGTTAAGCTGTTCCTTAAGTTCAGCCGCCCTCAAACGGGAAAGTTCAAAATCAGGCATAACAAAACTCCTCGCTGTGTTTAACGAATTACAGTTTGTCGGGGACAAACAATGCAAAATGCAAAGTTCAAAATGCAAAATTGTGGGAGGGCTTCGCCCTCACCCATTATAATTATCGCTCTAAATCAATGTTTTATAAAATCGGAGCGAAGCGACCCTTAACTTTGCACTTTG
>JAFQRA010000003.1 GCA_017410325.1 Clostridia bacterium | reverse complement strand
TTGACTTTTGTAGGGGCGGATATTATCCGCCCGTGCTGATATTGCTCGGTTTGCTGGCGGCTGATAGCCGCCCCTACAGTGAAGTTTTAGTTGTTACATCGTAGTAGGGGCAATTCACGAATTGCCCGCCGTAAAAGTGATATGTCGGTAAAAACGGGCGATTCGTGAATCGCCCCTACAAATAATCATCCCGTCAAATTATAATTTATAGAAATAATGTATAAAGCACAGACACTCAACTGTACGGTCAAGTGCCTGTGCTTTATTGTTATTTATAATGTTAGTAATAATTAAATTTAAGCTGTTTTGCTCATTTCAAATACGAGCTCGCCGCCGTTCATAAGCTGCTCGTGTGTTACGTAAACGCCTTCAAGCTTTGTGTCGTTGAGGGTTACACTCTTGACGTAAACGTTATCGTCTGACTGGTTATTTGCGGTAATTTTAAGCGTGTTGCCGTTTGAAAGAGTAACGGTTGCGCTGTCAACGCAGGGTGAGCCGAGCCAATATTGGTCTGTACCTGCAAGCGGATAGAAGCCGAGGGACGAGAAAACGTACCAGGAGCTTACTGCGCCGCCGTCATCATTACCGTCAATGCCGTTGATATCGGTGCTGAAGCGTTCGTCAAGTGTCCAGCGCACCCACTTCTGTGTAAGGTCAGGTCTGCCTGCGTTTGCGAAAAGGTAAGCTGTGTGCAGGTCATGCTCGTTACCTATCCAGTAGCCTGCGCCGGGGTCAATAGCCGCTCTGTTTCGTGAAGCAGACTTCATAAAGTCTTCAAGCTCGTCAACGAAGTATTCTTCCGAGCCGAAAAGCTCAATCATACCGTCGATATCCTGCAGTGCGTTCCAGCGCCACTGCTTTGCACTGCCCTCGGAGTAACAGTCAGCAAACTTCTTGATAAGCACCATATCGTAGAAATAGGTAATATTGGGATTAAAGTTCCAGACGAAGGTACCGTCCGAATTTCTTGCGTGGAAGTACTTGGTTTCGGGGTTGAAGAGGTTTTTGTAATACATTGCTTTTTCGCCGTATTTTTCTGCATCCTCTGTATTGCCGAGAAGAGTTGCGAGCTTTGCAATTGCGGCATCCTGCCACGCATATTCAAGCGTATGGCTTACGGATTCCTCGTTGCCTGCAAGGTCCTGCGGAACGTAGCCGTATTCGTTGTAAACCTCAACGCAGTCTCTGCCGTCCCTGTTGACACGGTTATCAGAGGTGTTCTTCATAGCGTTGTAAAGCGTTTCAACGTCAAAATCCGTAAAGCCCTTGATGTAGCTTTCCGTAATCATAATATTTGCCGGGTCACCGAACATTGAGCCCGTGTAGCCTGCGCCCTGCGGCCATCTGGGAACTGCGTTTACTCCGCCCTGCTTTGTCATTTCAACAAGGCTCTTTAAGCAGTCCTCCTGCACGTCGTGAGCAATAAGCGTATAAAGCGGATGAGTTGTACGCACGGTATCCCACAGCGACATATCCGAACGGTAGGTGTAGCCCTGCGCAACGTGCTTCTGCTTGTCAAAGCCGAGGTATTCCCCGTTAACATCGGTAAAGTTGCTGGGCATAGTCATTGAATGGTAAAGCGCTGTATAGAATACGGTCTTTGTTTCGTCATCTGCCTGAATATCGGCTGCAGAAAGACGGTCTTCCCAAAGGGCAACAGCTTCCTTCCTTACATCTTCAAAGCTTTTATCCTTTGTTTCCGTGTCGAGGTTAAGAATTGCGTTTTCCTTGCTTACAAAGCTTACCGCAAGCTTAAGCTCAACGCTTTCGCCCTCAATTGAGCCGAAGTTGATATCAACGCCGAGGTTGTTTTCCTCACCCGTTACGGTAAGTGATTTGATTTCCTTGTCAAATCTTGCGGCAAAATAAGTCGGTAAGCAGTCGTATCTGCCTGCAAACTGACCGGGAAGGAGACAGTAGCCGGTAAGAATGCCCGTTTCCTCGTCATATTCTGCCGTGGCGTTTGATGCCGTTCTTGTTCCCGTTGAGCTTGTGACATCAATATAAAGACGGGCATCGTCCTTATCAAAGAAGGTGTAACGGTGAACACCCGTATGTACGCTTGCCGTCATTTCCGCAAGGCAGGCAGTGCTCGGCAGATAAACAGCATAATAACCGGCGGATGCGGTTTCGTTTTTGTGGGAGTAAGGCATTACACCCGGCTTATTCGTGCCCGTTACGGGGGTTACGCGGAACATACTGTAATCCTCCGCACCCGTACCCGAAAGACGGGAGTGGCTGAAGCCCTTGATATGGCCGTGCTCGTAGTAATAGCCTGAAGTGTTTGTTTTGACAATATAAGCACCGCCGACAAAGCAGGTGTCGGGGCCGAGCCTTACGAGGCCGAACGGAGTTGTTGCCGCGGGGCTTAACATACCGCAGGTCCACGGAATACCGCCGGTACCGATAAACGGGTCAACATACTGCGTGTACTTGCCTGTTTCCACCTCAGGCATATCAACCGTTTTGAGGCTTACGCCGCCTGCAAGGCACGAGAAAAGAGTTTCCACGGTAACAAAAGCTGATACCAGAATTCTGATAAAAGTCATCATACAGAGCGTTCTCCTATCTGTTAAAATCAATAAGTGATTGTGTAATCTTTTTCAAAAGTGAAGCCCATAGTGCCGCTGTGAGTACCGAAAAGGTTTACACGCATAATCATCATCATAGGTGTGGTGTAGTTGGCGTGAATAACGTTGCCCGTAGCCTTGTCGATTGTTGCCTTCACGACACAGTTATAGTACTGAGTCGAAAACTCCTCAACAAACGAAGCCTTTTCGGCAACCTCGTAGGTTTCAAGCACGTCGCACACAGCGCCGACACCCACGCCCGCGGTGGGATTCTTATGGTCCTTGAGCTTAATGGTAATTTCGTACGTATCACCCTTATCCTCACAGACCGCTGAGGTTACCCACTCTGCCTTGAGTTTGCTTGAATAACTCTGCTCGGGCACGATAAAATTGGCCAATATATCTTCTTTTGTTGTCCATACCGTCGGCTCGGTATCGTCCCCCATAACCTTGGGGATAGTTTCCTTTGCAAAGCTGTCAAGAGCACCGGGAATCTGTGTTTTATCCTCGTTTACGGTACGCTTTTCGTAGTTTTTGACTACCTTTTTGGCGTTGGGCTTAACTTTGTTTACAGCCGTGTTAAAAAACTCCACTATCTCTTGCGTGGTCTGCGGGCCTGCCTCGGAGGTTTCTTCGGTTGAGCTTTCTTCGGTTGAAGTTTCATCCGTAACAGTCTCAGCCGTTTTGCCTTCCTCAGCAGTTGAAGGCTCTGCCGTTACGTCGGCATCAGCCTGCTGTACCGACTCAGCCTGCGTAGAAGGGGTTTCTTCATTCTGCTCGGGCTTGGGCTGTTTGCCGCAGCCGGAAGCGAGAAGAAGCGATATAACAAGTGTAACCGAAATTAATGCCGTAAGAAAAACATTCCTGCGCTTTATCATAACTTACACCCCTCGTGCTATTTATTGTTTTGCGGGCTTCTTAACCTTGTTGAGCATAGCGTTGATTTCAAGAATCTGCTCTTTCGTGAACTTACCGCCGAGCATTGAGAAAATACGCTTTACGGTAAAGCCCTTTGCCATACCGTATACGTTTTTAATCATCGGCATACTGAGCTTGAAGCCTGCAACCTCAAAGCCTGCAACCTCGGCCTTCTTGCCCTTTTCCTTGCCTGCCGTCATTGCGTTTTTGATTTTGAGCAGGATTTTAACCATCGTAACCTTACCGCTGAGGGTTGACATAATATCGCCGATGGTGTCGTTGATTGAGAATCTGCCGTCGGGCATCGTGATATCAAACCAGTTGATAACTGCGCCCTCTTCTTTCATAATATAGGCCTCGTTGGGCTTATCAACCTTGCGGATTACGGCGGTATCCTCAAGCTCGCCCGCCTTGACGGTAAGCGTTGTTTCGCCGACGTTCTTTACATTAAAGTAGAAGAAGGGGTACTTGCCCTTTTTCTGCTTTCCGACACTTTCGCCGTTTGCAAACAGCTCAACCTCGTCAAGGTTGGAGTAAACTGTAACCTTTGTTATGTCCTCCACCCTGTCTATATATCTCTTTGAGCAAAGGTGAAGCACGGGAGACTCGGAAAGCCATGCCTTGTATGCGTAGAAGGAGTCCTTTTTATACATTCTGTCAAAGGTAACGAGACCCTTGTGGTTCATACCGTTTTCGCCGCCCTCAGCTCTTGCGTCTGCGGCAAAGTCAAACATATTCCACACGTGGGTTGCCCAGAGGTACGGTCTTTCGGCAATCTGCTTGATAAGCTCCTCGTGGTAGTAGGACTGATATTCCTCGGTATAGTCGCCCTGTGTGGGTGTTGAGGTATGCCAGTCGAGAGCCTCACAGCCGTATTCGCTTATACCGATAGGCTTATTGGGGTACTTCTTGTGGAACTCGTCAAACCACGGGCCGTTCATATCCGTAGTGCCGCCGTACCAGCCGAAATAGTGGTTGTACGAAAGAATATCGCTTATATGAACGTACTCGGAATCAATCGAGCACATTGTAACGGAAGCGATGGTTGTAAGACGGGTTTTATCCATCTCGTGGCAAAGCTCGTTGAGCTTCTTGTGGTTACGGATAAGGTCGGGGTCGTTTGCACCCGCAATCGTAATTTCGTTTGAAAGGCCCCAGAAGAAAATTGACGGGTGGTTGTAATTCTGTGAAACAAGCTCCTTCATCTGGGAAACCGTGTTGTCAAAGCCGTTTGGCATATGACGGGAAATATAGGGGATTTCTGCCCAGAGAACAAGACCTGCCTCATCGCAAAGGTCATAGAAGACCTGTGAGTGCTGATAGTGTGCAAGGCGGATTGTGTTTGCACCCATTTCAACAATGAGGTCAAGATCCTCCTTATGGTGCTCGGGAAGAAGCGCGTTACCTATGCCGGGTCTGTCCTGATGGCGGGATACACCGCGCAGCGGATACTCCCTGCCGTTGAGGATAAAACCCTTTTCGGGGTCAACGCTGAACGTACGACAGCCGAAGCGTGCTGAAACCTCGTCAACCTCCTCACCCTTATCAATAAGGGTTGCCTTGGCGGTGTAGAGATAGGGGTCCTTAAGACCGTCCCAGAGGTGTACGTTTTCTATTGTGATTTTAACCTCATCGTCTTCCTCGCCGACAGCCGTTGCAATAACCTCGCCGTCTGCAATAATATCGTATCTGACCGTACAGTCATCATCGTCATTGATAAACGTTTCAATTTCAACCACTGCATTACTGCCCTTGATTTCGGGAGTAACCTTTATTCCGGGTGCACCGTAATAATCAAGGTCAAAGTGCTTTTTGCCCACGCCGATAACCTTTACGTCACGGTAAATACCGCCGTAGAAGGTAAAATCTGCATTCTGGGGATAAACCCTGTCATTGGGCGAATTGTCAACCGCAACGGCAAGGATGTTTTCATCCTTGATATTCTCAAGCTTTACGCGGAAGGTGGAATAACCGCCGTCGTGCTTTGTGATGCTCTTACCGTTCCAAAAAACCTCGCAGGAGGAGTTAACACCATCAAACTGGAGGTACTTAACCTCGCCTTCGGGCAGTTCCTCAGCCTTGAGAGACTTTGCAAAGAAGCACTTGCCTCTGTAGTAGTCGTTGCCGCCGTCCTGACCGTCCTCACCGTTCCAGGTGTAGGGCAGGTTAAGCGCCTGCCAATCCGCAGGCAAAGACACGGGGGCAGCCTTGGCTTCCTTGGAAAACAGCCAGCCGCTGTTGATTATGTCAATATTTCTCATAAATACCTCCTGAGGCTTTTATTTATTTTTTATTATATAACAAAGAGCAGAAATATGTCAATTAAAAAGTACCGTCACAGCAAAAGCAGCATAAAGCACCGCCATAAAAAAGCCGAAAGACCGTTGCTTATTTCAATGTTAACATAAGCCATAAATTTTAGCAAGATATTTCTTTTTTAGATAAATAATATGCAAATTTTTGTTTGACAGTTTACCCTTACTGTGTTATACTGTTTCAGTAAAATAAAAAGGAGGAAATGATATGAAAAATTTCAAAAAAATCATCGCTCTTCTTATCGCCGTTCTCACTGTCATAGGCGTGTTTGCTGTTCCGGCAACCGTCAGTGCAGAGGAAGTTGACGAAACCGAAGAGGAAATCGTTGCAAGAATGTATCTCGGTCACAAGCCCAGAAACTACAATATGTCCGGTCACACCTGGATTTATATTGAAAACCTTACCGACCACGACATTCAGGTTGGCGCTTTCACCGTAAAGAAGGGTAAGGGCGTTTCCACCGGTACATACGGTACACAGATTAACGACGGCAAGGGTCTTTACTACAACGTTGAAGCATGGCGTTACAAGAATTCCGACCCCGAAAGCTACTATTACCTTTACAAGGACCTTACACAGGCTCAGCTCGAAAAGGTAAGCAGCAGAATTCTTATGGCAGGCACATGGTCATATATTCTCAACTGCGGTTACTACGCACTCGGTATCTGGAACTGCGTTCCCGGTAAAACAATTATGTTCCTTGTCTGGCCCTTCCTCACCCAGGTTCAGATGCTTATGGACCCCGACTGCAGCACAGGCTTCCCGATGATTAAGCCCAAGAAGACCGACTGCTACAAGCAGATCGGCACCGGCAACCAGGCTTACCTTATTCAGGTTGACCCCACAAACCCCAAAACCGTCCAGGGAGAGACAACGACAGCACCCGCACAGTAAACCGAAAAACGGAGTTGTAGACAATGAGCATTTCAGCAAAAATTCTCAGCATTATTCTTTTTATTCCCGCACTCTGTGGTCTTTACAAAGCAGACGCTGAAGACACCGAGGTATTATACCTTGAAAACATAGAAAGCGTAGGCTACGAGAATACAGTTGAAACAGCAATCCCGATGACGGAACTGTACAATATGGTTGTTGACCACTTCAAGGCTCCTCTGCCGCAAGGCAAGACCGAGAAGAAGGCAATCATCATCGGTTATGATGGCTGCCGTGCAGATGTCGTATCGCTTGCAAACGGTAAGTACAGCGCCATTGCAAAGCTCGTAAACGAAGGCGGTTCAATCAACCTCGGTTACTGCGGCGGTGTAAACTACCCCGACGGTGAGAACACGCAGGACACTTCAACCGCTCCCGGTTGGTGCTCGGTGCTCACAGGTGTATGGGCAGACAAGAACGGCGTTTACGGCAACGGTCAGCCCAAGAATATGGAATACAAAACCCTTATGACCACACTTGTTGAAGACGGCACGATTGATTCCGCTTCCTTCCTCACAAAGTGGAACGGTCACTTCTCAAAGGACAATTCCACCTACCTCCCCGAAAAGCAGTACTGTGAGGAAAAAGGCCTCAACGTCAGCTTCACAAAGTGTAACGGCCACGAGGCAACCGTAATCGAAACAAACAAGCAGCTTTCCGAAGAACACTGCCCTGATTTCACAATCGCAATCTACGAGGGAACGGACAGCGCGGGTCACAGTTACGGCTTTTCGTTCAACAACCCCGCATACAAAGCAGGCTTTGAGCGCTGCGAAAAGTTTGCGTATTCAACGCTCAAAGCAATCGAGGGCAGAGACAGCTACGAAACCGAAGACTGGCTGATTATCATCACCTCCGACCACGGCGGTATAGGCACAAACCACGGCGGTGCTTCTTTACAGGAAAGAATGATATTCATCGTAACAAACAAATAAACACAAAAGCTGCCGGCTAGGTTCGGCAGCTTTTTATTATTCCTGCTTATCTACGAAGCGTAGGTTGTAAGCGCGTCTGCCTTAGCTTATAATAGCCATACAAAGGAGAATTGCTTATGAATAATTACATTACCGGCGCAACGATAAAACGCCTTCGCGAAGAAAAAGAACTGACACAGGCACGGCTTGCCGACAAAATAGGCGTTTCAGCCAAGGCAGTTTCAAAGTGGGAAACGGCAAAGGGCTTGCCCGACATAACTCTGATTGAGCCGCTTGCCAAGGCACTCGGCGTTTCGGTTGCGGAACTTATGTCGGGCGATACGGTTATAAACAAAAACGTTTCTGCGAACATTCTTCGCTCAAAATTTTACGTTTGTCCCGTTTGCGGCAACATTATCCGCACGACGGGTGATACGGTAATAAGCTGCTGCGGCATTACCCTGCCCCCTCTTGAAGCCGAAGAAACGGACGCAGCGCACGAAATAAAGCTTGAAAAGGTTGAAGACGAATATTATTTAACGGTAAACCACGAAATGACTAAAACACACTTCATTTCGTTTGTTGCCCACCTCACCTCGGACAAGGTCAATTTCGTCAAATTCTACCCCGAGGGCAACGCCGAAACCCGTATGCAATTACGGGGCAAAGGCTGGCTGTACCTTTACTGCAACAGACACGGGCTGATGAAGCAGAAAATTTGACAACAATTCGTTTTCCGTGCTATACTGCCTTTGAACGCAACGGCTCGCTGAGCAGGGTCGGATATTATCCGCCCGATAGGTTGTATAAGAATTTGCGGGCGCATAATATGCGCCCCTACTACGCTGTAACAACTAAAACTTCACTGTAGGGGCGGCTATCAGCCGCCAGCAAACCGAGCAATATCAGCACGGGCGGATAATATCCGCCCCTACAAAAGTCAACTTTAAGATGTTACAATGTACTACCAAAGGGGTATGAGTATGAAATACGATATAGCAGCATTCATCTGGCCTTCCTACACGGGCGATGAGCCCCGTACACGCATTTTCTGGCCCGAGGGCTACGGCGAATGGCAAACGGTAAAGGCAATGACGAACAAGGGCTACGAGGGCTGCCGCTGGCCGAGAATTCCTACCTGGGGCTACGTAAACGAGGCCGACAGCCGAGTTATGGAAATGCAGATACGCTGTGCCGTTGATTACGGCGTAAACGTATTTATCTACGACTGGTATTGGTACGACAACCGTCCGTTTCTTGAAAACTGCCTGAATGACGGCTTTCTCAAGGCACGCAACAACACGGATATGAAATTTATGCTCATGTGGGCAAACCACGATGCAACCCACCTGTGGGACAAGCGCAATTCCGACAGCGACCTTTCCACAGTTATATGGAGCGGAGTCGTAACGCCCGAAATCTTTTCAAACATCTGCGACAGGACGATTGAAAAATATTTCAAAAAGGAAAACTACTACACAATTGACGGCTGTCCCGTTTATATGATTTTTGACCTTGATAATTTCATCCGTTCCTTCGGCACGAGTCAGAAATGCAAAAAAGCTATCGAAGAATTCCGCAGAAAGACGGTTGAAGCAGGCTTCAGGGGGCTTCATTTCCAGGTTGTATACTGGGGAAACAAGGTTTTCAACTGGCTGAGTGATAACGATGAGTGCAAAGGCTGTAAAGAATATGAGCTTTACAGCTACCTCGGTATAGACTCCGTTACAAATTACAACTGGGGCGGCTCGGTGCACTTCGACGGCGATTATAAAGACCTGACCGAAAAATACTGCCAAAGACTTGAAGAAGCAACGGAAAAGCTTGATATTCCTTACTATCCCAACATTTCCGTCGGCTGGGACAACAACGTAAGGTTTTACGATTTTATGCCCGGCGTAGTTACAAACAACACGCCCGAAAACTTTAAAGCCGCCTGTGAAAAGGTCAAAGCCTTTACAGACGACTCGATGAGTAAGGGTATTATGAAAGCACCGTTCATCACCGTAAACAGCTGGAATGAGTGGACGGAAACAAGCTACCTCCAGCCCGACGACCTCTACGGCTACGGCTACCTTGAAGCAATTAAAGAAACGTTTATAAAATAACAAAAACAACCTCCTTGTAACGGTGCGACCGTCGCAAGGAGGTTTATGTTTTATTAGAGGCGTAGAGTAATTACGTACTGTTATTCTTCTCTTACTACGTATTCATACTCATCAGGATCCATATAATCGTCTGTGCCTTCCAAATCCTCTGCGCCTATTGCAAATGCGTTGTTACATTCGTCTGCATACTCCTCTGCATCATCTTCATTATCGAACACTTCATCATCTGTATCGATGATATTACCAAGTGAATCAATTAAGTCGATAAAAAACTTTGGCATTATTATCTCTCCTTTAAATCTTTATTTATAATTTGATATTAAATGAAGCAAATCAGCAGAAACAAAATATGGATTGTTTGTGTCTCCAATTATTTCGATTAAGATAGCCTCTCCGTCTGCTTCTAAAACTCTAAACTCATTGCCAATTTCAAATTTTAGCCCCTCGTTACTTTCTCCCTTTTTAATGACTTTATATATAATATCATCTTTTAATGTTACATCTTTGAGTGTTTTGCGCTTCTTTATATTATTAACTATTTTTTTGCCACCGACATAAGCTCCAATTCCTCCTGCAGCACCTATCGTAGCACTGCCAGTTGCGATTATCCCTATTAAATTTTTTACCCCACCAAATTTTTTGGCTATAGTCGTAAATGTTTGATATGCCCCTAAATTACTCACAATATCTCTCCTTTATTTTTGAATATTAATTTCTTTAGCAATCAAATCCAAGTCTAAATGCTCAAGAGCATACTTCAATTGTATGATGCTCTTTTCATCATCAGCAATTTTTGATTTGATTTGCTCAAGTGTTTTTTTATTGTCGGCTATTCGCTTTTCGCAATCGATGATTTGACGCTCTATTGTTTTTCGTATATCTTCCTTACTTATTTTTTTCTTTTCACCAGACATTACAGTGCCAACTAAACCACCAATTAATCCGCCCACTATTAAAGACAACGCAACCGGAGACGTTACTACAGACCCTGCTATCGTCGCTGCATATTTAGGTGTTTCTTTAATAAATTTATTTAGAGCATCCTCTGTAACAATATTTCCCGCTTTCGTTGATGTCATTGTTGAAGATAATTTACCAGACCGTATCCAACGTCTTACGGTTTCAGGGTTTGTTTTTAAGGTTTCAGCAATTTCTTTGACTGTATAGGATTTCATTTTGTCCACCTCGTTTCGCTATACATATATTACCACAATAGTTATATATTGTCAACATTTTTGTAGCGAGAAAATGTAGTAATAAATACGAAACTCCGCCTGCCGATTGCTCGGTAAGCGGAGTTCGCTTTTTTATTTGCTTCGGGTTTTACTCCGATTCCTTTATTATTTAGAACAAGCCTTTACCAGACCGATTACACCTGCAATAAGTGCTACGGGCAGGAGAAGCAGCAAGCCGCCTGCAAAAATCAGCAGTACGATAAGCAGGGGTACCGACAGCACGAGAAGGCATATTGCGGCAATTTTAGCCGCACCCCAGGTAAGCTTAAGCGCCAGCTTAAAAGCAAAGAACAAAAGAACAATTGCAAGCACAGTAAAAATTATTTCGAACAATATAATCACTCCTTCGTGTTTTATTTAATCAATGAATTGTAATAAATGAACTGCATATCGTCAAGCCTTAACAGCACCGGATCCTGACCCAATCCGACACCGACATCAACGTTTACCCAGGTTTCGGTTTTCACGGCTTTGCCCATATATTCGGGGCCGTAGCACACTGTGGGCGTGTGTCCGAAAACAACGGTAATATCATCAAAATAACGGGCGTTCATGCTCGGCCTGGTCCAAAGCAAATCGGTCGGAATATACTCGGACATCTTCTTATCCTTTCTGAATCCGCCCAAGCCGCTGTGCACAAGCAGAAAATCCCTGCCGTTAACGGTCAGCGAATCATACAAGGGCGCTTCGCGCAGATATTCCAGAATGTATTCGATTTCACTGCGCCTTGTCGCCATAAGCGCATCAAGAGTTACCTGACCGCTGTTGGAAACCCAAGTTCTGTATGTACTCAGCTTGCTGCCCGTAAGATTGTCTATGCTTTCTTCGGTTATTTCATCAAACAGGAAATCGCAGGCAAGAAGCATAGCCTCGTGATTGCCGAGAATAAGCTGAACGTTGTGCTGAGACATCATCCATTTAAGAATTTTTATGCCATCCGGCCCACGGTCAATAACGTCGCCGAGAATGTACAGATAGTCCTCCTCACCGAAGCCTGCTTTATTGAGGAAATCCAGAAACTTCTCAAGCGGGTAGCCGTGAAGATCCGATGTTACATATACCATATTACTTATTCCTCCTTAAATATGTTATTCTATTGTGCAATTACAGTCAATCCACCCGAGATCCAAGGCCTTAATGCCTTTCACCCCGAAATCAACACGTGCAATTATTGAACGTTCTTTTTTATCCAGTACCGTTATAATCCCTGTGCCGTATTGAGGGTGCTCTATCGCCTGCCCCGTTTTATATTTATTCAGATGCGCAAGCCTGTCTTCCTCTTTTTTGTGCTTATTCTTATAATATTCACTGCGTCCTTCGCTGTAAAGCCTGCTGGGTACCGCACCTACCCTTATACAGCAGGTTTTCCAAGAGCTGCCGTGGCTAGTATATCCGTTTTCCGACCAATCCATATAGTGAGCATACTCGTGTCTTATGACATCCAATGCGGATTCTACAGGCCACTCCGAATTCTTGAACCAGTGATCTGAAAACCTGAAAGCCGGCCCATTTTTTATTATAAAGCAGCCCAATGTGCCCTTTGCATTACCAAAGTAAATAGGCAATTCGGCGCCGGAAAGACCCGTGCTTTTGTCAAGCTCCTCAAACACTTCCCTTATGCTCTTCTCATCCCATATCTTTCCCAAACTACTCACTCTCCTTTTAAACCTTTAGCCTGTACTGTCTTTTCCATATCATTCTTGTAATTACGCCGAACACAATTTCTTCAACGCTGAACAGAACACAGCACAAAAACACCGCCCATAAAATATCGACCGGCAGAAAATCCGAGCCGATAATCCCCTCAAACACGAGCCAACACGCAAGCCTGATGTTTACGGGCAAGCCCGCTATTGCAACCAATATAAACATAAACAGACTCTCCCTTTTCCTGAAAAGAGGCACCGTACCGACCGTGATAAACAGCGATATCACGCAAAGCAGTAAAAAAAGCACCGATTCCTTTACCAGAAAAGCAACCGACAGCACCGCAGGCAGAAGACCTGTTATCAGTTGAATGTTCCTGACTTTTTTATTTAAATAAAACACGTAATTACCCCCGCAATATTAAGCACAAATATCAGCGGCAACGCAACCTGAATTACTTTCAGCGCATAGCAGACGGCAACCGTTGCCTGACCCGAAACACCGTCGTTGAGCAGTCTGTTCCTTTTACGCTTGTTTTTTATAACGCTTTTTGCCTTGTCTATAAGCTCATCGGTACCCAACAGCTCACTCATTATCGCCATGCCGTCAAAACCGTTTATAAACGTAAGGTTAATAAAGCCGAGAAAAGCGTTCTGTATTGCCGCACCGAGGAAGAAGCCGCTTAAATCTGCAAAAGATACGGTCAAAAGCAGGAAAACAGCCGTCAGCACAAAGTTCATTTCAACACCGGCAGCACTGATCTGAATTCTTCTCATACGCTTTTTAACTGCACTTGAATTGAGCAGCACATACGCACCGGGCAAAAGAAACTGAAGCATAACGCCGACCTCAAACACTCTGCCGCCATAAGCCAGACAGGCAAACATATGCCCTAACTCGTGCATGGCAATTCCGACGGCCAAGCCGACAACCGTGCCGAGCACTATGTAATCACTGCTCAGATCATATAAATTGTTGACAGCGTAATAAACGGAAAAAAGCAGCAACGGAAGCCACGATACAAGCAACACACCGTTTACAAAAAACGCAAACAGCCTTAATCCAGTCGTAACGCGGGGTCTCCACACGGTAACCAGCAAGTACAAAAAGTGTTTAAACAAAAATCTTTTGTCCCTTATTACCCGTTCGGTTTCAAGCTCGTCCAAAAGCAGTCCTACATCTATTCCCTGCATTTGTCTTCCGATTTCGTAGGGACTTCTTTTTCCGTCAAGCTGACTCGCAAACCGAACCGTAGCTGCATCCGTTTCAATTGTCTCATCATTCAGCAAGTCAATAATTAAATACTTATCCTCTGAAATGCGCTTAAACCTTATCCAATCGGCCAGCACAGGGTAACCCATTTTTCTTTTGCCTCCTTACGACAAAACACACAATATTAATCTTTTTTCTATCCTGCATTTAAATAAACGCAATAATTTCCGTGTTTTCGCAAGAAAGCAAAAAATAAAGCCCATAAAAATTATGGACTTTATCTTAATTATATCTCTTATTCGGCTTCGATAAACTGCTGAATGGACATTGCGCCTTTGGAAATCATAAAGAACTTGTCATTGTACTTGTCTACCGTGGTTGCGGAAACCATAAGCATATATTCGAAAAGCTCCTCGCTGAGACTGCTTCCTCTGTAGCTTGATGTAAGTCTGAACAGAATAGAACCGTCATCCACTTTGTAGTCAAACGAGCCGTCTTTCAAACCGTAGTTTGCAACGCAAACAGCCAAGGCCATATCAATTCGCTTGGACTCGTCCGTCTTGAAAGGCAGCAACGAGAAGAACGATACTATTTCGCTTGTGGGGTCGACTCTCATAATAAACTCAATGGGAAGGTCATCGCCTTTTACGCCGGACCTAATAAGCAAATCTTCCTCCTCCTTATTGTAGTGCCAGCCTTTGTTGTCCAGCATACTGCACAACGTTGCAAAGGTTTCTTTTGCTTTTGCCGTTTTTTCTTCTGTCATTTTTATTACCTCCTGTTTTTATTGCTTTTTAAATAATATCAATGCCGCTTTATAAAGCATAATATTCGCCGCTGAATTCTCTTTCCGTTTTGATCAATTCATCGAAATGATTTAAATCCAAATCGTTTTCAAAGGTCGCTTTTTCCAAAGCTTCATTTACGCACTCAAAGGCGCTGACTCTTTCTTCGCAAGCAGGACACTTTCTGATATGGCCGTTCACTTTTGAGAGTAAATCTACCGTTTCTCGGTCAACCTTGTTTGCCGTAACATATTTTATTATTTCTTCTACAGTTAAATGCTCCAAAGATATTCCACCTTTACCTCAATAAGTTCTGTAAAAAACTATTGTTTCCTAATTTGGTTATTTATCTTGTTAATCCAATCGCTGATAGACATTTCCGGGCCCTTGGCCATATAGAAATCGGAATATTTCATATCGCCTGTTTTTATTCCGGTTTTTTTATGGATAACTTCAAGCTTTTCTCTTTGCCTGTCAAACTCTTCATCATCCAAAGCAAGCCATTTCAATTTTGATGACAGATTAACAACGATATTAAACATTTCAAACAAAGTTATTTCGCTGAATTTTTCAGACAGCAAATGTGTTGACTCAATTTTACTCATATTGCTTCCGACCATGAACAGCGAAACCGAAAGCCAGGTAAGAACTATATGCAGACCTGATTTTGAATCAAGAACAATCCGGAAGCTTTCTCTGATACGCTCTCTGTCAGCCTCAAGGCATTCATCAGTATCAGGCGTAGACGGCTCGGCAACAGTACCATCCGTAACCTCTTCTTCGGTTGTAATATCTTCCCTGTATTTTTTCTGCTTGTTGTAGTATGTAATAAAGCATCTTTTAGCCAGTACATAGCACCAGGCCTTAAACTCCTCGCAGGTTTTCTCCGTTTTTCCGTCAACCGGCTTAAAGAAATTTCTTTCGCAGTTTTGAGCAACCTTGATTTGTATTATCTGCATAACATCTTCATCATGCAAACCACAGGACATAAAAGAAGAGCTGCTGCACCACTTTTTCACCGTTGTGTTTAAAAGCTCATTCACAAATACAAACGCACTGTCATACAGAGGATTTTCTCTTGCGCAGATATCGTAAACCAAATCCGAGTACAGCTTATTTTCATCAAAAAGCATCAAAATCACATCTTTTTCTTTTCTATGTTACTTATAGTTATACCATATTTAATGATTTTGTGTCAATTGATAACAGTAGTATCCGACCGTTTTTTTCGATTCACGCGCAATATATCAACAGAGTTTTTTCTTCATTTCCTTTGCAAAGGCTTCGTCTGAAAGCGTATGAACATTTTCTATTAATTCAATGTCCATATCCTTTGCTCTCTGCACAAAATGTGTATGAGCATCCTCGTTGTTTTTTCCGAAGTAAGATGAAACCAAAACTTTTTTAACGTACGGACCGCCGAATCTGTCGGCAACGGTATTCAGCTTATACAGCTCCGTATCATCAACACTTCCGTTTTTGCAGGAAATGAAAACCGGCACAAGGCCCTGCATAAGCACAACGTCAATTTCATTTTCCGTATCCTTATCGTTATCGGAAGGCTCGTGAAGCTCGGAATCCCAATCTATGTATACTCCGTTAACGGCATCATCAAACAAAAATGAACCGTCTTTTCTTTTTAATTTTTTGGCAAGAAGCATAACCTCCAGTTCAAGCACGGTTCCTTCCTTGGTCAGGCACCGCTTTACCTGTTCGTTTTTAAAGGTGAAGGAAACGAAATCATCCTCGTCAACCAGGTTTGTAATTAGTCCGCACCTGTTAAAGGATTTCATAAGACCCGGTATCCACGCAATCTTTTGCTTTTTCATTAATTCTTTAGTGTGTGTTTTACTTGCCGAAACCGTAAGCTCTGCGCTGTCGTCTCCGGCCATATAAGACAGTGTACCGATCAGTGAATTCCACAGGCCGGGATCCGTTTTACATATCTCCCACATAACCTTTAAATCGGATTCAAAATCGTCATTAAAATCCCAGTTATATGTACCCTTTTTGCCGTTGTAAGGAACCACACAGCCGCCGTATAACATAATGTTACCCTCGACCGAAAGCTTGGGCTGCTCGGTATCCGGCAGCACGCCGTCCTTATCGCAATCAACAACCCTGCCCGATCCGATATTGAAGCGATGAATCTGGACCTTGCCTGTATTTCTGTATCGTTCAAAAACGATACCCATTGCTACAAGCACCAAGTCCTCGCCGCCGGTAAGGTCAAACACACAGCTTTCCTCACTTTCGACAATATCGGTCAGGACGGAAACTATTTGCTCAACGCTGCTTCTGTTTATCGGAGTGTGTGTCAATTCCACCTGCATTCCGTATGAGTTTATGAATCTTGTATATACTTTCTTCTGCCTTTCTATCGGCTTTTCCTCGCCGATAAATATGATTTTGTCGGGCTTCATTGCAAGGCAGCTGACCATATTACAAATTGAAACGCCGTCAAAAAATTCAACTATCGTCATATTCAGAGAACACTCTTTTCTCTTTTCTTTTTTATTTTCAAACACCGTTCACGAAAAAGCAGACAGTGAAGCTTGTTATCACGGTTTTTGTTCCTTACACATAACTAAACTCTTAACATTCGGCTTTTTCGCAAAACCCGGTGATTTTTTGTTTATCGGCATAGTCTGAAAAAATCCTGTCAATTTCAACGCCGGTCAGGTGGTTTTTGCGCAACAATTCCTCCACGATCTTTTCAATTGCAGTTCTGTTCTTCTGCAAAACGGTTTTTGCCGTGTTCAGCTCGTCTTTAAGAATATTATTGACCGCGGCCCTTACCTGCTGTGCCATAGCCGGGTTTGAAAGCTCATTAGCCTCAACAACAGCCAAGCCGACACCTTCATCCATACCGTAATTGCAAACCATGCTTTTTGCCAAAGCGGTAGCGGTTCTCAAGTCACCGCTTGCACCGGTAGTAAGTCCTTCTTCATCGCCGAAGAATACCAGCTCGGAAGCTCTTCCGCCCAAAGCGGTTCTTATACGGTTAAGCAGCATCGACTTTGTGTAGCTGCCGCGTTTTTCCGTGTCGCCGTGAAGCATATATCCGCCGTGGTTACCTCTTGCAACTATTGTCAGGTAAGAGGGAGTCTCGCCGCTTTCCCAGCAAAGGAATGCATGGCCTGCCTCGTGATAAGCCGTTTTTTCAAGCTCCGAAGCATCCCACTTTTTCTCCTCGCCGTAATTGAAGGTCTCGAACGCTTTTTCAAATATTTCATCATTTACTTCGCTCCTGTTTTCTCTTATCGCAATACGCATGGAGAATTCAAAAACCGAAGCAAGCTGTGCCAGACTCATTCCCGTTGAACGAACGGCAATATTCTCTGTTTCCTCAGCGGAAATATTAAAAACAGGCTTATTCTTTATTTTCATATTTATAAATTCCGTTCTCGCCTTTTTATCGGGCAGGTCAATATAAATATGTCTGTCAAAGCGTCTTAACATAGCAGAGTCGAGGCTCTTGGCTGTGCCCGGCTCTACCGTAAAATTAGTTGCCGCCATAACAAAAATCGGTTTTTTTGCATCGGTTTTAAAGCCGTCCATTTCGGACAGGAAGGCAGTTAATATACTGTCAGCCGAATTTTCTCCGCCTTTTCTTTCTTTTGCAATGGCATCAATTTCATCAATAAAGATAATGGTAGGTGCATATTTTCTTGCCGTTATGAATAAGTTGTGAACCGCTTCCTCACCTTCACCGACATACTTCTTTAAGAACTGATTGCCCTCTGCACAGATGAAGGTTACGTCGGATTCGCCGGCAACCGCCTTGGCAAGCATTGTTTTACCTGTGCCGGGCGGGCCGTAAAGCAGTACACCCTTGGGCACGCCAAGACCTTTTGATGAAAAGGCTTTGGGATTTTTCAGATAATCAACAAAGTATTTCAGCTCGCTCTTGGCAGCTTCGGCACCGATAATATCATCAAATTTCACGTTCGGCTTGGAAACATCGCTTAAAATGCTGCCGCTGTCCTCTGCATCAACAGCGGTTTCCAAATCAATATCAAACAGCTTGATTTCGGCCGTTTTTCCGTCGGGCGTTACCGACTGTGAGGTTTCGTATGTAACTAGCTTGCTTGATTTCGCCAAATCGAGCATACTCCTCTGGTGATGAAGCTGCATCAGGATATCATCTACCGTTTCTGCAAGCTCCTCCCTTACACCTGCATCCACCACACCGCGCGAACCTTCACGCATCAGCGAGAAATTCTCTTCGTCGGAATATTTGTGGTTAACGTCTGCCAGAACATAAAGCGGTATATCGGTTGAGTCACATACGAATTTAAAGAAAGCTCTGCCTTCCGAATCAACGTCCTCAATATTAAGCTCTCTTGACACCGCAGAATGTCTGCCGCTGTGCAGGTCGCAAAATACAAGCTCGACATCCTGCTTTTGGATAATGTCCTTGGCCTCCTCAAACGAAGAAACGGCCTTGTTGCAATAACCTTTTTTCTCAACGATCGAACTGAGCTTTTCGCATATATCCGCATCGCCGAAAGACAGTATGCAGCCCTTATAATCATCCCTGAACAGCTTGTACACCTGTTCGTCTTCAGGAAGCTCCAGCGTAACATTTACGTTTTGAATATTCTCTATGCTTACATCGTTTTCCTCATTGGAAACCAACCTGAACAGCTCGTACAGCTCTGTGCTGAAAAAGCTGTTTGCTCTGCTTTTTACCGTACGGGCATCAGCGTGGCCGCCCTCGGAAAACAGCACACACGAATACACGTCATCCGCCACATCGCATTTTATACCCGTTTCCTCTTCAAAGCATTTAATGTTGCGGCGAATTTCATTTTCGGCAATTTTTCTTAACGAGTGTGCCTCCATGTGGTTAAACATAACCACGTTACCCGTTGCAAATCTTGAACAGATTGCAGCAGGGAATGCTCCTCGGCCTGTTTTGGGATCAATATCGGTTTCCAGCGCCTTTAATATTGTTTTTCTCGATATGCCGGACAAATTCGCGGTTAATGAGCCTTCATACACCTTTCTGCCGGCGTTGGTTGTGAAAATAATTACTGCCTGCGAAAAATCGATTTCTTTTTCAGTGTTGGTATCACGCAGTCTGCCTGCATCCAGCACCTGTAAAAACAGATGAATTACCGCTATGTTGGCTTTTTCAATTTCATCAAAGAGCAGCACACATCTGGGATTTCTTGCAACAAAGCCCGTCAGAGAGCCCTCTTTATCGTCTTTAAAGGACTTGTTGGTACCTGTCAGCTCCATAAGTGCGTCCCGTTCGGAAAATTCACTCATATCAAATCTCTTAAACGGAAGCTCCAGCATTTCGGCAACCTGTTCAGCCAGAAACGTTTTACCCACACCAGGAGGGCCTGCAAAAAGATATGTTGCTTTAGGCTTTCTGCATGTTTTGTCTGTTATTTTTCTGAGCTCCGACTGGAAATAGCCTGCGGTGAAAATGCTTATTGCATTGTCTTGACCGAAAACAACGCTGCTCAATTTCTTCTGCATCATTTTAGCCTTTTCGGTCATACTGATAAGCTGCTCTTTCGGTGGCAAAGCTTCTCCGCTCTGCTTTGAGTCTTCACCAACAGCTTCGTTTTCTTCACTGTCCCCCATTATCGCCTTCTGAAGTTCAGCCGTAACCCTTGAAATTTCCTCTGCCGATATACCCGACCCTCCGCTGTTTTTGTGCTTCATTCCGGTAACATCCATTATTTCCCGGGTAGGAGTAACCATAATACGGCTCAGGAAAAAATCTGCTGTAATAACTGTTTTTCCGAGTCTTTCAGACCAGTTTCTCGCTGCGTAAACAGCCTGCTTGAACTTTATATCATCCTCATAGGTGGCTCGTTTTATACACAGCTTCTCCAAACAGACAGGCAGAGAATCGGTGAGCGTTATATCGTTAACCATATCGCAAAGAGCTTTTATTTCCGCTTCATCACCGTATTCGGAGCAATCCTGCACGTCTTTTATTTCGTTGACCCACTCCAGAATTGCAGCGAAAACATAGTTGACCGTTACTATCTTATTTCCTAATCTTTCTTTTATATCCTCCGCACGTGCCAGCAGATAGTCTAAAAGCTTACTGTTTGTCAAATTATTTTCCATATCCGTTCTCCTTGATACATCTTGTAATACGCAAACCGTTATTCCGCTTTGCTTTCAGCCTTTTCAATTCTGTAGCCTAGTGCCACAACCAATTTCAGCGTTTCAACAGCCGTTTTTCTGTCGTATTCCTTTTCGTTTTCGGGGAGCTGAGAATACGCAACCAGACACGGAGTGGTCTTTTTAACGTCATCTCTTTTTTCTCCGTATGTCCAGCCTTCGTTAATCCTCGCAAGTGCCCAGTTATCGTGAACGTTTTCGGCAATTTTTTCGGTAAGTTCAACGAGCTCGTCGGAGAGTATTATGTTGCTTGTGTTTGCAGGTTCGGGCTTATACAACTCAATTACCTTCTTTTCTCAGTTTTTTTACTTTTTCTATGATTCCTTTATCGGTATCCTTCGGGAAGTCATAAAACTTTACGTCGCTTTCTCTCAATTCGGAAATACGGTCCAGCATATCGTGCATACGCTCTTTAGTATTATACCCCTCTTTTGCCGTTTTGCTTGCCTCAATGCACGGCTCAATAACAGCCATAATTTCTTTCTTCTTGTCGGCAATTTTCAAAGAATGACACTTTTCAGTATGCTTTTTCAGCTTATCTCTTTGGCTGACATCTTTTATTCTATGCAATTTCTTTATGCTGTTGCGTTTTTCTTCTTCAATTTCAAGGCACTGCTTATTCAGGACAAGCAAATCACCAAGAACACTGTTCAGCTCAGCTTTGAGCTTTTCGGTTTGTATCAGTTCGCCGTCGGAAAGCCGTTTCCACGAATCGACACAGCCGTCAACTTTGCTTTTATCCAATTTCTCGTCAGCTGCAATAAGCTTAGTCAATATCAGCTTCAAATCATCAATTCTGATTTCGCTGTTACCGTCTATCGGGTTATCACAGCACTCAACCAGACAGCCGTGTATTTTCTTGCAGATGTCCTTCTCCTTCATATCATAGTAAACAAAACCGATAGAGCGCATATACGCATTCCAGCGTCTGTGCTCCAGCCAGGTCAGATACTGCAAAACGCTGTCCCCCGCCTGACCGGAGAGTATTTTTTCAAGATATACGTCTTCGTTCGGAGCATTAACCGTTATATGCTTACCCTTTTTATCTTTTTCGCCGTCTTTTTCGTAAGCTTTAACCTTCAGATATAACTGTGCCGAAAAGATACGGTATTTCAAATGGACCTCTCTTGCAATGCTGGACAGGCTGTCGTACATTGCATTATTTATACGCTTGTGCTGTTCCTCACGCGTTCTTTCAACCGAAGCCTTTTCATACATTTTTTTAACCGAAAGTGCCGCATGGTCATTATTTATCATAGTGACGTTCTCATAGCTGTAGGTTTCCTCCACGCTTCCGAAAGGATGCATTGCAATATCGGACTCAGATGAATTGTCACCGCTGTTGAGAATACTGAAAAAATCATTATTGTAAACGATATAGGAGATTGCCCTGCGTTTTTTAGCTTCCGGATTTTGTAAGATGCTTATTTTCCGCTCAAGCTCTTCAGCTACAAATATATTAAGCTCGTCACTTCCCAATGCCACCAAGAAGTAATCTGAATCGAGTATATTGAATGAATCCCGAGCCGACTCGGTCCCCGTGGTCGTTTCAGCCGTACAAACGATTTGAGCCAAATCCGCATCATTAAGATTGTATTCTCCGTATCGCAGATTAAAATAAGGGTCTGCAAATTCTTTGTTGCTTTCATCCTGATATTTTTTCAGCAAAGCCGTATTCGCTTTTGTGCTTTCAAGAATTTCAGGACTCAATCTGTTAAGCCTGTTCTCAAAGGTTCGGCGGCTCTCATCGGAAACAACGTTAATATTCAGCTTATATCCGTAAAACTGACCTGCCCAGGTGGAGGACAGAAACATCTGCATACCGATTTTTCCGCTGCCGATTATTGTCAGGTTGTACTCGTTCTTACCGTCCGGATTATATTCTCTGCCAACCAGAGGCTCAGTAAGCGGCTTATGTGCCAAAAGGCTGAGAATCAAGTTTTCATATTCCTTTACTCTTACAATAACGGGAGCATCTTTCTCATTGAAGCACTTGTTTATTCTGTCGTATATCCTTTTTTCTATCATTGCGTACGAGTCATCCTGATAGAAAACGTAAACCTGTGCCCCTTTGAGCATTGATTTGCTTTTGTTTTCGCACATGGCAGAGAGTGTTTTGATGTTGTCACCCTCTTTTTCATCCATCAGAAAGAAGTGCTTTTTCCAAAAGCATTTAACGTTCAAATGAGACAGCTCATCGTTAATGCATATTGCGCCCAATTTCCTTGCCTGAAGAAAAAGCTCCGAGCTCTTCTCACTTTCATCGTCAAGATAGGTGTCTGTAAATACCAATAAGGGCTTGTTGTACAGTGAATGCTTCTGCGACAGCACGCTCTTTGCCAAAGCTAAGGTGCGCTCATTCAGTTCACTGAAATAATAGTGCTTCCTTAAAACTGAAACAGCAAGTCTGAGTCTGGGGAAAAAGCTTGTTAAAACATCAAAAATTATAACACCGCTGGCCAGAGGGGTTAAGAAGTTCAGAAGCGAAGAATAAACTCCGTATACATATTCAACCCAATACTTTTCGGAAACGGCAGCCCTTATCATTTCTTTTCCGGAAACGATAAAGTGGGTATATCCTTCATCCATACTCATAGTCTTCAAAGCGTGGATAAAGCTGTCAAAAAACATTTCGACAATTGTAAGCCCGTCGCCCTTTCCGACAGCTTCGGCAAAAAACAGCGCCGCAAATCTTAAAGACCATACGGAACCTACAAGAAAAACGGAAAGAACCATAAGCTTTCTGCTTAACGGCTGTGCAAACACTACCTTTTCTTTTTTCCTGCATTTGTTTATCCATTTTACCAAAGCATAAACTGCGGGTATCAGACAAAGCAGTACCGATCCCGCCAACAAAGCCCTTATAATCCAAACTTGCATTTCTGTCATAAAAGCGCCTCATTTCATTATAAAAATCCATTTTTCATTATAATCCCGCTGTCATAAATTGTCAACAAAGGGTATATTATATATAAAAAAATCTTTAAATATGCGTTCTGACGATTTCTTTGTATTGCGTTACTCCGGCGACTGTGCTATACTTTAAATCGGCAAACTCAAACAATATTTTTGTACTTTGAGGTGTGTTATGAACGATTCACTGCAGGAAATATATAATCAGATCTGGAACGATCACGTACAGAGCATAAGAAATTTCTGCCACGCCAATCTTCAAGGGCGCCCGGAA
Organism: Clostridia bacterium; assembly: GCA_017410325.1. Taxonomy (GTDB): domain Bacteria; phylum Bacillota; class Clostridia; order Oscillospirales; family Acutalibacteraceae; genus UBA8612. The sequence continues at coordinate 4,441 of JAFQRA010000003.1, read as the reverse complement.
GATGCGGAGGATATGCTCCAGGAGGCGTTCGGTTTGCTGTGGAAAAAGATGCTCAAAGGCGACGTGCCCCAAAAGCCGAAGGCCTGGCTGATGACAACGGTTAAAAACCTTTCATACGAGGAATACAGAGCCACCGCCAAGAAAAGAGACAACTGTTCCGACATACCTTGGGACGAAGCGGTTTATCTGCCGCGTTATACGGAGGATATTAACGATATGCTTGAAAGAGAAGCTGAAAGCGAAAAGCTCCTGAAAGCAATTGATGAAAAACTGACAGACAGTGAAAAAGCAATGGTCGTATACGACAAGGTCGACGGTGTTCCCCAGGCAAAAATAGCACAGCTGTTCGGAAAAAGTCCTGGCTCAACCAGAGTACAACTGCACCGGCTGAACAAAAAACTGGCTCTGATAAAACAGGAAAAAGGAAAAGTGTAAAAATTTTTTTGTTTTTAGTGTAACATTTTTCAAAAAAATTACATTATAGGAGTAGTTAGGCAATTATGTCAAACCAAATCAAAATCACAAAAGAGATGCTTGAAAAGTTCATATCGGATATCAACACTCAGCTTCCCCTTGAAGAAATTGAAGCGCTGATGAACGCCGAGGTTGAAAAGCCCGAGGAGGAAATGGACACTGAGCTTGTGGATATGTGTGCCTTAATACTGGCGAAGGCCTACAACCCCGGCTACGAAGACAAAAAGCCCGAGAAAATGTACCGCCCGTGGGAGGACGTTTCCGCCGCCGAAGGCAAAAAGCCGCAAAAGAAAGCCATACCCTTCAGGCGTGTTCTTATCATTGCGGCGGCAGTCGTTATCTTCTTTGCCGTGGCCATTCCCGCAGGTGCACAGCTTTTTCGCAGTAAAGTGTCTGACGGCACAGTTCAGTTCTACGACACTTTTTTCAAAATCGCCCTTAATAAGAACGAGCCGACAACAGCCCAAGGAAAAGACTCTGTAAACGAAATGATTGTCGACAACCTCGATTCCTTCCTGCTGCCCGAAGCCCTTTGCAGTGATGAGTATGAAAAAACGGCTCAATTGACACAGGATGGTTACACAACAGTTTTTTACATAAATGTTGTAAACTCTGTACAAAATATTTCGGGCACCGTAATGATTACTCAATATAACAATCCGAATCACGATATGACAAACGGACAGGCTAATATTCCTGACAGCACATACAGGTATTTTAAACAACTTGTAGTCAACAACAGGGAAGTAATTGTATTTGGAAATGGTGAGAAATCCTATATAAACTATACCGACGGTGCTACAAATTATGAAATAACCCTTATTTGTGATTTTGACACTATGGTTTCAATCGCCGAAACAATAAGTGTTAAAGGATGAATTTAAAAATGAAAAAATTTCTTCTTTCGGTAATTTCCATCTTTACGGTAATTGCTACCCTCGTACCCACCGTCTTTGCTGTCAGTGAACAAGCACCCGAATGGCAGGATTTGCTTCTGACTGAGGAGGAATTCAACGCAATTTTAGCAAATAATACTATTCATTCGGTTGACGATAATACCCGTGCTACAGGTTTGATCTCGGCATACGCTATAGCTATTTCCAAAAGCGGAACTAACACCCTTAATATAGCCGGAAAAACTACAGGTACGGCTGATGTTGTGAAATCCGGCTTCAAAGAGGTTGTTGTTCAGCGCAGAGTCAACAGCAGCTCATCGTGGACAGATTATGTTACATATAAGGATATTTACATTGATCAGATCGGATATGTTTTATCCAAATCTCTTACCGTCACCACGGGCTATCAGTACCGCGTAACCTGCATACACTACGCAAAGAAGAATATTTTCTCCGTCCAGAAAATCGACAATGTTTCAAACATTATTCAGTTCTGATGCCAGTCTTACCAACCGCACACAAAAACATATTCAAAAAAAGCGTCAAGCCGTTGCCAAAAGCAGCGGCTTGACTTTTCGGTTATGATTAAATAAAATTATAATATTATATTTTGATTTTAGTATTGCTTAAGAGTTCAAACAGTGCTAAAATCTAGTTATTAAATAATAACGGAGGTTATTTGTTATGGATAAAAAGCTCAGAATAGGCGTTTTCGGTGCCAGAAGAGGCCGCGGCATTGCGCAGGGTCTCACCCTCACCGACAAAGCATATATCAGCGCAGTGTGCGATTACGATGAATCAACCTATGAGAATATCAAGCCGTTTTGCTGCGAGGAAACGAAGTATTATAAGGATTTTGACGAGTTCATCAACAGCGGTATGGACGCGGTTGTTCTCACCAACTTCTTCCACCAGCACGCAAAGTACGCCATCATTGCACTTGAAAAAGGAATTCACGTTTTAAGCGAAACAATGCCCGCAGTTACGATGGCTGAATGTGTTGCAATCTGCCGCGCAAGCGAAAACAGCGGCGCAATATATATGCTTGCCGAAAACTACGCTTACTTTGCAGTTATCAGCAAGCTCACCGAAATCTATCAGGGCGGCACGCTCGGTGAAGCACTTTACTGCGAGGGTGAATACGTTCACCCCATGAGCCACGAGGAATACGTTCACTATACCCCCACTACAACTCACTGGCGTGCGCTTATGCCCTCGGGCTTCTATCTCAGTCACTCATTTGCTCCGCTTATGCGAGTTACAAACGACGTCCCCGTTTCCGTCAACGCAAGAAGCATTTATACCGACGGTATGCGCCAGGAGCGTGAAGGCGAGCCCATCAAAGACGTTGCATCAATTATGCTGTGCACAATGAGCAGAGGCGCCGTCGCAAGAATTACGGGCTGGGCAAAATTCGGCGGCCACGGCAACTGGTACCGCTTTGCCTGCGCAAAGGGCAGTGCAGAAACCGTAAGAGGTGACGAAGGCAAAATCCGCCTTGTTTATAACGATTGGGAAATTCCCGAAGGCGTTGAAAAGGAAAAGGTTTCAACCGTCGGCTACCCCTTCGACAAGGATAAAGCAAGGCAGTGCGGCCATTCGGGCGGTGACTACTACGTTGCGCACGAATTCCTCAGCTGTATTCTCGAAGGCAGACAGCCCTATTTCAACGCTTACCGTTCAGCCGCTATGAGTGCGGTTGCCATCCTCGGCTGGAGAAGCAGTCTCCACAACGGCGCTGAATATAAAATCCCCGATTTCTCCAACGAAGAGGAAAGAAAGGCTTATGAAAACGATAACCTTTCACCCTTCCCCGATGAAAACGGCGTTGCAAACTATCCGTGCACAAAATACGATGCGGATAAATACGACATCTGATTGATTTGAGAAAAGCGGAGCAATAAATCTTTTGCAAACCGATACATAAGCTCTGCGTTTCTTCCCCCTTACCGCTGAACGCAAAAACAACCTCCTTGTATTTGGTAACACCATTTTACAAGGAGGTTATGTGTTTTGTCGAATGTGCGGAATCAATCATCTGGAAACGTATAAAAAGAAAGAATTTTCTTCAATTCTTCTCGTTATCATTTCAGGAGTAATGGGAATGCTCTTGTTCGGAGTATAATTATTTAAATTCCGATTTGTTGAACTCCTTAGGTCTGACCGAGGGAGTTTTATCTTGATTTTTACAGTATTCAATGTTATAATATGGCGAATAACAGACACGAGGTTGATTTATGAAAATATTAAAGTATTTCCCCGGAATAATCTTATCCTTTATTATTGCCGTTCTTGCAATGTGGCTTGAGAGTTTATTGCCGATTCATTTGATTGGCTCTGCGGTTATTGCAATGTTCATCGGTATGATTATCAACCGCTTTCTTGCAAAAACAGACATCTTTGCAAGCGGTATCAAATTCACATCAAAAAAGCTTCTGAAATTTGCAATCATTCTGCTCGGTCTTTCTTTGAATATCAAAACTGTTCTTGAGGTTGGCAGAATGTCACTGACAGTTATGGTTTTTACCCTGCTCACCTGCTTCGGCGGCGGATATTTCATCGGCAAAGCATTGGGACTCAACTGGAAGCTTTCCAATCTCATTTCAGCAGGAACGGGTATCTGCGGCGGCTCTGCCATTGCAGCTATTGCACCCACAATCGATGCTGATGATGACGATGTTGCCTATGCAATGTCGGCAACCTTCCTTTTTGATATGGCGATGATTGTCCTCTTCCCAATTATGGGCAGAGCAATCGGAATGACCGATGAAGCATTCGGCATCTGGGCAGGAACAGCGGTTAATGACACATCATCCGTTGTTGCAACGGGATATGCTTTTTCGGAGGGTGCAGGCGATTTTGCAACAATGGTAAAGCTTACAAGAACGCTCTCCATCATTCCCACGGTTATCACTTTTGCATTTATTTCCCTTCGTCTTAAAAAGAAAGAAGCACAGAAAAACAGCAAAAATCCTAATGAACTGAAAGCAAATTTCAGCATCAAAAAGATATTCCCCTGGTTCATTCTCGGCTTTGTTGCAATGTCTGTTGTTGCAAGTGTTTTCACAATT
>JAFQRA010000032.1 GCA_017410325.1 Clostridia bacterium | reverse complement strand
GTAGGGGAGGGGCTCTGTCCCCTCCCGTTACGCGACCGATATATCAATGTCGGGAGGGCGTGGAAGCCCTCCCCTACAATATCATTTTTACATTGATATTTCCGCAAACCTTTCGGGACGTCGAGGACGCCGTCCCCTACATTTTTGATATACAATTTAACGCTTACGACACCCCTACAAACCATAATTTGTAAAAAACATACTAAAGGAGTAACATCATGCTTGAAAATATAAAGGATTTCTGGTATCTTTACATTTTACTTTTTATATTTATAATAATCACAATTTTTGTTTGCATAAAGGCTTTCGGTGCGGCAAGCAGGCACAGCAAGGAAGTTAACGCTCTTATTGAAAAGGCAAAGCGCAACAAGGAATTAAGAGATGCCTACAAGGAGCTGACTGTCGAAGTAATATCCAACGCACCCTCTGCCGCGCTTTTTGAGGGTGTTGCGCTGAATATGGAAGCCGCCTGTCAGAAAGCCGAGGATACAAACGGCTTTTACGCTTCGCTTTCCGACGGGCAGAAAAAGGTTTACGCTTTCTATTATCTTGCAAGCGAAGCCAAGGAAATCAGCCTTTCGGCTTTTTTCAAAGAGAGTGCAAGGCCGCTCACAAGCGATGCCGTTGCAGCCGCAAAGGAGTTTCTGAGCAACGGTATTTTTCTGATTATTAATGAAATGTTTGCGTGCTATGACGAAGAAAACGAAAACGCATCGGTTATTCCCGAAACGGTAAACAGACTCAACGATGAATTTAAAGCCCTTACAAAAGACGTTGATTTATTCACTCCGGCAGGAAATTATATAAAGAACAACGCAGGTGAATTTTTAAAATAACACTAAACATACACACAAAAAACCAAGGTGAGTGATTTCACCTTGGTTTTTATAATTCATATTCTTATTCTTCAAGAAGTCCGTTATATCTTGCAAACCAATAAGGCAGAAGATATGAGCTCGGATTTGAAGCGACCGTTGCGTTACCTTCATCGGCTCTGAATGGATTGCTGTCATAATTATGTGCAATTCTTGCATCCATATCAAGAGCTTCCTTAAGCTGCTTTTCGCCGCCCCAGCGCTCCTGCTCGGTATCGTAAACAAGGCCCTTGCGCAGGGAATTTATAACGGGTCTGCGCACAAGGTCAATCGGATATTCACGCATTGCCTTTACCGTAACCTCAAGGTCGCACACCTCATCGGTATATGCGCCGTAAATTACGTTGAACAGCATACTGTGCTCGGGACGCTCATATTCCCAATGGTGCTTCATACCCATCATCAGATACTTTCTGATTGCAGGGTCTTTTTCAAGGCGCATAATTGTTGTTGTGCAAAGGAAGCCGAGGTTATCGTCTATGTGGCAGGTGTGACCGTCAGGCTTCTTGTGTTGTGCGGCGTTTATAAGATAATGCTCATCAACGGCAAGACGCATAAATTCGTTCCTGTACTTTTCGTCGCCCGATACCTGATAAGCTACGCTCACGAAGGTAAGAAGCTCAAGTGAGTTGATGCACTTTTCCCACTGCCACATACTGTTGCGGTTGAGCTGCTCGGGGTCCCAGATAGCCCAGGTTGTGGGCAGGCCGTCAACATCGCAAAGTCTGTAGTTGTTTTCAAGGATATGGTCAACGATATCGCAGACGATTTCCTTTATATATTCCTTTTCTTCATCGTTTGCACACAGCTCGTAATAAAGCGAGAAGCCGAAGAAATGGCCTGTCATTTCATCGCTTGAGGTTTCACCTAGCCACTCACACTCGCCGTTGGGAGCGGGGTGCCACTCTGCGCCGTCACGCTTGACTATCGTGCCGTAGCCCTCATCGTCCTCAAAGCGTACCGCCCTTGCGGTAAAGCCCTTTACACCGGAGATTTTTGCAAGATAGCCCATAGCCTTCATTGAACGTCTTGCAGCTTCAAGCACCTTTTCGTCCTTTGTCACGGCATAGCAGTAGCAAAGTGCGCCGATATAGGTCTGAGTCCAGAGTCCGTCGTTATCGGAAATATGAACCTCACCCGTGTTTATATCACCGTTTACAATCTTGTGAAGACCCGTTGTGTAGCCTCTTCTTATATACTTATCCTCTGCCAGCTTGAAGAAATAATCTGCCTTTTCCTCAAGGGTCATCATCTTTTCGCTGATTTTCGTAACACCCGAATCGGTGGCCGTCCAGACCGTGTCGCCTACTGCAATTGCATCGTTGAGCTTGGGCTCGGTGGACCAACGGGTTGCAGGCAGGTACTTGCGTGAGCCGTTGTTAATAATAATCAGACCTGCGGCCGAGGAAAGGATAACTCTGCCGTCCTCGGTAAAGCGGATTTTATATATTTCCTCTTCGGGCAGGCAGTCAAGCTCATTGTGACCGTACCAGCCGTTTTTCATATCGTAAATATATGCGCCCTTATCAGTACCGAGCCACACAAAGCCGACACTGTCAAAAGCGATACAGTTGATGTTATACTCGGGCATTGTGGAATGCTCGTGGAAAATGGTCATCCAGTGCTTTCTCTTGCCGTTGACAACGCTGAATTCGCTGCCGCTTGCGGCTGTAATTTTCTCACCGCGGATTGCAAGGTCAGTCGGAATAAACTCGGTGTGGAAAAATCTGTTGAACTTGCAGTCCTCAAATTTGTAAAGATATCCCACGGTAATGAGGTAAAGCGTATCAGTTCCGCTCATAGTGATAATCTCGTCCTCAAAGCTCTGAAAAAGGCCGATTTCGTCGTTTTTTGCAGAATACAGCTCGTTACCGCAGGCAATATATGTAACGCCGTCAAAGCTGAAAATTGCGTTCACCTTGCCGCAGTTAAAGCTGCCCAGAGAGCCGTCTGCCTTCGTGTAGTTAAGACCCGACTCCGTACCGATGTAAACGGTGCCGTCCGTACCCGCACCAAGGCAAAGTGCCTTTGAAGAAAGCAGACCGTTGTCTGCAGTAAAAAATTCGCACATACGCTGCGGGAAGCTGTTGGATTTATAGAAACCTTTACGCATAAAATTTCCTCCGTAAGTAATAATTGTTAATTCATATATTAAATAAAATAGTATCGGTTGTCAAGGAAAAGGCAAAAGAAAAAAGGTGCAATTCGGCTGAATTGCACCCTTGATATTTATGCGGTTAATTATGCTTCGGCCTCGCAGCAGGAGCAGGAAACGTAGCACTCTTCGTCGTTAGCCTTGGCAGCCTTCTTTTCCTGGAACTTTTTGATTGCAAAGTAAACGCCTGCAACAACAGCAGCGATAGCGGCGATGATGCCGATAACCTTAAGAACCTTCTTGAAACACTTCATTTTGTATAATCCTCCTTAATATGTGATAATTAATACCAATAAAAGTATAACCTTTGTATAAAGCAAAGTCAAGCAAAATAATAAAATATATTAAAACAAAATAAAAATTGCGGTCTACCTCTGCTTCCGACTGATTTCGGAAACACAGGTAGACCGCAGGCTTTGCGTGAGGTCGGAGCAAAAACTTGCCCGACCTCAATTAAAACGCCTTAAGCCTTGTTTGCCTTGAGTACAAGAGCGGACTTCTTTCTCGCAGCGTTGTTCTTGTGGATAATACCCTTTGCTGCAGCCTGATCGATCTTCTTGACTGCTGCTGTTACAAGAGCATCCTTGTCTGCGGAATTAGCCTCGATTGCGGCGTTAGCCTTCTTGATAGCTGTCTTGAGAGCAGAGTTAGCAGACTTGTTGCGAGCTGCCTTTGTCTTGTTGACAAGAACTCTCTTCTTTGCAGATTTAATGTTCGGCACGGAATACACCTCCTTTTACTATCACACAGATATGTATATTATCATTTTTTCAAGGAAAATGCAAGCAATTTTTTAAATTTAAGTGTAAAATTTTCGTTATTTTCCAATACTTAATATAGTAATTTATACAATAAGATGAAAGGAAAGTCAAGTTATGAATTTAAGAACCGACCTTGCGCTTGAACAAAGGGAAATTTCATCCCCCGAAGAGACTGACGGAATTGAGTGCGAAGAGGTAAAAAAGGGTGATGCAAAAATCACGAGAATCGAAATCACAAACGAAAACGGCGAAAAGAAACTGAACAGAAAAAAAGGCACGTATATAACGGTTGAGCTGCCGGATTTAAGCCGCTTTGCAGATTTTACTCAAAGCGCCGAAACGATAGCTGATGAGCTTATTGAGCTGTTGCCTGAAGACGGGCTAATACTCGTTGCGGGTCTCGGCAACGACCGAATCACACCCGATGCACTGGGTCCGGGCTGTGCAGAGCAAATCTTTTCAACACGCCACATCGGTAAGGAATTGCAAAAAAGCATAGGCTTCGAGCACCTGCGACCCGTTGCAAGGGTTATACCGGGTGTACTTGGACAAAACGGAATTGAAACGGTTGAGATATTGGAGGGAATAGTCCGCAGTGTCTCCCCTGCCGCGCTTATTACCGTTGATGCGCTTGCTTCACGAAGGCTTTCCCGCTTGGGACGTACGGTACAAATCTGCAACACCGGCATCTCTCCCGGCTCCGGTGTAGGCAACGCAAGAGCTGAAATCAGCGCGGAAACTGTGGGAATACCCGTAATATCAATCGGTGTGCCGACGGTTGTTGATGCGTTTACACTCGCCTGCGACCTTATCGGAGATGATGCAACACGGAAAATAGAAAAGAACGGCGAAAAAATGATGGTTACCCCACGGGAAATCGACCTGCTTATCGAGCACGCCTCAAAGCTGGTTGCCGCCGCAATCAACAAGGCACTTCAGCCCGATATGGATGTTGACGAGCTTATGGCTCTTGTATCGTAATTATTTTATCACCTTCCGCATATACTTTACCAAATATTTAAAAGTATAACGGAGGACAAACCGTGAAGAAGATATTCAGTTTTTCTTACGATGCCGCTGCAGTTGTTACGGCTGTTGCAATTATTGCAGGTATGGTTGGTATGTCCACACCGTCAGCGGCACAAGCTGCGTTCGGTTTTGCCGAAAAGGCGGTAAAAAGCGCCGAAAAAGTGTCCGCCACGCCGTTTTCGGCAATACTCGATGATATTTCAGGCACGGATACAATCGAGGCAGAAAGAACGGTTTTTACGGACAATCCGTTGAGCTCTCTCACTAAAACGCCCGAGGATATTTTACAGCTTATAAAAGCGGCAGAAGCTAACGCAAAGAACGACATTGAGGACGGCAAAATTGAAGAGAGAAAATACACTGCAATAAACACAAGCACGCTTATCGGCAACATTGCCGTGCGCAACAACACGGACACACAGCAAAACATTAACCTGCTTAAATACTACGAAACCGACCCCGATATTAAAATAACAGACAAGGCGCAGCCGAGCGTGCTTATTTTCCACACGCACACAACGGAATGTTATGAAATTCTGGACAGAAGCTGGTACGCGCAGGACTATATCACGCGCAGTAATTCCTCCGACAGAAACATGATAAGGGTCGGAATGGAAATCAAAGAACAGCTTGAAAAGGCAGGCTACTGCGTAATACACGACACCGAGATACACGACACGAAATACACAGGTGCTTACGCACACTCACGAAAAAGCGTTGAAAAGTACCTTGATGAGTACCCGAGCATTCAGGTTGTGCTCGATATACACCGTGACGCAATTGAGCAAAGCGGCGGTGTGAGGATAAAGCCCACGGCAGAAATTCTGGGCAAAAAGGCGGCACAGCTTATGATTATAACGGGCTGTGAGGAAGGAAAGGTTACGGATTTTCCCGATTGGGAGCAAAACCTGACCTTTGCCTTGCGCTTGCAGAGCATTTGCGAAGAAAAGTTCCCCGGGCTTATGCGGCCCGTATATTTCTGCCAGCGCAAATACAATATGGATTTATCCCACAACAACCTGCTTGTAGAGGTTGGCAGCTGCGCAAACACACTTGAAGAAGCAGCCTACGCAGGAAGATTGCTCGGAAACTCGCTTGCAACGCTTTTAGACAGAAGTATTGAAGGAAACAAAAATGAAAAGACTGATTAAATACTATTCAATTATATCCGCACTACTGATACTTTTAACGGCAGGCACGGCCGCCTTTATTACCGCAGGCGAAGAAAGCGCGGCAATGACAAAGGGCATTCAAATAAAAAAGCACAAGCTCACCGCTGAAAAAATAGGCGATGAGCTTGAAAAAGCCGAGGATATTATTTCTTCTTTTCTTCCCTTTCGTGAATAACAAACTTTGTGGGCGTGCCCTCAAGGCCGAAAACCTCACGAATCTGGTTATCGAGATATCTCTGATAGCTGTAATGGAACAAATCCTTACGGTTTACAAAGCAGACAAACGTCGGCGGACGGGTTGAAGCCTGGGTCATATAGTAAATCTTGAGTCTTCTGCCCTTATCGGTCGGCGGCTGTACCCTTGCGGTAGCATCTGCAAGGACTGCGTTGAGCTTGCCCGTTGAAATTCGCATAGCGTTCTGTGCATCAACGAAATTGATAAGCTCAAAAAGCCTGTCGATACGCTGACCGGTTTTGGCGGAAATAAATATAATCGGAGCGTAAGACATAAACGAAAAATCGTTCATAAGCTTTTTGCGGTAGGCATCCATCGTCTTGCCGTCTTTTTCGACTATATCCCACTTATTGACCGCAATAATACAGGCCTTACCCATTTCGTGGGCTATGCCCGCAACCTTGGAATCCTGCTCGGTAAAGCCTTCCTTGGCATCAATCATAATAACGCAGACGGTTGCTCTTTCAACAGCCATTCTTGCACGGATTACGGAATATTTTTCAATAGCATCGTCAACCTTGCTCTTGCGGCGAAGACCTGCCGTATCAATAAGCACATACTTGCCGTGCTCGTTTTCGATTACGGTGTCCGTTGCATCACGGGTTGTGCCTGCAATATCGGAAACAATTGCTCTTTCCTCACCCGAAACGCTGTTGACAAGCGAGGATTTGCCGACATTGGGCTTGCCGATAATTGCAACCTTGATTGTGTCGTCTTCCTCTTCCTCTTCCGGCTCTTCGGGGCAGTAGGAAAGGATTTCATCGAGCAAATCGCCCGTGCCGTGGCCGTGAACGGAAGAAACGGCAATCGGGTCACCAAGACCGAGATTATAGAACTCGTAGAATTCGAGCGGAGGCTCACCTATTGAGTCGCACTTGTTGACAACGAGAATAATTGGCTTGCCGCTTTTCTGAAGCATTGCGGCAACCTCCTGGTCGGCGGCAACAACACCGGTACGCACATCGCAAACAAGCACGATAACATCTGCGCTGTCAATGGCAAGCTGAGCCTGACGGCGCATCTGCGAGAGAATTATATCGTCCGAATACGGCTCTATACCGCCCGTATCGACAAGAATCATATTTCTGTTGAGCCATTCGCACTCGCCGTAAATTCTGTCACGGGTAACACCGGGGGTATCGTCCACAATTGACAGCCTTTTACCGCAGAGCTTGTTGAACAGCGTTGATTTGCCGACGTTGGGTCTGCCGACAACGGCAACTATCGGTTTTGCCATATCAATCACACCTTCCCAAAAATTTGTCAAGCAGCTCATATCCGTCCGCCTTGCAGGAGATAACGGGCACTCCCAGAGCGGCGCTCAGCTGAGCCACGGTCATATCGTCCAGAAAAACCTCTTCACCGTCACGCAGGGCAGTGTCGGGAATTATAAGCTCCGTTCCCAAATCCCTGTCCTTAAGCTGCGCCAGAATATCCTGACCGGTCAGAAGACCTGCAACGGTAACGCTTTCGCCGAAGAAAGCATTTTTCACTTCATATACGTTTATTTTTATATTATACCTTATTTCAAGGGAATTTGCCAGCTCTTTTATCAAAGGATATGCGGCTGTACCCGTAACGGCGGAAATCTTCCTGCCCTTTTCGGGCGTAAAGTCGTTTGCTTCAAGGGCAGAAGTGAATTCTTCCTTGAGCAAGCGCCACATACCAACGCCGTTTTCAAGCTGAGGATAGTCGCCGTAATAATCGGCTGAGGGTATTTCCCTTTGGGCGGCAAGATAAAACTCATCCGCCGCATAGGCTATGGTTTCGTTATTGTAATATTTGAAATGAATATTGAAATCGTCCACCGTATCAATCACGCTTGATGCGGTTTCTTTGTTATAAGCATCAAGGTGAGGCAGACCCTCACGGTGCTTTGTAAGCCCCACGGGCACGCAGGCTATACTCTGCACTGCGGGATAGAGCTTGCCAAGCTCCGAAAGCGAAAATTCAAGCTCCTTGCCGTCATTAATACCGGGGCACAAAACAAGCTGTGTGTTGAGCTTTATTCCCGCCCCGGCTAATCGGTTAAGATAGCGAAGTGATGTGCCCGAATTCGGGTTTTTCATCATTTCAACACGAAGCGCAGGATTCATCGTGTGCACGGAAACGTTGACGGGGCTTATGTGCATTTCAATAATGCGGTCAATGTCCTTGTCCGTGAGGTTTGTAAGGGTTATGTAATTGCCGAAAAGGAAGGAAAGACGGGAATCGTCATCCTTAAAATAGAGGCTTTCACGCATTCCTTTGGGCATCTGGTCGATAAAGCAAAAAATGCACTTGTTTTTGCAGGAGTGGTGCTTGTCCATAAGGTAGGTTTCAAAGCACAGCCCCAAATCGTCATACTCGCCTTTTTTGACCTTAACGGTGCGGCGTTTACCCTTTTCTGTTTCGATTTCGAGCTTTAATTTGCAGGCGCTCGTGTAAAAACGGTAATCAAGCACATCGTTGATTTCGTGGGAATTTACGGCAACAAGCGTGTCCCCTGCGGATATTTTTTTATTGAGAATTGAATCGTGTTCCACGCCTGAAATTTTAACCGACATACACGTCACCTGCCTTTATATGCATTAATACTGCGTTATTCAAACAGCCCTGATGTTGATTTACCGCTCTTACCTGTAATACCAACCACACGAGGCCATTTATTTGTTTCAATTATTGTTGTTGCATTGATATTACCCAAATGTGCATAAAAATGTCTTAATTGAGATAATATCAAACCCAAACGGTTGGTTTTACATCCCGTTGGTATTTCGGAAAGCATATCGTCATTAAGCGTTTCAAGATATGCATTAATTTTTGTCTTTATGCTTTCAAGATAATCTGAAAGCTGTTCTCTTGAAAGAGATATTTCGCTGAACTCATTAAGCGAATTTAAACCCTCGATATGAAAGTCAGGCTCACTATACTTTTTGGGATTTATAAACCATTGGTCAAGCGAGTGAAACGTATGATAAACGTGCTTCCAAACGGGCAAATCACAAAGTATATAGTCCATATCACAGGTTTGAAGCATTATGTCGGCATTGGTAAACAACGCATTGACATTCTGCTTTATAGCATTTACCAACTCGTCAGCCATAGTTACACCTCTTTAATAAAGCCTGCTCAATCTTTTTGGAACAGTCAAGATCGTTCCTACGTTATAAAATTACATTGATTACATTTTAATGGTCATTACCTTTTGATATTTCCCATTTCAAAGGATTTTCGTCTATATACCGGCAAATTTCTTTATAAGCTTCCTTATTTCTGATTATTTCATCAAAATATGATTTTTGCCACACTTTTATTTCGGGAAATATTTTGTGAATTTCACGAGAAACACCTGATTTATACAGCCCAAGTACAGTATCCAGTGTAGGGAACGGTCTTGACCGTTCCGCCTCGGGGTCGCAGCCAATTACAACGATAGCGTGAATGTGATTGGGCATTACGACATATCTGTCTATTTGTATCCCCTCATAATGTTTTTCTATGTTCAACAGATGTTCTTCTGCTATTTTTCCGCAAACCGTAGGATTATCAGGCATACCGAAAATACATTTTTTATTGTGTGTGCATATAGTCACAGAATAATAGTTTTCGCTCGAATAATCGTAACCCGAAAGTCTCGGCAGTTTTCTTTTAGGCAGCTCCATATTTTCACCTTTTCGGAACAGTCAAGACCGTTCCCTACGTTATCATTAAGGTTAAATATATTTCATAAAAAGCTATATATTTTATGTTAGGTTTATTAATTATTTATTCTCAGATCACGATAGTATAAATCCTCACGGATTTTAAAGCCCTGCTTTTCCCAAAAAGCATTGCCTTTTTCATTGGTTTTGAAAACAACCAAGAACACCTTGTTTATGCCTTCCGCTTTTACGGCTTCTACTGCTTGCTTAACCAAAGAAGCACCAATACCGTTTCCACGGAATTCCTCAACTACACAGGTGTGATGTATATAACCTCTGTAACCGTCGTGTCCAGCCATTACCGTTCCGATAATTTTACCGTTTTCAACAGCAACAAAGTTTGTGTTCGGATTACGAACAAGAAATTTTTCAATATACTCTCTCGAATCGTCGGGATTAACCCCGATATCGGGAGAGCTTGTCCACATTTTCATCATATCGTCATAATCGGACGGTAACATATTACGTATTATCAAAATATCACATCCAAAAATACAAATGTAGGGAACGGTCTTGACCGTTCCGTTTTTACCATCATATCGTTTTTACGGCGGAACGGTCAAGACCGTTCCCTACGTTATCAATAAATTACATATAATCTTCAAACCGGGCTATATACTCCTCGTGTCTTGGTTCTGCGTTTTCATGCAGCCATTCGTAAACAGCATTGAGCATCTGTTCTTCATCGTAAACATCTCTGTCACGAAATATCCTGCCATACATTCTGCTAATATCATCGTAACAATCGACACCACGCAAAAAATGCTTTAAGTTGGCGACAAACACCTTCAAGGTATGGTCGCAAAGATTATTGAGAGCTGAAAGCTGTTGCTTTGATACCGTATCACAATGCGGATTTGCGGTACAAGCCACATCAACCATCATAAACGGGTTGTCTGTATTCAAAGCCAAAGACACAACATACTTGTCCGGTGCAAGACTGGGTGCAAAATCGTAAAAAATCACATCAAATTCTTTCGATAATATATCGGGGATATGGGTTGCGAACAAACCGTTATCGACACCCGATACATCTATTTCTATATCTATATCGGAATATTCGTCGTATGTATCGTCGCTTACGCTGCCGTACAAGCCGCACGATTTCACTTCGGGCAAGCTGCGCAAAAAGTCGCAAACTTCATTTGCAAATGATTTAATCATTGTTACACCCCACAATCACATAATTGAAATTATATCGTTTAAATTATCAAAGCAATAATCCGCATTGGGGTCGAAGCCTTTATGGACTAAAACGGTTGTCATTCCGGCAGCTTTGCCGCCGAGGATATCGGCTGTCGGGTTATCGCCTATCATAACAAATTTCTCATCGGGATAAAAGGATTTTGCGATATTGAATATTTCTTTTCTCGGCTTATCATAGCCGACTATACCCGAAACAACGAGCCTGTCGAAGTATTTTGTAATTCCGAGGGCATCGGTTATCACTTCAAGCTCGGGATAGTTATTGGAAAGAATTATATTTGTGTGTCCCTTTTCCTTTGCTGCCTTCAAAACGGCTACCGCATCGGCAAACAAGGTGTAGTTTTCGGGCAGCATTATAAATCCTCTCACCTTTTCGCTTGCGACTTTCGCCTGTTTTTCGGGAATACCCAAGGAAATAAAGCTGTTATAAAAGTGGGCATTCATAAGCTCCCACCATTTCTCACCGACAAAGGCGGTAAAATCCCTTTCGGGTGTGTGCCAGGTGTAGCCCGTTTGATTACAGCGGCGTATATCCTGAAATGTAACCGTGTGGTTTTCTACGGTTTCGTTGAGTGCTCTGAAAACGCTGTTACTCCAGAGATGGTCGGAATAAGCCAAAGTACCGTCAAAATCCCAACAGAAAACGCTCATTCAATACACCTCAAGATTTAGTATTCGGGACGGTCAAAGCCGTTAATTTCCTTAAGACTGATACAGGTCTTTTGCGTGGTTATTTTTGTGTGTTTCAAGACACAAAGGCGAAGGAATACAAAGGTATTTCGAGCCTGAAGCAACGCAGAAACACGCAAAAAGAGCCCGCAAAAGCAAAAGGCAGGGAGGATACAAAATCACCTCTCTGCCTTAAAGCCTAAAGCTTATGCCTCTGTTTCAACTACCTGTCTGCCATTGTAGTAACCACAATTAGCACACAGTCTGTGCGGTCTCTTGTATTCGCCGCACTTGGGGCACTTGACCAGCTCAGGTGCATTAAGCTTCCATACGCTGCTGCGTCTCTTGTCTCTTCTTGCCTTTGAGACTCTTCTCTTCGGAACTGCCATTTCGCCAACCTCCTTGTTGCTGTGTAACTTCTACTCATCGTTATTATCCAACAGCTGCCTTAAAACCGCAAGACGCGGGTCAAGCGGGGCGGAACAGCTGCATGAGTCGTGATTAAGGTTTTTGCCGCAATACTGACAAACACCCTTGCAATCTTCCTTGCACAGATGCCTTGTCGGCAAGCCGAGCAAAATATCCTCCGTCACCAGCTCATCAAGGTTGAAGCGAAGCGAATCGACAAGAATGAGCTCGTCGTTATCTTCGTTATTGAGCGAGGTGACCAGAACGTGGTCCACGGGGATAGAAAGATTTTTTTCTGTGTGCTGTGCGCATAAATCGCACGGGGCGGAATAAGTAAAGCTTGTGTCGGCAAGCAGGGTTACAACGCCTGCCCTGTTGAACACGCCGCCCTTAACCCTGACGGGAGTGGGAAGGGGATAGTAGGTTGCGATATCGATACCCGATAAATCAAGCTCGTAATCGAACTCAAGCTTTTCGCCTATGTTATTAAAAATCGGTTCAAGCTCTAAAAACACCTTTTAAACCTCCGTTAGGATAACACGCAGAGAACATTATACTGTTTTAATTGCGCTTTGTCAAGAAAAATTTTATATTTTACAGAACTTCGGCGAAATCAAATACGCTTGCGGGAATTTCTTCCTTATCAGCGGAAACAGTGAACGTGATATCGTGCTCCGTAAGCTTGGAAAGCTCGTTTACCTTTGCAAGGAAGGCAGCAAGCTCTTCGTAATCTCTGCCGCCGATACGGAGTGTTGCATCAACAAAAATATCGGTGATATCGTGGTCTCTTGCGCAGATACCTGCGAGGAAGCCGTAGAATGCATCGTAACCGCTTACTTTATAGTCGTCGGTCGCTGTAAGTCTTGCACGGTGTGTGATGTTGAGAGTAAGCAGAGGCTGCTTTTCAACACAGACAACGTTGCCGTTTGATGCATCAACAGCGGCGTTGACAAGCTCGATGAGCTTCTTTGTTTTACCTGCACCCTTGTGACCGAGAATAAGTTTTACCATAGTAATTCGCTCCTTTATTTTATCTGTTAAGTTTTGCTTCCAGCTCAGCCTTCATGTCCTCGTAGCCGGGTTTACCGAGCAACGCAAACATATTTTTCTTATAGCTTTCGACACCGGGCTGGTCAAACGGGTTTACTCCCAGAACATAACCTGAAATTGCACAAGCCTTTTCAAAGAAGAAGATAAGCTCGCCCAGAACATACTCGTTCATTTCGGGAATTTCAAGCACGATGTTGGGAACATCGCCGTCCGTGTGTGCCAAAAGCGTGCCCTCGAATGCCTTGCGGTTTACGAAGGAAACCGTCTTGCCTGCGAGGAAGTTAAGGCCGTCAACATTTTCGGGGTCTTCCTTTATATTGACATCTGCCTTGGATTTATCGACATATACCACCGTTTCAAACATCAGCCTTTCGCCCTGCTGGACGTACTGGCCGAGTGAGTGAAGGTCGGTAGAATAAATCGCTGAGGAAGGATAAATGCCCTTGAGCTGCTTGCCTTCGCTTTCGCCGTAAAGCTGCTTGAGCCACTCGTTCATAAGAGTGAAAGCCGGCTCGTAGCTGACGTACATTTCTATGCTTTTACCCGAGCGGTAAAGCAGGTTGCGTACGGCGGCGTACTTATAGCAATCGTTATCGAGGGAAGCAACGGAATACTTTTCGCGTGCGTCCTGTGCACCCTTCATAAGGGAATCGATATCGATACCTGCCGCAGCAATCGGGAGAAGACCGACAGCGGTAAGAACGGAATACCTGCCGCCTACGTCGTCGGGGACAACAAAGGTCTGATAGCCCTCTTTGTCTGCAAGGGACTTGAGCGTACCCCTTGCCTTATCGGTTGTGACGTAGATTCGCTTCGCAGCCTCTTCCCTGCCGTACTTTGCTTCAAGAATTTCCTTGAAAACGCGGAAAGCAACTGCGGGCTCGGTTGTAGTACCGCTCTTGGAGATGACATTTATTGAGAAATCCTTACCGTCGATAAGCTGCATAACCTCGGAAACGGAGTCAGCGCTGATTGTGTTGCCGGTAAAGAAAATCTGCGGTGTGTCCTTTGCCAGAAGATTGTAGTTATTGCCCTTGCAGAATTCGATAGCCGCTCTTGCACCGAGGTATGAGCCGCCGATGCCGATAACGACGAGAGCCTTTGAATCTGCCTTGATTTTTTCAGCCGCAGCCTTGATGGCCTCAAACTCTGCCTTGTCGTAATTGACGGGCAGGTCGAGCCAGCCGAGGAAATCGGAGCCTGCACCCGTACCGTTGTGCAGAGCTTCGTGTGCTGAAAGAATATCTTTTTCGATTGAGTTGAGTGCGCTTTGGGCAGCAGCAGCACCTGCGTAAGAAACATTGAGCTTGATTGACATAGATTTGGTCACCTTGTGACACGGGGTTGGGGATTAGAAACCGTGTGCCGCAAATACTCCTTAACTAAATAAATATATATTTTTGTATATTTTAACCGATATTTCACATTAATGCAAGATGCTTTTCTTAATTTTTTTCACAAATTATATATTTTTTCTTCATTTCTTCATCAGACTGTCGAAAGAAGAAAGAAAACGGCGCAGAATTTCGGCAAAGGTCAGCTTTTCTATTCTGTTTTCGCTCGTCAGCGGATACTCTCCCAAGGTTTCGCCGTTAAGAGTAAACCTAACACAGCCCACCTTCTGCCCCGCTTCGACGGGTGCCTGAACATCCGTAGCCAGCTCTACGGACTGCTCGATTTTTTCACCCTCACCCTTTTTGACAAGAACGGGTGAAAGCTCGGAAATAACGGGCATAAAGCTTTCCTTTACGCCGCCGATAACGTTCACGCGGGTTATCATTGATAAATCCACGGCGGGTGTTACCGTTTCGTAATTTGCAAAGCCCCAGTTGAGCAGAGCCTTAGCGCCGCCGAAGCGGTCGTCACTCGTGGGGCTGCCCATAATTACGGCTACTAGGTGTGTCCCCTCCCTCATTGCGGAAGCGGAAACACAGCAGCCTGCCTTTGCGGTTGTACCCGTTTTAAGGCCCGTTGCACCGTCATAAAAGCGAATAAGCTTGTTTGTATTTACAAGCTCTGTTGCACCGTTACGCAGAG
This sequence comes from Clostridia bacterium, assembly GCA_017410325.1. Taxonomy (GTDB): domain Bacteria; phylum Bacillota; class Clostridia; order Oscillospirales; family Acutalibacteraceae; genus UBA8612. Next base: position 24,501 of record JAFQRA010000032.1, on the reverse strand, counting down.
AATCCATCCACACGGTGGAATATTTCTGTATCAACTCGTGTTTGAGCAGTTCAACAGACATCAGCGCAACATCAAACGCACTTGTCAGGTGGGTATCGGTGGTATCGTCAAGACCCGTGCAGTTGTCGAAATGTGTGTCGTTCATACCCAATTCTTTTGCCCTGTCGTTGAGCATCTGAACGAGTGCCTCTTCACTGCCCGCAATATGCTCGCCGAGTGCTTCACAGGCATCGTTTGCGCTGTAAATTGCCGCCGCACGCAAAAGCTCGTCAACGGTCATTGTTTCGCCCTCTTTAAGCCAAATCTGTGAGCCGCCTTTAGCCGCCGCAGTTGCGCTTGTGACAACCTCATCGGTTAAATTCAGCCTGCCCGAATCTATTGCTTCCATAACCAACAGAAGTGTCATTATTTTGGTGACAGAGGCCGGATAAAGCCGGTCGTGCTCATTCATTGCGGCAAGCACCTGACCCGTTGATGCATCAACGAGAATCGCCGCTTTTGCGTTTACGGTAACGGGCATTTCGTATTCGCCCTGGGCATTTGCGTAAAGCGGAAATGCAAAGAGCAGGCACAGCGATAAAGCCAGACTTTTTAAAAGTATATTTTTCATACAATCACTCCTCTTTTATAGATTGATATGAAAAACACCTTTTATTAATTACCTTAACTCTTGCCTTAACACAATATTTGAAGTATAATATTATGTCAGTGAATGCAAAGGAGAAAAAAATGAAGGCTGCTTTTTACACACTCGGCTGTAAGGTTAATCAATACGAAACCCAGGCACTCGGCGAAGCACTCGCAAAGGCGGGCTTTTTAATTGTGCCCGAAACGCAAGAAGCCGATGTATATATTATAAATTCCTGCACGGTTACGGCAGAAAGTGACAAAAAGACAAGGCAGGCCGTACGCCGATTCAAGCGTGAGCACCCGACAAGCGTTGTAGTGCTTACAGGCTGTATGCCCCAGGCTTATCCTGCGGCAGCCGCAGAGCTTATTCAGGCAGATATTGTTGCCGGCAACCGCAACAACCATAAGCTGCCCGAAATGATTATATCATACCTTGAAAGCAGAAACAGAACGGTTAACGTTGAAGAGCACGAAAAAGACGAAAGCTTCACCGTCTGCTCAATCAGCTCGTTTGACGAAAGAACAAGGGCGGCAATCAAGATTGAGGACGGCTGCAACCGCTTCTGCTCCTACTGCATTATCCCCTACGCACGGGGCAGAGTGCGTTCAAAGCCGCTTGACGAGATAAAAAAAGAAGCGCAGGCTCTTGCGGAAAACGGCTTCGAAGAAATAGTTCTTGTAGGCATCAACCTTTCCTCCTACGGCACGGACTGTGAGCTTACGCTGTGCGACGCCGTTAAAGCGGTTTGTGAGGTTGATAAAGTTAAAAGAGTACGCCTCGGCTCACTTGAGCCCGACCATATGACGGAAGAAATGATTGCGGGACTCAGGGCACAGAAAAAACTCTGTCCGCAGTTTCATATTTCCCTACAGAGCGGCTGTTCGGCAACACTTGAAAGAATGAACAGACACTACGATGCACCCGAATACGAGCAAATATGCAAGGCATTGAGAAGCGGTTTTGAGGATTGCACAATCACAACAGACGTTATGGTGGGCTTTGCAGGAGAAACAGACGAGGAATTTGCTCAGTCGCTTGAATTTGTAAAGACTATCGGCTTTGAAAAGGTACACGTATTCCCCTACTCACAGCGTGAGGGTACGAGGGCCGCAAAATTTCCCGGCCAGCTTGACCGCAGGACAAAGCAGGAAAGAGCAAAGAAAATGGCCGACACGGCAAACGAAATCCGCAAAATCTACCTCAAATCACAAATCGGCAAAACCGTTGAGGTGCTTGCAGAAACAAAGGCAGACAACGGCAGCTGCACGGGCTACACGGCAAACTACACGCCCGTAGTAATAAAGAGCGGTGCCGAATGTTCAAGGTTTTACACAGTAAAAATAACAGCTGCCGACAACGACAGCTGTTACGGTGAGATTATTTAACCGACTGAATATTTCTGTGCAAACATTGCATAATTCCGATTGAATTCCTCGTTGTCCTTCTTGACGTTACGAAGGTATTTATGCATATCGAAGCGGTCGTTTGCAGTTTCGATGACACAACCGGCTATATTTGAACAATGGTCCGAAACGCGTTCAAGGTTGGTAACAAGGTCATTGAAAACAAAGCCCTGCTCAATCGTGCACTCGTTGCGGCGAAGGCGCTCGATATGGCCGTTTTTCATTTTTTTCTTGAGCTCGTCTATAACCTGCTCAAGAGGCTCAACAAGAGCTGCCTTTTCAAGATTGTTTTCGACAAAGGCTGAGGTTGCAAGCATTACGATTTCGCTCGTTGCCTTTACGATATTGTCAAGCTCCTTCTTCGCAGGGCCGGAGAAGGACATTTTTTTGTCCTTAAGCTCCTCTGCGGATTCGATAATATTAAGCGCGTGGTCGCTGATGCGTTCAAAATCACCGATCAGATGAAGCTGCATTGACAGCTCACGGCTGTCTGTATCGGTAAGGCTATGCGTGCTGAGCTTTACGAGATATTCGCCGAGCGTATCCTCGTATTTATCAACCTTCTTTTCGGACTTGCGTACTCTTTCGGAAAGCTTTTCATCGTAGGAGCTAAGAGCCTTTACCGCATCGTCAACAGCTGAACGGCTGATTTGCGCCATTGCGGCTGTAACGTTACGGCTCTGTGCAATGGCAACGGCAGGAGTGCTGAAAAGACGCTCGTCAAGAAGATTTGTCTTTTCTTCGTCACCCTTATCCTTAACGGTAAGATTTGCAAGCTTGACGAGAAGATTGGATGCCGGGAAAAGAATTAGCAACGCAACGATTTTAAAGCCCGTATGAGCTACGGCTATGCCGAACGGATTTGCCGCCTCGTTAAGAATAGGAATATCGACAAACGAGGTAACGGCGTAAAATCCAACAAGCAGAATTGCGGTTGCTATTACGTTGAAATAAAGGTGAATAAATGCCGCACGCTTTGCGTTTTTGTTAGCACCTGCGCAGGAGATAATTGCGCTGACACAGGTACCGATATTCTGGCCCATAATAATCGGAATTGAGGTCATATAGCTGATACTGCCCGTAAGGGTAAGAGCCTGCAAAATACCGACGGAAGCGGAGGACGACTGGATAACCGCCGTTACCACCGTACCCATAAGCATACCGAGAACGGGATTGGAAAAAAGAAGCAAAGCGTTTTTGAAGCCTTCAAGCTCGGTGAGAGGCTTAACGGCATCGGACATAACCTCCATACCGAACATAAGGATTGCAAAGCCGAGAAAAATCTGGCCTATATCCTTGTTCTTCGCCCTTTTTGTGAACATATAAAGTATAATGCCGATAAAGGCAAGCACGGGCGTAAAGGTAGCCGGCTTAAAAAGCGAAACCCAGAAATTGTCGCTTTCAATACCCGTAAGGCTGAGAATCCAGGATGTGACGGAGGTGCCGAGGTTGGCACCCATAATAACGCCGACAGCCTGAGTCAGCTGCATAATACCCGAGTTTACAAAGCCGACAACCATAACCGTTGTTGCCGATGAGGACTGAATAACCGCCGTTACGGCAAGTCCGAGCAAAAAGCCCTTGAACTTGTTTGAGGTGAGCTTGCCGAGAATTGATTTGAGCTGGTTGCCCGCACTCTTTTCAAGCGCATCACCCATTGCATTCATTCCGTAAAGGAAGAACGCAAGACCGCCGAACAAAGTAAACACATTCATAAACGTCATAAAAAAATCCTCGCTTTTAAAAAATTGTCGCATTTTGGATTTCGACTGCATTATAACCGACAAGAAAGCTATTTATTTTCTAATTTGGAAATATAGCAAAAATTCATAAATTAATAATATTTTACTTTATTTTCAACATAAAATAGTTTATCATTATCTGCGGTGATAATTTATGATTAAAAACGTAATTTTTGATATGGGCAATGTACTGCTTGATTTTGACCCGTGCACTCAGCTGGATGCCGCCTGCCAAAGCGAAAAAGCAAAGGAAATACTAATCAAAGAGCTTTACGGCGGCGAAGAATGGATACAGCGCGACCTGGGAAATATTTCGGTTGACGGGCTTTACAACGGTGTTGCGGCAAGAATACCGCAGGAATATCACGCGGACCTGAAAAAGTGCATTGAAATCTGGCACAGCTTTATGATACCCCTTGAAGGTGCAAAGGAATTTTTGCAGAAAGTTAAAAACAGCGGATACAAGGTGTTTATTCTTTCAAACGCAAGCGAAGATTTTTACACCTACTTCACCAAACACTTCGACCTTGATTTTTTTGACGGCTGCGTAGTTTCGGCAGATATACACATCATCAAGCCGGATGAAAGAATTTACCGTTATCTGCTCGGAAAATATAATTTGAAAGCAGAAGAATGTCTGTTCATAGATGACAGAGAAGATAATGTTAAGGGTGCGGAAAGCATAGGAATAAAGGGATTTTTGTTCAGAAATAATTATGATGAAATCGGAAGAATACTCAATATAGATTATTAAGAACGTTTATCACAAAAGCACAAGGCTTACGGAAAGCACCGTAAGCCTTGTTTAATGTCAGGTTATTTAATTAACCGAAGATTTCTGCAATAAGGTTAAGCGGAAGAATACCGAGGAGGAATCGTACGGGAACATCGCAGATAATCGTTGCGATATTACCCCAATCGAAGAATGTGCCGATGGGGTCAGCTTCGGGTGCACCGTCATAATCGAGAACGAAAGCCTGGGTGTACAAAACACCGCCGTAGCCATAGGCCTCTGCTCTGACGTAGCTGCCGATTTCATCCGAATAATCGTCAAGGTCAATTGTGCTGCCGACGTGGATAACCTTGCCGTCTGCAATCCAATGAACTACGAGTGCGTTTTCTGCCGTAAGGGAAATTGTATCCTCAGCATCGTCAACGGCAACGTTTGTGAAAAGCGGAGAAGCGGCATCTGCGGGAGCCTCGTACTTTTGGCCGTCATCGCCGTTTGCGTGGTCGATATCGCTCTGAGCGATAATCTGATCAAGCTGAGCAATCATATCCTGTGCTTCGGGAGCATTGATAGCCTTAAGCTCATCGCGCAGAGTTACCTGTTCATCGTAGTTACCGACGTATTTGCTTGCAGCAAAGAACTCACCTGCAGCCATATTCTTCTGAAGGTTTGCGGATGTGACAGAGGGCATATAGTGGATTGTATAGCCCGAATCAACAATGCCGAGGTTGTGGGCGTCCGTTGTGGCAATTGCAAAAACGCTTCTGCCCTGGGGAATAAGGTCGCCGAGCATAATATCCCACAGCTTTCTGTCAAAGCGTGTTCTGCCGTCGCCCTTGCTGTTTATATCGATACCGATACATGTATCGTTTTCAAGAAGGAGAGTTTCGTACTTATTAATCTTGTAGCGGTAGCTTGAATTTTCCTTATTATAAGCATCTGCGGTGTAGATTTCGTCACGAGCATTTGTGTACTCGCCGGGGTGGTTGATAACGGAAAGACCGCCAAGCTCCTGAACAGACTTGATGGGCGTTGCGTAATCGCTCGTACCGCCTACTCTGCCGTGACCGTATTCAACGAACCAGGAGTTGACGTGAGCATTATTGAAGGATGTGGGGTTGTTTTCAATGCCGTAGGGCACGCTCATCATATCCTGACCCTTGGCACCGTCTGCAAGAGTCTGAACATAATACTCATCGCCCGACTCACCCTTGAAAACGAGATAGGAATTACCGTTGGCGGCTGTACCGCTTTCGGAAAGAACGTCGTCAATAACTGCGCCGTTATCGATAAGGCCGAGGATTTTCATTGCGGGAACGTGGTGCTGATTCTGCACCGTGTAGCCGTAAAAGTCCGTACCGTGGTCAGTGATTGCAAGAATGTCAAAGCCAAGCTCGTAGTGCCTTTCAACCATTTCGGGCAAAGTGTTACCGCCATCGCTGAAAACGGTGTGGCTGTGAAGGTCTGCCTTGTAGGGGCTGTAGGTTGCAAAATCGACACCTGCGTAGGGGTTGGTTATCGTGTAGTCAACATCGCCAGAAGCAAATGACAGCGGAGCCATAGCGGCAAGCATTGCCGCGCTGATACCCGCACAGAGAGCTTTTTTGCCGAAGTTTTTAATTTTCATCGGATCGCCTCCAAAAATTTGTTAAATTTTAATAATTATTTTACCATTTTTGAAATATTTGTCAACTTTTTATTTTACTTGTTCAGCCGAATATTTCATTGCAACATCGAGCAAAAACGAATATAACGGCCCGAAAGAAGCGTAAATCGGACGGATTTTTTCAATAAATGCGCTGTCGCCGAGTTCATTGAGGTTCGGAAAATAAAATGAAAAATAAAGACTCTTGACGTTATAATACGGCTCAAGCACGGCCATAGGACAGCCTGTTTTTGACTTCTTGTAAAAATCGCCGCTGAATACCGCACCTGCCCTTTCGGCAAGTATTACCGCATCATAAAAATCGTCGGGTCTTGAAACTATTTCCTCGCGGTAAAGCTCCATAAACCTCGGCGGTGCGTCATAAGTACCTACCCCGCCGGAATAGCCGTTCTGTGCCACCTCAAACCACATACAGGGGAAATACGGCAATGCCCGCTTATCACGCATAAACATAGCCCAAAGGTTTTCCCTGTAAAGTCTCTTATCCTTGGTAAAGCGTGTATCACGCCTTACACGGGACACCATTTTGGTCGGCACAATCGGAATTTCGCCGTCAATCTCCCCTATCGTGTCGGCAAGTGCGCAGATAACCTGCTGCATCGGGATTGTGATACCCTCTTTAATTTGCTTTTTGTGCTCCTCGTAAAACTCCCTGCTGTTGCGGAAACGGTTTTCGCTGAGAAGCATAAGCGTTTCGGGTGTTATACCGTTGTATTTGTATTCACTCATCCGAGTAATCCTCTCCTGTAAATTTCCTGTGCGGCAAGCATTACGCCGATTTTGCCGCTGTCGAAATTGAGCGAGCCCTGCATCCACACGGCAAACGGCTCGCGAAGCGGAGCATCCGACGAAAGTTCAATTGACGAGCCGCCCGTAAACGCACCGGCGGACATAATAACCTGACTGTCGTAGCCCGGCATATCCCACGGTTCGGGGCTGACGTTGGAATCAATCGGTGCACCCTTCTGCATACCCTGACAAAAGGCAATAAGCGTTTCGGGGTTGCGGAGCTTAAGCGCCTGAATTATATCGGCACGCTTTTCGTTTGATTTAGGTGTGGTATCATAGCCGAGCTGTTCAAACAGGCTTGCGGCAAACACAGCGGTTTTGAGGGCTTCACCGACAATATGAGGCGCATTGAAAAGGCCCATAAACATACTTCTTATCTGGCCGAGTGAAGGACCTACCTCCCTGCCGAGTCCGGGCACTGTCATACGGTAGGCACATTTTTCGACAAGGTCTGCCCTGCCCGAAATGTAACCGCCGCATTTTGCAATACCGCCGCCGGGATTTTTGATAAGCGAGCCTGCAATGATATCCGCACCGTGAGAAACCGGCTCCGTGCGCTCAACAAACTCACCGTAGCAGTTATCCACCATAATAACCGCATCGCTCTTGTTTTTAACGACTTGAGCTATTTTTTCAATATCGTCAACACCGAGGCTCGGCCTTAACGAATAGCCTCTTGAACGCTGGATATAGACCATTGCAATTTTTTCTTCAAGGGCTTTTTCTATGCCCTCATAGTCAACCTTACCGTCGAGCAGCAAATCAACCTGCTTGTATGTAACGCCGAAATCCTTGAGCGAACCCATTCCGCTACCTGTAAGACCGATTACGGAATGAATCGTATCGTAGGGTGTGCCCGTAACGCAGAGCATTGTGTCGCCCGGACGAAGCATACCGAAAAGCGCTATACCGAGGGTATGCGTGCCGCAGGTCATACTGTGGCGGATAAGAGAATCCTCGGCGCCGAGGCTGTCGGAAAGCACCTGATCAAGCACGTCCCTGCCCCTGTCACCGTAGCCGTAACCCGTCGATTCGGTGAAATGGCTTTCATTTACGCTGTTCTTTACAAAGGCGGCAAGCACCTTTTCCTGGTTATATGCCCTTACCGCATCAATTTGGGCAAAGGAAGCCGAAGCTGCCTCCATTGCCTTTTGCGATGCACGGGCTATTGTTTCATCAACTTTAAAAAAACTGTTCATTTATATACCTGCTTAATTTTTTACTTCTGCCCAGACGTCAACGCTCTTAAAGCCCAAGTTTTGATAAAAACCGTTGAGGTAAGGCAGGCAGCGAAGATACACTGTTTTTTCGCCGAATGAATTTATAAGGCTTTTTGCAAGACCCTGTTTTCTGTAGTCTTTATGGGTTGCAACCGCACCGAGCAGAGCTCTGTCACCGTCGATATGAAGGAGAGAAGCAGTGGAAATAATTTTACCGTCTTTTCTTATAAAGCGCATATCGGCAGTGCCCTTATTTATTCTGTGGCTGATATCGGCAAACCACACGTCAAAGCCGCCCTTGATTTCCAGCAGTTCAAAAAGCTCTTTGTAATCCGCAAGCTTTTCGGGCCTTTCATACCCGCATCCGTTTGCTTCAACCGGCTCTCTGCGCCATACCTGACCGCAGGCACAGGCAAAAAGCTCAAGGCTTACAACATCTCGTGCACGGCAGAGAATGGTGGTATAGCCTATTGCTTTAATAAATTCGGCAAGCTCCTCATAGTCTGCACGAAGAGTTGACCAGAGGACGATTTCGCCGCCGTGAGAGCAAATACCTGCCGTCATTTCATCGCCGACAATCTGCATCCAGCTTCGGCATATATCAAGCTCTGTCGGATACGCCGTAAGAAGAGAGGCAACAGTCAATCCGAAGCTGTCCGTTGAAAACTCCTTAAGAAGCTCGGCCTCCTCGGCATTTTCTATCATTTTAAGCATTGGCAAATTCCTCCGCAATTGCTGTTACGGCCTTTTTCATTTCAGCTATGTCGTCCTTATGGATAACACACGAGGGCGAGTGGAGATAGCGTGTTGCAAAGGACACCGTAAGCGTTTTTACGCCGCCGCGGTTTGTCTTTATGCTTCTTGCATCGTTACCGCCTGCCACAACGGTTTTTGTCTGAATTTTAAAGCCTTTTTCTTCTGCAAGCCCGTTGGCTTTTTTATAGAGCTCGGGCGAATAGACCGTACCTGCATCCATAAAGGGGACAACCGCACCCGAGCCGAGCTTACAGACCTGCTTTTCACCGCTGACACCGGAAATATCTGCGGCTGTTGTGGTTTCAACAACCACGGCATAGTCGGGCTCAACCGCAAAAGCGGCACAGCCTGCACCTCTGCAGCCGACCTCCTCCTGCACGGTAAAAGCAAAGTAAGTGTCGTATTCAACGCCGTTGATTATCATATCGAGCAAAACGGCACAGCCTGCCCTGTCGTCAAGAGCCTTGCCCTTGAACATTGAGCCGAATTCAACCGTTTGGCTGTCAAAAAATATTTTATCGCCGGGAGAAACAAGGCCTTCCAGCTCCTTGTCACTTTCTGCGCCGACATCAATATACAGCTCGTCCGCCTTCTTGGGGTACTTCTGCTCATCGTCTCCCCTGCGAAGATGAATCGGTGTTACACCGATAACACCCGTAAGCTCTTTTTCGCCGACCTTTACTTTTCTGCCGAGCTGTACTGCGGTTTCAATACCGCCGACGTTGGCAAACTTTATAAATCCGTCGGAATTGATGTAGGTTACTATCATACCTACTTCATCCATATGTGCGGCAAGCATAACCTTGTTTTTTGCTTTGTTTTTACCCTTGACAAAAACAATGAGGTTTCCCATATTGTCAACCGAGTATTCAGCCGTTTCGGGAAGACGGGAGATGATATATTCACGCACCTTATCCTCTCTGCCCGATATACCGCTGAGAGAGGAAAGCTTTTTAATCGTTTCAAGCATTTTATCTGCCCTCCCTTTCAAGAATATAAGCCGCCATAAGCTGAGCCGTTGCCTCGATATCCCTCAGGTCAACAACCTCTGCCTGGGTGTGCATATTGCGCTGAGGAATTGAAAGCAGAGCCATTTTTGTACCCTTGCCTGCGGTTACCATATCGTCAGCATTTGTACCCGTGGAGGAGCCCATAACCTCAACCTGGTAAGCAATGCCCTTTTCCTTTGCAAGAGCTTCAAGCTTGCGTGAAAGCTCGAAATTCAGCGAAGGTGCATAGCCAATCATTGTGCCCTTGCCAAGCTCGGCACGCACTGTGTCCTTTATACCCGGTGCTTTTGCAAAGCTGACATCAACTGCTATAGCTTCATCGGGGCAGGCGTTGAAGCTGCCCGATTTTGCCGCCGCACTTCCCGTTTCCTCGCAGGAGGAAAACATTACGGCTATCGGCAGAGAATTGACCTTTTCGCCTAAAATTTCAAGGCAGCGCAGAATTGCGGCAACACCGCTTCTGTCGTCAAGTGCGGCACCGCAGACACGCTCACCGAGCATTTTTTCAATATCGCCGTTCATTGTTATTCTGTCGCCGATGCTGATTATTTTTTCCGCTTCATCCTTACTCATACCGATATCAACCGCAATATCGGCAATTTCGGGGGCTTTACCGTCTGACCCCTTTGAAAGATGAGGAGGTGTTGAGGTAATAACGCCGTAAACATCCTGCTTACCGTGAACCGTAACCTCTGCCGCCGCAAGGACAATAGGGTCGATACCGCCCACCCTTGCAAGCTTGAGAAAGCCTTTTTCATCAATGGCGGTAACGGCAAAGCCGATACGGTCAAGGTGTGCATCGAGCAGAATTTTACTGCCGCAACCCCCCGTGTCGCCCGTTACGTTTCCAAGTGCATCAACACTCACCGGCATAAATCTGCCCAGGTACTCTGCGGCAACCTTTGCGGCCGCCGTTTCATCGCCCGAGGTACCGTTTGCCTCGCACAAAGCTTTAAGCATATCAAAAAGTTCCATAGTTTTTCTCCTGATAAAAACGATAAAAAGGGCGGAAAGCACCGCCCTGAATTATGAGATTTTAAATAACGTTTACGCCGCCGACCGGTCTGATTGAAAGAACGTAGCAGCTCTTTTCACCGAAGACAAGCTCCATTCTGCGCTTGAACTCTGCGAGCATATCGACCGGAACGAATGCCTGAATCGTACCCGCAAAGCCGCCGCCGTGAACACGCCATGCGCCCTTACCGTCAAGCAGCTCCTCACAAAGGCACAGGCCGAGGGAGACGGGCTGTGAAACGGGATTCTTTACGGAATAGACGTTCTGGTTGTACATATATGATGACTGACCGCTCTTGACAACGAGCTTCTTGAACTCGCCGAACTGCTTTGCTTCAAGAGCCTTAACCTGCTCGTCAACACGTCTGTTCTCGCTGAAGAAGTGCTTTGCGCGAAGAATTGCTCTGTCGCCCACAACGTCTCTTACAAGGTCAATTGAATTATAGAACTGAGCCTCGTCAACCTCACGCAGAACATCGTGACCCAGACGTTGTGCCACACTTATCATTTCATTTTTTACCGCCGCATATTCATCGGTAAGATTAGAATGGCTTCCGCCCGTGTTAACTATGCACAGAGCGTGGGCGCAGGATTCAAAATCAAACTTGACGGGCTTGATATAGGGCTTAGCAGGGTCTCTGAAATCCATAAACACGAAGCCGCCGACAGAACAGGTCATCTGGTCAAGCAGACCGCAGGGCTTGCCGAAGAATTCGTTTTCGGCGTACTGAGCAATCTGTGCGATTTCAACGGGAGTTACCTTGCCGTCGTTATAAAGGTGGTTGAGTATGGTACCGACAAGCACCTCAAAAGCGGCTGAGGAGGAAAGGCCCGAGCCTGAAAGAACGTCGTTTGCCGTTGCGGCATCGAAGCCGCCGATTTCGTAGCCGCGCTGTACAAAGCCTGCACACACACCGCGGATAAGTGCCTTGGACTTTGAATACTCCGCCTTGTTGGGGTTGAGGTCGGTAATATCAACCATATCCATATCGTAGCCCTCGGACTTGAGGCGGATAACGTCCTTATTATTCTTTGCAGCAACTGCAATTGCATCGAGGTTTATTGCAGCGGCGAGTACCTTGCCGTGGTTGTGGTCGGTATGGTTGCCGCAGACCTCGCTTCTGCCGGGTGCGGAGAAAATGCCTACCTCGCCTGCCGTGCCGTAAAGCTCGCCGTAAGCGTTGAGCACGCGCAGATAACGCTCCTTCTGAGCAGCTGCGGCGGCACCGTAAAGATTGGTAAGGGCTGAATCGAACTCAACACCCGTAAGACCTTTTTTTACTGTATCAAAGCTGAACATAATATATCATCCTTTCAGTTTTTCTCAAGATAATTTATAAGCTTGTTTACGCCGAGAACCGTTACACCCGAAATAACGAGCAGAACGATTATGGGTATAAAGAACTTTACCGACAACGGGTCAAAAGCATAGACACCGATAAAGGTGTAAGACAAGAGCTTCGGCGCGTATCCAAGCATTGAAATAATTGCAAATTTCTTATAATCAAACTTCATCGAGCCGTAAATCTGGCTGATAGTATTTATGGGGAAGGTAGGTATCAGGCGGAAAACGAACAGAAGCCACGCCTTACCCTTGCCGCGATAACGGAACAGCTTTCGGAAAACCTCGTTTTTTGCGAGTATGCCCATAGCTCTGCCCCCCGTATAGTTGCGGCCGATTTTGTATTTTACCGTCATCATAAAAAATACGCCGACGGCATTTACGATAAGAGCGGGAACGGTTGGAAAAACCATACCCGTAAGCACACAGATTGCCGACACGGAAACAACGGGCACAAAGCACTTTATTGCATAAAGAGCAATAATGATAAAGATTATGTAGCTTTCCGTACCGATTGAGAGAATTGCCATATCGAGCTTATAAAGCATTTCCTCGTACCCGGCGTACCAGCGCTGAATTTCCTCGCTTGTGGAAATAACGCAAAGAGCAATGAATGCCGCCGCCAGAACGAGCAAGCCGAAGCCTGCAAAATTCATATAAGAATTGCGCTTAGACACCTTTTCCAAGCAGAGCCTCACCGCCCTTTCAAAAATGTTGACATATTCCATATAATTATATATAATTTTTATTGACAGGTCAACCGATACGGAGGATTTTTTATATGAAAGCTGTAATTTTAGACGGATTTACAACCAACCCCGGTGATTTGAGCTGGAATTGGCTCGAAGAAAAATGCGAGCTGACGGTTTACGACAGGACTCCCGCAGAAAAAATCGCCGAGCGCTGCATGGGTTACGACATTATAATCACAAACAAAACACCGCTGACTGAAGAAACCCTTTCTCAGCTTCCCGATTGCAAATTTATTGCACTTTTAAGCACCGGCTACAACGTTGTTGACTGCAAGTATGCGGCAGCACGCGGGATTCCCGTTTCAAATATTCCCACCTACAGCACCGCCGCAGTTGCACAGCTCACCTTTGCCGTTCTTCTGGAATTGACAAACAAGGTTGCGCTTCACAACGCCGCAGTCAAAAACGGCGAATGGACCGACTGCGCGGATTTCTGCTTCTGGAAAGCACCCCTGCAGGAGCTTTTCGGCAAAACGATGGGCATAATCGGATTTGGCAAAATCGGCCAGGCGGTTGCAAGCATTGCACACGCCTTCGGTATGAAGGTAATTGCTCACACGGCAAACCCCGACAAGTATAAAGACGCCGAAAACGTTGTTTTCACTTCACTTGATGAACTTCTCGAAAAAGCCGACGTTGTAAGCCTGCACTGCCCACTGACGGATAAAACAACCGGTATGGTAAGCTCTGATTTCCTTGGCAAAATGAAGAAAACAGCGTATCTTATCAACACTTCAAGAGGTCCCGTGCTTGACGAAAAAGCCGTTGCCGAAGCACTTAAAAACGGCGTTATCGCTGGAGCGGGTGTTGACGTGCTTTCAACCGAGCCGCCCAAGGCGGACAATCCCCTGCTCGGCTGTGAAAACTGTATTATTACACCGCACATAGCCTGGGCAGGCTTTGAAACGAGAGAAAGACTGCTCGGCGTGCTCAAAGAAAACATCTTTGCTTTCCTTGACGGCAAGCCGATAAACACGGTTAATTTATAAAAGAAAAGCTTCCCTGCTCGGGAAGCTTTTAAATTTTTATTATGATTCCTTATTCTTTTTCATTGCTGATTTGCGATAGAGCAAAATAATTCCGCTTGCGCCAAGGTTGAGAATAATTGAGCCGAGCACAAGTGAAAGCATGTGGCTGGGAAAATCCGTAATTATTCTGTCGCTTTGGATAAACGAACAAATAAGATAAACAAAGCCAACATCGTTAAAGAACATAGGAATATAAGGTCTTGTAAGAATCAGGACACCTATAATAATTACAAGAGGCAGACATACCGCTGCAAGATGGCTGTGGCCTAATCCCATAAGAGCCTTTGCGCTCAGGCTGACCGCGGCAGCAAAAATAAGGCCTACACCGCCGCCGCAAAGTGTGTACCAAAAACGTTCTTTATAAGAAAGCTCCTCCTGCAGGAAGAAAACAGCCACACTGATAAAGAACGGCCAGTTTATTACACGGAGTCCCTCGTGAGGCATAACGCCGTGAAGCACCTGGTAAATAATGTTCCATAAAGCTACCCACATAAACACCAGCATAAGTGCCTTAAGCTTGCCTTTGGGCGGTTTGTGAAACAGCTTAATTGTTTTCTTTTCGTTTGAATTACTCATTTTCATACTCCTTTAATCAAAAAAACAGCCCCGTATTATCGGCATAATTGTCGTAATGCGAGGCATTGGTTACTATATTACCATAACAGATATAGATTTTATGTTCTGATTTGGAAATTTAACTTTACTTTTACCTTCTTTACATAATCTTTAAACGGACTTCAATTTACATTCTTCGCAATTTTCGGGAGGCGGGTCGTTGGTTATATCGAAAATTGCAAGGCGCAGGTCACGGATTTCAAGCTTGCGTGCTACGATATCAACGTAAGTATTTTCGGGCACTTCGGTGCCGTCTGCATAAGCCTTAGCTGAAAGCGGACAACGGAAAATTTTACCCTCGACAAAAACAGTGTGGGTATTTTTGCAGTAGGTACATTCCTCACCGATTTCACGCATCTCAAAATTGACCTCGCGCTCGGTGAAAAGCTGCTCAAGCTCTGCCGCAACGGGGCTTTTCGAGTCGATAACAGCGGTCATACCGGGGTTGCGAAGCACGTCAATCTGCTCATCCTCGGGAATTGTTGCACCCGAGCAGACAATGTCAATCCGCTTGATTTTGGGCAGACGGAGCATTAACTTTACAGCCTTTATAAAATCGGGATAAGCAAAAACATCATCGCCGATAAAACGGAGCTTTTCCATATAGTAGTTGAGCTCATAGAAAACCTGAAGCGTATATTCAAGGTTTTCGTAATTGGCGTTATAACCGCCCTTTGTGTTGAGAAGCACGTCGGTACATTCGGGGGTGAGATTCTGAATATTATAAAGCTCGCTGTTTGCAAGTATGCTTATCCAAAGGCCCGGATAGCGCAGAATATTAATCTGCTTAAACGCTTCGGGCAGCTTTGCATACTGCGCGGAATAGCAGCGGTTGATTATATACTTTTTTCTTTCCTTACTCGTCATAGCTTAATATTCCTTTATGTAAATGATTTATATAGTTCGAGTGATTTGTACCTTCGCTGTGTCGTTGCAAGCAGATACCGCTCTGAAATATCCGCAAGGGCTTTCAGGCCCGAATTCGAAAGGGTGAACGAAAAAATCTTCTGCGGGTCGGCAAGGCAGATATGCCTCAAGGCCGTAACGACACCGACGGTAAGCTCAATTGCGTGCACGGGATGTTTACATTCGGAGCAGAAAAGCTGTGCGCTTTCCGTATCGAAAAACATTGTTTCATCCGCATATTTTCCGCAGACCTCGCAACCGACAAGGGCAGGCATATAGCCCGTAAGGCTGAGCAGACGCATTTCAAAAACAGCCTTGAGCTGATGAACGGGCAAACGGTTATTTGCAAGCAAATACAGCGTATTGAGCGCCAGGGAAAGTATTTCGGCGCAGTCCGCACCCTCAGGCGCAAGCTCGCAGATAAGCTCACAGAAATACATCGCAAGCGAGGTACGGGCAAAATCGCTCCTGATGCCGAAAAACACCTCAATCGGTTCAGCCTCATCGATTGTATATGTATCTCTGCTCATATAAATTGAAAAACGGGAGTAGCCCAGAAGCTGTGTTGCGGAGAGCGAACGGCTTTTAATGCTTCTCGCTCCCCTTACAAACGCCTTGATAACACCCATATCACGGGTCAGCACGGTGACGAGACGGTCTGCCTCACCCGTCTGTACTTCCCTTATTATCAAACCGTCCGTATTCAGCCTCATTGGCTATCTCCTTGTATTTCAGATAATCGTTAATTTTACCGCTTCGGGCAAAAGCCTTCCACGCATCAATAATATCCACCTGTAACAGCTCCCTTCTTTTTTATTTTGCGGGGAGCTTTTCACATTATTTGTGGAAAATTAATCAAGTCCGAAGTTATGGATAAGACCTTCTCTGTTGCGCCAGTCCTCTTTTACCTTGACCCAGCATTTGAGGTTTACCTTACAGTCAAAAAAGCGTTCCATATCCTCACGTGCACGGGTGGAAACACGCTTGAGCATTGCTCCGCCCTTACCAATGATAATGCCCTTGTGGCTTTCTTTTTCACAGTAGATAATTGCATCAATATCAATAATTTCGGCATCGTCACGCTCACGCATTTTTTCGATGCTGACTGCTGTGCCGTGCGGAATTTCCTTGTCGAGATTGCGAAGCAGCTTTTCTCTTATCATTTCTGCGGCGAGCACTCTTTCGGGCTGGTCGGTCAGCGTATCCTCAGGGAAGAAATGGTAACCCGGCTCGGCAAGCTTTTTGAGCTCGTCAAGCAGCTCCTTCATATTGTCGCCCTTGACTGCGGAAACGGGAACAACCGCCTCGAAATCATAGAGCCTTGAAAACATAAGAATGCGCTGCATAAGCTGTTCTTTTTCGGGCACGGTATCAACCTTGTTGATGGCAAGAATTACCCTTGCCTTAAGCTGTGAAAACTTTTTGATAAGCTCTTCTTCGGTTGAGCGTAAATCGCCCTCTGGCTCAACAACGAAAAGGCAGGCATCAACACCGGAAATGCTCTCGTCAACAGCCTTAATCATTTTTTCGCCCAGCTTGGTTTTGGGGCGGTGGAAGCCCGGTGTATCGGTAAATACAAGCTGGGTTTCATCCTCGGTAAGAACACCCATAATACGGGTGCGGGTAGTTTGAGGTTTATCGGAAACTATTGCGATTTTCTCGCCTAAAAGGCGGTTGAGAATTGAAGACTTTCCGACATTGGGACAGCCGACAATCGCAATAAACGCGGTTTTTTCGTTGTTCATAAATTCATTTTCTCCTGAAAATTTTCAAATATCTTTTGGGGTCAATAAACATAAAGCAGATTGCAATAATAAAGCTGACCGCAAACAAAACAAAGCTCAGCGGATTTGCGGTATAATAAGCAAAAAGAGCTTTAAATGCCTCGGGCTGATACAGTATTATTATTCCCACTGCAACGGCGAAAATTGCCGCCGCAAGTACCGCACCCGCC
The DNA here is from genome assembly GCA_017410325.1 of Clostridia bacterium. Lineage (GTDB taxonomy): Bacteria > Bacillota > Clostridia > Oscillospirales > Acutalibacteraceae > UBA8612. The sequence continues at coordinate 6,943 of JAFQRA010000032.1, read as the reverse complement.
GCAGTATCCTTGGCAATGCGCGCAGTTTCGCTTTTTTCGCCCTTGGAAGCGGTATCAACCGCTCTTTCAACAGCCGTGTTAATGTATTCCGCAACGATTACCAGAGCCGCCGCAACGGCAAGAATTGCCGCCTGAGTACGGGTTACGGTAAAAAAATCATACCTGAGCAGAAAAAACATCATATAGGCAAGGCAGCAGAAGTGCACCCGCATATTCCGCTCGTTGACAAGGCAGAAGCCGAGTCCGCGAAAGGCGTAAACAAAGCTTTTAAGAAAAGATGACATAACAGATTATTCCTCATCATCGCCGAGATAGTAGCTGCTTGTTCTATGTAAGCCGAGTTTTGTGAGGACTTCTTCCTCCTTTTCACGCATCCTTACACGCTCAAGACCGCCGTTCACGTGGTCGTAGCCGAGAAGGTGAAGCATTGAGTGGACAGTGAGGAAGGCTACCTCACGCTGCAAGCTGTGTTCGTAAGCGTGAGCCTGTGCAACGGCATGTTCAAGGGAGATTACGATATCGCCGAGCAGCTTTGCACCCGTTTCGGGGTTAATATCGTAAACACCGTCCTCACCCAAGGGGAAGGAAAGCACGTCCGTTGAAGAATCAACGTTTCTGAACTGCTTGTTAAGCTCGTGAATACGCTCGTCATCAACAAAAGTTACGCTGATTTCGGCTGAGCCCTCAAAGTTTTCGCTGACAAGCACTGCAGTACAGCTTCTTCTGATAAGAAGCCTTAAGCCGGTAGGAACCTTGACCTTCGCCTGCTCATCGGTAATGATGACCTTAATCTTATCTTTCATTTAAAGCAACCCCTTTCAGTTCTTCTTTCTTTCCTCGTATTTTGCGTAAGCCTTGACGATATCCTGAACAAGCCTGTGGCGCACAACATCCTTGTCGTTGAAGGTTATGCTCTCGATATCCTCAACATTTTTGAGTATTTTTATTACTTCTACCAGACCCGAACGCTTGCCGTCCGGCAAATCTATCTGCGTAACGTCACCCGTGATGACCATTTTTGAATTGAAGCCCAGACGGGTAAGAAACATTTTCATCTGCTCGGGTGTGGTGTTCTGCGCCTCATCAAGAATTACGAAGCTGTCATCAAGCGTTCTGCCTCGCATATACGCAAGAGGCGCAACCTCAATACTGCCGCGTTCCTGATATTTCTGGAAATTTTCCGCACCGAGCATATCGAAAAGCGCGTCGTAAAGCGGGCGCAAATAAGGGTCAACCTTCTGCTGTAAGTCACCGGGAAGGAAGCCGAGCTTTTCACCCGCTTCAACTGCAGGTCTTGTCAGAATTATACGGTTGACTTCCTTTGCGCGGAAGGCGTTTACCGCCATTGCAACGGCAAGGTAGGTTTTACCCGTACCGGCAGGGCCTATGCCGAATACAATGGTATTGTCCCTAATGGCTTCTATATACTTTTTCTGACCGAGCGTTTTGGGCTTTACGGGCTTTCCTCTTGAAGTGATGCAGACACAGTCGTTGCCCATAGCGGCAATCTGCCCCTCGTTGCCCTCGCCCACAAGCGTCATAACATAGCGCACGTTCTGCTCGGTAAGCGCTTCGCCCTTGTTGATAAGTGAAAGCAGGCCGTTAATGGCTCGCACGGCTTTTGCAACGCCCTCTGCCTCGCCCGTTACCTTAAGGTCGGAGCCTCTTGAAACAACGGCAACCGAATATTCCTTTTCGATATTGCGGATATTTTCATCAAAGCTGCCGAAAAGGCTTACGGCGTGCTCCATTCTGTCGATATTAATTATCTGTTCAAACAAATTGTTATGCCCCTTTAATTTCTATGAGTAATTATTTTAGTGCATTGTCACATAATTATAACATATTTTTGTGAAATGTCACTACTTTTTTGAAAGAAAAATAAGATTTTTACAATTACTATACCCTATTGACTTACATATATAAAAGTTGTAAATTTATATATGCAGTTTTTCTATAAGGAGTAATATATCCATGGCTTATTTCAGACCGTTCAACGCGGTTCGCCCGACAAAAGAATATGCAGAAAAGGTTGCCGCTTTGCCTTACGACGTTATGAACAGCGAAGAAGCAAAGCAAATGGTTGAAGGCAATCCTTATTCCTTCCTTCACGTTGACAAGGCGGAAATAGATTTGCCCGAAGGAACAGACCTTTACGACAAGGCGGTTTACGCAAAAGCAAAGGAAAACCTTGACAGACTTGTTTCCGACGGTATATGCCAAAAAGACGATGTACCCTGCTTTTTCATTTACAGACAGATAATGAACGGCAGAAGCCAGACCGGCTTGGTCGGCTGTGCTTCAATTGACGATTATATTGACAACACCATCAAAAAGCACGAGCACACGAGAGCCGACAAGGAGCAGGACAGAATAAACCACGTTAACACCTGCAACGCCAACACCGGCCCGATTTTCCTCACCTACAAAAGCAGTGATACAATAAAGGCCGCCGTTGAAGACTGGCAGAAGAATCACGAGCCCGAATATGACTTCGTTTCAGACGGTGTCAGACAGACCGTATGGGCAATTGACGATGAAAAAGTAAACGCCGTTATTGCCGAGGGCTTTGCAGGAATTGACAGCCTTTATATTGCAGACGGCCACCACCGCTGTGCCTCCGCTGTAAGAGTAGGTCTTATGAGAAGAGAGGCCAATCCCGGTTACACGGGCGAAGAGGAATTCAACTGCTTCCTTGCCGTTTGTTTCCCCGCAGACGAGCTTGAAATTATGGACTATAACCGTGTAATGCGTGACACCAAGGGTATGAGCCGAGACCAGCTGCTCACCGCAATCAGCACGTATTTCAGCTTTGAGCCCGCCAAGGTTTCGCCGTACAAGCCGGAAGAAAAGCACACCTTCGGTCTGTATATCGATGGCAGATGGTATAAGCTCACCGCAAAGGAAGGCACCTTTGACCCCAACGATCCGATAGCACAGCTTGACGTTTCAATTCTGCAGAACAACTTTATTGCTCCCGTACTCGGCATTGAAGACCCGAGGACAGACGAGAGGATTGATTTTGTAGGCGGCATCAGAGGTCTCAAAGAGCTTGAAAGACGGGCAAACAGCGATATGAAGCTGGCTGTTTCAATGTACCCGACCACACTTGAAGACCTTATGGAAATTGCCGACAACGGTCTTATTATGCCCCCGAAATCGACCTGGTTTGAGCCCAAGCTTCTGAGCGGCTTATTCATCCACGAGCTTTCATAAATTTTTGAAAAAGGTAAATTAAAATGTTTGTAGATATTGCAAAAATTAAAATAAAAGCCGGTAAGGGCGGCGATGGCTGCGTTGCCTTCCACCGTGAAAAATTCGTTGCCTCGGGCGGCCCCGACGGCGGCGACGGCGGCAAGGGCGGCGATATAGTTTTTCAGGTTGATACCAACCTTTCAACCCTTGCCGATTTCCGATACAAAAGAAAATACACCGCTCAGAGCGGCGGCAACGGACAAAGCGGCAGAAAAAACGGTAAAAAAGGTGAAGACCTTATTATCAAGGTACCGCTCGGCACGATAATAAGAGAGGTCAGCACGGGTAAAATTATGGCTGACCTGAGTGACGACAAGCCGTTTATTGCCGCAAAGGGCGGCAGAGGCGGCTGGGGCAACCCCCACTTTGCAACCGCGACAAGGCAGGCACCCCGTTTTGCCAAAAGCGGCACGCCCGGCGAAGAATGGGAGGTTTCTCTTGAGCTCAAGCTGGTTGCGGATGTAGGTCTTTTAGGCTTCCCGAACGTTGGCAAATCCAGCTTCATTTCGGTTGTAAGCGAAGCAAAGCCCATAGTTGCCGACTACCACTTCACCACAATCACGCCCGTTCTGGGTGTTGTAAGAATGGGCGAAGGCAATTCATTCGTCATTGCCGATATTCCCGGACTTATTGAGGGTGCAAGCGAAGGCATAGGCCTCGGCCACGAATTCCTTCGTCACGTTGAGCGCTGCCGTATGCTCGTACACATTCTTGATGCGGCAGGCAGTGAGGGCAGAGACCCGATTGAGGACTTTGAAAAGATTAATCTTGAGCTTGCACGCTTCAACGAAGAGCTTGCCACAAGAGAGCAGATAGTAGTTGCCAATAAAATTGACCTTGCAACGGACGAACAGCTAGACAGACTTGAAAAGTATATGGCAGAGCACGGCTACAAGCTTTACAGAATGTGTGCACCCATTGTTGAGGGCACGCAGGAGGTTATAAACGCAGTTGCCGCAAAGCTTGCCACTCTTCCGCCCGTTGTACGCTTTGAGAGCGAAGAAATCAAGACAACCGACCTCTTACCCGAAGCGGGCGAAAACTTCACCGTCAGATGCGAGGACGACGTTTACTTCGTTGAGGGCGAATGGCTGCTTCGCATACTGCAGAGAACCGACCTTGACGACTACGAATCCCTCCAGTATTTCCAGAGAGTGCTTGAAACAAGCGGTATACTCGACCGCCTTGTTGAAATGGGCATTAATGAAGGCGACAGCGTAGTTATTTACGACTTTGAATTTGATTACGTACCATAAGTACCATAAGGAGAAAGCCTTGGAAACACTTATCAGAAATACCGATATTTCTCCCAATTCACTAAACCCCATATCCCTCGCCTTTCTCGGCGATGCCGTTTACGAGGTGCTTGTAAGAAGGCACCTTGCACTTAAAGGCGACAGACCGCCCGAAGAGCTTCACAGGCTGGCTGTCGGCTTTGTAAGCGCAACCGCACAGGCACAGGCAATTGAAAAGCTGATGCCGTTACTTACAGAAGACGAAGTAACCGCCTTCAAACGCGGCAGAAACGCCAAGGTTTCACATATCCCGAAGGGTGCATCCCCGGCGAAATACCACGCTGCTACGGGCTTTGAGGCACTGTTCGGATATCTGTACCTCAAAGGTGAAGCTGAGCGTATGAGGGAGCTTTTTGAACTTATCAGTGAGGAAAAGTAAATTGAAAATCAATAAACCCTCTTTTTTGAAAAACGAAAAAATAAGTAAGGCAACAGCTCTTCTCACCGACAACATTTTCTGGTTTGTCGGCTGTGCGTTGTATGCCTGCGCAGTCAACTTTTTCAACGTACCCAACAACATTGCTCAAGGCGGCTTTTCGGGTCTGGCAATCGTTATAAATTATCTGACCGACCTGCCCGTCGGTGCGGTGAATTTTGCGCTTAACATACCCGTACTGATTTTAGCCTGGATATTCATAGGCAAAAAGTTTGTTGTAAAAACCCTCTGGGTCACGGCTATGCTGTCAGCACTTATTGACCTTGTTGCCGCTTATATCCCCTACCGTTACACGGGCGACAAGCTGCTGGCGGCAATTTTCAGCGGTGCACTTCTGGGCGCCGGCGTTGCGATTGTTGCTTCACGCGGTTCAACAACGGGCGGCACGGACGTACTGAGCAAGCTTTTAAGGCTGCCCTTCCCACACCTTTCCTACGGCAAGCTTGTAATGTTCAGCGATATGGTTGTAATTGCAATTTCGGCTGTGGTTTTCCGCAGTATTGAAAGCGCGCTTTACGCCGCAATCGTTATTTTTGTAAGCTCAAAGGTTATTGACTACATTCTGTACGGTATGGGCAAAAGCAAGATGCTTATGGTTATTACCGACCACGCGGAGGAAATTTCAAAACTGCTTGTCAGCAAGACCCCTAGAGGTGTCAGCATAATACCTGCAACGGGCGCCTACACGGGCAAGGATAAAAATATGCTCGTATGCGTGTTGCGGAACAATGAGGTTTCATCGGTTATAAAACTGATAAAGTCCATTGACCCCAACACCTTTACAATCATTACAGAAGCAAATGAAATTATAGGCAAGGGCTTCAAGCCCACAATAAACGAGTGAGGTAAAATTATGAACAGAACAGCTACACGTATAATCTCCCTTATCTGCGCATTTCTTTTTATCGTTCCTGCATTTGCTTTTTCCGCCTTTGCGGCTGAGGAAAAGCCGTTTGACAACAGTGAGTTCTACACCGAAGGCAAGTACACCCTTCACTACCGCGTTTTTGAAGCGGAAAACGAAAAGGGCAAAATGCTGATGCTTCACGGCTTTGCCTGCTCCACCTCCACCTGGGAGCCGATTGCCGACGAAATGGTTGAAAACGGCTACACCTGCGTGCTTGTTGACCTGCCGGGCTTCGGCTACAGCACAAGAGAAACTGAGGTTGCCGACGAGGACGTTATTGCAAGAGAAAGCCTTGTAATCAACATTATGAAAACAATAGCACCGATAAACGAATGGCACGTTGCAGGCCACTCAATGGGCGGCGGCGTTGCAATGAACATTGCCTGCCTTGAGCCGACAATCAAGTCGCTTGTTCTCGTTTGTCCCTGCCCTATTACGGAGGTTACGGGCTTTGCGGCAGATATGATGGCTTCAAAGCCTATGGGTATGATGGCAAACTTCATTTTTGAAAAGCTGACGAAAATCACTCCCCTGCTCAGACTTGTTGCGTACTTTGCGTTTATGGATTGGGATTTCACAATGAACTACGACCTGACTCCCCTTTCCAAGCCCTTGCAGATACATAATACCGGCTACAGCAATATGATTACTTCAGTACGAGCAATGCCCAACGATTTTGAAAAGATTTCAAAGCTTGAAATGCCCGTATTCGTAGCGCAGGCAGACAAGGATTTAATTCTCAACTCCACTATGAAGCAGCAGATTGCCGATGCTCTCCCCGATGCAACAAATTACGTTGTTGAGGGCGGCGGACATATGTGCAACGAAAACCGTGCAACCGAAATCAGCGAGCAGATTTTAACGTTCATAGAAAAGTAAATAAAAAAATTTATGACCTGTATCCCGCGGTGAAATGCACCCCAAATGTTAGACATTGTGGTATAATGTTTAACAGGAGGGGTGATTTTTTATGCCCAAAGGAATACCGAACAAAAGATATACAGGAGAATTCAAGCAAAAAGTTGTAGAAACAATGCATAAGGAAAAGTT